>JAIXRW010000061.1 GCA_027484985.1 Rhodobacter sp. | reverse complement strand
TCGCGAGCGTGAAGAACACGCGCAAGATCACCAAGGCGATGCAGATGGTTTCGGCGGCCAAACTCCGCCGGGCCCAGGATGCTGCCGAGGCTGCACGCCCCTATGCCGAGCGGATGAATGCCGTGATGGCGGGGCTGGCGGCTGCGGCGGGTTCGTCGGCATCGGCCCCGCGCCTGTTGGCGGGGACCGGTTCGGACAAGGTGCATCTGCTGGTGGTGATGACGGCGGAACGCGGGCTGTGCGGGGGCTTTAACAGCACCATCGCGCGGCTGGCCCGTCTGCGCGCGCAGGAATTGCTGGCCGCTGGCAAGACGGTCAAGATTTTGACCGTCGGCAAAAAGGGCCGCGAGGCGCTGAAGCGTGACCTTGGCGCGCATTTCGTGGGCCATGTGGACCTGTCGGACGTGAAGCGGGTGGGTTATGTGAACGCGCAGGCCATCGCGCGGGATATCATCGCCCGTTTCGACGGCGGCGAGTTCGACGTGGCCACGCTGTTCTTCAACCGCTTCCAGTCGGTGATCAGCCAGATCCCGACCGCGCAGCAGGTGATTCCGGCCAAGTTCGACGGCGCTGCCGTTACGGCGCTTTACGATTACGAGCCGAGCGAAGAGGCCATTCTGGCCGATCTTCTGCCGCGCGGACTGGCGACGCAGGTGTTCACCGCCCTGCTGGAAAATGGCGCATCCGAACAGGGTGCGCGGATGAGCGCGATGGACAACG
Source organism: Rhodobacter sp. (assembly GCA_027484985.1). GTDB lineage: Bacteria > Pseudomonadota > Alphaproteobacteria > Rhodobacterales > Rhodobacteraceae > Paragemmobacter. The sequence goes on along the minus strand of JAIXRW010000061.1, from coordinate 6,994 downwards.
CCACGCGCAATGCCGGCGAGATGATCACCAAGTACACGACCATCTACAACCGGTCGCGTCAGGCGGCGATCACCAAAGAGCTTATCGAAATCATTTCGGGCGCCGAGGCGCTTTAAGGAACCGGAGAAACGACATGGCAAAAGCACCGAAAGCGGCTGCCGCGGCGGGCAAGGTGACGCAGGTCATCGGCGCTGTGGTTGACGTCCAGTTCGAAGGGGCCCTTCCGGCCATTCTGAACGCCCTCGAAACCGACAACAACGGCAAGCGTCTGGTTCTGGAAGTCGCGCAGCATCTGGGCGAGAATACCGTTCGCACCATCGCCATGGACGCGACCGAAGGTCTGGTCCGTGGCGCGCCCGTGACCGACCTTGGCGCACCGATCTCGGTTCCGGTGGGCGATGCGACGCTGGGCCGTATCCTGAACGTCATCGGCGAGCCGGTGGACGAAAAGGGCCCGGTCAACGCGACCGAATACCGCCCGATCCACCAGAAGGCCCCGTCGTTCAGCGAGCAGGCGACCGAAAGCCAGGTTCTGGTGACGGGGATCAAGGTGATCGACCTGCTGGCGCCTTATGCCAAGGGCGGCAAGATCGGCCTGTTCGGCGGCGCCGGTGTGGGCAAGACCGTTCTGATCATGGAACTGATCAACAACATCGCCAAGGTGCACTCGGGCTATTCCGTGTTCGCCGGTGTGGGTGAACGGACCCGTGAAGGCAACGACCTGTATCACGAGATGATGGAATCGGGCGTTATCAAGGTGGATAACCTGACCGAGTCCAAAGTGGCGCTTGTGTACGGCCAGATGAACGAGCCCCCGGGGGCGCGTGCCCGCGTGGCGCTGACCGGCCTGACGCTGGCCGAACAGTTCCGCGACCAGTCGGGGACGGACGTTCTGTTCTTCGTGGACAACATCTTCCGCTTTACCCAAGCCGGTTCGGAAGTGTCGGCGCTGCTGGGTCGTATCCCGTCGGCCGTGGGCTATCAGCCGACGCTGGCGACCGACATGGGCGCGTTGCAGGAACGCATCACCTCGACCAAGGCGGGTTCGATCACGTCCGTGCAGGCGATTTACGTGCCTGCCGACGACCTGACCGACCCTGCGCCTGCGACATCGTTCGCGCACCTTGACGCCACCACGGTGTTGTCGCGTGCGATTTCGGAACTGGGGATTTATCCGGCGGTTGACCCGCTCGATTCGACCTCGCGTCTGCTGGACCCTGCGGTTATCGGGGAAGAGCACTACAACGTGGCCCGTTCGGTGCAGGGCATCTTGCAGCGCTACAAGTCGCTTCAGGACATCATCGCCATCCTTGGGATGGACGAACTGTCGGAAGAGGACAAGCTGACGGTGGCCCGTGCGCGGAAGATCCAGCGTTTCCTGAGCCAGCCCTTCGACGTGGCAAAGGTGTTCACCGGTTCGGACGGCGTGCAGGTTCCGCTGGAAAAGACCATCGCCTCGTTCAAGGCGGTTGTGGCTGGCGAATATGACCACCTGCCCGAAGCCGCCTTCTATATGGTTGGCGACATCGAGGAAGTGGTTGCCAAAGCCCAGCGTCTTGCCGCGGCTGCGGCCTAAGGGGGCGACATGGCAGGCACGCTGCAATTCGACCTTGTTTCGCCGGAACGGAGGCTTGCCTCGGTTTCCGCGACCGAGGTGCAGATTCCGGGCGCCGATGGCGACCTGACGGCGATGGAGGGGCATGCCCCCACCATCACCACGCTGCGGCCCGGTATTCTGAAGGCGCTGGGGACGGACGGGACCAAGGCCTATGTCGTGACCGGCGGTTTTGCCGAAATCACGGCGACGGGTGTTTCGGTGCTGGCCGAGCGGGCGGTTCCGCTGGAAGAGGCGAATGCCGCGCTGTTCGACGCGCTGACCGCCGAAGCCCGCGAGGCTGCCGCCGCGACCGAGGACAAGGATATCGGCGACAAGCTGGTCGCCGACATGGCCGCGTTGCGGGTGGCAACGGGTCTGTGACCGGTTAACGCCTGTGGCAAAACTTTGGAGCCCCGCCGATTGGCGGGGCTTTTTTAATGAATTGGCGCCATTCTCTTGCCGGAATACAGCGGTAGGTTGAAGGAATGGGATCAAAACCGACCAAATTGCTGCTAACCGGAACGATCGGCGTCCAGCAGGGCAGCCGTGTGCTGTTTTCCGATTATGTGAATGATGGCCCGATGTGGACGGGCGAGGGCGACCGCGAAAGCCGCCATATGATCACCTTTCGTGAAGGGTTTCTGACGGTTCCGGCGGTGATGGTGGGGATTTCGCTGTGGGATACCGACCACAAGGCCAATATGCGCGCCGACCTGTCGGCCGAGGCGGTTACCGCGACGGGGTTCCAGCTGGTGTTTCGCACATGGGGCGATACGCGCGTGGCACGGCTGCGGGCGGACTGGACCGCCATCGGCCCGATGCGGGACGAGGAATTGTGGGATGTGGGGTGAAGTAGGTTGAAAAACCGAGTGAGAGGGATAATCTTTAGTCTTGTGGGTCTGAAGATTTCGAAGCCGCCCCGACACACGCTGTGAGGAGAGCAAGGAAATGATTGGCGTTGTGACCCATCGCTATCTCAATGGTGATCTCGACATCTGGTTCGCGGCTGAGAAGTTCGGATCAACGTATTTCCGCATGGACCGTGACGGAAGCGAAGGTTTGGCCGTGGGCCAGAAGGTGTTGTGTCAGTTCGAGGGTGGGGCCTTCGGAACCGTTGTGAACATCGCGCCCGCAGAGATGGATGTGAAGCCGCAAGTGCAGGCGCTGCGCAAGTTGCGGCGACTGGGCGTTGACAAGCGCAAGGCACCGAAGCGCGAGGCCCATGTGGCCTGACCGATTGGTTTTGCGTGCCGTGGTTCGAGAAGGTCAGTGATCCCCGTTTTGCAAGTGACGCATCGTGCCAGCCTGAATTGCCAGACCGACGCCGACCTTCGGCGGCTTTTGGAAAAGGCTCGGCCGGGCGATGTGCTGTTTGGCATGGCCCTGCTATCCGGGCCAACAGGGTTTATCCGTTACATTCAGGGTATCGCCGGGTATCCCGAGAAAGCGATGTCGGCATCGCATGTCGCGCTGTATGCGGGCGACGGCCTGATCATTCATGCGACATTCGGACAGGGATGTGTGGAAGAACCGGCAAGCTATCTGCTTGGACGGGATGTGGTTCTGGGAACATGGCACCATGCCCGCCGCGATGCATTCGAGGGCCAACTGATTGCCGAGGCGCGGACCCAGCTGCGCAGCCCCTACGAAATGGGCAGGATGTTCGTGCAGACGATCCATGCCTCGGCCGGGGCGCGAGAGCCGTTCATCTGTTCCACTTTCGTCAGCGCCGTATTCCGTGCGGTCATGGGCCGGGAGATGCCTTTGCATGACGACAGAATTGCCCGGCGTCTGGCCTTTGTCTCCCCGGCGCACCTGTTCGTGCAGCCGGGGCTGGTCGATCCCTGACTCAGGGCCGCTGATACATGCCTTCGTAGATCGGAACGAGGGTGTCGGTTTCAAAAAGCGACGAGACCGAGGTGCCGTTCCAGATGTTCAGGATGGCTTGGGCGAACATCGGGGCGGTGGGCACGATGCGGATGTTTGGCGCGGATTTGACCTGTTCGGTGGGTTCGATGCTGTCGGTGATGACGAGCGATTTCATCACCGATCTGGTGATGCGGTCCACCGCGGGGCCGGACAGGACGCCGTGGGTGATGTAGGAGTGAACCTCGGTCGCGCCGTTTTCCATCAGCACCTCGGCCGCTTTGCAGAGCGTGCCTGCGGTGTCGCAGATGTCATCGACGATGATGCATTTCTTGCCCGCGACATTGCCGATCACGGTCATTTCCGCCACTTCGCCCGCCTTTTCGCGGCGTTTATCGACGATGGACAGCGGCGCGTGGATGCGTTTGGCCAGTTCGCGGGCGCGGGCCACGCCGCCCACATCGGGCGAGACGACCATGAGGTCATCCATCTGGCCCTTGAAATTGTGTTCGATGTCGAGGGCGAAAACGGGGCTGGCATAGAGGTTATCGACGGGGATGTCGAAAAAGCCCTGAATCTGGGCGGCGTGCAGGTCGAGGGTGAGGACGCGGTCAACCCCCGCCTCGGCGATCAGGTTGGCCACCAGTTTGGCGGAAATGGGCGTGCGGGCCTTGGCGCGGCGGTCTTGGCGGGCATAGCCGAAATAGGGGATCACGGCGGTGATGCGGCTGGCCGAGGACCGGCGCAGGGCATCGACCATGATGAGAAGTTCCATCAGGTTGTCATTGGCGGGGTTCGAGGTGGGCTGGATGACATACATGTCTTCGCCGCGCACATTTTCGAACACCTCGACAAAGATTTCCTGATCGTTGAAGCGTTCGACCCGCGCATCGACAAGGTTGACCGACATGCCGCGATGCATCGACATGCGGCGGGCGATGGATTTGGCCAGCGACAGGTTCGCGTTGCCGGAAATCAGTTTGGGTTCGGTGATGGCGGGCATGGGGGCTCCGGCTGGGTTCGGATTCGGGTTGGACGTGCCTTATCACCGCGTTAGGCTGATGGGAACACGGGGGCAAGCGCAGGGGCCGCAGATGACGCAGATTGACTACTATCTGGCGGTGCAAAGCCCTTGGGTCTATCTGGCGGGGCGGCGTCCGGCCGAGATTGCGGCAAAGCACGGGGTGCGGCTGGTCTATAAGCCGTTGGATGCGGCGCAGCTGTTTCCGCGCACGGGCGGCAAGGTGCGGGACGAGCGGCATCCGAGCCGCAATGCCTATGCCGCCGAGGACCGCGTGCGGCAGGCCAAGAAGCTGGGCGTGGTGTTGGGCGATCCGGTGTTTCGCAGCCCCAATGCCGCGCCTGCCGCCTATGCGCTGATTGCGGCGCAGGCGGCGGGGGGCGGGGATCTGGCGGCATTCGTGCAGGGAATCGGGCGGGCGATGTGGGCCGAGGGCCGCGATATCGGCGAGGGCGAGGTGATCGCGGACGCGCTGGCGGCGGCTGGGTTCGATCCGAAGGTGGCGGATCGGGGTATGCTGATGGCCGCCGAGACCTATGGCGCCAATCTGGAAGAAGCGGTGGCGGCGGGGGTGTTCGGCGTGCCGTTCTTTGTGGCGGGGGGCGCGAAGTTCTGGGGGCAGGACCGGCTGGAGGATCTGGACCTGTTTCTGGCGGGCAAGCTGTAGGCGCCGGGGGTTTCACCCCCGGACCCCCAGAGTATTTGTGCAAAGGTGAAGCAGGGGCAGGGTCAGCCGCGCAGGGCGGTGAGGAACTGGTCAACGTCTGCTTCGGTCGTGCTCCACGAGGCGACCATACGGGCGGTTTCGCGGCCATCGGGTTGGGGGCGCAGGTCGTAATAGATGGCGCCTGCCGATTGCAGGCGGGCATGGCCGCCCCGTTCCCAGTTGGCAAAGACCATGTTGGCTTGGGTCGGGTGGGTCAGCGCCGCGCTGTTCAGCGCCGCGATGCCCTGGCCGAGGCGCTGGCCCATGGCATTGGCGCGGGTGGCGAGGGTGAGCCAGAGGTCATTTTCGAGATAGGCCGCCATCTGGGCCGAGAGGAAGCGGTGTTTTGAGAAGAGGTGCCCCGCGCGTTTGCGGCGCAGTTCGAATTCCCATGCATGGGCGGGATCGAAGAAGATCACCGCCTCGACCCCCAGAAGGCCGTTCTTGGTGCCGCCGAAAGAGACGGCGTCGATGCCTGATTTCCATGTCATTTCGGCGGGCGTGCAGCCGAGGGTGACGAGGGCATTGGCAAAGCGCGCGCCGTCGAGGTGGCAGGGCAGGTTGTGGGCCTTGGCGCGTTTGGTGAGGGAGGCGATTTCGGCGGGCGTATAGACGGTGCCCGCCTCGGTCACGTTGGTGATCGAGAGCATGCCGCGCTGGACGCCATGCACGCCGCTGGCGCCGGTGGTGGCGAGGGTTTGGGCTAGGGCATCGGGTGTCATCTTGCCATGGGGGCCGTCCACCAGAACGAGTTTGGCGCCTGCGCTGTAAAATTCGGGCGCGCCGCATTCGTCCATTTCGATATGGGCATGGCGGTGGCAGAACACGGCGCCCCAAGGCGGGGTCAGGGTGGCGATGGCAAGGGCATTGGCAACGGTGCCGGTGGCGACAAGGTAGATCGCCGCTTCGGGTGCTTCGAAGATGTGCCGGATGCGGGCGGTGACATCGGCCATGAGCCGGTCATTGCCGTAGCTGCGGTCATAGCCTTCGTTGGCGTTCAGCAGCGCGGCCATGATTTCGGGCGGCGCGCCCGAGGTGTTGTCGGAAGCGAAGAACATGGTCAGGTCTGGTCCTCGATGATGTAATCGTCCCAGTCGTCTTCATCGACCTCGTATTCCGGCACGGTGCGGCCGCGCATGGAATGGCCCGAGCTGTGGGTGCTTTCGGGATCGCCGGTCAGCAGGGGGTGCCAGTCGGGCAGGGGTTTGCCTTCGTGCAGCCGTTTGTAGGCGCAGGTGCCGGGCATCCAATAGGCGATCTTGGGCAGGGTTTTCGGGGTAAGCACCACGCAATCGGGCACGAACTGGTGGCGGATCGGGTATTGCGAGCAACGGCAGGTCGCGCCGTCGAGCAGGCGGCAGGCGACGCGGGTGTATTCGACCTCGCCCGTATCTTCGTATTCGATCTTGTTCAGGCAGCATTTGCCGCAGCCATCGCAGAGCGACTCCCATTCCTGCGGGGTCATCCTGGTGAGGGGAACGGTTTCCCAGAAGCGGGGGCGCGGGGTGTCGGTCATGCGGGCAAGGTGCCTGTTTGGCGGGCGGAAGGGAAGGGGGCTTTGACGCTGGCGGCAGGGGTGTTGGGGGGCGCGGTGTGTCATCCCCGCGCAAGCGGGGATCTGGTGGGGGGTGATAATCCTGACGGAGGTCCCCGCTTGCGCGGGGATGACAAGGCGAGGCGGTCAGAGCGCCGAGAGGATTTCGCGCGCCTTCCGGCAGTCGGCGTCCATCTGGGTGATCAGGGCGGGGAGGCCGTCGAATTTCAGCTCGGGGCGCAGGAAATCGACGAAGGCGATGGAAAGGTG
>JAIXRW010000037.1 GCA_027484985.1 Rhodobacter sp. | reverse complement strand
CGTGCAAAGCACAGGGGCTGAAACGGGAATGGGGAAGGGGCGGACCGAATACGGCGCCCATGGCCCCAGCCGCCCCCGCGACTGTAAGCGGCGAGCGGCCTTCGACGACCACTGTTCCCTGCAAGGGGGATGGGAAGGTGAAGGCTGTGACGACCCGCGAGCCAGGAGACCGACCTTGCAAGGGTGAAACACGTGCCGTCGGGTGTGACGGCTGGGAGAATGAAGATGAACGTTCTGGCTTCGGTCAAGAAATCCTCGGGTTCGCTGGCGCAGGCTGCGGGTTCGATCATGGCGGTGATGGCAATCGGCGTGGCGCTGATGTTCGTGGCCGGTCACGCGCAATCGGCCACGCTGCACGATGCGGCGCATGACATGCGCCACGCGACCGGCTTCCCCTGCCACTAAGACACGCATGTTCAAATCGATGCTGACCGGCGCGTTGATCGCCGGTTTTGCAGCAGGGCTGATTGCCGCCCTGCTGCATTTCTGGTTTGTGCAGGGCCTTATCCTGACCGGCGAGCGGTACGAAGCGGGCGAGGTGACGCATTTTGCGGCGCCTGCCGGCCATGACCATGCGGCGATGCAGGGTGCCGAAGCGGATGGGGCGGATGCGGAAGCGGGGCATGACCACGGGGCGCATGACCATGGCGCGCCTGCGGCGTCGCGCGATGTGCTGACCGTGGCCTTTACGGTGCTGATCTATGTGTCATACGGGTTGATCCTTGTGGCGGGCATGGCGGCGGCGCGGCTGGCGGGGGCGCGGATCGGGGCGGTGCAGGGGCTGCTTTGGGGTGTCGGCGGGTTTGCCGTATTCCAGCTGGCCCCCGCGATGGGCCTTGCGCCGGAACTGCCGGGCACGATTGCCGCCGATCTGGGCGCGCGTCAGGTCTGGTGGTGGGCGACCGCTGTTTTGACGGCGGCGGGGCTGCTGGCGCTGGGCTATGGCAAGCGCCCGTGGCTGTTCGTGCTGGCTGGGATTGCGCTGGCGCTGCCGCATGTGGTGGGCGCGCCCGCGCTGGACGAATATCACGGGGTTGCGCCGCCCGAACTGGCTGCCGCCTTTGCGGCGCGGGTGCTGGGGGTGGGGCTGGTCGCGTGGTCGGTTCTGGGATGGGTTGCGGGGTCGGTTCTGGCCCGTGACGAAGCATAAGGGCGGGGGGCTTTGGCCCCCTGTTCCAAGGGGAGGGGTCATGGAAGAGCTGGTGCTCATCGGTATCGGCACGGGGAACCCCGACCATCTGACATTGCAGGCGATCAAGGCGATGCGCGGCGCGGGGCTGATCCTGATCCCCGAAAAGGGGCCGGACAAATCGGACCTTGCCGGATTGCGCCATGCGATGCTGGCCGAACATGCGCCCGATGTGCCGGTGATGACCTTTCCGATGCCCAAGCGCGATGTGTCGGGCGGGTATCTGGCGGGGGTGGATGCCTGGCACGATGCGATTGCCGCCGAATGGGTGGCGGCGGTGGCGCGGGCGGGCGGGGCCGTGCGGCGGGTGGCGCTGCTGGTCTGGGGCGATCCGTCGCTTTATGACAGCACGCTGCGGATCGCTTCGCGGCTGGACCCGAAACCGAAGGTGACGGTGGTGCCCGGTGTCACCTCGGTTCAGGTGCTGACGGCTGGCCATGCCATTCCGGTGAACGAGGTGGGCGCGCCCTTTACCGTGACCACGGGGCGGCAGTTGCGCGATCATGGCTGGCCTGCGGGCGTGGATACGCTGGCGGTCATGCTGGACGGGGAATGTTCCTTTGTGACCCTGCCGCCCCAAGGCGTGCATATCTGGTGGGGGGCCTATGTCGGCATGGCCGAAGAAGTGCTGGCCGAGGGGCCGCTTGCCGAAATGGCGCTGACCATCCCGCCCTTGCGCGAAGGCTTGCGGGCGGCGCATGGCTGGATCATGGATATCTATATTCTGCGCCGCAAAGGATAAGGCATGTTCGACCCCGAGCTTGAGGACCGTCTGGTGCGCTATTGCGCTATCGATACGCAAAGCGACGAGACATCTGCGGCAAGCCCCAGCACGCCGGTCCAATTGACGCTGTCGCGTCTGTTGGCCGAGGAACTGACGGCGATGGGTGCCGCCGATGTGCGGATCACCGATTACGGCGCGGTTCTGGCCACAATTCCGGGCACGGCGCCGGGGCCGGTGATCGGGCTTCTGGCCCATGTCGATACGGCGCCCGCCTATCATGCCACGGGCGTCAAGCCTGTGGTGCATCGCGGCTATAATGGCGGCGACATCGCCTTTGCCGATGCGCCGGGGCTGGTGCTGAACCCTGCCGTTTCGCCGCAACTGGCCGACAAGACGGGCCATGACATCGTGACGGCCAGCGGAACAACGCTGCTGGGCGCCGATGACAAGGCGGGGGTTGCCATTCTGATGACGCTGGCGCGGCATCTGCTGGCGCATCGCGACATTGCCCATGTGCCGCTGCGGCTGGCCTTTACGCCCGACGAGGAAATCGGGCGCGGGGTGGATGCGCGGTTGCCGGCCGATCTTGGCGCGGATTTTGCCTATACGCTGGATGGCGGATCGGTTGGCGATATCGAATACGAGACCTTTTCCGCCGATGGCGCGGTGGTGCGGATCACGGGGGTGTCGGCCCATCCCGGCTATGCCCGCGGCAAGCTGGTGAATGCGCTGTATCTGGGGGCCAAGATCCTGTCGGCGCTGCCGCTGGCCAGCCAGACGCCCGAAACCACCGACGGGCGCGACGGGTTCGTGCATTGCTACCAGATGACTGGCAGCAATACCGAGGCCGAGCTGCGCTTTATCCTGCGGGATTTCGAGCGCGAGGGGCTGGCGGCGAAGGGCGCGCTGTTGCAGGCGGTTTGCGCGGCGGTGCAGGCGGGCGAGCCGCGCGCCGTGATCACCTGCGAAATCCGGCCGCAATACCGCAACATGCGCTATTGGCTGGAAACCGACATGACGCCGGTCGAACGCGCCCGCCGCGCCTGTCTGGCCGAAGGCGTGGTGCCGGTATCGCGGCCGGTGCGGGGTGGAACCGACGGATCGCGCCTGACCGAGATGGGGGTGCCCACGCCCAACATCTTTACCGGCATGCAGGAAATTCACGGCCCGCTGGAATGGATTTCGGTGCAGGATATGGCCGTGGCGCTGCGGGTGGTGCAGCGTCTGGTTGCGGCGGGCTGAGGGCGCGGACAATCCTGCCTGAAAAACGGGCAATTGTCAGGGCAGGGGCGGTCTTTGGTGCAGGACGCCCTTGACCCCTGTGGCAATACCCCTAACCTGTCTTTCCACATCGGCGGAAAGCCAAGCGGCACACGGGCCCCATGACGCAGGAAGCGGAAACGCTTTTCGCGTCGGGGCCTTTTGCATTTGACGGGGTGGAACGGGGCGGAATGAAGCGGCGGATCGAACTGGGGCTGATTTTCTCGCGGTCGGGCAGCTATACGCTGATCGCGGAAGCCTGCCGTTCGGGGGCGCTTTCGGCCATTGCCATGGTCAATGCCGACCCCGCGCTGGATGTGAGCTTTGTGCCGGTCGAGCGCGATCCGGGCGGGAATGTGGACCTCTACGCGCCGCTATGCGAGGAAATCCTGCGCGACACGGGCGCGCGCCATGTGCTGGGCTGCGTGACAAGCTGGAGCCGGAAAGAGGTGATTCCGGTGCTGGAAAAGCACGGGGGCACGCTGTGGTACACCGTGCCCTACGAGGGGTTCGAGGCATCGGACCATGTGGTCTATACCCATGCCTGCCCGAACCAGCACCTTTTGCCGCTGCTTGACTGGGTCATTCCCGCGCATGGCAAGCGGGCCTATCTGACGGGTTCGAACTATATCTGGGGATGGGAGATGAACCGCCTTGCCCGAGAGGTGGTGGTGCAGGCGGGCGGCGAGGTGACGGGCGAGCGCTATCTGCCGATCGGGTCGCGCGATGTGGCGCGGATGATCGAGGAGATCCGCCATTCGCGCCCCGATTTCGTGCTCAATTCGCTGATCGGGCCTTCGTCATACGAGTTTCTGGCGGCCTATCGGCGGCTGGGGGCCGAGGACGCGCATTTCCGCGCCGACCGCTGCCCCGTGCTGTCGTGCAACCTGACGGAATGCGAATTGCCCGCGCTGGGCGAGGCGGCCGAGGGGCTGGTGGCGGCGGGGCCCTATTTCCGCGGGGCGGCGGGCTGGCCGGGTGGTCGGTTCGGATCGTCGCACGAGGCGGCGACCTTTGCCGCGGTGCGGGAACTGGCGCGGCTGCTGCACGGGCGCGCGGAAGCGGGGATCACCGATCTGCTCGCAGGGGCGGTCTCGGTCGTGGACCCCAAGACGCACCATACCGAACTGCCCGTGCTGATCGCGCAGGTGCGGGGCGGGGCGTTCCGCGTGATCCGCGAACAGGCGGCGGTGGCGGGTGACCCTTACCTGACGCGGGGGCGGGTGGCGGCGGTGCCGAATTTGCGGGTGGTGTCATGAAGCACCCGATCCGCATCCAGAACCTTGGCGGGGCCACGGCGATGATCTTGCATCGCCCGCATCCCACGGTGCAGGCGCTGACGCGGCAGTTGCAGGCCATCGGGTTGCGGGTGGTGCAGGCATGGCCGGAACTGGGCCCCGAGGCGCTGGGCGCGGATTTCGTGTTCTTCGATGCCGATATGGGCCATGACGAGCAATTCCCGTGGGATGCGGGGCAGTCGCCCATGCCGATGGTCGCGCTGATCGGGTCGGAAGCGCCGGGTCGGATCGAATGGGCATTGCGGGCGGGGGCGCATGCGCAATTGCTGAAGCCCGTGGGCGATAACGGGGCCTATTCGGCGCTGCTGATCGCACGGGATGCGTTCGATGCACAGCGCGCGCTTTCGGTCGAAATAGCCGATTTGCGGCGGCGTCTGGACGAGCGGTTGACGGTGGTGCGGGCGGTGGCGGCCTTGGCCGCGCGGGGCAAGACCGAGGACGAGGCTTACGCGCAGTTGCGGCAGATGGCGATGGCGTGGCGGGTGAGTTTCGAGGATGCGGCGGCGCGTGTCGTGGCAGGAATGGCAGGGGGCGAGGATGACCGGCGGAACCGTGGTTGATGCGCGTGCCCCTGCGGGGCCATGGGCGCGGCTTTTGAAGCGCAAGATGGCGCTGGTGGGGCTGGTGCTGATTGCGGTTGTGGTGGCGGGGGCGGTGCTGGCGCCGCTGATCGCGCCGTTCCAGCCGGACGAGCAACTGTTCGACGGGCTGACGCTGGAAGGCGCACCGCTGCCGCCCAATGCGACATTCATCTTCGGGACCGATCTGCTGGGGCGCGACCTGTTCACGCGGATTTTGTATGGCGCGCAGACAAGCCTGATTATCGGCGTGGTGGCCAATGGCCTTGCGCTGCTGATCGGGACGGTGGTGGGGATTGTCGCGGGGTATTTCAGGGGCTGGGTCGGGTCGGTCCTGATGCGGTTCACCGATCTGATGATGGCCTTTCCGGCGCTGTTGCTGGCGATATGCCTTGCGGCGATTTTCCAGCCGTCGCTGTGGATCGTGGCGATGGTGATCGCGCTGGTGAACTGGGTGCAGACGGCGCGGGTGATCTATACCGAGACGACATCGCTGGCGGAACGCGATTTCATCGCGGCCGAGCGCACGCTGGGCGCGGGGACGGGGCGGATTTTGTTCCGGCATATCCTGCCGCATCTGGTGCCCACCATCATCGTCTGGGGCACGCTGGGGATTTCGACGACGGTGCTTTTGGAGGCGACGTTGTCCTTCCTTGGGGTGGGGGTGCAGCCGCCGACGCCAAGCTGGGGCAATATCATCTTTGAAAACCAGACCTATTTTCAGGCCGCACCGTGGCTGGTGTTCATTCCGGGGGCGGCGATCATCCTGCTGGCCCTTGCCTTCAACCTTGTGGGGGATGCGCTGCGCGATGTGCTGGACCCCACGCAACGGGGGCGTGACTGATGGCGAGGTATTTTCTGCGGCGCATCGTGCAGGCGGTGCTGATCCTGCTGGGGGTGAGTTTCATCACCTTCTTCCTGCTTTACGTGCTGCCCGCCGATCCGGTGCGCCAGATTGCGGGCCGGTCGGCCACGGCGGCGACGGTCGAGAATATCAGGGCGCAACTGGGGCTCGATCAGCCTTTCGTGGTGCAATACGGGCGGTATCTGGCGGGGCTGGTGCAGGGCGATCTGGGGCGAAGCTATCTGCAAAAGACCGAAGTGGCCGAGCTTATCGCGTCACGCCTGCCGGCCACGTTGCAGTTGATGCTGGCGGGGATCGCGGCGGAACTGGTGCTGGGTTTGGGCATGGGGATCGCGGCGGCGCTGTTGCGCGGGCGGGCGGCGGATCAGGCGCTGATGATGACAAGCTTCGTCACCGTGTCCGCCCCGCAATTCGTGGTCAGCCTGCTGCTGCTTTACGTCTTTGCGGTGAAGCTGGGGTGGTTTCCCATCGGCGGATACGGGACATGGGCGCATCTGGTGCTGCCTGCGCTGACCTTGGGGATCCTTGGCTCGGGGTGGTATAGCCGGATGATGCGGTCGAGCATGATCGACGTGCTGCGGGCCGATTTCATTCGCACCGCGCGGGCCAAGGGGCTGACGCAAAGCCGCGTGGTGCTGCGCCATGCGCTGCCCAATGCGATTTTGCCGATCATTGCCATGATCGGCATCGATATCGGCGTGTTCATGGGCGGGATCGTGGTTGTCGAAAGCGTCTTTGGCTGGCCCGGCATCGGGCAGCTGGCGTGGCAGGCGATCCAGCGCGTCGATATTCCGATCATCATGGGGGTCACGCTGGTTTCGGCCTGCGCCATCGTGCTGGGCAACCTTTTGGCCGATGTTCTGGCCCCCTTTGTCGATCCGCGCATCCGGTTGCGGTAGCGCGGCAGTTTTTGGTCCACCAACAGGAGAGAGAAACGATGAAAAAATGGCTTACCTCGACCGCTCTGGTGCTGACGCTGGCCTTGCCGGTCGCGGCGCAGGACTATACGCCCGATCCGGCTGCCAAGGCGGGCGGGTCGATCACGGTGACCTACAAGGATGATGTGGCCACGCTTGATCCGGCCATCGGTTACGACTGGCAGAACTGGTCGATGATCAAATCGCTGTTCGACGGGCTGATGGATTATGTGCCCGGCACCACCGTGCTGCGCCCCGGTCTGGCGGAAAGCTATGAAATCTCGCCCGATGGGCTGGTTTATACGTTCAAGCTGCGCGCGGGCGTGAAGTTCCACAATGGTCGCGAGATGACGGCGGAAGATGTGAAATATTCGTTGGGCCGCGTGACGGACCCTGCCACCCAGTCGCCGGGTGCGGGCTTCTTCGGGTCGATTGCCGGTTTCGACAAGGCGGGGCCTGACGGGCTTTCGGGTGTGGAAGTGGTCGATCCGCTGACGGTGAAGATCACGCTGAGCCGTCCGGATGCCACCTTCCTGCATGTCATGGCGCTGAACTTTGCGTCCGTTGTGCCGAAAGAGGCGGTGGATGAAGCGGGGGCCGATTTCGGCAAGAAGCCCGTGGGGACGGGGGCCTACAAGCTGGCGGAATGGACGCTGGGCCAGCGGCTGGTGTTTGAGAAGAACGCCGATTACTGGCGGCCGGGCGTGCCCTTCCTTGACAATGTGGTGTTCGAGGTGGGTCAAGAGCCTGTCGTGGCGCTGCTGCGTTTGCAGAATGGCGAGGTTGACGTGCCCGGCGACGGCATTCCGCCCGCGAAATTCCAGGAAGTGATGGGCGATCCGGCGCAGGCCGCGCATGTGGTGATCGGCGGGCAGTTGCAGACGGGTTACATCACGCTGAACGTGAAGACCCCGCCCTTCGACAAGGTCGAGGTGCGGAAAGCCGTGAACATGGCGATCAACAAGGACCGGATCGTCCAGATCATCAACGGCCGCGCCGTGGTGGCGAACCAGCCGCTGCCGCCCAGCATGCCCGGTTACACCAAGGACTATGCGGGCTATGCCTATGACGTGGAAGGCGCCAAGAAGCTGCTGGTCGATGCGGGGCTGGCGGACGGGTTCGAGACCGATCTTTACGTCATGAACACCGACCCGAACCCGCGGATTGCCCAAGCGATCCAGCAGGATCTGGCGGCGATCGGCATCAAGGCGAATATCCAGTCGCTGGCACAGGCCAACGTGATCGAGGCCGGTGGCGCGGGCACGGCCCCCATGGTGTGGTCGGGCGGCATGGCGTGGATTGCCGACTTCCCCGATCCGTCGAACTTTTACGGCCCGATCCTTGGCTGCGCCGGTGCCGGTGACGGTGGCTGGAACTGGTCGAAGTTCTGCGACGAAGGCCTGGATGCCAAGGCGACCGAGGCCGACAGCATGGCCGACCCCGCCAAGGCAGAGGACCGTCTGAAACTGTGGTCCGATGTCTATATGGGCGTGATGGAGCAGGCGCCGTGGGTGCCGGTGTTCAACGAAGAGCGTTACACCATGAAGTCCGAACGTATGGGCGGCGAGGATGCGCTGTATGTCGATCCGGTCTCGATTCCGGTGAACTATGACTATGTCTGGGTGAAGCAGTAAATGTGCAAGGACTGCAACTATACGATCCACGGCGCGCAGCACCATTTCGGCTGGGACAATTCCTTTGCCCCCGTGGTGCGCGCGGAACCGGGTTCGACCATCCTGTTTCACTGCAACGATTCTTCGGCGGGCCAGCTTGGCCCGTCGTCGACCGTGGCCGATGTGGTGAGCCTTGATTTCGGCAAGATCAATCCCGTCTCGGGACCGATCTATATCGAAGGGGCAGAGCCGGGGGATGCGGTCAAGGTAACGATTGACAGCTTCGCGCCGCGTGCCTTTGACGGGGCGGGGTTCGGCTGGACGGCGAATATTCCGGGCTTCGGGTTGCTGGCGGACCAGTTCACGGAAGCGGCGCTGAAGGTTTGGAAATACGACCCCGTGTCGATGCAGCCCGCGCTGTGGTCGGATGTGGCGCGGGTGCCGTTGAAGCCCTTTGCCGGCACCATCGGCAATGCGCTGGCCGAGAAGGGGCTTCATTCGGTGGTGCCGCCGCGGCGTGTGGGCGGGAACCTTGATATCCGCGATCTGAACGCGGGGACCGTGCTTTACCTGCCCGTGGAAGTGGCGGGTGCCCTGTTCAGCGTGGGTGATACCCATGCCGCGCAAGGCGATGGCGAGGTCTGCGGGACGGCCATTGAATCGCCCATGGATGTGGTGCTGACGCTCGATCTGGTGAAGGGCGCGAACCTGAAGGCGCCGCGCTTCACCACGGCGGGGCCGGTGACGCGGCATCTGGACGCCAAAGGGTATGAGGTCACTACCGGCATCGGGCCGGACCTGATGGCGGCAAGCCGC
This sequence comes from Rhodobacter sp., assembly GCA_027484985.1. Taxonomy (GTDB): domain Bacteria; phylum Pseudomonadota; class Alphaproteobacteria; order Rhodobacterales; family Rhodobacteraceae; genus Paragemmobacter. Next base: position 114,605 of record JAIXRW010000037.1, on the reverse strand, counting down.
GATGCGGTGGCGAATATGGTCGATTTCCTGTGCGCCACGCGCCAGATGGCGGCGGTGGATGCCTATATGCTGGTTTCGACCTGCGGCGATCTGCGGATTTCCGAGATTGTCGATATGCCGAACTGGGTGGTCAGCTTCTACTTCCCGCGCTGCGTGTTCGAATGAGCGTGGTTGAAAAACTGTCCGGGGCCAATGCGGCCCCGGATGTTCCGGTGCTGGCGGTCGAGGGGCTTTGCGTTTCGGTGCGGACCGAGGCGGGGTTGAAGCCTTTGGTGCGTGACCTGTCCTTCACCCTGCGGCGGGGCGAGACGCTGGCGATTGCGGGGGAATCCGGGTCGGGGAAATCGATCACCTCGCTTGCCATCATGGGGCTGTTGCCGCCGCCTGCGGTGCGGGTGACGGGGGGGGCTGTGCGGCTGGGCGGGGTCGAGTTGACCACGCTGCCCGAGGGGCGGATGCGGTCGCTTCGCGGTGACCGGATCGCGATGATCTTTCAGGAACCGATGACGAGTTTGAACCCCGTGCTGACGGTGGGGGCGCAACTGGTCGAGGCGATACGGGCGCATGAACCCGTTGGGCGCAAGGAGGCGCGGGCGCGCGCGTTGGAGGCGCTGCGGGCGGTGCGCCTGTCGCAGCCCGAGCGGCGGATGGAACAATATCCGCATGAACTTTCGGGGGGGATGCGCCAGCGGGTGATGATTGCCATGGCGCTGGCTTTGCGGCCCGAGGTGCTGATTGCGGATGAACCCACCACGGCGCTGGATGTGACCGTGCAGCGCGAGGTGCTGGATCTGCTGCGCGATTTGCAGCGCGATCTGGGCACCGCGATCATTCTGATTACCCACGATATGGGCGTGGTGGCCGAGATGGCCGACCGCGTGATCGTGATGAAGGACGGCACGCAGGTGGAAACCGCCGCAACAGCCGATCTGTTCGCGCGGCCACAGGCGCAATACACGCGCGATCTGCTGGCGGCGGTGCCGCGCATGGGGGCGGGCGCTGCGCGGCCTGCGGTGACGGGGGATGTGGTGGCATCCTTGCGCGATGTGGTGGTGCGCTTTCCGCTGAAGGGCGGGCTGCTGGGCCGTGTGACGCAGAATGTGCATGCGGTCGAGCATGTGGGGTTCGACATCCGGCGGGGCGAGACATTCGCGCTGGTGGGCGAAAGCGGTTGCGGGAAATCGACGATTGCCAAGGCGATTGTCGGCCTCGTTCCGCATCAGGGCCGGATCGAGGTGGCGGGGCAATCGCTGGAAGGGTTGGGCGCTGCGGGCCAAAAGGCGCTGCGCCGCAAGGTGCAGATGGTGTTCCAGGACCCGATGGCCGCGCTTGACCCGCGCATGACGGTGGGGGATCTGATCGCCGAGCCGCTGGTCATTCATGATGTGGGAACGCGGGCCGAACAGCGGGCGGCGGCGGCCGAGTTGATGGCGCGGGTGGGGTTGGGGGCAGATGGCCTTGACCGTTATCCGCATGAATTTTCGGGCGGGCAGCGGCAGCGCATCTGCATCGCGCGGGCGCTGGCCATGAAGCCCGAGTTGATCATCGCCGATGAAAGCGTGTCGGCGCTGGACGTTTCGGTTCAGGCGCGGGTGCTGGAATTGCTGCGCGCCTTGCAGGCCGAGTTCGGGATCGCGTTCCTGTTCATCAGCCATGACATGGCGGTGGTCGAGAATATCTCGGACCGGGTGGCGGTGATGTATCTGGGTCAGATCGTTGAGATGGGAACGCGGGCGCAGGTGTTCGGCAACCCGCAGCACGCCTATACGCGGCGGCTGATCGAGGCGGTGCCGGTGCCCGACCCCGCGCATAAACGGGCGGCGGGCGTGCGGCTGGCGGGCGAGGTGCCAAGCCCCGTGCATGATATCGGCAAGGGGCCGGAACGGGTGGCTTTGGTCGATATCGGCGGCGGGCATCTGGTGGCACGGGCGTAGCTTGCCCTTTGCCCCGTGGCGGGCAAAGGTACGGGCGGAGTTTTCGGGGGGATTGCGATGGTCGGGCTGCCTGAGGCGGGGGTGTTTCTGGGGCGTGTGTGGCGGGCGGGTATCGGGCCTGCTGTCGTGACGCTGTGGGGGGGCCGCGTGGTCGATATCACCACCAAGGCCGCGCCGACGATGCGCGATGTGCTGGAACAGGCCGACATTGCGGGCTTTGTGGCGGGGATTGCAGGGGTTGATATCGGGTCGCTGGACGAGATCGCCGCGGCTTCCGTCGAGCCTGCGGGCGAGGTGACGCGGCTGCTGTCGCCCAATGATTTGCAGGCGGTCAAGGCCTGTGGCGTGACCTTTGCGCGATCGATGATCGAGCGGGTGATCGAGGAACGCGCAGCAGGCGATGCCACCCGTGCCGAGGCGATCCGGGCGCGGGTGGCGGGGGTGATTGGCGACTCGCTTCGCAATCTGGTGCCGGGGTCGGCACAGGCGGCCGAGGTGAAGCGGCTGTTGCAGGCCGAAGGGCTGTGGTCGCAATATCTGGAAGTGGGCATCGGGCCGGATGCCGAGGTGTTCACCAAGGCCCAGCCGATGGCGGCGGTGGGCTATGGGGCATCGGTGGGCCTGCACCCGATCAGCAAATGGAACAACCCCGAACCCGAGGTGGTGCTGGCCGTGAACAGCACGGGCCGCATCGTGGGGGCCACCTTGGGCAATGATGTTAACCTGCGTGATGTCGAGGGGCGGTCGGCGCTGCTGCTGGGCAAGGCCAAGGACAACAACGCGGCCGCCAGTGTTGGCCCGTTCATCCGCGTCTTCGACGGGGATTTCAGCCTTGATACGGTGCGAAAGCTGGAACTGACACTGACGGTGCAGGGCACGGACGGTTTCACCCTGACGGGGCGGTCGTCGATGGCCGAGATATCCCGCGACCCCGCCGATCTGGTGGCGCAGACGCGGGGGCGGCATCACCAATACCCCGATGGCTTCATGCTCTATTGCGGCACCATGTTCGCCCCCGTGCAAGACCGCGACGGGCCGGGGCAGGGGTTCACGCATCATCCGGGCGATGTGGTGACAATTGCGGCGCCCGAACTGGGGCGGCTGGTCAATACCGTGCGGCTGGCGACCGAAGCACCGGAATGGACATTCGGCACATCGGCCCTGATGAAAAACCTGAGCGGGCGCGGGCTTCTCTGACCCCCGCACCTTGACCCTTTGCGGCCACGGTGCCACATCGGCACCAGCCGTTTTCGCATGACCCGAGGAGCCGCAGATGCCCGTTTACCGTTCCCGCACGACCACCCATGGCCGCAACATGGCCGGCGCCCGCGGCCTGTGGCGCGCAACGGGCATGAAGGACGGCGATTTCGGCAAGCCGATCATCGCCATCGTCAACTCGTTCACCCAGTTCGTGCCGGGCCATGTGCACCTGAAAGACCTTGGCCAGATGGTCGCGCGCGAGGTCGAGGCGGCGGGTGGCGTGGCGAAGGAATTCAACACCATTGCCGTCGATGACGGCATCGCCATGGGCCATGACGGGATGCTCTACTCGCTCCCCTCGCGCGAGATCATTGCCGACAGCGTGGAATACATGGTCAACGCCCATTGCGCCGATGCGATGGTATGCATCTCGAACTGTGACAAGATCACCCCCGGCATGCTGATGGCGGCGATGCGGCTGAACATTCCGGTCGTCTTTGTCTCGGGCGGGCCGATGGAGGCGGGCAAGGCCGTGATCAAGGGCAAGGAGATCGCGCTTGATCTGGTCGATGCGATGGTCGTCGCGGCTGATGAAAGCTATTCCGACGCCGAGGTGGAAGAGATCGAAAAGGCCGCCTGCCCGACCTGCGGGTCATGCTCGGGCATGTTCACCGCCAATTCGATGAACTGCCTGACCGAGGCCTTGGGCCTGTCGCTGCCCGGCAATGGTTCGACCCTTGCCACCCATGCCGACCGCAAGCGCCTGTTCGTGGAAGCGGGGCATCTGATCGTCGATCTGGCGAAACGCTATTACGAACAGAATGATGACAGCATCCTGCCGCGCAACGTGGCCAACAAGCAGGCCTTCGAGAATGCGATGGCGCTTGATATCGCCATGGGTGGTTCGACCAACACCATCCTGCACATCCTCGCCGCGGCGCATGAGGGCGGGATCGATTTCGATCAGGATGATATCGACGACCTGTCGCGCCGCGTGCCCTGCCTGTGCAAGGTGGCCCCGGCCAAGTCGGATGTGCATATGGAAGATGTGCATCGCGCGGGCGGGATCATGTCGATCCTTGGCCAGCTTGATGCGGGCGGGCTATTGAACCGTGATTGTGTGACGGTCCATTCGCCCACGATGGGGGCGGCGCTTGACCATTGGGATATCAGCCGCACCAACCATGAAAACGTGCGCCAGTTCTTCAAGGCGGCCCCTGGCAATGTGCGGTCGGCCACCGCCTTCAGTCAGGAAAAACGCTATAAGGAACTGGACCTTGACCGTGAAAAGGGCGTGATCCGGTCGGTCGAGCATGCCTTTACCAAAGAGGGCGGTCTGGCGGTGCTGAAGGGCAATATCGCGCTGGACGGCTGCATCGTGAAAACGGCGGGCGTGGACGAATCGATCTTTGTCTTTTCCGGCCCCGCCAAGGTGTATGAATCGCAGAATGACGCGGTGGCAGGCATCCTCAACAACGAGGTCAAGGCGGGCGATGTGGTGGTGATCCGCTATGAAGGGCCCAAGGGCGGGCCGGGCATGCAGGAAATGCTCTATCCCACCAGCTATCTGAAATCGAAAGGGCTGGGCAAGGTCTGCGCCCTGTTGACCGATGGCCGGTTCTCGGGCGGCACCTCGGGCCTGTCGATCGGCCATGCCAGCCCCGAGGCGGCCTCGGGCGGCGCGATCGGGCTGGTGCGGACTGGCGACATGATCGACATCAATATCCCCGAACGGACCATCAACCTGCGGATTTCCGATGCGGAACTGGCCGCGCGGCGGGCCGAGCAGGACCGCTTGGGCTGGAAACCCGCCAAGCCGCGCCCGCGCAAGGTGTCGCAAGCCCTGAAAGCCTATGCCCTGTTCGCGGCATCGGCCGACAAGGGCGCGGTGCGGGTGCTGCCCGACGAGGCGTAAGCGCGGCCATAACGAAACATCAGGGCATCGGTGCATAGCTCCGGTGCCTTTTTCTTTGTGCTTCACCTTTGTCCAAATACTCCACGGGGGTGCGGGGGTGTGAAACCCCCGCTGCGACGCGACAGCCAAAACCGCGGTTTCAGAAATTGCCCGCTTTTCAGGCAACAAGCGCGTTCCGTAGGCGTCCAACCTGCTCGGCCCTGCTTGCCCCCCCGCGCCGCGCTGCGGGTGGTTGAGCCTGCGTGACGCTTCCGCTTTGGCTGGCGCATGACCGCGCAGACCCCCCTTTCCCCCATGCAGCGCAGCCGAGGCGAGGCCTTCGTCTCGTTCCGCGCCGATGCGGGGCGGATGCGGTTGGGCGATCTGCGGCAGGCGGGGTCGGCCAAGGCGATCTTGCCGCATGTGGGCGCGGTGCCTGAGGTGGTGTTCCTGAACACGTCGGGCGGGCTGACGGGCGGGGATCGGCTGTCTTATGGCGTGGCGCTGGGCCAAGGCTGCAAGGTGGTGGCGACCACGCAGACGGCGGAACGCGCCTATGCCAGCAATCAGGGTGCGGCGCGGGTCGATGTGGCGCTGACGGTCGGCGCAGGCGGCTGGATCGACTGGTTGCCGCAGGAAACGATCCTGTTCGATGCCAGCCATCTGGAGCGGCGGACGCGGATCGACCTATGTGCCGGGGCGGGATGCCTTGCGCTGGAGGCGGTGGTGCTGGGCCGTGCCGCGATGGGCGAGACGGTCGAGCGGCTGATGTTCCGCGACCGGCGCGAGATTTGGGCAGGGGGCAGCCCCGTGCATCTGGAGCCGCTGGCGCTGGATGCGGCGGCCTTGCAGGCGGGGGCGGTGACTTTGGGCGGGGCGCGGGCCTTTGCCTCGGTCGTCATGGTGGCGCGGGACGCGGGCGATCTGCTGGCGCCGCTGCTGGCGGTGCTGGACGGCGACGGGGTTACGGCCGCGGCGTCTGCCTATGACGGGCGGTTGACCTGCCGGATGATGGCCGCCGATGGATGGCCGCTGCGGCGGCAGATTGCGCGGGCCTTGCATGTTTTGCGCCGGGGCGCGGCCTTGCCGCGGGTCTGGCAGTTGGGGAGATGAGGCGATGAACCTAACACCGAGGGAAAAGGACAAGCTGCTGGTCAGCCTTGCCGCGATGGTGGCACGCGGGCGGCTGGCGCGGGGGGTCAAGCTGAACCACCCCGAGGCGATTGCGCTGATCACCGATTTCGTGGTCGAAGGCGCACGCGAGGGGCGTTCGGTTGCCGATCTGATGCAGGCGGGCGCGCATGTCATCACCGCCGAGCAATGCATGGAAGGCATCCCCGCGATGATCCATTCGGTGCAGGTCGAGGCGACCTTTCCCGATGGCACCAAGCTTGTCACCGTCCACCACCCCATCCGCTGAAGGAGCCTGACATGGCGCGTTATCTTGCCCCCCTGTTCATTCTGGTCGCAGCCCCCGCGCTGGCGCATCCTGGCTTTCACCCCAATCCGCACTGGCTGGGCTATGGCTGGATGATTGCGGGCGTGATCGGGGCGGTTCTGGCCTATGCCCTGCAACGGGTGCGGAAATGATCCCGGGCGAGATTTTCCCTGCCGAGGGCGAGATCGAGTTGAATATGGGCGCGCCGGTGGTCACGCTGATGGTGGCCAATGCGGGCGACCGCCCGGTTCAGGTGGGCAGCCATTACCATTTCGCCGAAACCAATGCGGGGCTGGTCTTTGACCGCGCGGCCGCGCGGGGGATGCGGCTGGACATTCCGGCAGGCACGGCGGTGCGCTTCGAGCCGGGGCAAAGCCGCGAGGTCTATCTGGTGCCGCTGTCGGGCGGGCGGCGGGTCTTTGGGTTCAACGGCAAGGTGATGGGCGGTCTTTGACCGCAAAGGGGGGCGCGATGCCAGCACGGATTTCAAGGGCGACCTATGCCGATATGTACGGCCCCACAGTGGGCGACCGTGTCCGCTTGGGCGATACCGACCTGATCATCGAGGTCGAGCGGGATCTGATTGCCGAACGGTCAAGCGGGCAGGCCAATGCGCTGCGCTATGGCGACGAGGTCAAGTTCGGCGGCGGCAAGGTCATTCGCGACGGGATGGGGCAAGGCCAGCTCACCCGCGCCGAAGGGGCGATGGATACGGTCATCACCAATGCGCTGATCGTGGACTGGACCGGCATCTACAAGGCCGATGTCGGCCTGCGCGACGGGCGCATTGCCAAGATCGGCAAGGCGGGCAACCCCGATACGCAGCCCGGCGTCGATGTGATCATCGGGCCGGGGACGGAAGTGATCGCGGGCGAGGGGCGTATCCTGACGGCGGGCGGGATGGATGCCCATATCCATTTCATCGCGCCACAGCAGATAGACGATGCGCTGCATTCGGGCATTACCACCATGCTGGGCGGCGGCACGGGGCCCGCGCATGGCACGCTGGCCACCACCTGCACACCGGGGCCGTGGCATATCGAACGGATGATGCAGGCGGCGGATTCCTTTGCCATGAATTTGGCCTTTGCGGGCAAGGGCAATGCCTCGCTGCCCGCCGCTATCGAGGAACAGGTGCGGGCGGGGGCGTCCTGCCTGAAACTGCACGAGGATTGGGGGACGACCCCTGCTGCCATCGATTGCTGCCTGACGGTGGCGGATGCGATGGATGTGCAGGTGATGATCCATACCGATACGCTTAACGAATCCGGCTTTGTCGAGAACACGCTTGCCGCCATCGGGGGGCGGACGATCCATGCCTTCCACACCGAAGGCGCGGGGGGCGGGCATGCGCCCGATATCATCAAGGTGGTGGGCAGCCAGAACATCCTGCCCAGTTCCACCAACCCGACCATGCCCTATACGGTCAACACGATCGAAGAACACCTCGACATGCTGATGGTGTGCCACCACCTTGACCGCAAGGTGCCGGAAGATGTGGCCTTTGCCGAAAGCCGCATCCGGCGCGAGACGATCGCGGCCGAGGATATCCTGCATGACATGGGGGCGTTTTCGGTCATCAGTTCCGACAGTCAGGCGATGGGGCGGGTGGGCGAGGTCATCACCCGCACATGGCAGACCGCGCATAAGATGAAGGTCCAGCGCGGGCGGCTGGCCGAAGAGACCGGCGAGAACGACAATTTCCGCGTGCGCCGCTATATCGCGAAATACACGATCAACCCTGCCATTGCCCATGGCATCAGCCGCCATATCGGCAGCATCGAGGAAGGCAAGCGCGCCGATCTGGTGCTGTGGTCACCCGCGTTTTTCGGCGCCAAGCCCGAGATGGTGCTGATAGGGGGCTGCATCGTGGTGGCGCAGATGGGCGACCCCAACGCATCTATCCCCACGCCGCAGCCGGTTTACACGCGCCCCATGTTCGGGGCCTATGGGCGCAGCGTCGAGCGCAACGCGGTGGTCTTTGTGTCACAGGCGGCGCAAGAGGCGGATGTGCGTCACCGCTATGGCACGGCCAAGGAAACGCTGGCGGTCGAAGGCTGCCGCGGCATCGGCAAGCGCGACATGAAGCTGAACGATGCCACCCCCCATATCGAGGTAAACCCCGAAACCTATGAGGTGCGGGCGGATGGCGTGCTGCTTACCTGCGAACCGGCGAGGGAACTGCCGCTCGCCCAGCGGTATTTCCTGTTCTAATGCGCGGGCTGCGGGGCAAAGGCGGTGTCGCGGCGGATCGGCCAGCCGGGGCGGGGCGGGGCCGCTTTGGGCGCCAGCGGCAGGGTATGCACGATGGTCTGGCTGCGGTTGCGCCAATAGGCCGGATCGTTGCGGATATGGTCGGGCAGAAGCGCGGGGTCGAAAACCGCGCTTTCGGCGTGGCTGATTTCGACGCGGTTATAGCGGCCGATCAGCGTGGCGAGGGGCGATTTCACCAGCCTGTCGCGCAACTGCGCCTCGCGCAGTTTGAGGCGGGCGATTTCGGCGCGGATTTCGGCCAGTTCGTCGGCGGGGGACAGGCGGTGCATGGGCGGGCTCCTCGGATAGGGGCACAGTGTGGGGCGGGATCGTTACGCAAGGGTGAACGGACGGGGCGACTTTTAGGGGTATGGCGGTTAAGGTTGGATTTGACTTTGCTTTGCAGGATTCATGCCGATGGCTGACCTTCCCCCCGCCCAACGCCTGATCCGGGAACCCGAAGCGCGCGGAAAGGTTCCCTTGGGTCAAGTCGTGCTTGGCTATGACGAACGGTTCCTGCGCCGCAAACGGCTGATGACCGAAGAGGGGCGCGGGTTTCTGGTCGATCTGCCCGAAACAACAAGCGTGGCGGCGGGCGATGCGTTTGAACTGGTTGACGGGCGGCTGGTCGTGGTGGCGGCGGCGGCAGAGCCTGTGCTGGTGGTGACGGGGGCGAACCTGCCGCGGCTGGCATGGCACATCGGCAACCGCCACACCCCCTGCCAGATAGAACCGGCGCGGCTGGTGATCAGGGATGACCATGTGCTCAAGGCCATGCTGGTGCAGCTGGGCGCGACCGTGACCCATGCGATGGAGCCCTTTACGCCCGAAGGTGGGGCTTACGGCCACGGGCGCACGATGGGGCATGACCATCTGCACGAATTCGGGCATGGGGCCCAAGCGCATGACCATTTGCGTGGGCCGGTGCTGACGCTGCCGCACACGCTGACAGGGCTGCATGTGCAGCATCGCGGCATGGTGCGGGTCGAGGATGACCCCGAGGCGCCCGACGAATGAGCGGATTGCTGACGCTGGTGCAATGGCTATCGCCCGCCTTTCCCACGGGGGGCTATGCCTTTTCGCACGGGCTGGAGCAGGTGGTGAGTGATGGCACCATTGGCAGCGGGGCCGAACTGGAGCGCTGGCTGTCCGGCATCTTGCGGCACGGGGCGGGGCGGCAGGATGCGATTCTGCTGGCTTTGGCTTTGCGCGAGGGGGCCGACCACGGGGCGCTGGCCGCCCATGCGCGGGCCTTGGCGGCATCGTCCGAGCGGCTGTCGGAAACCTGCGAACAGGGGGCGGCGCTAGCGCGGGCGGTTTCGGCGGTGACGGGGGCCAAGATTGCGGCGGGGCCTTTGCCGGTGGTGCTGGGGCAGGCGGCGGCGGGCTTGGGCCTGCCTGTGGTGCAGGTGGTGGGGCTGTATCTGCACGCGTTTACGTCGAACCTTGTGTCGGCGGCGGTGCGCTTCGTGCCCTTGGGCCAGAACGAGGGGCAGGCGGTGCTGGCCGCTTTGCACGGGCTGATCGAAGCGCTGGCCGCCGAGGCGGCGGGCGCCGGACTGGACGACATTTCCAGCGCCGCCTTTGCCGCCGATCTGGCCGCGATGCGGCACGAGACGATGGATGTAAGGATATTCAAGACATGAGCAAAAGCCATGAGTAAGAACGGCCCCCTGCGCGTGGGCATCGGTGGCCCCGTGGGCGTGGGCAAGACCACGCTGACCGAACAGCTGTGCCGCGCGCTGGCCAGCCGCTGTTCGATGGCAGTGATCACCAATGACATCTACACCCGCGAGGATGCCGAATATCTGATGCGGGCGCAGGTCTTGCCGGTGGAACGGATACGCGGCGTTGAAACGGGCGGCTGCCCGCATACCGCGATCCGTGAAGATGCGTCGATCAATCTGGCGGCGGTGGCCGATCTGCGCGGGGCGTTCCCTGACCTTGACCTGATCCTGATCGAAAGCGGGGGTGACAATCTGGCCGCGACCTACAGCCCCGAACTCGCCGATATCACCATCTATGTGATCGACACGGCGGCGGGGCAGGACATTCCGCGCAAACGCGGGCCGGGGGTGACACGGTCGGATCTGCTGGTGGTGAACAAGACCGATCTTGCGCCCTACGTCGGGGTGGATGTGGCGCTGCTTGAGGAAGACACCAAGCGCGCACGGGGCACGCGGCCCTATGTCATGGCGCGGCTGCGGCAGGGCGTGGGGGTCGAGGCGGTGGTGGCCTTTCTGGAACGCGAGGGCGGGCTGGCGCTGCGCGCGGCCTTGGCGGGCTGACAACACCCGGTCAGGGCAGGGTAGGGGGAAACCAGGCCATGTGCCCGGTTTTTCATTTTCCGACCCGTTCCGCGCCGATTCCGCCCCGAGTCGGGTCGCGGCGGGCCGGAATGGCGCCCAAAGATAGGGCTAAGCCTGAAATGCTGCGGAAATTATGGGCAGTTTCACCCGATGGCCGGATGCGCGGTTGACCGGCTGGGAAGCGGGCATTGCCGCAGGGGCGCGATGCCTGTCTTTTCAGCCTGCGGGGTTTTTTTTGCCCCGGCAGGGAAAGATGTGCGGCGGGGGACATGATGTGGAAGTCCGGCCCCCACCGCACGGGTGCAACACGAAGTTGCCATCTGAAGATAATGTGCCCCGGCCCGTTTGGGAAGGGCGGCTTCGGATGGCCCGAAACAGGGAAAACCTAATGAACGGGTTCAAGGGGATGATGCTGGCGGGGGCGATGGGCCTTGCGTCGGCAGGAATGGCGCAGGCCGCCGATGACACGATCAAGATCGGCGTTCTGCATTCGCTGTCGGGGACGATGGCGATTTCCGAGACGACGCTGAAGGACACCGTCCTGATGATGATCGACGAGCAGAACAAGAAGGGCGGCCTTTTGGGCAAGAAGCTGGAAGCCGTGGTGGTTGACCCCGCGTCGGACTGGCCGCTGTTTGCCGAAAAGGCGCGCGAATTGCTGACCGTTGACAAGGTGGCCGTGATGTTCGGCTGCTGGACCAGCGTAAGCCGCAAGTCGGTGCTGCCGGTGGTGGAAGAGCTGAACGGCCTTCTGTTCTATCCGGTGCAATACGAGGGCGAGGAAAGCTCGAAAAACGTGTTCTATACCGGGGCCGCGCCGAACCAGCAGGCCATTCCGGCGGTGGACTATTACCTGAACGAGCTGGGCGTGCAGAAATTCGCGCTGCTGGGCACCGACTATGTCTATCCGCGCACCACGAACAACATTCTGGAAAGCTACCTGATTTCCAAGGGTATCCCGAAAGAGGATATCTTTGTGAACTACACGCCCTTTGGCCATTCGGACTGGTCCAAGATCGTGTCCGACGTTGTGGCGCTGGGCGCTGACGGCAAGAAGGTGGGCGTGATCTCGACCATCAACGGCGATGCGAATGTGGGCTTCTACAAGGAACTCGCGGCGGCGGGTGTGACGGCGGACAAGCTGCCCGTGGTCGCCTTCTCGGTCGGGGAAGAGGAACTGTCGGGTCTGGATACCACCAACCTTGTCGGCCATCTGGCGGCGTGGAACTATTTCGAATCCGCCGATACGCCGGAAAATGCCGCCTTCATCAAGCAGTGGCACGCCTTTATCGGTGACGACAAGCGCGTGACCAATGACCCGATGGAAGCCACCTATATCGGCTTCCAGATGTGGGTGCAGGCGGTCGAGAAGGCAGGCACGACCGATGTCGATGCCGTGCGCGACGCGATGTATGGCCAAGAGGTCAAGAACCTGACGGGCGGTATCGCCAAGATGCTGCCCAACCATCACCTGACCAAACCCGTGCTGATCGGCGAGATCCGCGCCGATGGCCAGTTCGACATCATCAGCCAGACCGAGCCTGTTGCGGGCGATGCCTGGACCGATTTCCTGCCGGAATCGGCGGTGCTGGAATCGGATTGGCCGGGTCTGGGCTGCGGGATGTACAACACGGAAACCAAGACCTGCGTGCAGTTGAAATCCAACTACTGACAGGCAGCGGGGGGCCGTGACCGGCCCCCCGCACCCCCCATTTCCCCCCTTTGCCGCAGGTATTCATGCGTTCGCTTTATCTTGCCCTTGCGCTGTGCCTTTCGGCGCTGTTCGCGCTGCCCGCCAGTGCCGAAACAGCGGCCGAGATCGTGGCACGCAACGCGGCCGCCATCGAGAAACCCTCGCGTCAGACCATCGGGCCGGTGATTGCCGAACTGGCGGCCAGCGGTGATGCGCAGGCGGCGGCCATTCTGGAAGCCTGGGGCGACAAGCGGCTGGGCCAGCGCAAGGCGGACGGGGCCTTCTTCATCATCGCGAAATCCGCCGATGGCTGGGCGCTGACCGATCTGGCAGGGGCCGATGCCGGAACCGCCGCCAAGGGCGACATTGCCGAGTTGAAGCCCAATGCCGGCGTGCGCGGGCTGATCGCTACGGCGCTGGTGCAATTCACCCTGTCCGACCCCGACCGCGCCAAACGGGTGGCGGCACTTGAATCGATCGCGAAAGACCCCAAGCCCGAGGCGCTGGAACCATTGTCTGCCAGCGTGGCGGGCGAGGATGACCCCGTGCTGAGGGCACAGAAGGAGCGGCTGGTGGGGCTGCTGACCATTCGCTTCGGGGCCACGAGCCAAGCGCGGGTTGCCGCTATCGAAAGCTTCGGCCGCGACCCCGCGCTTGACCTGCGGGCGGCGCTGAACCCGCTGGTCGCCACAACGCGCATCGCCTTTGCGGGCGAGCCGCCCGCCGGCGCCAATATCGCCCGCGAGCTGAAACCGGGCCGCGACCTGACCGAGGCCGAGGCCTATGACCTGCTGGTCGCGGCCAACCTTGCCCCCGCGCGGCTGACTGTGGACGAGGCGCGGCATGCGCTGGCCGCCAACCTGAAGGACGGGGCGGTGGGCGGCGTGCCGCTGGCCGATCTTTCGCGGCAAGAGGCCCGCGACCGCGCCTATAACGCGCTGGAAGCCGCAGGCACCGTGCCCCCCGCCGCCACCGATGCCGAGGTCGCCGCCGCCGTGGCCGCCCACCGCTTTGCCGAAGCCTATGCCGAACCAGACGCGGCCGTCACCGCCGCCGCCGCCGCCGCTTTGGGCCGCATCGGCACGGCGGTGGGGGCGATGCAGGCGGCGGACCTTGCGCTGGATGCGCTGTCGCTCGCCTCGATCTATTTCCTTGCCGCCATCGGCCTTGCCATCACCTTCGGCGTGATGCGGGTGATCAACATGGCGCATGGCGAATTCATCATGATGGGCGCCTATACCGGCTATGTGGTGCAGCTGTGGATCACAAATTACACGCTGTCGATCATCGTGGCGCTGCCCTTGGCCTTTGCCGTCACCTTTGCCGCAGGGGTCGCGATGGAGCGGCTGGTGATCCGCCACCTTTACAAGCGCCCGCTTGAAACGCTGCTTGCCACCTTCGGCATCTCCATCGCGCTGCAACAGCTGGCCAAGAACATCTTCGGCACGCAGGCCCGTCCGCTGACCGCGCCTGCATGGCTGGACGGGGCATGGGTGGTGAACGATGTGATCGCGATCAGCTATATCCGCATCGCCATCTTCGCGCTGGCGCTGGTCTTTCTGGCATTCTTCCTGTGGCTGATGAAGCGCACGCGTCTCGGGCTCGAGGTGCGGGCGGTGACGCAGAACCCCGCCATGGCGGCCAGCATGGGCATCGACCCCGATCGCATCAACATGCTGACCTTCGGCATCGGGTCGGGGATTGCGGGTATCGCGGGCGTGGCGATCGGGCTGTTTGCCAAAGTCACCTCAGAACTTGGCTCGGACTACATCGTGCAAAGCTTCATGACGGTTGTGGTGGGCGGGGTTGGCAATATCTGGGGCACGCTGGCGGGGGCCGCGCTGATCGGGCTGATGCAAAAGGGGATCGAATGGTTCAACCCCTCGAACACGCTGGCCGCCCAGACCTACATGATCCTGTTCATCATCCTGTTCATCCAGTTCCGCCCGCGGGGGATCATCGCCCTCAAGGGCCGCGCGGCGGGGGACTGAACATGTCGCCTTCATTTTCTGCCTTCAAATATCCCGCGGGGGTGCGGGGGCGCGAAGCCCCCGCCTTGCCCGCGGGGCCCATCGCAGGGGTTCCCGAATGAGCCGTTCTTTCTTTGCCAGGAACCCCTCGGTGCTGTGGTTCATCCTGATATTGGCCGTCTTCACGCTGGCGGTGACGCTGCTGTCGGATGCTTACGGCGTGGCTTTCGTATCGACCTCGTTCGTCAAGACGCTGGGCAAGACGCTGTGCCTATGTCTGGTCGCGCTGGCGATGGACCTGATCTGGGGCTATGCGGGCATCCTGTCGCTTGGCCACATGGCGTTTTTCGCGCTTGGCGGCTATATGCTGGGCATGTGGCTGATGTATGCCCGCACCGAGGAAATCGTGGTTGCGGCGTTGGCCGAAGGAGTGCTGCCCGCCACGGCAGAAGAGATCCGCCAAGGTATTGCCACGCAGATTTTCGGGGTGGTGGGCGCGTCGGAACTGCCGCCGATCTGGGTTTTCGCGCATGGTTTCTGGCTGCAACTGGCGCTGGTCGTGGCCGTGCCGGGGGTGTTGGCGCTTGTCTTCGGCTGGCTGGCCTTTCGCGCAAGGGTGACGGGGGTGTATCTCTCGATCCTGACGCAGGCCATGACGCTGGCGCTGGCGCTCTATCTTTTCCAGAACGATTCAGGCCTGCGCGGCAATAACGGCCTTTCGGGCTTGCAGAACCTGCCGGGGCTGGGGGATGTGTCGCAGGATCGCCTGTCGGTCTGGTTCCTGTGGGCCTCGGCCGCGGCACTTGGCCTTGGCTATGCGCTGCTGGCATGGGTCGTGTCAGGCAAGTTCGGATCGGTGATCCGCGCCATCCGCGATGACGAACAGCGCGTGCGGTTCCTTGGTTATACGGTCGAGGGCTACAAGCTTTTCGTCTTTAGCCTGACGGCGGTGATCGCGGCGCTGGCTGGTGCCTTGTATTACCCGCAGGCGGGCATCATCAACCCTGCCGAGCTTGCGCCCATCGCGTCGATCTACCTTGCGGTCTGGGTCGCCATCGGCGGGCGCGGGCGGCTTTACGGCGCGGTGATCGGGGCGGCCTTCGTGACGCTGGTGTCAAGCTGGTTCACGGGGGGGCGCGTGCCGGACCTGCCCTTGGGGTTCTATACCGTGCAATGGGTTGACTGGTGGTCGGTCGTGCTTGGCCTGTCTTTCGTGGCGGTCACGCTGTTCGCGCCAAAGGGCCTGGCTGGGTTGTTCGACCTTTGGCAGGGCCTGCGTGCCCCGAACCGCAGGGGGGCGCCGCTGGGCCCCGATGACGGGGCGCTGATGGAGCGGGAGGCACGGGAATGAGCGCGCTTCTGGAAGTGTCGGGCGTGTCGGTCAGTTTTGACGGGTTTCGCGCCATCAACAATCTGTCCTTCAGCATCGGCCCCGCCGAGTTGCGCGCCATCATCGGGCCGAACGGGGCGGGCAAGACCACCTTCATGGATATCGTCACCGGCAAGACGCGCCCCGATGCGGGGACCGTCACCTTTGGCGACCGCCCCCTGTCGCTTCTGTCGATGACCGAGGCGCAGATCGCCCGCGCGGGTGTGGGGCGCAAGTTCCAGCGCCCCACCGTGTTCGAGGACCAGACGGTGCATGAGAACCTGATCATGGCGCTGAGGGCCCCGCGCAGCCCGTGGCGCGTGCTGTTCTGGCGCGAAGGGGCGCAGGACCGCGCCAATGTGGCGGCGCTGGCCGAAGAGGTGGGGCTGTCCGATGCCTTGGCCCGCAAGGCGGGCGAGTTGAGCCACGGGCAGAAGCAATGGCTGGAGATCGGGATGCTGCTGGCGCAGGAACCGCGGCTGCTTTTGGTCGATGAACCCGCAGCGGGCATGACGCTGGCAGAACGCGAACATACCACGCGGCTGCTGGTCGAGATGGCCAAGACCCGCGCCGTGGTGGTGGTCGAGCATGACATGGATTTCGTCCGCCGCCTCGATTGCAAGGTGACGGTGCTGCACGAGGGGGCGGTTCTTGCGGAAGGGTCGCTCGACCATGTGACGCGGAACCAACAGGTGATCGATGTCTATCTGGGGCGCGGGTAAGGACGGGGCTGATGCTGGAAACCAAGGGGCTGACGCTGCATTACGGCGGGTCGCAAATCCTTTACGGGATCGACATGGTGGCGCGGGCAGGCGAAGTGACCTGCGTGATGGGCACCAACGGGGTGGGCAAGACCAGCCTGCTGAAGGCGCTGGGGGGGACGCATCCGCGCTCGGGCGGGACGATCACGCTGGGGGGCGAGGAAGTGCCGCCTGTGCCGCCGCAGGGCATGGCAAAGCGCGGGCTCGCCGTGGTGCCGCAGGGGCGGATGATCTTTCCGCTGCTGACGGTGAAAGAGAATATGGAAACCGCCTTTGCCGTGCTGCCGAAAGCCGATCACCAGATACCGGACGAGATTTACGACCTGTTTCCCGTGCTGCGCGATATGGGCCATCGGCGCGGGGGCGATCTTTCGGGCGGGCAGCAGCAGCAACTGGCCATCGCGCGGGCCATGCTCATGAAGCCGCGCGTGTTGCTGATGGACGAACCGACCGAAGGCATCCAGCCCAATATCATCCAGCAGATCGGGCGGGTGATTTCCTATCTGCGCGGCAAGGGCGACATGGCCATCGTGCTGGTCGAGCAGTATTTCGATTTCGCCTATGGGCTGGCCGACAGTTTCTATGTGCTAAAACGCGGTCAGGTGGCGCTGTCGGGCCGCAAGGACGCGCTTTCGCAGGAGGTGCTGCGCCAGACGGTTTCGGTCTGACGACGCAGCCTATATGGCAACCGTCGCACGGGGGGCCGTCTGCCCCCCGCGGCCCTGCGGGCCTTCCCGCCGAGGATATTTTTCCGAGTATGAAAACAGGGGAAATCCGCCTTTCATACTCGCCCAAATATCCTCGGGGGGAGGGCCGCGCCTTGCGCGGCACCGGGGGGCAGACAGCCCCCCGCCTTGGGCCGGGGATGGCGCCGCAATGAAAAAAGGGGCCGCCTTGCGGCGACCCATTCTGTCCCGAAAACGGAACTGATTACTGCGCGGCCGGGGCCAGCGAGGCGAGGTAGGCGGCCACGTTGGCGGCATCCTCGGCCTTCTTGAGCTTGAACATCATCTTCGACTTGGCCTTCTTGTCGCCGGTCTTGTCGTCGAGGAACTTGGTCGGGTCCTGCACATATACGGCAAGGTCTTCTTCCGTCCAGACATAGCCGGTGGCGCCCAGTTCCTTGATGCCTTCGCCATATTTGAATTCGGGATAGCTGGCAGCGGCGCGGCCGATCACGCCGTAAAGGTTCGGGCCGGTCTTCGAGCCCTTGCCGGCAAGCACCTTGCCGTCGGGATCGACGACCGAGTGGCAGGTCTGGCACTGGTTGAAGACTTTGGCGCCGGCTTCCGCATCGCCCGCGGCAAAGGCCGGAATGGCGGTGATGGCGGTCAGGGCGATTGCGGTCAGGGTCAGTTTCATCGGGGTCCTCCCAAGGGAATTTTGCAGATGTTATAGTGGTGCGTCGGGCAAGGTTGACAAGACTTCGTGAACGCGACTTTTGGCGAAATTTGCATCCTGCTCCAAGGGCCTTGCCGCGGTCAGGCCACGGCGTGGCTGACGGCGCAGCGTTGCCAAAGCGCGCTGAGCGCATTCACCAGATGGTCAATATCGGCTTCCGAATGCAAGGGGCCGGGGGTGATACGCAGCCGTTCCGTGCCCTTAGGCACGGTGGGGTAGTTGATCGGCTGGACATAGATGCCCCAGTCTTCCATCAGGATATCCGAAATCATGCGGCATTTGACCGGATCGCCGATCATCACGGGGATGATGTGGCTGTCATTGGCCAGATGCGGGATGCCCGCGCGGTCAAGGCGGGCGCGCAGCCGTGCCACATTGGCGCGTTGGGCGGCGCGTTCCTCGCCCGATTGTTTCAGGTGCCGGATCGAGGCGGTGGCGGCGGCGGCTACGGCGGGGGGCAGGGCGGTGGTGAAGATGAAGCCCGATGCAAAGCTGCGGATGAAATCGCACAGGGCGGCCGATCCGGTGATATAGCCGCCGACACAGCCAAAGGCCTTGCCCAGCGTGCCCTCGATCAGGTTGATGCGGTGGGCAAGGCCCAGTTCCTCGGTCACGCCGCCGCCGCGGGGGCCATACATGCCCACGGCATGGACCTCGTCGATATAGGACAGCGCGCCATGGGCTTCGCATACCTCGACGATCTCGCGGATCGGGGCGATGTCGCCATCCATCGAATAGACGCTTTCGAAGGCCACGATTTTGGGCCGGTCGCCCACGGCATGCAGTTTGCGGTCAAGGTCGCGCCAGTCATTGTGTTTCCACAGCACCTTGTCGGCGCGGGAATGGCGGATGCCTTCGATCATGCTGGCATGGTTCTTTTCGTCCGACAGGATCACCGCATTGGGAATTTTCGCGCCCAGCGTGGACAGCGCGGCCCAGTTCGACACATATCCGCTGGTGAACAGAAGGGCCGCTTCCTTGGCGTGCAGGTCGGCCAGTTCGCGTTCGAGGATCAGGTGGTGGTGGTTGGTGCCGCTGATATTGCGCGTGCCGCCCGCGCCGGTGCCGCAGGTTTGCACCGCTTCGACCATGGCGTTCACCACTGCTTCGTTCTGGCCCATGCCAAGATAGTCGTTCGAGCACCAGACGGTGACTTCGCGCACCTTGCCGTCCTTGTGGTTGGCGGCGCGCGGAAAGGTGCCGCAGCGGCGTTCCATCTCGGCAAAGACGCGGTAGTTGCCTTCGGCCTTGAGGGCGTCGAGTTGGCTGCTGAAAAGGGCGTCGAAATCCATGTCAGTGCTTTCTTGGGATCAGGGCCGGTTCGGGCGCAGGTTTCGGCGGCGCGGGGATCATCCAGCGCCAGAGTTTCTGGTCGGGAAGGGGGACGACCATGAACCAATGCTCGAGCAGGGCGAGCGTGGTCAGGGACGACAGCAGGGTAAAGCCGACAAGATGGCCTGTGGTGGGCGCGCTGTGGGTGCGCTCCATAAAGCAGGCCGCGGCGAAGGTAAGCAGCGAGACCGAGAGCGGGAAGCCCGCATTCATCGGGGCGCGGCGGAAATGGCTGGGCAGGTGCGACAGGGTTTGGGGAAGGAATTCGGTATGGATGCGCGGCACGCCGAAGAACAGGTTCAGCTTGGCCGAGATGCGGGCGAAGAACAGGATCACAAAGGTCCAGAGGCCGAAGATGTTCGGGTGCCCTTCGGTCACGATGGCCATGATGCCCAAGGTCGCCATCAGCAGCAATTCGTGCCACAGGATGGTGCCGCAGGCGCGCAGGAAGCGGTTGAAGGTCTTGCTGCGGGGGGGGCAGGGCGTGGTGTTCGGCCCGGCCACGATACCCGACAGGAAGGCCAGTTCGATCCATGCCCAGATCGACAGGGCCGACAGAAAGCCGAGATAGGCCCCTGTTGCCGTGTCGTCATCAAGCACATTCAGGAACACCACCGCCCCGCCCACCGCCAGCGGCAGGCCAAGGATGGTGGACCACAGATGCGCGTCGCGGCCCTGATGGTCGGCGCGTTTGACCCGCCACATGATGATGCCGGTCGAGAACCACCAGAGAAACAGTGCGGACAAGGCGGCAAGCCACGGGTTGTTCATACGCGGCCCCCCTGAATAGGGGAGCCGCGCAGGGCGGTGGGACGCGCCCATCCCTCCGCCGCAATCACCGCTTGCGCGGCGATATGGGGATCGCAGGTCAATAGGTCGGCTCCATCCGCACCGAGGCGGGCGGAGTCGTCTTGATGACCGGGATCAGATAGAGACCGGCAAAGGCCAGCAGGGCGCGGGCCGAGGCGGTTTTGTGGGAAAGCCAGCCCGAAAGGCCGCCCTTCTTTTTGGCTTTGTCCATGTCGCGCATGGCGGCATCCATCGCCCGCAGGCCCGGAAGCCAGCGCGGGTGGTCGATGTCAAGCTCGACCGGGAACACCTGCCGCGCGATGGCCGAGGTCTTGCGGTAAACCTCTTGGTCATACCAGTCGATATCGACGCCGAGATGGTG
Organism: Rhodobacter sp.; assembly: GCA_027484985.1. Classification (GTDB taxonomy): domain Bacteria; phylum Pseudomonadota; class Alphaproteobacteria; order Rhodobacterales; family Rhodobacteraceae; genus Paragemmobacter. Next base: position 93,880 of record JAIXRW010000037.1, on the reverse strand, counting down.
ATGGAAATCGACGCGCGCGTGATCGCGGACCCACATGGTGGAATAGACCGCCGTGAGGAAGAAGCGGATCCACAGCTTGTTGGCAAAGCTGGTGGTCAGTTTCGGGTCGGTCCGCATCAGCAGGGCAAAGGCCTCGCCATGGCTGAACTCGTCATTGCACCATTCGCGGAACCACTTGAAGATCGGGTGGAAGCGGTGTTCGGGATGCGCTTCCAGATGCCGGAAGATGGTGATGTAGCGCGCATAGCCGATCTTTTCCGACAGATAGGTGGCGTAGTAGATGAATTTGGGCCGGAAGTAGGTGTATTTCTTGGCCTTGGTCAGAAAGCCGAGATTGACGGCCACCCCCGCCTCGCGCAGGGCGTCGTTGATGAAGCCGGCATGGCGGGCCTCGTCTCGCGACATGTAGGAAAACAGCTCGCAGATATCGGGGTTCGAGCCGCGGCGCTTCATTTCCTTGTAAAGCACGCAGCCCGAGAATTCGGCCGTGCAGGATGACACCAGAAAATCGATGAATTCCACGCGCAGGGCGGGGTCCATGCCTTTCCAGTCCACCTCGTCCCAGTCGGCGTTCTTTTTGAAATGGCCCTTGTTGGGGTCCGATTTCATCTGGGCGAGCAGCTTGTCCCATTCCTCGCGCACCGGAGTGACGTCGATCTTGTCCATCTCGTCGAAGTCGGTGGTGTAGAAGCGCGGGTTCAGCAGCGTGGTTTCGGTGGCCATCGCGGTGGTGTCGAAGGCACCGGCCATTTCGGAATGTAGTTCGTCGTGGGTTGTCGCGTGAACGTTCATAGCGTCACCTCGTCCGAGAAGGAAAATTCGCAAAGTTCCATGAAGTCCAGGTCGCCGGTCAGGCGGGTCCAGAGCCGTTCAAGGGCGCTTGCGCGGGTGATGGTTGCGGTGCGGTCTTCGATCACCACCTCGCCATAGGCGGCCATGACGGGCGCGCCGTGGACAAGAACCTCGTCCCCGGGATGGACGACCGCGCCGTTGTTGAAACGGACATGGGCGTGCAGGGCTTCGAAGCGGTGGCTGATCTCGACGGTGCAGGGCACCTGTTCGCGGGTTTTCGTGAAAAGGGGCATGGTCATTCCTCCGCCTTTGCCACCAGCGCCTCGAAGGCGGCGCGGTTGTCGCTGCCAAAGGCGTAAAGCTCGGCGCTCCAGCCAGTGGACGGGTCTTCGGCCACAAGGCGGCCGTTGTCGTAGCGGACGATGTTCACGGGCGGGTTGCCCGCGATGTGGTGGACCAGCCGTTCGCGGGCCATGCCCGACTGGATGACGGTGATGAAGCCGCCATGCGGCAGGTCGGCCAGCACGGTGCCATCGGGGCGCTTGACAGTGACGGCCTGCGCCGACAGCCCTTCGAGGATGAGGGGGGTCGAATGCACGACCGTGCCGCCTGCGGGGGTTCCCACATGGGCGCGGCCGGTGGCGACCGAATAGCTGACAAGCGCCAGCGAGGAAAGCGCCAGCGCGGCCATGCCCAAAAGCAGGGTGCGCGGGATCATTTCCTTTTCGCGGTTCGGGGTATGTGTCGGATGCATGGTCATTTCCCCCTTATTCCGCGGCGACCGCGCCCATGGGCGCTTGGCGTGTGACGACTGGTTGCGACAGCCGCGTTTCGGCGGCATCGGCAAGGATGCGGGCCACCACGGCCGCATCGGGGATGCAGCGCAGGGCGGGTTCGGTTTTCTTCAGGTGCCAGGGCCGCGCATGGGGCCAGAGTTGCAGATAGGCCAGCCGCGTATCGCCCTGCGTTTGCAGCGCAATGGTGCCCGTGCCGTTCGGCTTGACCTCGACCGAGGCCGAGGCGACCTGTTTGAACGGAATGTTGTAGGTGACCGACAGCGCGCCGATCCGCATCAGCACGCGGGCGGTGGTGACGGAATAGATCGTGGCGCGCGATTGCGCCCAAGCCACGAACAGGATGACCCCGAAGGCGGCGGCCATCAGCATGGCATAGGGCAGGCCACGGGCAACCGCCATCACGGCGCCGCCATCCGCGAGCCCGTAGGCCGTTTTCCAGATCACGATCACGGCCATATAGCCCATGATCCAGTTCAGTTTCCACGCCTCGCGGGCGAGGGGCAGGACAGCGGGGCGGCCTTGCCACAGCAGGCTTTCGCCTTTGGGCAGGGGCGCCGGAATGCCGGGTGCGGCATCGAAGGCGAAGTCATCATGGCCTGACATATGCAGACCCTCCGTTGATCGGGGTAAGACGGGGCGGCCCGGGCGCAGGCCGCCCCCCTTCGTTATCAGAAGCCGCTCTTGCGTTTGTCGGCGTCATACATCCAGCCACCGGCGACATAGCCCGAGATCTTGTCTTCCTCGAGTTTGGTCACGGTGGTCAGGGATTTCGTCTGCGGGATGCCCGCGAAACGGTCAGAGGCAATGGCACGCACGCGCACGCGGTCGGGCCAGATGCGCGCCAGCGTCATCGGCACAAGGCGCTTGCCGCCATCGTTCAGCTCAATTTCCAGATAGCGCACCAGCTGTTCGGGCGCATCGACCCACATGTCCGAGATGCGGCCCACGACTTCCAGATCGGCGGCCTGCACCGGCAGACCGCGCGGGTCACGGCCGGCGCTGACCACAAAGCCCTTGGCCTGACCCATCGGCACGATCTTGGCATGGCCGTGGCCATCCAGTTCCGGCTCGTCGCGGCGCGGCGCCCAGCTTGCGGGGCCGACACCATCGGCCATCGCATCGCCCGTGGGGGCGTGGGGGAAGCCTTCGGACGTGGCGGTGCGGGCCAGCGCCAGATTGGTGCGGCGATGCGCGGCTTCGTTGGCCGAGGACGGCACGGTCACGTCACCCTTGCCAAAGGGCAGACGGAAGGTCTTGGCCTTGGGCAGCGGGAACAGGCCCTGGTTCGGGGCGGTCTGGCCATCCTCGGTTTCCAGCGGATAGCCTTCGCGCATGTTCTCGGTTTGCAGATAATAGACGAGCAGGGCGAAGAAGGCCCAGAAAAGCCAGATGGCAAGGCTTGCCAGGTCGAAATTGCCGAAGAAGTTCACACCAACCATGTCATGGTCCTCCGAAGGGTCAGGTGGGGAATTCGACGATGGCAAGACGCACATCGCCGGAAGGCTTGGTTTCAGTCAGGGGCCGGACGCGGACGAGGGGTCCGAGCACGGCAAGGGTGGCGAAAAGAAGTCCGATCTCGAGGTGATAGACGAAGGAGTAGCCAAGGCTGGCATCGGTCAGCCCCGCGCCCAGCCAGCCATTCGCCGCCAGATGGGCCACAAGGTCGCGCAAGGACCCGCCAAGGAAGATCGACGCGCCCTGTGCGGTGGCCTGTGCGGCCCCCCATGCGCCCAGCGCGATGCCCGCGCCGGCAAGGCCGCCGACCGACAGTTTCATCGCAACCGTCAGGGTCGAGATGGCGAAAAGCCCCGCGCCAAAGCCGATCAGCCCCGCGCCTGCGAAAAACACGGCGGTGGAATGCAGCGGGCCCGCGAAGATGACGGCGACAAAGGCCACGATCCCTGCCAGCAGGCCGCGTGCGGCCATGCGGTAGGGGTCAAGCCCCCGCGCCAGCCAGCGCCCCGCGACCAGAAAGCCGATCAGCGCCCCCGTGGCCGACATGGCCGTCAAAAGCGTGGTTTTCGACACCGAAAGGCCCAGCACCTGCCCGCCATAGGGTTCCAGCAGCACATCCTGCATCGAAAAGCCCAAGGTGCCCAAGACCACCACAACCAGCAACCGCCCCGCCGTGCCGCCCGACATCAGGTCAGCCCAGGCATCGGAAAAGCGCGGGCGCGGGGCATCGCGTTCGTCTTTGGTCATCGGGCGGAAGCGTTCCTGCTTCCACAGCGCGATCAGGTTCAGCACCAGCGTCATCAACCCGCAGCCCTGCACCACCCTGACCAGCGTGAGGGGCGAGAAATCGGCCAGCAACCAGCCCACGATGATGGCCGAAACCCCCATGCCCAGCAGGTTGGCCACGTAAAGCAGCGCCACCACGCGGGGCCGTGTGTCATCGCTTGCACGGTCCGATGCCAGCGCAAGACCGGCGGTCTGGGTCATGTGCATGCCGATGCCGGTCATCAGAAAGGCCAGCGAGGCAAGGATTTCGCCCGCGTAAGGCACTTCGAAGGTGCGGTCGCCCGACAGGACCAGCAGCGCGAAGGGCATGATGGCAAGGCCCCCCATCTGCCACAGGCTGCCGAACCACAAGTAGGGCACGCGCTTCCAGCCAAGGGCGGAACGGTGCGTGTCCGACCGGTGGCCCACCAGCGCGCGGAAAGGGGCGACCAGCACGGGAATGGCGATCATGGCGGCCACAACGATGGCGGGCACGCCCAGTTCGACGATCATCACGCGGTTCAGCGTGCCCAGCAGCAGGACCGAGGCCATGCCGACCGACACTTGGAACAGCGACATCCGCAAAAGCTGCGACAGCGACAGCCCCTCGGACGCCACATCGGCAAAGGGCAGCCATGCGGAGCCCAGCATTTGCAGATGTTTCTTGCGGATGATCACGGCCGGTACTCCAGACATTCCGAGATGTAGAAGCCCCGCGTCACCCGCCCGATACGGGCAAGGCGGCCGGGGGCATGCGGGGCGATCTGTTCCATCGCGTGCGGGATCATGGTGGGCGACCGGTCAGCACGCGGGAACAGCTTTCCAAGCGTGAAGAAGGCCATGAGGAAGGGGGTGCGCGGGGCCACAGTAAAGACCACGCCGCCGCGTGTGCGGCTGCCCAAACGGCCCAGCACCGCGCCGATATCGGCGGCCGAGTAATAGATCAGGCTGTCCATCGCCATGACAAAGTCAAAGCGGCCATGCGACGGGTCGGTCATGTCTCCGGCGGCAAAGGTGACATGGCGCGCCAGCGGGGCGGGCAGGCGCTTCTGCGCGATGCCGATCAGCTGCGGCGAGATATCGACCGCCACCACATCGGCGCCCCGCCGCGCCAGTTCCTCGGTCATGGCACCCGTGCCGCAACCGGCATCGAGCACGCGGCAACCGCGCAGGTCGGCGGGCAGGCGGCCCAGCATGGTCGCGCGCATGCGGTCGCGCCCTTCGCGCACCGTCTGGCGGATGCGGGAAACGGGGGCGTCGCTGGTCAGGCGGTCCCAAACCTTGGTCGCACTTTTGTCGAAATAGTGTTCGACGCGGTCGCGGGTTGCAGAATAGTCGGCCATATCAATCGAACCCCAGCAGTTCAAAGATCTCGCGGTCGGGCAGCGGTTCGGGGGTCGATCCTTCGCCCTGCACCGACCGCCACAGCGTATCGGCCAGCCGCATGTATTCGGCGCGGGCCAGCACGATGTCTTCGCTGTCATCCATCTCGAACAGGGTCTTCTTCTTCAGGCGCGAGCGGCGGATGGCGTCAATGTCGGGCATATGGGCCAGACGGTTGAAGCCGACGCGGGCGCAGTAGCGGTCAACCTCGTCGGTTTCGCGCGAACGGTTGGCCACGCAGCCTGCAAGGCGGACCTTGTAATTGCCCGACTTGGCCTGCACGGCGGCGATGATGCGGTTCATCGCATAGATGCTGTCGAAATCGTTGGCGGTGACGATCACCGCGCGGTCGGCATGTTGCAGGGGGGCGGCAAAGCCGCCGCAGACCACATCGCCCAGCACATCGAAGATCACCACATCGGTATCTTCCAGCAAGTGATGCTGTTTCAGCAGTTTCACCGTCTGGCCCACGACATAGCCGCCGCAGCCGGTGCCCGCCGGCGGACCGCCCGCTTCCACGCATTTCACGCCGTTGAAGCCGGTGGCCACGTAATCCTCGGGGCGCAGTTCCTCGGCATGGAAATCGACCTCTTTGAGGATGTCGATCACCGTGGGCTGCAAGCGCCCCGTCAGGGTGAATGTGCTGTCATGCTTGGGGTCGCAGCCGATCTGCAACACGCGCTTGCCCATCATGGAAAACGCGGCCGATAGGTTGGAACTGGTCGTCGATTTGCCGATCCCCCCCTTGCCATAGACCGAGAACACCTTGGCCCCTTCGATACGGGCATCGGCATCCTGATGCACCTGGACCGAGCCTTCGCCATCAAGGCCGCGCAGATCGGGAATTTCGTCTTTCGGGCTCATGCCGTCTCCTTCGGGGCGGGCGCGCCCCTCATTTTCTGCCCACAAATATCCCGGGGGGTGCGGGGGGCTGGCCCCCCGCTCCGACCTTGGACATGGGCGTTGCGCTTGGTCATTCCGCCGCGATCCCTTCCAGCCGGTCCTCAAGCTCGTCTGCGGCCTGTTGCAGCGCGGCGAGCGTGTCGGCATCGGGTTGCCAGTAGTTGCGGTCCGATGCTTCCAGCAGGCGCTGGGCCATGCGGCTTGAGGCTTCGGGGTTCAGGCTGGCCAGACGGCGGCGCATCGCCTCGTCCAGCACAAAGGTTTCCGACAGGCGCTGATAGACCCACGGATCGACCTGCGCGGTGGTGGCCGACCAGCCCAGCGTGTTGGTCACATGCGCCTCGATCTGGCGCACGCCTTCGGCGCCGTGGCGCAAGAGGCCTTCGTAGAATTTCGGGTTCAGGCTGCGCGAGCGGGTTTCCAGCGCGATCTGGTCTTTCAGCGTGCGCACCGTGCCCGCGCCGCGGGTCTGGTCGCCGATATAGACCGGCGTTTCCTCGCCCCCCCGCGCCCGTTTCACGGCGCGGGCGATGCCGCCCAGCGTGTCGAAATACTGGTCCACCGTGGTGACGCCCAGTTCGACGGATTCGAGGTTCTGGTAGGCAAGGTCCACATCGCGCAGCACCTGTTGCAAAAGGCCTGCATGTTTGGCGGGTTTGCCGGTCATGCCGTAAGCAAAGGATTTGCGGGATTCGTAGGCATCGGCCAGTTCATCCTCGGCCCCGAAGGCGGACGATCCGACAAGGATATTGACGTTGGACCCATAGGCCCCTTCGGCATTGGAAAACACGCGCAGGGCGGCGGTTTCCATGTCGATGCCCAGTTCGGCCGCCTGCCGCAGCGCATGGGCGCGGACGAAGTTCTGTGACAGGGGTTCGTCTTCGGCGGTGGCGGCCTTGTAGGCGGCTTCGGCCAGCATCCGCGTTTGCAGGGGCAGCAGGTCGCGGAAGATGCCCGACAGGGTCATCACCACGTCGATGCGCGGGCGGCCCAGTTCTGCCAGCGGGATCAGATCGGCCCCGCAAAGCCGCCCGTAATGGTCGAACCGCGGGCGGGCCCCCATCAGCGCCAAGGCTTGCGAAAGCGGCGAGCCGTCGGATTTGATGTTGTCCGACCCCCACAGCACCAGCGCGACAGATTGCGGCAGGCGCGGATGCGCGGCCAGCAGCCGTTCGGCCTGTGCCGCGCCATCGCGCAGGGCATAGGCGGTGGGCATGCGGAACGGATCGAAGGCGTGGATATTGCGCCCCGTGGGCAGGATATCGGTTGACCGCAGCAGATCGCCCCCCGCCACGGGCGGGGTAAAGCGGCCTTCCAGCGCCCGCAGCAGCGCGGGAATTTCGGTCTGGGCGGCAAGTTTCGCATCCAGCGCCTCGGCATCGAGCCCGGTGGCGCCGATCAGGTCGATATAGTCGCGCCGTGCGGCGGGGCCCATCGGGCGGCCCATCACATGCAGGCCATCGGGGATCAGCGCGCCTTCGGTTTCCAAAAGCTTGACCCACAGGGTTTCGGGATCGGTGGCGTCAAGGTCAACGGCGCTGGCCTGTTCGCGGATCAGGTCCCACAGTTCGGCACGTTCGGGTGCATCCGCCTCGGCCCCGCGCCAGCGCGACAGGGTTTCCTTGACGTCCTGCAACCCCTTGTAAAGGCCAGATTGCGCCAAGGGCGGCGTCAGATGGGTGATCGTGACGGCATTGGAACGGCGCTTGGCCAAGGTCGCCTCGGACGGGTTGTTCGAGGCGTAAAGGTAAATGTTGGGCAGGTTGCCGATCAGCCGGTCTGGCCAGCAGGTCTGGCCCACGCCCGACTGTTTGCCCGGCATGAATTCCAAAGCGCCATGCATGCCGAAATGCAGCAGGGCATGGGCGCCGAAATCCTCGCGCAGCCAGCGGTAAAAGGTGGTGAAGGCATGGGTGGGCGCGAAACCGTGTTCGAACAGCAGGCGCATCGGGTCGCCTTCATAGCCGAACACCGGTTGCAGGCCGACGAAGACATTGCCGAATTGGGCACCCAGCACCATGACGCCCCGCCCGTCCGACTGGGCACGGCCGGGGGCCGCGCCCCAGACCGCTTCCACATCGCGCAGCCACGGGGTGCGGGCGACGATATCGGCGGCAGGCACGATGGCGGCCACATTGGCGGGCTGGCCATAGCGTTTCGCGTTTCCGGCCAGCACCGCCTCGCGCAGGGCATCGACGCTGTCGGGGGGCGTCAGGTCGTAGCCTTCGGCCTTCATCGCGTGCAGCGTGTTCAAGAGGGATTCGAAGACCGCAAGATAGGCAGCGGTGCCCGCCGCCCCGGCATTGGGCGGAAATCCGTAAAGCACGATGCCCACCTTGCGGCGGGCCACATCGCTGCGGCGCAAGGCGGCAAGGCGTGCGACCTTGTCAGACAGGGCCGCGATGCGTTCGGGGCAGGGGGCCATGGCGCGCTGGGCCACGCTGGCATCGGGGGCACGGCATTTCTGCGCGCAACCGTCGCAGCCGCCCAGATCGTGGCGTCCGGCAAAGACGGTGGGGTTGGTCGCGCCGTCGATTTCCGGCAGGGCGATCAGCATGGTCGTCTCGACCGGCCCGAGGCCCCCTTTGGACGCGCCCCACTGGCCGAGCGTCTGGAACTCCAAGGGATGCGCCGCGATATAGGGCACATCCAGCGCGGTCAGGGCGGCCACGGCTGCGGGGCTGTCATTATAGGCGGGGCCGCCGACAAGGCTGAAACCGGTTAGCGATACCATCGCATCCACGCGGCCCGCGAAATAGGCGTCGATGGCGGGGCGACCGTCCAGCCCACCGGCAAAGGCGGGCAGAACGGCGATGCCCTTGGCCTCGAAGGCGCGGATCACGGCATCGTAATGGGCGGTGTCGCTGGCAAGGATGTAGGAGCGCAGCATCAGCAGACCCACGGTCGCCACGGGTGCTGCGGGGCGGGGCAAGGTGGCCACGTCGGTGGTGATGCGGGCGGCAAGATCGGGGTGGTACAGGCCCACATCGGGGTAATCGACGGGCGGCTTTGCCGTGACCGCCTTCCAGTCGCGGTTGGCGGTGTAGCGGCTGACGAGATAGCGGATCATCTCTTCGATATTGTCGTCGGACCCGCCAAGCCAGTATTGCATCGACAGGAACCACGCCCGCAAATCCTGCGCCTTGCCGGGCAGGAAGCGCAGAATCTTCGGCAGGCGGCGCAGCATCTTCATCTGCTTTTCGCCCGACCCGCCCGAAGGCGCGTTCGATCCGCGCAGCTTTTTCAGGAACTGCATCGCGGCCGAGGCGGGCTTGGACATGTCCAGATCGCCCATCCGCGTCAGCCTGACGATGGCAGGATCGGCAATCAGCCCGACAAAGGCATCGGCACGGGTGCTTGCGGCCTGAAGGTTCGGCAGGATGGCGCGGATATGTTCCTCGATGAACAAAAGGTTCGCCACGACGAAATCGGCCCCGTCCACGGCCTCGCGCGCGGCGGCCAGGGATGCGGGGTTTTCGGCCCATTCGGCGGCGGCATGGACCGAAACCTCGATGCCGGGAAAATCGCGTTCAAGGCGGGGGGCCACGCGGGCGGCGGGGCCTGCGGCATGGGCGTCGAGCGTCACGATGACAAAGCGGTAGCGACCCGCGCCCGTATCGGGCTGGACAGGCCGTGCCGCTGTCATCCGGTCATCGCGCATAATGGGCTTTGGCCTCGTAGAGGGTTTCGACGCTGATCTCGGTCACGCCGCGGTCGGCCGCGTATTTCTCTGTGTTGCGCTTGGCCTTGCCGCGCACAAAGAAGGGGATCTTCTTCAACTCGCGCTCGGCGGCGGCGGCCCAGATGGCTTCGCCCGCCATCACTGCGACTGCCTGTGCCTCTTCACCTTTGTCCAAATACTCTGCGGGGGTGCGGGGGTGCAAAACCCCCGCTTCTTCGGGTTCCACACGCGCCACGGCCTTGGCGCCGTGATGGCTGGGCCCTGCGGCATCGTGGAATTCGAAATCCTCGCGGAACATGGTCAGCAGGTGTTCTTCCAGCCCCATCACCAGCGGATGGATCCAGGTGTCGAACAGGACATTCGCGCCCTCGAACCCCATCTGCGGGCTGTAGCGGGCGGGAAAATCCTGCACATGGACGGGCGAGGAGATGACGGCGCAGGGAATGCCAAGCCGCTTGCCGATATGGCGTTCCATCTGCGTGCCAAGGATCAGCTCGGGTTGCAGGCGTTCGATCTCGGCCTCGACTTCCAGATAGTCGTCGGTGATCAGGGGTTCGACGCCATGCGCTTTTGCGGCGGCGCGCAGGGGGCGGGCGTATTCGCGGTTGAAGCAGCCCATGCCGACGACGGTGAAACCGATCTCGGTTGCGGCCACGCGGGCGGCGGCGATGACATGGGTGGCATCGCCGAAGATGAAGACGCGCTTGCCCGTCAGGTAGGTCGAATCGACCGAAGCCGACCACCATGGCAGGCGCAGGCCGCTTTCATCGACGGCCGGTGACAGGCCGGTGATCTGGGCGACCTCGTGCAGGAAATCGCGGGTGGCGCCCACGCCGATGGGCACGCATTTGGTAAAGGGCTGGCCGCAGGCGCGTTCGAGATGCCGCGCCGCCGTCTCGCCGGTTTCGGGGTAGAGGAGCACGTTGAAATGCGCCTGCCCCATGCGGGCGATGTCGGACGGGCGGGCATCGAGCGGGGCCGCCACATTGACGGTGATGCCCATCAGGCCCAGAAGTTTCGTCACCTCGGCCACATCGTCGCGGTGCCGGAAGCCCAATGCCGTGGCCCCGAGGATGTTGCAGGTGATGTTTTCCGTGCGGGCCATCGGTTTGGCCAGCGCCTTGACGATCTGGTAAAAGGTTTCGTCGGCGCCGAAATTCTCTTTCCGCTGGTAACTGGGCAGTTCCAGCGGGATCACGGGGATTGGCAGGCCAAGGGCTTCGGTCAGGCCACCCGGATCGTCCTGGATCAGTTCGGCGGTGCAGGAGGCGCCGACGATCATCGCTTCGGGCTGGAAGCGGGCATAGGCATCGCGGGCGGCATCCTTGAACAGATTGGCGGTGTCGCCACCCAGATCGCGGGCCTGAAAGGTGGTATAGGTGACGGGCGGGCGGTGGTTGCGCCGTTCGATCATGGTGAACAGAAGGTCGGCATAGGTATCGCCCTGCGGGGCGTGCAACACGTAATGCAGCCCCTTCATCGCGGTGGCGACGCGCATGGCGCCCACATGGGGCGGGCCTTCATATGTCCAGAGCGTCAGTTTCATGTCCGACCCCGGGGGCTTTGCGCCCCCGGACCCCCGCAGGATATTTGAAGGCAGAAAATGGAAAGGGTGCGGGTCATGCCGTTTCTCCCGCACGCAGCAGCGCCTTGCGGCGCAGGGGGCGGCTGAAGAGCCCCGCCAGATCGCCCGCCTGTTCGTAGAAATGGACGGGCGTGAAGACGAGTTCGATCGCCCATTTGGTGGTCGATCCCTGTGCTTCCAGCGGGTTGGCAAGGCCGAGGCCGCAGACGGTGAGGTCAGGCCGGGCCGCACGCTGGCGGTCGAGCTGGCGTTCGACATCCTGCCCTTCGGAAATGGTCGGGCCATTGGGCAAAAGGTCGAGATCGGGGCCGTGGATGGCGTCATGCAGATAGGGGGTGCCCACTTCGACGGCGCGCATGCCGCATTCGTTGGACAGGAACCGCGCCAGCGGGATTTCAAGCTGGCTGTCGGGGAAGAAAAAGACCGTTTTGCCCTGCAATTCCGCCGACTGGGTGGCCACGGCCTTGCGGGCGCGGGCGCGGGGGGCGGCGGTAACGCGGTCGAAGGTGGCGTCATCGACGCCGAATTCGCGGGCCACAGCGCGCAGCCAGAGGGTGGTGCCTTCCTCTCCGAAGGGGAAGGGGGCGGCGATGTGGCGGGCGCCGCGGCGGGTAAGCGCCGCGTGCGTGTCGCCAAGGAAGGGCTGGACAAGGGCAAAGACGGTGTTCGCACCCACGGCCGGAAGATCGCCCGAGCGGCGGGCGGGCAGCATGCGCACGGGGCCGATGCCAAGATCGGCCAGTAGCGACAGGCACTGGTCTTCGACCACATCGGGCAGGGCGCCCACGACCAGCAGTTCGCGCGCGGTGGTGCCTGCCAGTGAAGGGACCATGGCGGCAAGGCAGGCATCCTCGCCTTGGGTGAAGGTGGTTTCGATGCCCGATCCGGAATAGTTATAGACCCGCACATGGGGCGAATGCAGGCCCGACAGGCGTTCTGCCGCGCGGGCAAGGTCGAGCTTGATCACCTCGGACGGGCAGGAGCCGACGAGGAAAAGTTGTTTGATGTCGGGCCGCCGCGACAGCAGGCGCGCAACTTCGCGGTCCAGTTCGGCATTGGCATCGGCCAGACCGGCGAGATCTTTTTCTTCGAGAATCGCTGTGCCGAAGCGGGGTTCGGCAAAGATCATCACGCCGGCGGCCGCTTGCAACAGGTGGGCGCAGGTGCGGCTGCCCACCACAAGGAAGAAGGCATCCTGCATCTTGCGGTGCAGCCAGATGATGCCGGTAAGGCCGCAGAACACCTCGCGCTGGCCGCGTTCCTTCAGCACCGGAGAGGTGCGGCATCCGCCTGCCTGACCGAGGTTGGGGGGAAGGTCGAGGCTCATGCCGCCACCCCGTCGCTGCGGGCCATGTCGAGCCGGGCGAGGCGCAGTTTCCAGATGAACTGGCCCGCGTTGATTGCATAGGTCGCATAGGCCAGCAGGGCCAGCGCCATCAGCCCGGTCGGACCGAGGAAGCCGTTGAAAAGCGCGACGATATACAGGGTGTGAAGGCCGATCACGGCAAAGCTGAACACGTCTTCCCAGAAGAAGGCGGGGGCGAACAGGTATTGGCCGAACACCACCTTTTCCCAGATCGCGCCGGTGACCATGATCACGTAGAGAAAGCCCGTCTTGACCAGGATCGAGACGGTTGCCGCGCCATAGCCTTCGCCGGTGAGCAGGAAGCGCAGCACCAGCCCCAACGAGACGGCAAAGGCAAGAAACTGGGCGGGGGCGAGAATCCCCTGCACCAGTGTCCAGCGCGTGGCATCGCGACGGGCGCGCTGCTCTTTGGTGTAGAGCCGTTTGCGCGGCGTGGCTGGGTGGTGCGGGTGCATCTTGCGACGCCTTTTCATCTCGGGTCTTGGCCTCAACGTAGTCTTGCGGGGCGGAGTGTCAATCAAAACTTACATATTGCGGAGCAAGACTTGTTCGCCGCTCTTTACAGCGTGCTTGTGGCCGAATGATTATTTTCTTGAAGAAAATGCCATGAAATCAGGCAAACAGGGCGGGGTTGCCGCCGGTGTTCCTGATTTGGTGTCAATTTGCTTTGACAATCCGTACCGCGGGGCAGACAGTGCAGGTGAGGATCTTGCAGAGTTGGCGTGCGCGATACCGCTTCGCGTGATATCCGATTTCCGACAGGTCCGGTTGCCGACCACGCATCTACCGGTGCGGGGCAGGGCGGCAGGCCGGATGGAGGGCTCGATGGGCGACGCTTCAAGGATGAAAGACACGGACCGGGTGGCGCATTTCGCCGCCGAGGTGGTGTCGCGTCTGGTGAAGGGCGATCCACGCGATTCGACCGTGCTGAACGAGGCGGTGGTGCAGCGGCTGATGAAGGCGGTGGTGTCCTTCGACCCCGATGCCTTTGGCCAGATGCGGCCCGACCTCAAACGCGCCAAGATATCGCCCTCGATGCTGGCCGATATGTATATTCCCGAAGTGGCGCGGCGTCTGGGGGCCGATTGGGCGCTGGATTGCGCCACCTTTGCCGAAGTGACGATGGGCAGCGCGCGGCTGCAATCGATCTTGCGCGACATCGGGCAGGATTGGGTGGCCGATGCCGCCGAGGCCGGAGATGGCCCCACGCTTTTGCTGATCCTGCCCGAGGGCGAGCAGCATTCGCTGGGGGCGATGGTGCTGGCCTCGCGGTTGCGGCGCAGCGGGGTGTCGGTCAGCCTGCGTGTGGGCGAGTCGGCGCCGGTTCTGGCGGCCTTTGTGCGCGAACGTGCTTTCGGGGCGGCGCTGATCTCGGTCGCGTGCCACGAAAGGCTTGAAACTTGTGCCAAACTTGTCAAAACGCTGAAGGATGCGACCCAAGGGGCGCTCAAGATCGCTGTTGGCGGGGCTGTGCTGGAAAGTGGCGAATACACCGTTGCCGGAACCGGGGCTGATGTCGTGACGAACGATATCGAACACGCCTTGCAGGTGCTGGGACTTTTGGGAAATGCGGTGGCGTCGGATGGATAGGCTTATGCGTGTTGGACCGTTCGGGCCCGCAAGCCGGGCCTTTGGCAGGAAGCTGGAAACGCAGTGACAACCGACGGCAGACATCTTTTGAATGGTGGCAAGCTGCCGCTGATCGCGCCCGACCTGTTGGGCGAGATTCTGGCGACAGCGTCCGATATCGCGTTGCTGGTGTCGCCCGCGCGGCGGATCATATCGGTGATGGTGAACCCCAATCATCGCAGCTTCGGCCAACTGACCGATTGGGAAGGCTGCCAGTTGCGCGACGTGCTGACCGATGAAAGCAACCGCAAGTTCGAGGCGCGGCTGGACGATCCGCATGTGTCGCGCATGCAGGGCATGGCGCTTGAGCTGAACCATTCGGACCGGGTGCATTGGGAATTTCCGGTGCGCTATGCCGTGCATCGCATTGGGCGGGACGATTCGCTTCTGATGATGGGTCGCGACCTGCGCCCCGTGGCCGAGGTGCAGCAGCAACTGGTCCATGCCCAACTGGCGCTGGAACGCGATTACGAAAGCCAGCGCGAGCTGGACACCCGCTATCGCGTGCTGATGGAAGTGTCGCGCGATCCGATCATCATGGTGGCGATGGGGTCCGGGCGGATCACCGACCTGAACCCTGCGGCGGCTGTGCTGTTGGGCGGGGCGCGGGGCGATCTGATCGGCGCGGCCATTGCGCAGGAATTCGAAGGGCGGCGGCGCGGCGAGTTTCTGGAAAGCATGTCCAACCTTGCCGTGGCCGAGCGCAATGCCCCCATCGAACTGACGGCGCGGCGGTCGCAAAAGCGGCTGTTCGTGACGCCCACGGTGTTCCGCGCGGCGGGCGAGCGGATCTTGCTCTGCCAGCTTGATACCGCGCAGCAGGGCGGGTCGGTGACGGACGAACTGGCCAACAACCTGTCGCGGCTGTATCACGAAGGGGTGGATGGCATCGTTTTTGCCGATGGTGAGGGTAATATCCGCGCGGCGAACGAAGCCTTCCTGAACCTGACCGACACCGCCAACATGGCCGCCATCAAGGGCCGGTCGCTGGCCGATTTTCTGGCGCGGGGCGCGGTGGACCTGCGCGTGCTGATCGACAATGTGAAGCGCACGGGCCAGTTGCGGATGTATGCGACACGCCTGACCACCGATTTCATGGGCCAGATCGCGGTCGAGATTTCGGCCACATGGCTGAATGACCGGCCCAATCCCACGCTTGTTCTGGTGGTGCGCGATGCCAGCCGCGCCGAATCCCTGCGCCGCCCCGCGGGCGGGCAGTCGGATGACGGGGTGCGCAATGTGATGGAACTGGTGGGGTCGTCCACGCTCAAGGATATCGTGGCCGAGACGACGGATGTGATCGAGAAGATGTGCATCGAGACCGCGCTAGAGCTGACCCGCAACAACCGCGTTGCGGCGGCCGAGATGCTGTCGCTGTCGCGCCAGTCGCTTTATGTCAAGCTGCGCAAGTTCGGGCTGATCAACAAGGGCGATGAATAGGGCTGCACCGGCCTGCATTTGACCTGTGTCAATGCAGGCTGCCCGTGATGTGTCAACTTGGGTTGACAACATCAGAGGGCGCGCAGGATGCGGATCGTTTTCATCCACCCGAATTACCATTCCGGCGGGGCCGAGATTGCGGGGAACTGGCCCCCCGCCTGGGTCGCCTATCTGACCGGATCGCTGCGGGCGGCGGGGTTTGACGACATCCATTTCATCGACGCGATGACCCACCATATCGGCCCCGAGGCGCTGCGCGCGCGACTGGCCGAATTGCGCCCCGATGTGGTGGGCACCACCGCCATCACCCCCGCGATCTACGAGGCCGAGGCGGTGTTGCAGATCGCGGCCGAGGTGGCGCCCGATGCGCTGCGCGTGCTGGGCGGCATCCATGCCACCTTCATGTTCCGGCAGGTGCTGTCCGAAGCGCCCCAGGTCGATGTGATCGTGCGGGGCGAGGGCGAAGAGATCGTGGTGGCCCTGATGCAGGCGGTGGAGCAGGGGCGCTGGCCCGCCGACCGGCGCAAGATCAAGGGGCTCGCCTTCCGCGAGGGCGACGAGATCGTGGCGACCCAGGCGGCGGCCACGGTCAAGAACCTTGATGCCATCGACCCCGACTGGTCGATCCTCGACTGGGACAAATACATCTACGTCCCGCTTGGGGTGAAGGTCGCCATCCCCAACATGGCGCGGGGATGCCCCTTCACCTGTTCCTTCTGTTCGCAATGGAAATTCTGGCGCGATTACCGCGTGCGCGATCCGAAAAAGGTGGCGGATGAAATCGAACGGCTGGTGGAAGATCACGGTGTCGGGTTCTTCATCCTTGCGGACGAAGAGCCGACGATCAACAAGAAGAAATTCGTCGAATTCTGTCAGGAACTGATCGACCGCGGCCTGAACGAGCGGGTGAAGTGGGGCATCAACACCCGCGTGACCGATATCTACCGTGACCGCGATCTGCTGAAATTCTACCGCAAGGCGGGGCTGGTGCATGTATCGCTTGGCACCGAAGCTGCGGCGCAGTTGAAGCTGGACCTGTTCAACAAGGAAACCACGGTCGCCCAGAACAAAGAGGCGATCCGCCTGCTGCGCGAGGCCGATATCTTCACCGAGGCACAGTTCATCGTGGGGCTGGACAACGAAACCGCCGAGACCCTGGAGGAAACCTATCAGATGGCATGGGACTGGCAGCCCGATCTGGCCAACTGGTCGATGTATACGCCCTGGCCCTTTACCCCGCTGTTTCAGGACATCCGCGATCAGGTCGAGGTATTCGATTTCTCGAAATACAATTTCGTCACCCCGATCATGAAACCCGCCGCTCTGACGCGGGGCGAACTCTTGGACGGTGTGATGAAGAATTACCGCCGCTTCTACATGAAAAAGGCGCTGTTCCATTACCCGTGGCGCGGCACGGGGTTCCGGCGGCGCTATCTGCTCGGCTGCCTGAAGGCGTTCCTCAAGGCGGGGGTGGGGCGCACCTTCTATGACCTTGGCAAGGCGGGCTATTGGGGGCCGCAGACCAAAGCCTCGGTCGATTTCCACTTTGACGACACGCGCCAGATTGCCGAGGCGCAGATGGCCGATTGGGAGGCAAGCGCCGACCGCGCGGCGCGGGCAGCCGAGCGGCGGGCGGCGGTGAAAGGCCAGATGAAAGAGCGGGCGGTGGAGCGTAGCTTCCGTATGCCCGCCGATGTGGCGGCCTGTGGTGGCGGGAAAGAGCAGATGGCGGAATGATCGCTTCGGGGGCAATGATCGGGCCGAATGCGGTGTTGCAGGTCATGGCGGTGCTCGATGCCGACCTGGGCCGCCCGATGCGCGACCGCGTGCTGGCAGGGCTGCGCCTGCCGCCGCCAGACAGCGGCATGATCCCGCAAGCCGAGGCGGTGGCGGTCCATCGCGCGGTGCGGGCGGCCTTGCCCGACCGCGCCGATGCGTTGCTGGTCGCGGCGGGGGGGGCGACGGCGGAGTATATCCTGCGCCACCGCATCCCGGCGCCCGCCCGGCTGCTGATCCGCGCCCTGCCTGCTGGTCTGGGCGCGCGGGTGCTGGCGCGGGCCATCGCCCGCCATGCCTGGACCTTTGCCGGATCGGGGCGGTTCCGGCTGGCGCGCCTGTCGCCCGTGACCTTCGAGCTTGCGGCGAACCCCTTGGCGGAACGGGGCCATGCCTGCCTGTGGCACGCCGCCGTATTCCGGTGCCTGTTCGCTAGACTCGTCTGGCGCGACTGCGCTGTGCGGGAAGAGGAATGTGCGGGTCTGGGCGGAACGGTCTGCCGCTTTGTGATTTTGCCGCGGGGATAGGGGCAGGCGGTGCAAAGGGGGGCTTCCCGCCCCCCTCGGCCCTGCGGGCCTCACCCCCCGGGAGTATTTGGGCAAAGGTGAAGGGGGCTGTTTCATCCTTGCCCAAATACTCGCGGGGGAGAACGCGCTTGCCGCGTTCGGGGGCGGCAGCCCCCTATTGTGGGCCGTGTGTAAACTTAAACTTACATATCCTGCTTGCCCGACTCTGCTTTGTGAGGTTTACTTGACATATGACAGTCAGCGCCCTGACCCCCCGCCTTTACCCCGAACCGCGTGCCATGCTGCGGCTGATCAAGCCCATCACGTGGTTTCCGCCGATCTGGGCCTATCTTTGCGGCTCGGTTTCCGCAGGTGTTCCGCTGGCGGGGCATTGGCCACTGGTGCTGCTGGGGATGATCCTGTCGGGGCCGGTGGTCTGCGGCATGTCACAGGCGGCGAATGACTGGTGCGACCGGCATGTCGATGCGGTGAACGAACCCGACCGGCCGATTCCTTCGGGGCGGATACCGGGGCGCTGGGGGCTGTGGATCGCGCTGGCGATGACGGGGCTGAGCCTTGCCATGGGTGCCGCGCTTGGCCCTTGGGGGTTTTATGCCACCGTGGCGGGCGTGCTGGCCGCATGGGCCTATTCGGCCGAACCCGTGCGGCTGAAGCGGTCGGGCTGGTGGGGGCCGGGTCTGGTGGGCCTGTCTTACGAGGGCCTGCCGTGGTTCACGGGGGCGGCGGTGCTGCTGGGGGCCGCGCCGCGGTTCGAGGTGGTTGCCATCGCGCTGCTATATGCGCTGGGCGCACATGGCATCATGACGCTGAACGATTTCAAGGCCTTGGAGGGCGACCGCCAGCATGGTGTGCGGTCCTTGCCCGTGGTGCTGGGGCCCGAGGTGGCGGCGCGGATCGCCTGCACGGTGATGGGCATGGCGCAGGCGCTGGTCGTGGCGCTGCTGGTGGTGTTCGGCAAGCCGTGGCACGCGCTGGCGGTGGCCGCGCTGATCGTGGCGCAACTGGCCGCCATGCGCGTGCTGTTCCGCGACCCCAAGGGCAAGGCGCCGTGGTATAATGGCACGGGTGTCGTACTTTACGTCACCGGCATGATGGTATCGGCCTTTGCGTTGCGGGGGCTGGCATGAAGCTGTCTTGGCTGCAAATCTTCCGTCTCGGGCTGGTGCAGATGTGCCTTGGCGCGGTGGTGGTGCTGACCACATCGACGCTGAACCGGCTGATGGTGGTGGAACTGGCGCTTCCGGCCGTGCTGCCGGGGCTGCTGGTCGCCTTGCATTATGGCATCCAGATCACGCGGCCGAACTGGGGCTATCGGTCCGACACGCGGGGCAACCGCACGGCCTTTATCATCGGGGGCATGGCCGCGCTGGGCGCGGGCGGGTTTCTGGCGGCGGCGGGCGTGGTGGTGATGGGGTTCCAGCCCGTGGCGGGGCTGGCGCTGTCGGTGCTGGCCTATGCCCTGATCGGGGTGGGGGTGGGAGCATCGGGCACCTCGCTTCTGGCCTTGCTGGCCACGGCGACCGAACCCCGGCGCAGGGCGGCGGCGGCGACGATCACATGGCTGATGATGATCCTTGGCATTGCCGTCACGGCGGGCACGGTGGGGGCGCTGCTTGACCCCTATTCGCCGGCGCTGCTGCTGAAGATCGTGGCTTGCGTCACCGGCGGGGCGGTGGTGCTGACCACGGCTTCCGTCTGGGGCATCGAGGCCCGCGTGCTGGCCGAGCGCGAGGCGGACAACCTTCCCTTCCGCCAGGGCATGGCCGAGATCTGGGCCGAGCCTGCGGCAAGGGCCTTCACTCTGTTCATCTTTCTGTCGATGACCGCCTATTTCCTTCAGGAACTGATCCTCGAACCCTATGCGGGGCTGGTCTTTGCCATGAGCCCCGGCGAAAGCACACGGCTTTCGGGGGCGCAGAATGGCGGGGTGTTCGCGGGGATGGTGCTGGTGGGCATTGCCGCCACGGGCTTTCGCATCGGGTCGCTGCGGATGTGGGTGATGGCGGGCTGTCTGGGGTCTGCCGCATCGCTGGTGGCGATTGCGGGGCTGGGGGCTGCGGGGGCGGGGCTGACGATGGCGGTCGTGTCGCTGGGCCTGTTCAACGGGATGTTCGCGGTGGCGGCCATCGGGTCGATGATGGCGCTGGCGGGGCGGGGCCGCGATGCGCGGGAAGGCACGCGCATGGGCCTGTGGGGGGCCGCGCAGGCGCTGGCGGCGGGCTTCGGCGGATTGCTGGGTGCTGCCTCGGTCGATTTGCTGCGGCTGGTCATGCCCGCGCAGCAGGCCTTTGGCGCGGTGTTTCTGGCCGAGGCGGGGCTGTTCGTGCTGTCGGCGGCCTTGGCCGCGAAGATCATCGAAGGGCGCGGCGCGCATCCTTCGCAAACGCAACTCGTTCCGGGAGAATGAGCCATGGGATTTGACGTATTCGTGGTCGGCGGCGGTCCTTCGGGGGCGGTCGCGGCGGAAGACCTTGCACAGGCGGGGCACCGTGTGGCGATGCTGGATCGGGCGGGGCGGATCAAACCCTGCGGCGGGGCGATCCCGCCCCGTGCGATCCGTGATTTCCAGATCGATCCGGGGATGCTGGTCGCCCGCATCACCACGGCGCGGATGATTTCGCCCACGGGGCGGCAGGTCGATATTCCCATCGAGAACGGTTTTGTCGGCATGGTGGACCGCGAACATTTCGACGAATACCTGCGCAAGCGCGCCGCCGAGGCGGGGGCAGAGCGGTTGTCCGGCACCTTCCTGCGGGTCGAACGGGATGTGGATGGCACCCATGTCGTCTGGCGCGACAAGGCCAGCGGGGAAGAGCGGCGCAGTGCGACGAAACTGGTGATCGGGGCCGATGGCGCGCGGTCTGCCGTGGCGCGGGCCGAGGTGCCGGGGGGCGACCGTATCCCTTATGTCATCGCCTATCACGAGATTATCAAGGCGCCGCCCGCATCGGAACAATACGACCCCAAGCGCTGCGAAGTGATTTATGACGGGCGCATCAGCCCCGATTTCTATGGCTGGATCTTCCCGCATGGCGACAATGCAAGTGTCGGCATGGGGACCGAGGTGGATGGCGTCGATCTGAAACAGGCGACTGCCGCCTTGCGCGAAAGCGCGGGGCTGGCGGGGTGCGAGACGATCCGCAAGGAAGGCGCGCCCATTCCGCTGAAACCGCTCGACCGTTGGGATAACGGGCGCGACGTGGTGCTGGCGGGCGATGCGGCGGGGGTTGTGGCCCCGTCCTCGGGCGAGGGGATTTACTATGCCATGGTGGGGGGCCGCGTGGCGGCCACTGCGGTGCAGGCGATGCTTGCCTCGGGTCGGGCACGCGATCTGAAACTGGCGCGCAAGCTGTTCATGAAAGAGCATGGCACGGTGTTCCGGGTCTTGCGGTCGATGCAGGATGCCTATTACCGGTCGGACGAACGGCGCGAGCGCTTCGTCAGCCTGTGCCATGATGTCGATGTGCAGAAATTGACCTTTGAAGCCTATATGAACAAGAAACTGGTATCGGCGCGCCCCTTGGCGCATCTGAAGATCGGGGTGAAGAACATGGCGCATCTGCTGCGTCTGGTCAGCCCAAGCTGGGTGTGACGGCAAGATGGACGTGATCGCGGAAGAGATGGTGCCCGCATGGGTGGACGGGCGGCTGGTGCCGGTCGGCAAGCTCGAGGTGCATCGGCGGGGCCTGCGGCACAAGGCGGTGTCGGTCTTTGTGATGGATGGGCCGCGCGTGCTGCTGCAACAGCGGGCGATGGGCAAGTATCACACGCCCGGTCTTTGGACGAATACCTGCTGCACCCATCCGCGCTGGGACGAGGATGCCGCCGCCTGCGCCACGCGCCGCCTGCGCGAGGAGCTGGGGATCACGGGGCTGGACGTCGCCTTTGCCGACCGTCTGGAATACCGCGCCGATGTGGGCGCGGGGTTGATCGAGCACGAGGTGGTCGATGTGTTTCTGGCGCGCGCGACTGCGGGCCTTGCGCTTGCGCCCGATCCGGCCGAGGTGATGGCCACCGCATGGGCCGATCTGGACGCGCTGGCCGCCGATGTTGCCGCGCGCCCCGGGCGGTTCACGCCATGGCTGCGCATCTATCTTGCCGAACACCGCACGCGTATCTTCGGCGGTCTTTAGCGCGGCGGGTCGGCCGAACGGTCGGCCAGCCATGGCAACAGCAGGGCGGCCACGGCATCGGCCGCCTCTTCATGGACCAGATGGCCGAAGTGCTGCAATTCGGCATAGCGCGCCTGCGGCATGCGGCGCGCGGCATCGGCGGAAATGCGCGCCGGAACCGCCTTGTCGCCGGTCGAGGCGATCAGCAGCGCAGGCGTTGCCAGCGCCGGAAGGCGGGCCAGCAGCGCGTCAAGCCGCCAGCCTGCCATCATACCCAAGGTGCCATCGACATGGGCCGCATCGCGCACAAGGGCCAGATATTGCGCCTGCCCTGCGGCATCGAGCGGCGATCCGGTCGAGGCAAGCAGGCGTGCCACGGTTTGCGGCGTGCCCCAAAGCCGCGAGACAAGATTGGGCACGAAGGGCGCTGCGGCAAGGGCGCGGGCCAGCAGCGGAAACAGCACGCCCGCCGCCCCTTCGAACGATCCGAGCGCCGCATTGATGCCCGCGACACCGCGCAGGGGCACAAGTTCGGCCAGACGCAGGGCGATGGCGGCACCGGCGGAATGGCCGATTGCGGCAAAGGGTGTCACGCCAAGGGTGGCGCACAGCGTGGCGATGTCTTCGGCCATGGGATCAAGGCCAAAGCGGCTGCGGCTGCCCGCGCGGGTGCAGCCTTGGCCGGGCAGATCGGGGATGATCAGCCGGTAATGCGGGGCCAGCAGCGGGGCAAGCGCGCGGAAGCTGTGCGCCGATCCGCCCGCGCCATGCAGCAAAAGCAGGGCGGGGGCGTCTTGCGCGCCAAGATCGGCAAGGCACCAGTCATGCGGGCGGCTTTGCACGCGGCGCAGGCTGTCGCGCAGCGGCCAGTCGGGCGAAAGGCGGGCGGGGTCCATCTAGCCGTCAAGCGCCGCGCCCAAAGCCGCGCTCAGCCTGTGGGCATCGGCGCGGGGCAGGGCGATGTAAGGGGCGTCCATCAGTGCCGCAAGGCCACGCAGCGCGGGCTGGGGGCGGTTGGCGACATCGATCACCAGCGCGGGCGTGCCGCTGGCGCGAATCAGGCGGGCAAGGCGGGTCGCGTCTTCTTCCGCCCGCGCACGGTCGGGCGCGCCGTCAAGCGCGATATTGCCGCGCCCGTCGGTCAGGATGGCGATGGTGGGGGTCAACCCCCGTGCCCTTGCCTGCGTGGCTGTTGCCAGCGCCATTTGCAGCGCATGGGCCAGCGGCGTGCCGCCCCCCCCCGGCAGGCCCGCAAGGCGGCGCTTGGTTTGCACCAGCGACCGGGTGGGCGGCAGGATCAGTTCGGCTGCCGCACCGCGAAAGGCCAGCAGCGCCACATGATCGCGGCGGGCGTAAGCCGCGGCCAGCAGCAATTCGACTGCGCCCTTCGCCTCGGCCAGACGGGCAAAGGCGGCAGAGCCTGACGCATCGACGGCAAAGATCAGCACGCGGTCGGACGTTTCGCGAAAGCGTTTGACGCGGATATCGGCGGCGCGGACCAGAAGTGCCGCATCGGGACGGTCGGCGCTGCGGCGGCGCAGGGGTTGCCACGGGGCGGCGGCGCGGAGCGTGGCCACAAGATCGATGCGTGCCCCTTGGGCAATCCGGCCGGGACGCGAGGGCAGGGGGCGGCCACGGCGGTTGCCGGAATGGGCGGCCCCCGATCCGGCAGCAGATTTGGCGCTGCGGTTGGCACGGCCTGCGGCAAGCTGCGCCAGCAGGTCGGGCGGCAGCGCGGCAAGCGCGGCTTCGACCAGCATCTCGGTCGGCAGGCTGTCGGGTTGCGGGTCGGCGGCGCTGTCGGGTTCTTCGCCGGTATCGGGCGCGGGGGGCGGCGGTTCGGGTTGGTCTTGCTGTGATTGGCTTTCGGCCACGGGCAGGGCGCGGTGGGCATAGACCAGTTCGGCGGCGGCCGTCAGGTCGGCATCGGTGGCGGCATCACGCCCGCACCACGCGGCATGGGCGCGGGCGGCAGCGGCGGCGAGCATCGGTGCGCGCAGCGAGGTGATGCCCAGTTCGGCGGCGGCGCGGGTCAGCGCGTCAAGCTGCGCGGGGGCAAGCGCCAGCCGGGCAAGGCGGGCACGGGCACCGGCAAGGCGGGCGGCATCGGGCGCGGGGGCGGGTAGGTCTGACCAGACCTCGGCCCCGAGATCGAGGAACAGGGCCAGCCGGTCGGACAAGGCGGGGGGAAGGGTTTCGTCGTCATCGGCCCCTTCGTCCAGCGCGACCAGTGTGTGGTGTCCTGTATCCACGGCGGCTGCCAGACGGGCGGCCAGCCCGGGCGGGCAGCGTTCGGCCATTGTCAGCACCAGCGCGGCAGGCGTTGCCAGCAACCCCGCCGTCACCTGCTGCTGTCCGGTGGCCAGCGTGGCGGCAAGGTCCAGCCCGCCATACAGCGCCTCATCCGCCACGGTGGGGTGCAGCCGCCGCAGCGGCAGGGGCAGGGCCGACAGCGCCGCCGTCACCGCATCGCGCACGGGGCCGGACCGCGCCCGCAGCCACAGCCCGCGCAGCCCTGCCGGATCGATGGCCAAAAGCGCCAGCGCGGTTTCCATACGGCTTTGGGGCGGGGTTTCGGTCAGGGCAGCACCTCGGACACGGCGCGGATCACGCGGGCGGTGGACCCCGCCTCGTCCAGCGGATCGCGGCGCAGGCGGTGCGACAGGGCCATGGGGGCCACGGCCTTGAGGTGGATACGGCCCACGGCATCGTCGCCTTCTAAAGCGGCCATGGCACGGGCGGCGCGCAGCAGGGTCAGCTCGCCCCGCAGCCCGTCGGACCCGATGGCGATGCACAGGCTCGCGCAATCGTGCAGCACAGTGTTGGGGGTGGACAGCGCGGGCAGGGCGGCGCGGGCGGCAAGGATGCGGTCGCGCAGGGCGGCATCCTGCGGGCGCCATGTTTCGATGAAGGCGCCGTAGTTCGAGTCGTAGGCGTCGCGGCGGCGGATCACCTCGACCCGCGTTTCCACATCGCGCGGCGAGGTCACCTCGACCGACAGGCCGAACCGGTCAAGCAGTTGCGGGCGCAATTCCCCCTCTTCGGGGTTGCCCGACCCGACCAGCACAAAGCGGGCGGGGTGGCGGATCGACAACCCCTCGCGTTCCACCACATTCTCGCCCGATTGGGCCACGTCGAGCAGCAGATCGACGATGTGGTCTTCCAGCAGGTTGACCTCGTCTATGTACAGATAGCCACGGTTGGCGCGGGCAAGCAGGCCGGGCTCGAACGCCTTTTCGCCGCGTGTCAGGGCGCGTTCGATATCCAGCGCGCCCACCACGCGGTCTTCGGTCACGCCCAGGGGCAGGTCGATCACGGGGGTGGGTTTGCGGATCATGCGGCCCGTCGCCCCCTGCGCCCAGTCGGGCACATCGGCCACGCGGGCCGAATTGACGGGGCAGCCTTCGACCGCGTCGATTTCCGGCAGCAGGGCGGCTAGGGCGCGGACGGCGGTGGATTTGCCGGTGCCTCGGTCGCCAAAGACCAGCACACCGCCGATGGCAGGGTCGATGGCCGTCAGGATCATCGCCTGTTTCATCGCCTCTTGGCCGACGATGGCAGAGAAGGGGAAGGGTTGTTTCATTGGACCTATCCAGCGAACCGGATTTTGCAAGAAAATCCGCAAGGTTGGGGATGTCGGCGGCCTGCGCCCGGGGCGGGGGCCGAACCGGCAGAAAGGGGGGCGCGCGGTGTCATGCGGCCTCCGCCATCGGCAGGGCGGCAAGCGGGTCGCTGCCATTCCATGTGCCGACACCGCCCAGCACGTGAAAGCGGGCGTAAAGCTCTTCCTGGAACCAATGGCCTTCGCGCACGGCTGCGATGGCGCGTCCATGCGGACCGTCACCACGGGCAAAGGCGGCCATGCTGGCGGCATCGGGCCAGACCGAAAAGGTGACCTGATGCAGAAGCGGCACCTCTCCGATGCCGATCTTGAAGGCGACGTTGGGATCGCTGCCGATCACCGCCGAGATCGACGGCACCCGCGCCCAGAAGCGCAGGGCGCGGGCGGGTTTCACCGTGGCGCGGGTCAGCGCGGCCAAGGGGCCGGGCGGCGTGGCGCGGGGGCCAGCGGGCAGAAACGGGTTGACCCCTGCCCACGATCCGCGCGCCGAGACGGGATCAAGAAAGATCGTCCAGCTTTCCGTCGCCTTGCCGCGCCATGCCTGCCAGACCGGGCCATGGCCGATGCGGTCACGGGCGGTCGCCTCGTCGGGCCAGACGGCAAGGATCGCCCAGACGCCCCAGTTCGGGCGCGGGGTAAAGCCTTCGCCGGTGCCGGACCCGCACAGCTTCCAGAACAGCGCCCGCGATTCGCGCCTAAGCGCAAGACGGGCAAGCGCCATCTGTCCGATCACCCACAGGCGGGGCATCAGGCCGTCAAAGCGGTAAAGGCTAAGGCTGACGGTGGAAATGGCCGTGGTCCTTTGCTGCGGCTGGCGCAATGTGTAAACCTAGTCTGACATTGCTTTGCGCCAAGTGGAAGGAAAATCCCGCAATTTGCCGCAGTAAAGACAGCTATTGTCAATCAAACTGGACAGTCTATCATCGTTGCCATGACCCAGATGCGCCCGAACCCCGCCGCCACGGACGAAAACCATGCCATTGTGATCGGTGCAGGGCTGGGGGGCCTTGCCTCGGCCATGCGGCTGGGGGCCAAGGGGTGGCGGGTGACGGTGATTGACCGGCTTGACCGCGCGGGCGGACGGGGATCGTCGATCACCCAAGGCGGGCATCGCTTTGACCTTGGCCCCACCATCGTGACCGTGCCGCAGGGCCTGCGCGAGTTGTGGGCCGCCTGCGGGCGCGATTTCGACCGCGACGTGCGCCTTGTGCCGATGGAGCCATTCTACGAGATCCGCTTTCCCGATGGCGAAACCTTTACCGCCCGGCAGAACGATGCCGCGATGCAGGCCGAGGTGGCGCGCATCTCGCCCGGCGATCTGGCGGGCTATCGCAAATTCCTGAAAGACAGCGAGGCGCGCTACTGGTTCGGCTTCGAAGACCTTGGCCGCCGGTCGATGCACCGCTTTGCCGATCTGGTAAGGGTGCTGCCGAAATTCGCATGGCTTCGGGCTGACCGGTCGGTCTATGCCCATGCGGCGGGGCGGGTCAGGGACGAACATCTGCGCTTTGCGCTGTCGTTCCATCCGCTGTTCATCGGCGGCGATCCGTTCAACGTGACGTCGATGTATATCCTTGTCAGTCACCTTGAAAAACAGTTCGGGGTGCATTACGCGATGGGCGGCGTGCAGGCGATTGCCGATGCCATGGCGCGGGTTGTCGTGGCACAGGGCGGCGAGGTGCTGCACGGCACCGAGGTGGACGAAATCCTTACCGAGGGCGGCCGCGCATCGGGCGTACGGCTGGCCGGGGGCGCGGTGATGCGGGCCGCTGTCGTGGTCAGCAATGCCGATGCCGGCCACACCTATACCCGCCTTTTGCGTAACCTGCCGCGCAAGCGCTGGACGGATGCGCGGCTGAAGCGGTCGCGCTGGTCGATGGGGCTTTATGTCTGGTATTTCGGTACCAAGGGCACGCGCGCCATGTGGCGCGATGTCGGCCACCATTCCATCGTGGTGGGCCCGCGCTACCGCGAGCATATCAAGGACATCTTCATCCGTGGCCGTCTGGCCGATGACATGAGCCTTTATGTCCACCGCCCCAGTGTGACCGATCCTTCGGCTGCGCCGGACGGGGATGATACCTTTTATGCCCTGTCACCCGTGCCGCATCTGGGCTTTGGCGGGGTCGATTGGGCGACCGAGGAACCGCGCTACCGCGAGAAGATGGCGGCGATGCTTGAGGAACGGCTGATCCCGGGTTTCCGCGACCGCATCAGCGAAAGCCTGACCTTCACGCCCGAGACGTTCCGCGACCGTTACCTTTCGCCCTATGGCGCAGGCTTCTCGATCGAGCCGCGCATCCTGCAATCGGCCTATTTCCGCCCCCATAATGTAAGCGAGGAACTGCCGGGCCTGTATCTGGCGGGGGCGGGAACCCATCCCGGCGCGGGCCTGCCCGGCGTTGTGGGCACGGCCGAGGTGCTGGGCACGCTGGTGCCCGATGCGCCGCGTGGCGCGGTGCGGTCGCTGCCCGAATTGCCGCCCGAATTGCCGGTAGCTGCGGAATGACAATCTCAGGCGGGCATTTCACGCCGGATCTGCGCGCGGGCGACCTTGCCGCCCGCGACATGGCCGAATGCCGCGAGGCGATCAGGACGGGGTCGCTGTCGTTCCATGCGGCATCAAAACTGCTGCCACCGCGCGTGCGCGATGCGTCGCTGGCGCTTTATGCCTTTTGCCGTCTGGCCGATGATGCGGTGGACGAGGGCGAGGATAAGGCAGGCGCCGTGCTGTCCCTGCGCGACCGGCTGGACCTTGTCTATCGCGGGCGGCCGCGCGATGCGGCGGCGGACCGTGCCTTTGCGCGGGTGGTCGAGGAATACGATATGCCCCGCGCCCTGCCCGAGGCGTTGCTGGAAGGCTTTGCCTGGGATGCGGTTGGGCGGCGCTATGATACGCTGTCGGGTGTTCTGGATTATTCGGCGCGGGTGGCGGCGGCGGTCGGGGCCATGATGTGCGTGCTGATGCGCGTGCGCGATGGTGACGCGTTGGCGCGGGCCTGCGATCTGGGCCTTGCGATGCAACTGACCAACATCGCCCGCGATGTGGGCGAAGATGCGCGGGCGGGCCGGATCTACCTGCCGCTCGACTGGCTGGCGGATGAAGGGATCGCGGCCGATGCGTTTCTGGCCGCGCCCACGGCCTCGGCCGGCGTTCGGCGCGTGACGCGGCGCCTGCTGGACGAGGCGGACAGGCTCTATCTGCGGTCCGAGGCGGGGGTGCCGCGCCTGCCGCTGGCCTGCCGCCCCGGTATTCTGGCGGCGCGGCATGTCTATGCGGGCATCGGCGGGCAGGTGCGGGCCGCGGGGTATGATTCGGTCACGCAGCGCGCCCGTACGGGAACGGCGGCCAAGCTGGGCTGGCTGGCACTGGCCACGATCCGGGCGGCGGCAACCGCGATAGCCCCCGTTCCCGCCCGCCTGCACGCGGCCCCCGAACCCGAGGTGGCCTTTCTGGTCACGGCGGCGCAAGGTGCGCCACGCAAAGCGCGGTCCGAGGCGCTGCTGTCGGTTCTGGCCCAGCTCGAGGCGCGGGATCGCGGCATGGCCTGACCCTGCCGCTTGGACGGAACCCTTCGGGGCACTATGTCGCTACGCAATCAAAGCAACGGAGCGGCCCTGATGGATTATGCGATCTTCTTCACGCTGCTGGTGGCCTGCGGTGCGGCGGCGGCCACGGGGGCGCTGTTCCCCACGGGCGCATGGTATGCCGCCTTGCGAAAACCGTCGTGGAACCCGCCGAACTGGCTGTTTCCGGTGGCATGGACCACGCTTTATTTCTGCATGAGTGCTGCGGGCGCGCTGGTCGCCAATGAACCCGGATCGGGGCAGGCCATGGCGCTGTGGGCGGCACAGATCGGGTTCAACGCGCTGTGGACGCCGGTTTTCTTCGGCCTCAAGCGGATGGGGGCGGGCATGGTGATCGTGTCGATCCTGTGGCTGATGGTGGCGCTGACCATGCTGGCCATGTGGCAGGTGAACTGGATCGCGGGGGCGCTGTTCGCGCCCTATGTGCTGTGGGTCAGCGTGGCGGCTGCGCTGAATTTCGCGCTGTGGCGGTTGAATCCCCAGGCGGCGCCGGGGGCACAACCGGCCCAATAGGGGGGCCAGCCCCCCGCCATCGCTGCGCGATGGCCCCCCCCCGGAGTATTTGGGCAAGGATGAAAGGGTCAGGATCAGCGGGCGCGGCGCGGCACGCGGGTGGCCAGCATGGCCTTGACCACCGGCGAACGGAAGCGGCCAAGGTCGAGGGCTTCGTGAACGCCTGTCGTTTCCTCGCCCCCCAACCGCGTGGTGACAAGGCTGCGCGAATAGAAGGGCGCATCCAGCAGGTTCATCGCCTGACGCGGCATCACCCCCGCATCGGCGCGGGTTTCACGCGCGACCTGCCAGAGCGAGCGTTTGAAGCGGGTAAGCGGCGGGGGGGCAATCTCTTGCACCACGCCGTGTCGGTCGATCTCGATGCCCAAGGCAAGCGTGCTGCCATCGCGGCGGGTGGCATCGTAGAAACATTGCGCGCCCTTGGCCGTGGGAAAGCGGCCCCATGTCC
The DNA here is from genome assembly GCA_027484985.1 of Rhodobacter sp. Classification (GTDB taxonomy): domain Bacteria; phylum Pseudomonadota; class Alphaproteobacteria; order Rhodobacterales; family Rhodobacteraceae; genus Paragemmobacter. Next base: position 63,497 of record JAIXRW010000037.1, on the reverse strand, counting down.
AGAAGTCGAAATCGGCTTCGAGTGCGGCAGTGCCGAAATTGGCGTCAAGATAGCCGTGGCCCTGCCAGCGGTGGCCTTGGGTCAGGTTCACGTCGATGCGGGCGATCGGGGCGAAAGGGCGCCAGATGTGGTTTTCGTGCAGGGCGACCTCGACCCCTGTCACCGCCTCGGGGGTCAGGGTGATGGTGCCGCGCACGGGGGTGACAAGCGGGGGCGCGCCCATTTCGTTGACCTCGATCACCAGATCGCGGCCGGTCCAGTGCATGGAACTGGGGCCGATCCCCAGCGTATCGGGCGATTGGCGCAGGGCGCTGCGGCCCCGGTCTGTCATGGTAAAGCGCCCGCCTGGGCCATAGGTCGCCACGTTCAGGCAGACATGGTTCTGCGGGTCGCGCCGCCCCGACCACGCATACCACGGCGAAAAGACCGAACCGATGAAGCCGATTACCGAGACCGCGCGGGCCCCGTCATCGGAGACGCCGTCGAGATACCACCAGGCATAGCCGTCAGGCCCGACGGCGACCGAGAAATCTGGTCCTGCATGATCGCCTCGGCCGCGTGCCGGCCGGACAGGGCCGCCATCGGCACCCCCGCCCCCGGATGCACCCCGCCCCCCGCGAGGTAAAGCCCCGGCAGTGCCGTGCGCGCCGTGGGGCGGGTGAAGGTCGCCATCATCCCCTCGGGGCTTTGCCCATAAAGCGCCCCGCGCGAGGCCGGAAACAGCGTTGCAAAGGCCGAGGGCGTGGTCAGGCTGGCCGTCGCCGGAAGCGGATCGAAGCGCAGGCCCATCGCTTGCAGCTGTTGGAAGGTGCGTGTCCGGCATTGGTCTTTGTCCTCGGGCAGGTGCGGGTGGTGGGCGGGGGCGTTCAGGATGATCTCGAACCGTTCGGCGCCGGGCGCGGGGGGGCCTGCCAGCCGGTCCTCGGCGCAGACATAAAGCGACTGGCGGTCGGGCAGGCGGCCCTTGGCAAGGGGGCCGAATTCGGTGGCGGGATCGGCGGTGAAGAAGATGTTGTGATGCACAAGCGCCGCAGCGGCAGGGCCCGTGGGGGTGGCGGCAAAGGCCCAGACATGGGCCGAAAGGCTGGGCCGGGCGGCCGACCTGCGCGGGATCGCATCGCCCATCAACCCCTGTGACAGGGCGGCAGGATCGCCGTTGAAAACACAGACATCGCAGGGAAGGGTGCGACCTTCGGCGGTTTGCACGCCGGTCAGCCGGTCATTCTGGCGCAGCAGGCGCCGCGCCTGCACGCCATAATGGACCGCAGCCCCCATCCGTTCGGCAAGGGCGGCAAGTGCAAGGGCCAGCCCGTGCATGCCGCCCCGCACGCCCCAGACCCCCTGCGCCTCGGCCCGCCAGATCAGCGCCAGAACGGCGGGCACGCGGGCGGGGCTGCCGCCGACATAGGTGGCATAGCGCCCGAACAGCTGGATCAGGCGCGGGTCGCGGAAATGGAGGCGCAGCAGGCGGTCGAGCGTGACACCGGGCAAAAGCGCGGGCCAAAGGCGCGGCTGGCGCAGCGTGGCGCGGAGGATTCCCGCCAGATCGGGGCGGGGGGCCTGCATCACGGGGGCGTCGAAGGCGTCGAACAGCGATTGCGCAAGGCTGTCAAAGCGCAGAAAGGCCGCCGCCTCGCGCGGGCCGGACAGGGCGCGGATGGCTTCGGCATTGGCCTCGCGCTCGGGGCGCAGGTCGAGGGTTGCGCCATCGGGCCACCAGTGGCGGGCAAGGATGTCTTGCCGCACAAGGGTGACATGGTCGTCAAGCCGTTCGCCGTTCAGCGCGAAAAGCGCGTCAAAGACAGGGCGCAGCGTCAGCACCGTGGGTCCGGTATCGACAGGCCCCGCAGCCGAGGGCAGGGCGCGGGCCTTGCCGCCCGGCGTGGCGGCGTGCTCCAGCACCGTCACCGCATATCCGGCCGCGCAAAGCCGGATCGCGGCGGCAAGGCCGCCCATGCCGGCCCCGATGACGATGGCTTTCGGTTTCGCGCTGTTCATGGCGCGACTGTAACGCCCTGCGCGGGATTGTCCAAGTTTGATTACAGTATAGTGTAAGATTTGGTTTACACATTGGCCTCGCAGTGCAATGCTTGCGGCAGGCTTTGCGCGAAAAGGGGCGATCATGGCTTTGGACGGGCGGATCGAACAGGCGATCGGTGCGGCGCTGGACAAGGCGCGCTCTGCCGACGGGCCGCCCCGTCTGGCGGCGGCGCTGGACCATTCGGTCTTTCCGGGCGGGGCGCGGATCCGGCCCACCATCCTGCTATCGGTCGCCATGGCCTGTGGCGACTCGGCGCCCGGTCTGGCCGATGCGGCAGCCTCGGCGCTGGAACTGATCCATTGCGCCAGCCTTGTGCATGACGATCTGCCCTGTTTCGACGATGCAGATATCCGGCGCGGCAAGCTGTCGGTGCATCGCGCCTATGGCCAGCCGCTGGCCGTTCTGTCGGGCGATTCGCTGATCGTGCTGGCCTTCGAGGTGCTGGCGCGGGCGGCGGCCGATCATCCGGCGCGGGCGGTCGAATTGATCCGTATTCTGGCGCAGCGCACCGGATCACCCGGGGGCATCTGCGCGGGGCAGGCGTGGGAAAGCGAAAGCAGCATCGACCTTGCCGCCTATCACCGTGCCAAGACGGGGGCGCTGTTCATCGCGGCCACCCAGATGGGCGCGGTTGCCGCAGGGCAGGATGCCGAACCGTGGGAAGAACTGGGCGCCCGTATCGGCGCGGCCTTTCAGGTGGCCGACGATCTGAAGGACGCGCTGATGACCCCGGAAGAGATGGGCAAGCCCGCAGGGCAGGATGCCGTGCACCAACGCCCTTCGGCTGTGGCCGAGATGGGCGTATCGGGCGCGGTGCAGCACCTGAAGGATATTCTGGGCGGGGCCATCGCCTCGATCCCGTCTTGCCCGGGCGAGGCAAAGCTGGCCGCGCTGGTGCGTGCCTATGCCGAAAAGATGACACCCGTTCACCTGTCGCCCGTGCGCGGCTGATGCTGAAGGCTTCGACAGCGCGGCCTTCGGGGCTTGGCTTTGCGGCGCGATTGGGGCTTTCGCCCCGGTTCCATGCGATCTGCGCGCGGATTCCCGGCCTGAAACACATCGCGCGGGCCGAGGGGCGGGCGCTGTTCGACATCGTGTCGGGCTTTGTCCAGTCGCAGGCGCTGCTGGCGCTGGTCGAATTGCGTGTGCTGCACCGCCTGACCGAGGGGCCGCTTCCGGCGGGCGATCTGGGGGCATTTGCCCGTGTCGCGCCGCAGCCAATGGCGGTGCTTTTGCAGGCCGGTGCCGCGCTGGGCCTGATGCGGCAGCGGCGCGGTCTGTGGCGGCTGACGACGCGGGGTGCCGCTTTTCTGGCGGTGCCGGGGCTTGAAGCGATGGTGCGCCACCACCCTGTGCTTTACCGCGACCTTGCCGATCCGGTAGCGTTTTTCCGGGGCGAGACGCAGCCCGAACTGGCAGGCTTCTGGCCCTATGTCTTTGGGGCGGGCGGCGTGGCCGATCCGGCGCTTGCGGCACGCTATTCGGAACTGATGGCCGACAGTCAGGGGTTGGTCGCGGCCGATACGCTTGCCCTGGTCGATCTGTCGGGCAGCCAGCGCATCATGGATGTGGGCGGCGGCACGGGGGCCTTTCTGGCGGCGGTCGGGGCGGCCTGTCGCGGCCCCGAACTGGTGCTGTTCGATCTGCCCGCCGTGGTTCCCGCGGCCAAAGCGCGATTCGCGGCCAGCGGAATTGACCCGCGGGTGACGATTCTGCCGGGGTCGTTCCGCAGTGGGCCCCTGCCCGAAGGGGCCGATACGATCAGCCTTGTGCGCGTGCTTTATGACCATGCCGATTCTACCGTGGCCGATCTGTTGGCCAAGGCATTTCAGGCGCTGCCACCCGGCGGAAGGCTGGTGATATCCGAACCGATGTCGGGGGGCGACCACCCGGATCGGGCAACAGATGTGTACTTTTCCGTTTACACTTTGGCCATGCAGACAGGGCGCACCCGGTCGGCCAATGAGATTACGGCCCTGCTGGGCGCTGCCGGCTTTGCCGATATCAAGAATTACGGCGGATTCCGGCCCTTTGTGACCTCGGTAATGACCGCCCGGCGCCCTATTTGAGGGCAGAACGGAAAAAACTGTCTATTTAATTTGACAGTCTGACATGTAAGTCTAAACTGACACTTAATGCCGGAACCCAAGGGGAACCGGAAAGATGCCCGAACCCGCTGTGGGGGAGGGGCTGGGGATACCGAAGTGCAGACCACCGCTGTCATCTTGTCCGGACCGAAAGAGCTTTCGCTCTCGTCGCTCGGGCTGACCCGTCCGGCGGCGGCGGATCTGGTGGTCGAGGTGGCCTATTCGGGCATTTCGACGGGTACCGAAAAGCTGTTCTGGTCGGGCACGATGCCGCCCTTTCCGGGCATGGGTTATCCCTTGGTGCCCGGATACGAGGCGGCGGGCGAAGTGGTCGAAGCGGGCCCCGAAAGCGGGTTTTCGGTGGGCGATCAGGTCTTTGTGCCCGGTGCCAACTGTTTCGAGGGCAATGTGCGCGGCCTGTTCGGCGCCGCGTCGCGCCATCTGGTGACGCCCGCGCATCGCGTGGCGCGGATCGACCGCGGCATGGGGGCGGAAGGCGCGCTGCTCGCGCTGGCCGCAACCGCGCGCCATGCGCTGGCGGGGTTCAATACCGCGCTGCCCGACCTGATCGTTGGCCACGGCACGCTCGGCCGCCTTTTGGCGCGGCTGACCGTTGCGGCGGGTGCGCCCGCGCCGACCGTCTGGGAAACCAATCCCGCGCGTCGGGGCGGGGCTGCGGGTTATGCCTGCATCGACCCCGCGGACGATTCGCGCCGCGATTACCGCGCCATCTATGACGCCTCGGGCGCCAAGGGTCTGCTTGACCAGTTGGTGACGCGCCTTGCCAAGGGCGGCGAGATCGTTCTGGCCGGCTTCTATACCGAACCCGTCGCCTTCGCCTTTCCGCCCGCCTTCATGAAAGAGGCGCGGATCCGAATTGCCAGCGAATGGCAGCCCGACGACCTGACCGCCACCCGCGCGCTGATCGAAAGCGGGGCGCTGTCGCTGGCGGGCCTGATTACCCACGAACGCCCCGCAACCGATGCGGCGGCCGCCTACACCACCGCATTCACCGATGCGGATTGCCTGAAGATGATCCTGAACTGGAGCGGACACGCATGACGCTGGATATTCCGAACCTCAAGGATTTCGACGCCCGCCTGCGCGACGAGGCGCATGAGGAACCGACATTGGAAGTGCCGCAGAGCGCGCCGACCAAGAAAACCCAGATCATTGCCATCTATGGCAAGGGCGGGATCGGCAAATCCTTCACGCTGGCGAATCTCAGCCACATGATGGCCGAAAACGGCAAGCGCGTGCTGCTGATCGGCTGCGATCCGAAATCCGACACCACAAGCCTGCTGTTCGGCGGCAAGGCCTGCCCCACCATCATCGAAACCTCGACCCGCAAGAAACTGGCGGGCGAAGAGGTCAAGATCGGTGATGTCTGCTTCAAGCGGGGCGGCGTTTACGCGATGGAACTGGGCGGGCCGGAAGTCGGCCGCGGCTGCGGCGGGCGCGGCATCATCCACGGCTTCGAGCTGCTGGAAAAGCTGGGCTTCCACGACTGGGATTTCGACTACGTCCTGCTTGATTTCCTTGGCGATGTGGTCTGCGGCGGCTTCGGTCTGCCCATTGCCCGCGACATGGCGCAAAAGGTGATCGTGGTCGCCAGCAACGACCTGCAATCGCTGTATGTGGCGAACAATGTATGCTCGGCGGTGGAATATTTCCGCAAACTGGGCGGCAATGTCGGCGTGGCGGGCATGGTCATCAACAAGGATGACGGCACGGGCGAGGCTGCGGCCTTTGCGGCGGCGGTGAACATCCCGATCCTTGCCAGCATTCCGGCCGATGACGACCTGCGCCGCAAATCGGCCAATTACCAGATCGTCGGCACCCATGCCACGCAATGGGGTGGCCTGTTCACCGAACTGGCCGAAAACGTGGCCGAGGCCCCGCCGCTGCGCCCCAAACCCCTTACGCAAGACGGCCTGCTTGGCCTGTTCGATGCCGAAACCACCGGCGCCGATTTCGTGCTGACCCCTGCGACCGATGCCGACATGCGCGGCAAATATGCGGGCGCGGTCAAGTCGCTGGAAGTGGTATATGACAATGTTTGACCTTGCCGCACTGGAAAAACTGGAAGAGGCGCTGCGCCTTTTGGCCACCAAGGGGGCCAAGGCATGAGCACCGAAATCCGCTATGATCAGGCCGATCAGACCCCTGTGACCCAAGGGGTTGCAGGCGATGTCGCGCCCGACATGGGCGGAGCGCCGGTTGACGGCATGGGCTGCCATGCCGGTGCCGCCACGATGGAAGCCGCCGCCCGTGCGGCGGGCAATTCGGAACTGCTCGACCAGTTTGCCGCCGATTACCCGCAAGGCCCGCATGACAAACCGCAAAGCATGTGCCCCGCCTTCGGGTCGCTTCGCGTGGGCCTGCGGATGCGCCGTGTGGCGACCGTGCTGTCTGGTTCCGCTTGCTGCGTTTACGGGCTGACCTTCGTGTCGCATTTTTACGGCGCGCGGCGGTCTGTGGGTTACGTTCCGTTCAATTCCGAAACGCTGGTGACGGGCAAGCTGTTCGAAGACATCCGCGATGCGGTGCATGAACTGGCCGATCCCGACCGCTATGATGCGGTTGTGGTGACGAACCTGTGCGTGCCCACCGCTTCGGGCGTGCCGCTGAAGCTGTTGCCCAGAGAGATTAACGGCGTGCGCATTGTCGGCATTGACGTGCCCGGTTTCGGCGTGCCCACCCATGCCGAGGCCAAGGATGTGCTGGCCGGTGCCATGCTGAACTATGCCCGCCGCGAGATCGAGGCAGGCCCCGTGCAGGCGCCCGAACGCGGCCGGTCCGACCGCCCCGCCGTGGCCCTGCTGGGCGAGATGTTCCCCGCCGACCCGATGATGATCGGCGCGATGCTGGCCCCGATGGGCCTTGCCGCGGGCCCCGTTGTTCCCTGCCGCGAATGGCGCGAGCTTTATGCCGCGCTCGATTGCGGCGTGGTGGCTGCGATCCACCCCTTCTACACCGCTGCCATCCGCGAGTTTCATGCCGCGGGCCGCAAGGTCGTGGGCTCTGCCCCCGTGGGCCATGACGGCACGATGGACTGGCTGGCCGCCATCGGCGCGGCTTATGGCGTCGATCCTGCAAAGGTGGCTGCGGCGCAGAATGCCTTTGGCCCCGCGATCAAGGCCGCCCTGGCCGCGAACCCGATTTCGGGCCGCATCACCCTGTCGGGTTATGAAGGGTCCGAACTTCTGGTCGCCCGCCTGCTGATCGAAAGCGGCGCGGATGTGGCCTATGTTGGCACTGCCTGCGCCAAGAACGAATGGTCGGAAGCCGACCGCGCCTGGCTGGAAGCCCGTGGCGTGGCCGTGAAATACCGCGCCAGCCTTGAAGACGATTGCGCCGCGATGGAGGCCTTCCGCCCCGATCTGGCCATCGGCACCACACCTGTGGTGCAAAAGGCCAAGGAACTGGCGATCCCCGCGCTTTACTTCACCAACCTGATCTCGGCCCGTCCGCTGATGGGCCCTGCGGGGGCCGGTTCGCTGGCGCAGGTGGTCAATGCCGCCATGGCCAACAAGGCCCGCATGGACGGAATGAAGGACTTTTTCGAAGGCGTCGGTACCGGCGATGCGGCGGGAATCTGGGAAGGCGCGCCGAACCTGCGCCCCGATTTCCGCGCCGCGCACCAGAAGAAACTCGACAAGATGGCGAAAGCCGCCAAGGCCGAGGAGATGATCTGATGCTGGTGCAGGATCATGATCGGGCGGGCGGTTACTGGGGGGCAGTCTATGCCTTCTGCGCCGTCAAGGGCTTGCAGGTGGTGATCGACGGCCCCGTGGGCTGCGAGAACCTGCCGGTGACGAGCGTCCTGCATTACACCGACGGTCTGCCGCCGCATGAATTGCCCATCGTGGTCACCGGTCTGGGCGAGGACGAGATGACGTCCGGAACCGAGGCATCGATGGCGCGGGCGTGGAAAACGCTTGATCCCGCGCTGCCTGCCGTGGTGGTGACAGGCTCGATTTCCGAAATGATCGGTGGCGGCGTCACGCCGCAGGGCACCAATATCCAGCGCTTTCTGCCGCGCACCATCGACGAAGACCAGTGGCAGGCCGCCGACCGCGCGATGACGTGGATCTTCACCGAATTCGGCCAGACCAAGGGCCGTATGCCGGTCGAGAAAAAGCGCGAAGCGGGCGACAAGCCGCGGGTGAATATTCTCGGGCCGATGTATGGCGTGTTCAACATGGCGTCCGACCTGCACGAGATCCGCCGCTTGGTTGAAGGGATCGGCGCCGAGGTCAATATGGTCATGCCGCTGGGCGCCCATCTGGCCGAAATGCGGAACCTTGTGAATGCCGATGTGAACATCGTCATGTACCGCGAATTCGGGCGCGGTCTGGCGCAGGTTCTGGGCAAGCCCTATCTGCAAGCGCCCATCGGGTTGGACAGCACGACGAAATTCCTGCGCAAGCTGGGTGAATTGCTGGGGCTGGACCCCGAACCCTTTATCGCCACCGAAAAGCATTCGACGCTGAAACCGGTGTGGGATCTGTGGCGGTCGGTGACGCAGGATTTCTTCGGCACAGCCAGCTTTGCCGTGGTGGCGAATGAAACCTATGCCCGTGGCATCCGGCACTATCTGGAAACCGACCTTGGCCTGCCTTGCGCCTTTGCCGTGGCGCGGACGGCAGGCACCAAGACCAACAACGAACAGGTGCGCGCGCTGATGCGTCAGCACCGCCCGCTGGTGGTGATGGGGTCGATCAACGAAAAGATGTATCTGGCCGAGCTGAAGGCCGGACATGGCCCCGCGCCGCATTTCATTGCGGCCAGCTTCCCCGGTGCCGCCATCCGCCGCCATACCGGCACGCCCTTCATGGGTTACGCGGGCTGCGTGTGGATGCTGCAAGAAGTGTGCAACGGCCTGTTCGAGGCGCTGTTCCACATCCTGCCCCTGGGCACCGACATGGACAGCGTGGCCAGCACGCCGACCACCCTGCGCCGCGACTTCCCGTGGGATGCCGATGCGCAGGCCGAACTTGACCGGATCGTTTCCGAACATCCGATCCTGACCCGCATTTCCGCAGCCCGCACCTTGCGGGACGCGGCCGAGAAGTCGGCACTGGACCAAGGCGCCGAGCGCGTGGTCCGCGAAACCGTCGAGGCCCTGCGCGGGCCATCCAGCAACACCAAGGGAGCACAAGCATGAGCGACTACACCTCAGGGAGCGGGCAGCATGCCCACCGTGCCCCCCGCGCCGAATTCTACATCTATTTCGCGTTGATCTTCGCGGTGGCGATCCCCTTCGCCCTGATCGCATGGGTTGCCCATGTCGCGGTCAACCGCTCGCTTCCGGTGCACGGGCCGCTCGCCCGCGCCTGGCGCGAGGCGGGGACAATCACGCCCAACATCTTCCGGCCCTGAAACGCCGGAGTGACTTCTCTCAGGGTTGCGCCCAGCCCGTCAAACCATTCGCCGCCCCCCGGATCAACGGGGGACGGTGGAAACTCGGAACGGCATTCAGCCCGACCGTGAACCCCGCCGCAGGGAATGCGGCGTCAGTCTGCCCATCCGGAGGATAGTTATGGCTGATAAGACCGACCTGAGCTTCACAGGTCTTACCGACGAGCAGGCGCAGGAACTGCACTCGGTGTATATGAGCGGGCTTTGGCTGTTCACGGCCATCGCCGTCGTCGCCCATATCGCCACCTACATCTGGCGCCCCTGGTTCTGAGGAGGATCAAACCATGTCCAAATTTTACAAGATCTGGCTGATCTTCGATCCCCGCCGCGTTTTCGTGGCTCAGGGCGTGTTCCTGTTCCTGCTGGCTGCGATGATCCACCTTGTGGTTCTGAGCAACGGCATCAACTGGTTCCAGACCGCGGCCGCCGCTGGCGGCGCCGTGGCAGCCACCCAGTAACCTTGCCGTAAGGCACTTGCTGCGGGCGGGGGCTGGTCCCCCGGCCGTGGCGACCCGAACGGGCGCAACGCGACGGCTGTCGAGCACCGACCACCGGCGGATAACAAGCGGAGGGAAGCATGGCACTGCTCAGCTTCGAACGAAAATACCGCGTGCCGGGCGGCACGCTTATCGGCGGGAATCTGTTCGACTTCTGGGTCGGGCCGTTCTTTGTCGGTTTCTTTGGCGTCACGACATTCTTCTTTGCGGCGCTCGGCACCATCCTGATCTTTTACGGAACGGCGATGCAGGGGGTCTGGAACCCCTGGCTGATCTCGATCGATCCGCCGCCGGTCGAAAACGGGCTTGCCTTTGCTCCGCTCATGGCGGGCGGGCTGTGGCAGCTTATCACCATCTGCGCCATCGGGGCCTTCGTGTCCTGGATGCTGCGCGAGGTGGAAATCTGCCGCAAACTGGGCATGGGCTACCATGTGCCCTTCGCTTTTGGTGTGGCGATCTTTGCCTATGTCACGCTGGTCGTGATCCGGCCGATCCTGATGGGAAGCTGGGGCTATGCCTTTCCCTATGGCATCTTCAGCCACCTCGATTGGGTGTCGAACACCGGCTACACCTATGGCAACTTCCACTACAACCCGGCGCATATGATCGCGGTGAGCTTCTTCTTCACCAACGCTCTGGCGCTGTCGCTTCACGGGGCGCTGATCCTGTCGGCCGCAAACCCTGAAAAGGGCAAGGAAATGCGTACGCCGGACCATGAAGACACCTATTTCCGCGACCTGATCGGCTATTCGGTCGGCACGCTGGGCATCCATCGCCTTGGCCTGCTTCTGGCGCTGAATGCGGGCTTCTGGAGCGCGGTCTGCATCGTCATCTCGGGCACGATCTGGTTCGACCAGTGGGTCGCCTGGTGGGATTGGTGGCTGCAGCTTCCGTGGTGGGCCAATATCGCAGGAGGCGTAAATGGCTGAGTATCAGAATATCTTTACCCAAGTGCAGGTCCGCTCGGCCCCCGAGATGGGCATGGTCGAAGGGGTGGAACTGTCCAACCGCACCAAGGGCGCCGGCTTCTCGTCGCTGGCGGGCTGGTTCGGCAACGCGCAGCTGGGGCCGGTCTATCTGGGCACCATGGGCGTGCTTTCGCTGATGTCGGGCGCGGTCTGGTTCATGCTGTGCGGCGCATGGTTCTGGTATCAGGCGGGCTTCAACCCGGCGGTGTTCATGCGTGACCTGTTCTGGTTCTCGCTCGAACCGCCGGCGGCCGAATACGGTCTGGGCTTTGCCCCGATCGATCAGGGCGGGCTGTGGCTGATCGCCTCGTTCTTCCTGCTGATCTCGGTCCTGTCATGGTGGGTGCGAACCTATCTGCGGGCGCAAGCCCTGGGCATGGGCAAGCATGTCAGCTGGGCCTTCGCTTCGGCCATCTGGCTGTTCCTTGTACTTGGTCTGATCCGGCCGGTGCTGATGGGGTCTTGGTCGGAAGCGGTGCCCTATGGCATTTTCAGCCACCTCGACTGGACCAACAACTTCAGCCTGTCCTATGGCAACCTGTTCTATAACCCCTTCCATGCGCTCAGCATCGCGTTCCTTTACGGGTCGGCCCTGCTGTTTGCCATGCACGGGGCGACCATCCTTGCGGTTTCCCGCTTCGGCGGCGACCGTGAACTGGAACAGATCGCCGACCGTGGCACGGCTTCGGAACGGGCTGCCCTGTTCTGGCGCTGGACCATGGGCTTCAACGCCACGATGGAAGGTATCCACCGCTGGGCGTGGTGGTTCGCGGTTCTGGTGACCCTGACAGGTGGTATCGGCATCCTGCTGACCGGCACGGTGGTCGATAACTGGTATGTCTGGGCACAGGAACACGGCTACGCGCCGTTGCAATAAGGAGCGAAACCGATGTCTGACGGCTATTTCAACGAAAAACCGGGTCGGGCGCTGCGCTCTTGGGCGCTCTACCAGATGCTCGCAGGTGCGGGATGGGGCGCGGTCTTCGTGCTGGCCATCGCGGCGATCCTGCTGGCGCTTTGGGGCGTAAGCCTGCTGCTGCCGGAAGAAAGCAAGCAGGCGCCTTCGCCCTACCAGTCCTCGATCACCCTCGTGGTAGATACCGCGACGGTCTGACCTGACAGGCCGGGCGGCAGGTCCGCCCGGTCCGCATAATTCGGGCCAAGATGCCGGCCCGGATCCGGGGCGCAACCACAGCCCGGTTCCCTTCCTGTTGGCGACAGGGACCTGGTGCCGTGTGGGTTCCCACACGGCACTTTTTTCAACCCGGAGGGCCACGCCCATGACGAACCCCGCAACCCCGATCCTGAACCGCGTCACCGGCCCTGCCGATCTCAAGGCGCTGTCGGATGCCGATCTTGCCCGACTGGCCCAAGAGGTGCGGGGCGAGGTGATCCAGACCGTTTCCGAAACCGGCGGGCATCTGGGGTCGTCGCTTGGGGTGGTGGAACTGACCGTGGCGATCCATGCAGTGTTCAACACGCCCGCCGACAAGCTGATCTGGGATGTCGGGCACCAGTGCTATCCGCACAAGATATTGACCGGACGGCGCGAAAGGATGCGCACCCTGCGCCAGTCGGGCGGGGTGTCGGGCTTTACCAAGCGGTCGGAAAGCGAATACGACCCCTTCGGCGCCGCCCATAGCTCGACCTCGATTTCCGCAGCCCTCGGCTTTGCCATGGGGCGCGAGATGGGCCAACCCGTGGGCGATACCATCGCCGTGATCGGTGACGGGGCCATCACCGCCGGCATGGCCTATGAGGCGATGAACCATGCGGGGCACCTTGGAAAGCGGCTCTTCGTCATCCTGAACGACAATGACATGTCCATCGCTCCGCCCGTGGGCGCGCTTTCGAAATACCTGAACGAAATCGCGGCCAAGGGCCCCTTGTCGCTGCTCAAGGCGGCGGCCGAGGAATTCGAGGCCCATCTGCCCGGCCCGATGCGTGACGGCGCAAGACGGGCGCGGCAACTGGTGACCGGCACGCCGGGCGGCGGCACGCTGTTCGAAGAACTGGGTTTTTCCTATATCGGCCCCATCGACGGGCATGACATGGGGCAGGTGCTGGCCACGCTGCGGGCGGCGCGCGCGCGGGCGACGGGGCCGGTGCTGATCCATGCCGTGACGGTCAAGGGCAAGGGCTTCGCCCCGGCCGAGAATGCGGCCGACAAATACCACGGCGTGTCGAAATTCAACCCGCTGACCGGCGAACAGGCCAAGGCCAAATCGAACGCGCCCGCCTATACCACCGTTTTCGGCAATGCCCTGACCGATGCCGCCGCACGCGACCCGCGCATCGTGGCGATCACCGCCGCGATGCCCTCGGGCACGGGCCTTGATATCATGGCGCGGCGCTTTGCCTCGCGCGTGTTCGATGTCGGCATTGCCGAACAGCATGGCGTGACCTTTGCCGCAGGCATGGCGGCGGCGGGGCTGCGGCCCTTCTGCGCGATCTATTCTACCTTCCTGCAACGGGGCTATGACCAGATCGTGCATGACGTGGCGCTGCAAGGCCTGCCCGTGCGCTTTGCCATCGACCGCGCGGGTCTTGTGGGGCAGGACGGGGCGACCCATGCGGGGGCCTTCGATATCGGCTTTCTGGCCAACCTGCCCGGCTTTACCGTCATGGCCGCAGGGGACGAGGCCGATCTTGTCCATATGGTCGCCACCGCCGTGGCCCATGACGAAGGCCCCATCGCCTTCCGCTATCCGCGGGGCGAGGGGATGGGGGTCGAGATGCCCGAACGCGGGGTTCCGCTGGCCTTGGGCAAGGGCCGCGTGCTGCGCGAGGGGACGGATGCCGCAATCCTGTCCTACGGCGCGCACCTGTCCGAAGCACTCGCCGCAGCCGAGGCACTGGCGGCCGAGGGGATTTCGGTGACAGTGGCCGATGCCCGCTTTGCCAAGCCGCTCGATACCGCGCTGATCGACCAGCTCATCGCCCATCACGGCGCCTTGGTCACGCTGGAAACCGGCGCCACGGGGGGCTTTGGTGCCTTGGTCCTGCATCACCTTGCCAATTCCGGCGGGCTCGAACGGGGCAGGGCGATCCGCACCATGACCCTTCCCGACCGGTTCATTGATCAGGCGTCACCGGCGCAGATGTATGAATGGGCGGGTCTGTCGGCCAAGGACATCGTGCGATGCGTAAAGCAGGCGCTGGGGCGCGAGGTCATGCGCGGCGGCCTGCGTCTGGTCTGACGCGCTGCTTTGGGTCGGGCAAAGGGGGCTGCCGCCCCCTCGGGCCGGAACGGCCCTCACCCCTGCGAGTATTTGAGCAATGGTGAAGGAGAGAGCGTCCCGCTTCGCCCTTTCACACTGGTGCAAATATCCTCGGGGGAGCCGCGCCAACGGCGCGGCGCGGGGGCAGACGGCCCCCGGGCAACGGCAGTCCGGGGCGCAGCGCCAGACAGGCAGTCAGGCGTGGCCTACCCTTTGGCGCTGTTCGCCAAGCCCTTCGATGCCAAGGCGGATGACCTCGCCCCCCTTGAGATAGACAGGCTCGGGCTTTTGGCCCATGCCCACGCCGGGGGGCGTGCCGGTCGAGATCACATCGCCCGGATTCAGCGACATGAACTGGCTGACATAATGCACCAGATGGCGCACACCAAAGACCATGGTTCTGGTCGACCCGTTCTGGTAGCGCTTTCCGTCCACCTCGAGCCACATTGACAGCGCCTGCGGATCGGGCACTTCGTCGGCCGTCACCAGCCACGGGCCGATCGGGCCGAAAGTATCGCAGCCCTTGCCCTTGTCCCATGTGCCGCCGCGTTCGATCTGGTATTCGCGTTCCGACACATCGTTGATCACGCAATAGCCCGCGACATGGTCCATCGCCTCGGCCTCGGACACGTATGAGGCGCGCTTGCCGATCACCACGCCCAGTTCCACCTCCCAATCGGTCTTTTTCGATCCGCGCGGGATCAGCACATCGTCATTGGGCCCCATGATGGCCGAATTGGCCTTGAGGAAGATCACCGGTTCTTTCGGCACCGGCAGGTTCGATTCCGCCGCGTGATCGGCATAGTTCAGGCCGATGCAGATGAATTTCCCCACCTGGCCCACACAGGGGCCGATGCGGGTGGCGGTGATTTCGGGCAGGCTTGCAGGATCGAGGCTGCGCAGACGGGCCAGCCCCTCGGGCGTCAGGGCGCCACCGGCAATGTCGGGAACCACGCCCGCAAGGCTGCGGACCTTGCCCGCCGCGTCCAGAATCGCCGGAACCTCGGCCCCCGCCTCTCCCACGCGCAAAAGCTTCATTCCCGCCTCCTGTGTCGCTGCGATGGGGGCAGGGGAACAGCGAATGGCCGGGTTTTGCAAGAGCTAACATGTCAGTTCGCCGCGCTTTCGCGCAACGGCACTGTCGCGACGGAAAAGCGCATCGCCGCAAGGGAACCGCGGCGCATCTTGCGTTGCCGAGCGCGGGCAACTGTGGCAAGAGGTTGCAGAGCGAAACCATACGGATGAGTTCAGATATGAGCGACTTCTCGACCCGTCGCGTGATGATGGTGGATACGCAGGTACGCCCGTCGGACGTGACGAAATTCCCGATTATCGAGGCGATGCTGGCCATCCCGCGCGAGGCCTATGTGCCCGACAGCATGCGCGAAGCAGCCTATATCGGCGAGAATGTCGAAATCGCGCCCGGTCGTGTCGTGCTCGAGGCGCGGACCTTTGCCAAGCTGTTGGATGCGCTTGACGTGCAGCCGGGGGAACTGGTGCTCGATCTGGGCTGTGGGCTTGGCTATTCCACGGCTGTGCTGGCGCGGCTGGCCGATGCGGTCGTCGCGGTGGAAGAGGATGCCGCCCTTGCGTCCGAGGCGCAGCGCACGCTGTCGGCGCAGGGTGTGGACAATGCCGCACTGATCGTGGGGCCGCTGGCGGCGGGCGATGCCAAACATGCGCCCTTTGACGTGATTACCCTTCAGGGCGGGGTCGAAGCCGTGCCTGCCGCGCTGTTGGCGCAGTTGCGCGAAGGCGGGCGGATCGGCGCCATTTTCATGGAAGGGTCGCTGGGCGTGGCGCGGATCGGATACAAGATCGATGGCGTTGTGACATGGCGCTATGCCTTCAACGCGGCGGCGCCGGTTCTGCCGGGTTTTGCCGCCAAGCGCGGATTTTCGCTGTAACGGCGCGCCATGGCCGCTGGGCCGTGGCATCGATTGGACGGGCCGGACAGGGCCCAGATGCGACAGGTGGGATGGATGCGGTCAATTCTGAAAGCGGCGGTGGTTTCGGTTCTGGCAGTGGCAGCCGCCTTGCCCGCGATGGCGGAAAGTCTTTCGGACGCGCTTGTCGCGTCCTACAAGACCTCGCAGTTGCTGGACCAGAACGAGGCGCTGCTGCGGGCCGCTGACGAGGATGTCGCCGGTGCCGTGGCCGCGCTGCGCCCTGTCATCTCGCTGGCGGCCAAGGCGCAATATACCGATCCCGCATCGGGCTTTCTGGCCGATAACCTGCAAAGCACCTATACGCTGGCCGCGCAGATGACGCTGGTCGATTTCGGGCGGCGCAAGCTGGGGATCGAAATAGCCAAGGAAACCGTGCTGGCCGGACGCGAAACGCTGAAAGGCATCGAGTCGCGGGTGCTGCTGCAAGCGGTCGATGCCTATGTGAATGTGCGCCTGCAATCCGAGATCGTGGCGCTGCGCCAGTCGAATGTGCGGCTGATCGGGGAAGAACTGAAGGCGTCGAAAGACCGTTTCGATGTGGGCGAGGTGACGCGCACCGATGTCGCGCTGGCCGAGGCGCGTCTGGCTGCGGCACAATCGGGGCTGGTGGCCGCGCAGGGCGATCTGAACACGGCGCGCGAACGCTACAAGGCGGTCACGGGTGCCTATCCGGGCAAGCTGCAACCCCTGCCCAAGCCTCCGGCCACGGCGGGGTCGCTCGATGCGGCGCGCAGCGTGGCGCTGGCCACCCATCCCGACATCAAGGCTGCACAGCACCGCGTCACCGTGGCCGAACTGGCCGTGCAGGCCGCGCAGGCACGGCGTCTGCCCACGCTTAGCGCCGAGGCCGGGCTTTCGCGCAATCCCGCGACCGATACCACATCGCAGGCGCTGGCGCTGACCCTGTCGCAGACGCTGTATAGCGGCGGTGCGCTTGTCTCGTCGCAGCGGGCGGCGGTGGCCAACAAAGAGGCCGCACAGGCCGCGCTGGCGCAGGCGGGCATCACCGTGGCCGAGAATGTCGGCAACGCGTGGTCGTCGATCGAGGTGGCTTCGGTGTCGATCACGGCGGGAACCCAGCAGGTGGCGGCGGCACAGGCGGCGTTCAACGGGGTCAAGGAAGAAGCGGGTCTTGGTGCGCGCACCACGCTGGATGTGCTGGATGCCGAACAGGAACTGCTTAGCGCCCGCGCCCAGAAACTGACCGCCGAGGCGCAGCGTTATGTCGGCATCTACAACCTGCTGTCCACGATGGGGCTGCTCAGTGTCGAACATCTCAATCTCGGGGTGCCGGTTTATGATCCGGCGACCTATTACAACGCGGTAAAGCGGGCGCCGATTTCGGCACAGGGCAGGGCGCTGGATCGTATCTTGGGCAAATCGGGCAACTGATCGCCCGCTTTTTCCGCGACGTCCGCGCCAATTCCTTGAATTGGTCGGGATTGTCGGGGTATGATCGCGCAGACCTATTGGTCCAGCAGGGGCGCCCATGTCAGAACCGATGAGCTCTGTCGAGATCGAGGATGTGCTGTCGTCCATCCGCCGGCTGGTTTCGGAAGACCTGCGGCCGTCGGGCCGCGTGGCGCAACCCGCTGCACCGGCGCAACCCGCACCGACACCCGCGCCTGTTGCCGAAAAGCTGGTGCTGACACCGGCCTTGCGGATCGTGCCCGAACCCGTGCCCGAACCCGTGCCCGAACCTGCGGCCCCGCCGCCCGAAACGCAGCACAGTGTCGAGGACGCGCCCTATACCGACGTGCATGATGATGAAGGCATCGTATCGCTTCAGGGATACGAGGATGACGGCGCCGCGGCCCCGTTGGGCATGACCGCCACCATCCCCGAGGCGCTGTTCGCTGCCCCGCAGCCGCAAGACGTGCCCTTGAACGAAGCCGCGCAATCCGATGACGCGATGACGCTGGATATGGCGGCCTTGGCCGAAGTGGCGGCGTCCGCCGATCACCATGCCGAAGCGCGGGCCGAGGCCCGCGCGGATGACTGGGCCGAACAGGCCGAAGCCGCGATCCGTGCCGAGCTTGAACGCGAGACGACCGAAGGCGCCTATGCCCGCTTTCTGGACGAGGAAGACGCGCCCGTCTTTGACGAAGCCGCGATGCGCGATCTGGTGCGCGACATCATCCGCGAAGAATTGCAGGGCACGCTGGGCGAACGCATCACACGCAATGTGAGAAAACTTGTCCGCGCCGAAGTGGCGCGTGCGCTTGCCGTGCGCGACTTCGACTAGGCTTTCGCCGTTCCCATCGCACAAACAAAAACGCGCCCCGCAGGGCGCGTTTTTCGTTCCGGCATGCGGTGGTTGGTTCAGGCCGCTTCGGCCTGATCCGCTTCCATCGCGTGGCGGCGTTCGGATTCTTCGCGCGACAGCGCGACCGAGGTGCGAATCCCCTTGGCCACGAAATCCATCAGCCCCTTCACCACCCGTTCATTCGGGTCGATACCGGCGCAGGACAGCACCTCGCGCCCGTCACGCGAACGCGCCCAGCGGGCGATCTGCTCGGGGCCATTTCCGTATTTCTTGTCATCGGCAATGGCATCGTCCAAAGCCGCCAGAACGACCGCCGCGAACAGCTTGCGGGCGCGCTGGCCCTGTTCGTAATTGAAGGCGGTTCCGTCAACGAAATCGACCATCTCGTCGTTCCTATTCTTGCTCTTGTCTTTTTTGGCGTCGGGCGAATATGACCGTTTTGTCACGATTCGGTATTGCGACTTGGGAATGATAGCTATGCAGAAGGCGCATGGCTATCACAGTTGCGCTACCGTATCTAGTCGTCTTGCCCGTCAACTAAGGGCGAGATATAGGCACGGACATATTCTCTTCAACCTCTCGTCAAGGTTTTGTCATCATGGCCAAGATCAACGGCAACGAAATCAAGCCCGGCATGGTGCTGGAACATGACGGCGGGCTTTGGGCCGCGGTCAAGGTCAACCATGTCAAACCCGGAAAGGGCGGGGCCTTCGCGCAGGCCGAACTCAAGAACCTGCGCGACGGCCGCAAGCTGAACGAACGCTTCCGGTCGGAAGACAAGGTCGATGAAGTGCGGCTTGAAAACAAGGACCAGCAGTTCCTGTACGAAAACGATGGCCGTCTGGTGTTCATGGATGCCGAAACCTATGAACAGATCGAGCTTGACGCCGATCTGCTGGGCGACCGCCGCCCGTTTCTGCAAGACGGCATGACCGCCACGATCCGCTATTACGGCGAAGAGGCGCTGGCCGTCACCCTGCCGCAAAAGGTCAAATGCCGGATCGTCGAGACTGAACCGGTGCAAAAGGGCCAGACGGCGGCGAACAGCTTCAAGCCCGCTATTCTGGATAACGGCGTTCGCATCATGATACCGCCCTTCATCGGGCCGGACGAAGACATCATCGTCCATACCGAACTGATGGAATATTCCGAACGCGCCTGACCCTTGCCAAAAGCCCCCGACATGGCCCAAATTCGGCTATGTTCCAGGGGTATGCTGTGCAAGCCGATGTCAGCCTGACCACGATTGCCGACCGCATCGGTCAGGTCCATCTGGTGGTTCATTCAATCCTGACCCAAGACCCGCCGCCTGCGCGGGTCTTTCTTTATCTGTCAGAAAGCCCGTGGCTGCTTGATAAAGGTGTGCGCGACCTGCCGCAGGCTTTGCGCGATCTCGAACAGACCGCAAAGGGGCGGCTTGTCATCCGCTTGGTCGAAAACACCGGACCCTACCGCAAGATTCTCCCGTGGCTGGCCGATCATGCCGGCAGTGACCGGCTGGTGGTGACGGCGGATGACGATACCCTCTATCCGCAAGGCTGGCTGGCGGGCCTGCTGGCCGCGTGGCGGCCGGGGCTTTGCGTGGCCCATAGCGCGCATCCTGTCTTGTGCAGGAACGGCCGGTTGGCCCCTTACGGTCACTGGTTCAAGGCGCCGCTGGTCACGCCGACCCTGCTGGCCTTGCCGATCGGCAAGGACGGCGTGCTTTACCGCGCATCAGATTTTCCGCCCGAGGTGCTGGATCTGGCCGAGGCGCTGAACCTCGCGCCGACCGGCGATGACCTGTGGCTGCGCTGGCATCTGGCGCGGGCGGGGATCGCGGTCACCGTGACGGGGCAGGGCAAGCTGCCCGAGGTCGCGCAGGGTGAAAGCCTGTGGCGCAGCTACAACCGGGGTGGCGGCAATGACGCAACGATAGCGGCGCTCGAAGCCCGCTTCGCCGCGCGCTTCGGCTTTACGATGGCTGCGCTTGCGGCTGGTCCGGGTCCAGCGTGATGCGCGCCGCCCCGGCGGCCAGCGGCCCATCGGCGCGGTCGAGCCGCAGATAGGCAATGGCGCGGTCGCCCGAACGGGTGAACAGCGTGCCGGCCACCTTGCCCTCGGGCGTCGTGATTTCGGTCGATGTGGCCTCACCTTCGATCCGCACGCGGACCAGACCCTTTCGCAGCTCGGTCTTGTGCTTCATGCGGGCGGTGACTTCCTGCCCGACATAGCAGCCCTTGCGGAAATCGACGCCATGCAGGCGTTCGAACCCGTGTTCCAGCAGGTAGCTGTCATCCACGACCAGTTCGATACCACTTTCGGGAATGACATGGGCAACACGGATCGCGTCCCAGTCGATCACGGGGGCCAAGCCTTCTGCCGTGCCATAGGCGCGCCAGCCAAGCGCGGGGTGGCGCGGATCGGCAAAGGCCCCTGCCTTGGCGTCGCCAAGCCCGCGTTGCACATGAAGCGGGGCGGGCGCAATCTGCACATCGGCCCGCAGGCGATACATCGTCAGCCGCCGCAGCGTGGCGGGGGCAAGCGTTTGCGCGATATCGACCAGCAGCGCGCCATCATGCTGCCGGATCACGAAGAAATCGGCCAGATACTTGCCCTGCGGTGTCAAAAGCGCAGCCCAGACGATGCCGGGCCCCTTGTCGAGCGGCAGCAGGTCATTCGAAACCAGCCCTTGCAGAAAGGGCACGGCATCGGCCCCCGTCACGGCCCACAGCACCCTGTCCGGCACCTGTTCACCCTGCATCATTCCCCGCCCGCCTGTAACCGGTACAGGCTGGCATAAAGCCCGCCCTGCGCCATCAGATCGTCATGGCGGCCCTGTTCCGCTACCCTGCCCGCGTTCAGCACCAAAATCTTGTCGGCATCGCGCACGGTGGAAAGCCTGTGCGCGATCACAAGCGTGGTGCGCCCGCGGGCAAGCGTGGCCAAGGCCTCGGCCACCGCCGCCTCGGACCGCGCATCAAGCGCCGATGTGGCCTCGTCCAGCAGCAGGACGGGCGCATCGGCCAGCAGGGCGCGGGCAATGGCGATGCGCTGGCGCTGCCCTCCCGAAAGCCCCGAACCGCGCGGGCCTGCGGGGGTGTCGAGCCCCTGGGGAAGGCCTGCCACGAATTCGGTCAGATGGGCTGCGGCCAGTACTTCGTCCAGCCGCGCGTCCGAAACCCCCTCGCGCCCCATCAGAATGTTGTCGCGCAGGGATTCGTCAAACAGCGCGGTTTCCTGCGTGACCGACGCGAACAGCCCGCGCTGATCGGCAAGGCTAAGGCTGCGTGTATCCTGCCCGCCGATGGTGACACTGCCGCTGTCGGGATCGGTCAGCGCGGTCAGCACCTGAAAAACCGTGCTTTTCCCCGCCCCCGAAGGGCCGACGATAGCCGTGGTCTGGCCGGTTTCGGCGGTAAAGCTCAGCCCGTCCAGAACCGGCACGCCCGGATAGGAAAAGCGCACATCCCGAAACTCGATCCGCGTCGCGCCGCGCGGCACGGGGGCAACGCTTTGCGCAGGGCGGGCAAGGCTCGGGGTGATGTCGAACAGGCGGAAAATCCGCTCGAGACTGGCCGCCGCCACCTGCCAGCTGCCGAACAATTCGCCCAGACGGCGGATCGGCTGGAAGGTCAGCGCCATGGCAGTGAAGAACGACATGAACTCGCCCACCGTGCGGTGGCCTTCCGCCACCTCGCGCCCGCCCAGCAGCAAGACCGCGAAAAAGCCCAGCCCCGTCACGATGTCGATCATCGCGGGCATGACCGATGCGGCCAGCGTGGCCTTGGTCTGGGCGCGGTTCAGCGCGGCGACGATGCGGGTAAAGCGGCCCGTCTGATAGCTTTCCAGCCGGTTCAGCTTGATCGCCTGGATACCGTGGAAAATCTCGTCCAG
Source organism: Rhodobacter sp. (assembly GCA_027484985.1). Classification (GTDB taxonomy): domain Bacteria; phylum Pseudomonadota; class Alphaproteobacteria; order Rhodobacterales; family Rhodobacteraceae; genus Paragemmobacter. The sequence goes on along the minus strand of JAIXRW010000037.1, from coordinate 41,168 downwards.
CCGGGTCGCGCGTTGGCCGGTTTCGGCGCGCAGATGGGCCGCCTTTCGCCGCAGATAGCGTTGCAGCACCGCCGTCGGCACAATCAGCAACGGCGCGCCGATCAGGGCGGCCGCAGTCCAAAGCGGGTCGATCCCGACCGCGACGATGAACAGCCCCAGCAGCGAAACGATATCGCGCCCCGCCGCGACGATGACGGTCATCCAGATCGACTGGACGGCCGTGGTGTCGCCCTGCACCCGTTCCATCAGCGATCCGGGCGGGTTGGTCTGGAAAAACGGTCCATCCAGCCGCAGGATATGCGCCAAAAGGTCAACCTGCATCGCCGCCGCCGTTCGCAGCGACACTGTCGTCAGCAGAAAGCGCGACAGCACCGAAGTGGCGGCACGGATCAGGAACAGCGACAGGATGCCCAGCCCCACCAGCACAAGCGAGGTGTTGCCGCCGGGGGCAAACACCTCGTCGAACAGCGGTTGCAGCGCATAGCTCAGCAGGCCAAGCGTGCTGCCCTCGACCGTCATCACCACAAAGGCGCATAGCATCAGCCAGCGATAGGGGCGCAGATAAAGCCGCCACAGCCGCCCGAACAGCGCCCGCGACCCGTAGCGCGGATCGTCCCCGTCCCGCGCCGCTGCGCCTGCGGCACCAAAGCCGGCACCGGCCATGGGGGCGGTTGTCTGCAGGCCGTCGGTTTTCGGGCGAGTGACGTTTGGGCCGGTCGTCTGTGTCACGAGGGGTTCCTGTGATGCGTGCCCTTGCCTAGCCTGATTGCCCTGTGGCGGCAAGGCATGGCGCCGTTCGGGCCGGTCGCTGCGGTTGACCTTGCGCCCGTGTCTGACTAGCCATGACACAAGGAGGACCCCCGATGACCCTTTCCAACGGACGCGCCTATCTGGCCATACCCGGCCCCTCTGTCATGCCCGACAGGGTGCTGGCGGCGATGCACCGGGCCGCGCCCAACATCTATGAAGGCGCCCTGCCCGACATGGTCGAAACGCTGTGGCCCGATCTGCGGCGCGTGGCGGGCACCACCCAAAACGTGGCGCTTTACATCGCCAACGGGCATGGCGTCTGGGAAGCGGCGAACATGAACCTGTTTTCGCGCGGTGACCGTGCGCTGGTTCTGGCCACAGGCCGCTTTGGCCTGTCATGGGCCGAAAGCGTGCAGGCCCTGGGGGTTCAGGTCGATGTGCTCGATTTCGGCAAATCGAACCCCGTCGATTTTGAACGGGTCGAGGCCGCCTTGCGCGCAGATGGCGGGCGCTACAAGGCGGTTCTCTGCACCCATGTCGATACGGCCAGCACGATCCGCACCGATGTGCCGCGCCTGCGGGCGGTGATGGATGCGGTGGGCCACCCCGCGCTGCTGGCGGTGGATGCCATCGCCGCCTTTGCCTGCGACGAGATGCATATGGATGCATGGGGCGTCGATGTGCTGGTTGCCGCCAGCCAGAAGGGGCTGATGGTGCCCCCCGGCATCGGCTTCGTCTGGTTTTCGGAAAAGGCGCGCGAACGGTGCAAATCATCCGACCTGCGCACACCCTATTGGGACTGGACGCCCCGCGCCGATGCGGCCGAGTTCTGGCAATACTGGAACGGCACTGCCCCCACACACCACCTGTTCGGCCTGCGCGAAAGTCTTGATATGCTGGCCGAGGAAACCATGCCCGCCGTCTGGAAACGGCACGAGGTGCTGGCCAGCGCCGTCTGGGCCGCCTTTGATGCGTGGTCGGCGGGCAACCCCGCCATCGGGCTGAATGTGGCCGATCCCGCGCATCGCGGCCGGTCCGTCACCGCCGCCCGCTTCGGCGCACCCCATGCCACCCGCCTGCGCGAATGGACCGAACATAAGGCGGGCGTCACGCTGGGCATCGGCCTTGGCATGGCCGCCCCGACCGACCCCGCCTATCACGGCTTTCTGCGGGTGGCCCATATGGGCCATGTGAATGCCCATATGACCCTTGGCGCGCTGGCGGTGATCGAGGCGGGGATGGTCAGCCTTGGCATCCCCTTCGGGGACGGCGCCCTTGCGGCGGCGGCGCGTGTGATCGGCCACGCCGCCTGAACCGTTACTGGCCGTTCTTGGCCAGCCAGTCCTGCATGAAGGCGATCTCGGCTTCCTGCGCCGTGATGATGCCTTCGGCCAGCTTGCGGATCTCGGGGTCGGTGCCGTGGTCCAGAACGACCTTGGCCATGTCGATGGCCCCCTGATGGTGGGCGATCATGCCGCGCACAAAGTCGATATCGGCATTGCCGGTATAGTCGATCTCCATCGCCCGATGCATCGCCATATTGGCATCGCGATAGGCCTGCACGGCGGCATCATCGCCCGTCATATGCCCGCCATGGCCCGAATGGTCCATCTTCATCGTCTCGGCCAGGGCGACAGGGGCGGCAAGCAGGGCGGCAAGGGCCAGAACGGCGGTCAGTTTCATCGCAATGTCCTTTCAGGGGGGGGGTCCAAGATGGGGCCTTCCCCCTGCTGGAAGGCAAGGGCGGCAGGCGGATTTTTCGCCGCAAGCGTGCAGGCCGCGCAGACTGCATAAACGGCGGGCAGGGCCTGCGGGTCCGCACATCACCCCGATGTGTTTTCCCTTCCCGCGGCTGCGCAATTTACATATCGTCGGCGCAACATCTGGATGACAGCGCCATGACAACCGCAACACCCTGCCGCGCACCGGAACGCCGACCCGTGGTGGGCATCATCGGCAACATGAACCTGTTGAACGAGCAATATGCCGTTCACGCGGGCGGCGTGATGAATTCCGAAGCCGTGGCGCAGGTGTCGGGCTGCCTGCCGCTGATCATCCCGTCCGACCCCCGCTTTGTGACGGTGGCCGAACTCCTTGACCTCTGCGATGGGTTCCTGCTGACGGGGGGGCGGCCCAACGTGCATCCCAGCGAATATGGCGAAGAGGAAACGCCCGCCCATGGCTGCTTCGACCGCTGCCGCGATGCGATCACCCTGCCGCTGATCCGCGCCTGCGTGGAACTCGGCCAGCCCTTCCTCGGCATCTGCCGCGGCTTCCAAGAGGTGAACGTGGCGATGGGCGGCACCCTGCACCCCGAAATCCGCGATCTGCCGGGCCGGATGAACCACCGCATGCCCCCCGATGGCACGATCGAAGAGAAATTCGCCCTGCGCCACCCCGTCCGCTTTACCGATGGTGGCGTGTTCCACCGCCTGATGGGCGCGGCCGAGGTGATGACCAACACGCTTCATGGCCAAGGAATCGCCCGCCCCGGCCCGCGCATCGTGATCGACGGCCATGCCCCCGATGGCACCCCCGAGGCGATCTATGTGCAGGACGCGCCGGGCTTTACCCTGTCGGTGCAATGGCACCCCGAATGGAACGCCGTGGGCGACCCGGTGTCGCGCCCGCTCTTTACCGCCTTTGGTGCGGCGGTGGCCGATTGGGCAAGGGGCGTGCGCCCCGTTGCGGCCGGTGCGGCAGCGGTGCGCGCGGTCTGACCGTCACGCTTGAACCGGCTTGGGAAAACGTTACCATACCCCGCGAACCACGCCTCGGGGAGGGCCCAATGAAACGCTCGCGCATCAATGACATCATGGCAGCGGCGGACGAGATGATCCGCCATTACGGCTTTGTGCTGCCCCCCTTTGCCTATTGGACGCCGGAAGAATTCAGGGCCAATGCCGCGAAAGCCCGCCGCGTGATCGATGCGCGCATGGGTTGGGACATCACCGATTTCGGGGCCGAGAAATTCGACGAGATGGGGCTGTTCCTGTTCACCCTGCGGAACGGATCGCTTGACGATCTGAAACGCGGCGGCGGCATGTGCTATGCGGAAAAGCTGCTGATCAGCCGTCAGGACCAGCTTTCGCCGATGCACACGCATTTCCTGAAGGCGGAAGATATCATCAACCGTGGCGGCGCGACCCTTGTGATCGAGCTGTGCGGGTCGGATGACAAGGGCGGCTATGCCCCCGACCGCGGCGGCATGGTGCGCTGCGACGGCATCGACGTGCCCTATACGCCCGGCATGAAGCTGAAGCTGCAACCCGGCGAAAGCGTCACGCTGATGCCGGGCGATTGGCATGCCTTCTGGGGCGAAGGCGGCGATGTGCTGATCGGCGAGGTTTCGACCGTGAACGACGACCTCACCGACAACATCTATGTCCAACCCATCGGCCGCTTTGCCGAGATCGAGGAAGACGTGGCTCCGACCCATCTTCTGGTCAGCGATTACGACAGCTGGCTGCCGCGCTGAAAGCAAGGAAGGGGGGCTTTCCGCCCCCCTCTTGGCCGTTCCGGCCAATTCACCCCCCGAGAGTATTTGGGCAAAGGTGAAACAGGCTTCACCTTGGAAAAATACTCCGGGGTGAGCCCGCCTGCGGGCGAGGGGCAGCGCCCCTTACGGCGCGGTGGCAGGCGCCACGAGGGCGGGCGGCACGCCCGTCAGCGCCGGCTGGAAGGCGGGCATTGCGGCGGGCACCACCACGGGGGCGGGGGCGGGTTTCTTCTTTTTCGGGGCGGGCGGCGGCAGGGTCAGTTTCGTGGGGATCGATCCGTCGCGGTTCAGCACAATGACCTTGGCCCCGTCGGCCGCGCGGTTGTAAAGATCGATGATGTCCTGATTGATCATGCGGATGCAGCCCGATGAGGCGTTCTTTCCGATCGAGAACCATTCCGGCGTGCCGTGGATGCGGTAGCCGTAATCGACGCCATTCGTCGTAAGGTATAGCGCCCTCGCGCCGAGCGGGTTGTCCAGACCGCCGGGCTGGCCGTCTTTCCACTTTTCCAGTTCGGGCTTGCGGTCGATCATTTCGGGCGGCGGGGTCCATGTGGGCCATGGCTTGCGCCCCGTGATCTGCGCCTCGCCCGACCATTCGAAACCGGCCTTGCCCACGGCGATGCCGTAACGGATCGCCATGTTCTTGCCGGTCACGAAATACAGATGCCGGGCGCCCGTGTCGATGATGATCGTGCCGGGCGGCTGTTCACTGGGGTAATAGACCGTCTGGCGCTGGAACTCGACCGGCACCTTTTCCACCGGCACGGCCGGAAGCTGGAACGCGCCATCCATGGACGAGACATAGACCCCCTGCGCCACCTGCGGGGCCGGAGGTTTGGCCAGACCCGCCTCGATCATCGCGGGATCGGGGACGCAGGCGGACAAAAGGGCTGCCGAAAGGGCGGCGGCGATTAGGCGAAGGGGGGCGCGCATCAGGGATAATTCCTGCCGTTGGGTGGGATGCGGGGTTGGTCCCTGCAATCGTTGCGCGAATCCTAGCCGCGCCGATGGCCGAGGTCAAAGCCCTAAAGACTGGTCCTCACCTCCCAAAGCTCGGGGAACAGCCGCACTTCGAGCATGCGGCGCAGATAGGCCACCCCCGAGGTGCCCCCCGTCCCGCGCTTGAAGCCGATCACCCGTTCGACCGTGGTGACATGGTTGAACCGCCAGCGGCGGAAATAATCCTCAAGATCGACGAGCTTTTCGGCCAGTTCATAGGCTTCCCAATGCGCGGCAGGGTCGCGATAGACCACTTCCCACACCGCACGCAGCCCGTCATGCGCCTGCCACGGGGCAGACAGGTCACGGGTCAGCAAATCCTGCGGCACGGGCAGGCCCGCGCGGGCCAGATGGCGCAGCGCCTCGTCATAAAGCGAAGGCCGCGCCAGTTCGGCCTGCAATTTCGCTGTCAGGTCGGGGCGGTGGGCATGGGGGGCCAGCATCGCCGCGTTGCGGTTTCCCAAGGCATATTCGATCAGCCGATATTGCCACGACTGGAAGCCGGAGGACTGGCCCAGATCGTCGCGGAAGCGCGTGTAATCGGCGGGGGTCATTGTCCGCAGCACGTCCCACGCGTTGTTGAGCTGTTCGAAGATGCGGGAAATGCGGGCCAGCATCTTGAACGCCTCGCGCACGCGGTCGGCGGCGATCATGGCGCGGGCGGCATCCAGCTCGTGCAGGGCAAGGCGCATCCACAGCTCGGATGTCTGGTGCTGGATGATGAACAGCATCTCGTCATGCGCGGGCGTCAGGCAGTTCTGCGCGGTCAGGATGCGGTCGATTTGCAGATAGTCGCCGTAAGACATGCGCGCGTCGAAATCGGTCTGCGCGCCGTCTTCGGCGGGGTTGAAGGGGCAACCGCTGGCGGGGGTGTCGGTGGTCATTGCTTTCTCTCCTTGAACGGGGCGGGTCAGAGAAAAGCGGCCCCCGTGCAGTCAAGCACCGACAGGGCACCGATGCGGCGCCAGGCGGCAATCCAGCCCGCAGGGCGGCAGAGCGGGGGCAGGCTGTGCCCCCGTTTCGGCTGGGGCGTGATTTTTCGCAGAAAGATCGTGCGGGCCATCAGGTCACCTTGGCGCGGGTCTTGTATTCGGGGCGGTCCCATAGGCGGTTTGCCATGATGTCGGACAGCGTTTCGACAGCCTTGTGAACGTCCGCGTCGCCAATGAACAGCGGCGTGAAGCCAAAGCGCAAGATGTCGGGCGCGCGGAAGTCACCGATCACGCCGCGGGCGATCAGCGCCTGCATGATGGCATACCCTTCGGGATGCCGAAAACTGACCTGCGAGCCGCGTTCGCCATGGGAGCGGGGGGTGGCAAGGGTCAGGTCGGGACAGGCGGCCTCGACCCCGTTGATGAACAGATCGCCCAGTTCCAAGGACCGCGCCCGCAAGTCTTGCAGATCGACATGGTCCCAGACATCAAGTGCGGCTTCCAGTGCCGCCAGTTGCAGCACCGGCGGCGTGCCCACGCGCATCCGCTCCGACCCGCGACCGGGGCGGTAGCCAAGGTCGAAGGCAAAGGGCGACTCATGGCCCAGCCAGCCCGAAAGGGCAGGGCGGGCCACGTCGGCATGGCGGGGGGCGACATAGATGAAGGCAGGGCCACCGGGGCCGGAATTGAGGTATTTGTAGGTGCAGCCCACCGCGAAATCGGCGCCGACAGCGGCCAGATGCACCGGCAGCGCACCCGCCGAATGGGCAAGGTCCCATACCGTCAATGCACCCATCGCATGGGCGCGGGCGGTGATGGCGGCCATGTCATGCTTGCGGCCCGTGCGGTAATCAACCTCCGTGATCAGCGTTACGGCCACGCTTTCGTCGATGGCGTCCAGCACCTCCTCCGGTGCCACGGTTTTCAGCGCGTAGCCATTGCCCAAGGTGCGGACAAGGCCGTCTGCCATATACAGGTCGGACGGGAAATTGCCGGTATCCGACAGGATCACGCGGCGGTCGGGGTTCATTTCAAGCGCCGATGCCAGCGCCTGATAGACCTTGATCGACAGCGTGTCGCCCATCACCACCGTGCCCGGTTCCGCCCCGATCAGCGCGGCGATACGGTCGCCCACCCGTGCGGGCTGATCCATCCATCCGGCCTTGTTCCAGCCGGTGATCAGCATCTGCCCCCATTCCTGCGTGACCGCCTGCGCTACGCGGGCGGCGGCGGCGCGGGGCAGGGGGCCAAGCGAATTGCCGTCAAGATAGATCACCCCCTCGGGCAGGTCGAACATGGCGCGGGTGGCGGCGAAATCGGTGGTCATCGGTGGTTCCCCTTCGGCTCGGGCCGCAAGGTGCCCGACCGGCGGCGCAGGCACAACAGGCAGAATGGGGCGCGCAGGGCGAAATCGGTGGCTGAAATGTCGGTTTTGCCGCTTGGCCTCTTGCCATTCGGCGGCGCGGACGGAAGAAGGGGCGCCGCGGCATGGCGGGGCAGACAGGAAAGGGGGGCGACCGATGAAATGGCTTGATCTTCCGCCCCTGTGGCTGGGGCTGTTTCTGGGCGCGGTCTGGCTGTTGGGCCGGTTGGTTCCGTTCCATCCCTTTGGCGCGGCGGGCGATGTGCTGGCGGCGGGGCTGGCGGTGATCGGGCTGGGGCTGATGGCGCTGGCGGTGGCCGAGATGGCGCGGGCGAAAACCACGGTTCTGCCGCATCGGGAAGCGGCGCGTCTGGTGACGACGGGCGTGTTCCGGCTGACGCGCAACCCGATCTATCTGGGCGATGCCGCCCTGCTTTGTGCCGCCATCCTGTGGTGGGATGTGCCGGTGGCACTGCCGCTTGTGCCCCTGTTCCTGACCGTGATCCGCGAGCGATTCATCCGCGATGAAGAGGCGCGGCTCCGGTCCGGTTTCGGGCCTGATTTCGACATCTGGTGCCTGCGCGTGCGGCGATGGCTGTGACGGGGCGGATTCCATTTGAAATATTGTTGCGCGATGTTAAGTCGCACCAAGCGAAACTGACGGGGGAGAGAGCGTGAAGATCGGGGCACCCAGAGAAATATTCGAAGGCGAGAACCGCGTTGCCATGACGCCGGACTCGGCCACGCAATTGATCAAGCTTGGCCATAGCTGCGTGATCGAAAGCGGCGCAGGCGCAAAGGCGGGCTTTTCGGACGCGCTGTATCAGGCGGCGGGGGTCGAGGTGGTCAAGACCGCGGCCGACCTGTTCAAGGCGGCCGATGTGGTCGTCAAGGTGCGCGGACCCGAAGAGGCCGAGGCGCGGCTTCTGCGTCAGGGCCAGACGCTGATCTCGTTCTTCTGGCCCGCCCAGAACGAGGCGCTGCTCAAGCAGGTGGCCGAGGCCGGTGCCACGGTGGTGGCGATGGACATGGTCCCGCGCATTTCCCGTGCCCAGAAGATGGACGCGCTGTCATCCATGGCCAATATCGCGGGCTATCGCGCCGTGATCGAGGCAGGCAACAATTTCGGCCGCTTCTTCACCGGTCAGGTGACTGCGGCGGGCAAGGTGCCACCGGCCAAGGTGCTGATCGTCGGCGCCGGCGTGGCGGGGCTTGCCGCCATCGGCACCTCGGTCTCGCTCGGCGCGATCGTCAATGCCTTCGACGTGCGCCCCGAAGTGGCCGAACAGATCGAATCCATGGGTGCGAATTTCGTCTTTCTGGAATTCGAGGCCACGCAGGACGGTGCAGCCACGGGTGGCTATGCAGCCCCCTCCAGCCCCGAATTCCGCGAAAAGCAGCTTGCCAAATTCCGCGAGCTTGCGCCCGAAATGGACATCGTCATCACCACGGCCCTGATCCCCGGCCGCCCCGCGCCCAAGCTGTGGACCGAAGATATGGTCAAGCTGATGAAGCCCGGTTCGGTGATCGTTGACCTTGCCGCCGAACGCGGTGGCAACTGCGACCTGACCGTTCCCGACCAGAAGATCGTCACCGACAACGGCGTAACCGTGATCGGCTATACCGACTTCCCCAGCCGGATGGCCGCACAGGCCAGCACGCTTTATTCGACCAATATCCGTCACATGCTGACGGACCTGACCCCCAAGAAAGACGGCGTCATCCTGCACAACATGGAAGATGACGTGATCCGTGGCGCCACGGTCGCCCATGCCGGTGCCGTCACCTATCCGCCGCCACCGCCCAAGATCGCGGCCATCGCGGCGGCCAAGCCAAAGGAAAAGCCCAAGGAACTGACGCCCGAGGAAAAGCGCGCCAAGGAAACCGCCGCCTTCAAGGCGCAGACCCGCAATCAGGTGGGCATGCTGTTGGGCGGGGGCGCGCTGATCCTGCTGGCGGGGCTTTATGCGCCGGCAAGCTTCATGTCGCACTTCATCGTCTTCGTGCTGTCGGTCTATGTCGGCGTGCAGGTGATCTGGAACGTCTCGCATTCGCTGCATACCCCGCTGATGGCTGTGACGAACGCGATTTCGTCGATCATCATCCTTGGCGCGCTGATGCAGATCGGGTCGGGCAACCTGCTGGTCGTGGTGCTTGCGGCATTGTCGGTCTTCATGGCGGGCATCAACATTTTCGGTGGCTTCATGGTGACGCGTCGCATGCTCGCCATGTTCCAGAAGTCGTAAGGGGCGCGGAATGGAATACGGATTTACGACCGCTGCCTATGTCGTTGCGGCAGTTCTTTTCATCCAGTCGCTGGGCGGCCTTTCGGGGCAGGAAAGCGCGAAACGTGCCGTGTGGTATGGCATCGTCGGCATGGCGCTGGCGGTGGCGGCCACGCTTTACGGCCCCGGTGCGGGCAACTGGCTGATTTCGCTGGTCATGGTCGCGGCAGGCGGCGTGATCGGCTGGTATGTGGCGCAAAAGGTCCAGATGACCGAAATGCCGCAACTGGTGGCGGCGATGCACTCGCTGGTGGGTCTGGCCGCTGTGTTCATCGGCTACAACACCCATATCGAACTGGCCGTCGTGCAGGCCATGGATACGGCCGCACAAGAGGCGGCAACCGGTTTTGCCGCCACGCTGGTCCACAAGCTGCATGATCCGATGGCGGGCGCGCTGATCTCGATCCTGCGGGTGGAAACCTTCCTCGGGGTCTTTATCGGGGCCGTCACCTTCACCGGTTCGGTCATTGCCTTTGGCAAACTGGCGGGCAAGGTGGATGGCAAGGCCAAGAAACTGCCCGGCGGGCATGTGCTGAACGCAAGCGCTGCGATCATCTCGCTGGTGCTGCTGTTCGTCTATCTGCAAACCGGTTCAACCGCGGCGCTGCTGGTGATGACTTTGGCCGCGCTGTTCATCGGCTATCACCTGATCATGGGCATTGGCGGGGCCGACATGCCGGTCGTGGTGTCGATGCTGAACAGCTATTCGGGCTGGGCGGCGGCGGCGATCGGCTTTTCGCTGTCGAACGACCTTCTGATCGTGGTCGGCGCGCTGGTCGGATCGTCGGGTGCGATCCTGTCCTACATCATGTGCAAGGCGATGAACCGGTCCTTCGTTTCGGTCATCCTTGGCGGTTTCGGTGGCACCACCGGCCCCGCGATGGAAGTGACCGGCGAACAGATCGCCATCGATGCCGAAGGGGTGGCCGCAGCCCTGAACGATGCCGACAGCATCATCATCATTCCGGGTTACGGCATGGCAGTGGCGCAGGCGCAGCAATCGGTCAGCGAATTGACGCGCAAGCTGCGCGCCAAGGGCAAGAACGTGCGTTTCGCGATCCACCCGGTGGCGGGGCGTCTGCCCGGCCACATGAACGTGCTTCTGGCCGAGGCCAAGGTTCCTTACGACATCGTTCTGGAAATGGACGAAATCAACGAGGACTTCCCCGAAACCGATGTGGCCATCGTGATCGGGTCGAATGACATCGTGAACCCCGCCGCGCAGGAAGACCCCAACAGCCCCATCGCCGGCATGCCGGTGCTGGAATGCTGGAAGGCCAAGCAGGTATTCGTGTCCAAACGCGGACAGGGCACGGGCTATTCGGGCATCGAGAACCCGCTGTTCTTCAAGGAAAACACGCGCATGTTCTATGGTGACGCGAAAAAGAGCATCGACCAGCTTCTGCCGATGATCGACTGACGCGAAAGCGGGCAGTTTTCGCCATGGCCCCGTCGAAAGGCGGGGCCTTTTGCATATCGCCGGGCAGAGGTGGCGGTTTTTCTGCAACAGCAGCATTGCATACCCCGGTATTCGACCAATTTCATGGAGATGACGCGCAGCCCGCCCTATCTGGAACCCATCAGCCCGACAGGACAGCCATGCCCAGCCTTACCGACCACCCGCTTCGCTACGCCCTTGTGAACGAACTGCACGCGCGCCCCTTTCCGGCGTTGGAAGCGCCGTGCCACGCGGTCTATGTGGCGATCAAGGAACCTGTCGCCGCCGCCAACCGCGACCGTGAAAAGGACCGCGCCCATCTGCTCGCGCTGCTGGACCGCAACGGTTCGGCCCATCCCCAGCCCGAGGCAACGCATTTTTCGGGCGCCATCGGTCGGGCCGAGCTGAAATGGGAAAGCCATACCGAATTCGTGACCTATTCGGCCTTTCTCAAAGGTCTGTCCGAACGCCCCTTCGATCCCACCGAGGCCGAGGTGTTCCCCGAAGACTGGCTTGCCGATGCACCCGGAAAAAGGGTCTGCTCGGTCCTGATCCGGGTCGAGGTGATGCCCGAGGATGAAGCCTCGGTCATCGACAAGCTGGAAGGCTGGTTCGTTCCCGAAAGCCTTGCCGTCAGCCGTGTGGTCGATGGCGCGGCCATCGTCGCAGGCGATTTCCGCATCGATCCGGCGGGACATATGCGCTTTGCGGTCTTTGTCCGGCCCGGCACCGGCGAACGGCGCATCGGCCGCATCGTGCAGCGCCTGTGCGAAATCGAAACCTACCGCTCGATGTCGATGCTGGGCCTCATGCGGGCGCGGCAACTGACCACGCGGCTCAACACGCTGGACCCGCAGCTTTCCGCGCTCGTCTCGGCGCTTGATACGTCAGAACGCTCGCCCGAGGCGGCGCTGCACGAACTTCTCACCATCTCGGCAGAACTCGAAAGCCTCGCGGTGCAATACACCTTCCGCTTCGGGGCCACCGCCGCCTATGAGGCCATCGTGAACCAGCGGATCGAGGTTTTGCGCGAACAGCGTATCCAGGGCCGCCAGACCTTTGGCGAATTCATGATGCGCCGCTACGATCCCGCCATGCGGACGGTCAAATCGGCCGAGGCGCGGCTGCGGTCCATGGCGGAACGGGCGCAACGCGCGGCCGAACTGTTGCGCACGCGGGTCGATGTGGAACGCAGCGCCCAGAACCAGAAACTGCTGGAAAGCATGGACCGCCGCGCGGATCTACAACTGCGCCTGCAACGCACGGTCGAAGGGCTGTCCACCGTGGCGATCAGCTATTACGCCGTAAATCTGGCGGCCTATGCGCTGGAACCCTTGGCGCATCCCTTCCACATCAGCCACGGCGTGCTGATGGCCATGCTCACGCCTGCGGTGCTGCTGGGCGTCTGGCTGATGGTGCGGCGCATCCGCAACCATTTCGACTGACGGCGCAGGCCCGAAAATTCTTCATCCGAAGAATTTTCGGGCGAAGATTTTTCGTACGAAAAATCTTCGTCACCGCCCGCGGATGCGCGGGTCGAGTGCGTCGCGCAGGCCGTCACCGATATAGTTCACGCTCAGCACCGTCAGCGAAATGGCCAGACCCGGCCAGACCACCCGCTCGGGCGAGGTGCGGATGTCACCGATCCCGTCATACAAGAGCCGCCCCCATGTCGGGAAATCCGGCGGGAAGCCAAGGCCAAGGAAAGACAGCACGCTTTCGGTGATGATCGCCGCCGCGATGCCAAGGGTGGCGGCAACAAGGACAGGTGACAGCACATTGGGCAGGATATGGCGCAAGATGATCCGCCGGTCCGGCGTGCCGATGGACCGCGCGGCCAGCACGAATTCGCGTTCCTTCAGCGCCAGCACCTCGCCCCGCACCACGCGGGCGGCCTGCATCCAGCTTGTCACGCCGATGGCCAGCACGATCAGCAGGAAGGTGCCCAGACGCGGCCCCAGCACGCCCGCAATGGCATCGCGGAACAAAAACATCATCACCAGCAGCAAGGGCAGCAGCGGCAGCGCCAGAAACAGGTCGGTCAACCGCATCAGCCAGTTGTCAAGCCGCCGGAAATAGCCCGCCAGCACCCCTACAGTCGTGCCGATGAAGATGGCGACCAGCATTGCCACCGTGCCCACCGCCAGCGAGATCCGCCCCCCGAACATCATCCGCGCCAGCATGTCGCGGCCCAACTGGTCGGTCCCCAAAGGGTGGGCCAGACTGGGCGCAAGGTTGCGCATCTTGAACATCTTGGCGGTGTTCTTCTCGATGAAATTCGGGTCGATCCGCCACAGCAGCGGCCCGATGAACACGAAAGCTGCCAGCAGCCCCAGCAAGATCAGCGCGGCCATGGCCCCGCGATGGCGGCGGAACTGCGCCCAGACGGCGGCCCATGGCCCTGCCGCGCGCTTCGGTGCAACCGCGTCAGTCATAGCGGATCCTCGGGTCAAGGATGCCGTACAGGATATCGGCAATCAGGTTGAAGGCCACGATCAGCACCGCGAAGATGAAGGTGATGGTCTGCACCGTGGGCAGGTCGCTCACATTGATCGCCCCGATCAGCGCCGCCCCGATGCCGTTGATCTTGAAAATCTGCTCGGTCACGATGGCCCCGCCGAACACGGTGGGCAGCCCCAGCGCGATGACCGTCACCACGGGGATCAGCGAATTGCGCAGCACATGGCGCAGCAGCACCGGCGCCTCGCGCACGCCCTTGGCCCGCGCGGTGCGCACATAATCCTGCCCCAGGTTTTCCAGCACCGATGACCGCGTATAGCGGCTGATCTCGGCCGCGTTGAACAGCGCCAGCACCGTCACGGGCAGCGCCATCTGCATCAGCATCTTGTAGAAACTCGGCCAGTCCTCGACGGTCAGGTTGGTGTCATAGATCGTGGGAAACCATCCCAGTTTCACCGCAAAGATCAGGATCAGCACATTGCCGGTAAAGAAGGTCGGCACGGAAAAGCCGACCATGGCAAAGAAGGTTCCCGCTTGGTCAAACCACGAATATTGCCGGTAGGCGGAATAAATGCCGATGGGCAGGGCAATCAGCACTCCCACGAGATAGGCCGACCCCACCACGGTCAGCGTTTGCGGCAACCGTTCCCCGATCAGGGTAAAAACCGGCACTTTGGACTGCCACGAGATGATTCGCTGCGCGCCATGGGCAAAATCGGTGCCGAAAACATGGTCCAGCAGATACATCGGCTCGACCCAGAAGAACTGCTTCAGCCACAGGAAATAGCGCACGAAAACCGGTTGATCCGCCCCCATGGCGGCGATCATTTTCTGGCGCACCTCGGGCGGCACGGTCAGCGGAATTTCCGACATCGGGCTGCCGGGGGCCAGATCGACCAGAAGGAAGATCACCAGCGAAATCATCAGAAGCGTCGGGATCGCGGTCAGCAATCGCCTGAGCGTATAGGCAAACATGCGCGGGTCCGTCCTGTCCTGCCGAAACTGCAACCACCCCTGCGGGCGGAAAGGAAAGGGCGCGGCAGGGCTAACCCCGCCGCGCCCATGTTCACATCACTTCACGCGAGTCCAGTCCTGCGCGTTCCACAGTTCGGTGTCCCACGAGTTCATCACGAACCCGCCAAGGCTGTTGGACTGCGCCGAGAAACGGCCACGGTCCACCAGCGGGATGATGACGTTGCTGTCCTTGGTCAGCATGTCGTTCATCTTCTTCACCAGATCGCCGCGCTTGGTCAGGTCGCCCGTGGTCGACAATTCCTTGAGCATCGCGTCATAGGCCGGATCGCAGAAGCGGTTGATGTTCTCGCCCTGCCACTGGTTATCGGGGCCGGGGATCTTGTCGCACAGATACTGGGCCATATAGGGCTCGGGGTCGGTGCCGTCGAAGTTGTTGGCGTACATTTCTACGTCGGCATAGAACTTCTGGAAGGTGTCGGGCGAACCCGCATCCCCGCCGAAGAACACACCCGGATCGATGGATTTCAGCTCGACCTCGATGCCGGCCTCGTTCCACCAGCCCTTGACCAGCGCCTGAAAGTCCTGACGCACGGGGTTAACGGTGGTCTGGTACAGGATCGACAGTTTCTTGCCGTCCTTTTCGCGGATGCCGTCACCATCGGTGTCAACCCAGCCCGCTTCCTCCAGCAGCTTCTTGGCGCCTTCCATATCCTGCGTCAGGCAGCCGGTGTTATCCGATGCATAGGCGGCAGGGGCCGGAACAAGGTTGCAGGTCGGACGGCCCGCGCCGCCATAGCCCACATCCACCAGCGTCTGGCGGTCAATCGCCATCGACATGGCCTGACGCACCTTGGCATCCGACAGGATCGGGTGCGGGTGCTTGACCGTCGAACGCTCGCCTTCGGGCAAATCAGCCGAAGGGTCGGTCATGTTGATCTCGATCCGCTCGACCAGCGTGCCGAAGGCGTTGACGAACTTGCCCTTGCCGCCGGCTTCCATCTGGGCCTGCTGGTCTGGGTTGATCTGGGTGTTCCAGGCGTAATCGAATTCGCCGGTTTCCATGACAGCCGAGGCTGCGGCCAGCGCATCGCCGCCGCCCTTCAGCGTGACCTTGGCAAAGGCGGGCTTGGCCGCATCGCGGTAGTTGGGGTTGGCTTCCAGCGTCACCACATCGTTCACCTTGAAGTCGGTGACCATGAAGGGGCCAGTGCCGATGGGCTTCGAGTTCTGCTCGGTGCAGCTTGCCGCTGCGGCGCCAAGGCAGGCCTCGAACTGCGCCTTTTGCAGGATCGGCGCGGTGCCGCCGGTGAACGGCTGATAGGGATAGGGCTTGGGGGCTTCGAAGGTGATGACCACGGTCTGGGCATCGGGCGTGTCGATGGTCTTGATTCCCTCGTATTTCGCACCCTGCGCGCAGCCGCCATCGGGGGCGGTGCAATATTCCCACGTGAACTTCACGTCGGCCGATGTGACGGGCGTGCCGTCCGACCACAGCAGACCATCCTTCAGCTTCCAGGTGATCTGGGTCTGGTCGGCCGAGATGCCGCCGTTTTCCGCCGTCGGAATTTCGGCCGCAAGGCGCGGGAACAGGTTGCCGTCCTGATCGAAACCGGCCAGCGGTTCCAGAACCAGCGAACCCGCTTCCACGTCCTTGGTGCCCGACGACAGATAGGCGTTCAGGGTCGAAACGGCCTGATAATAGAAGATTTTCACTTCGCCGTCGCTGCCGCGTTCGGCATGCGCGGCGGAAGCCAGCGTGAACGCGGCCACCGCGCCCAGTAGGGCGGTCTTGAGTTTCATGTTACCTCTCCTTGTTGTTTGTGCTCGGGGGCCTCGGCGCCAGCGGGTCTGTGCCCGCCGGTCATGTTGTCGGTCACCAGATGGCAGGCGACAAAGCGCCCCGGTTCCACCTCGGTCAGTTTCGGTTCCTCGACACGGCAACGGTCAAAGACCTTGGGGCAGCGGGTGCAGAAATTGCAGCCCAAGGGCGGATTGGCGGGCGAGGGCACATCGCCCTGCAAGATGATCCGCCGCCGCGTCGCCTCGCGTGCGGGGTCGGCTTCGGGCACGGCCGACAGCAGCGCCTGTGCATAGGGGTGAAGGGGCCGCGCATAAAGCGCATCGCGGGGCGACAGTTCTGCGATCTGGCCCAGATACATCACCGCCACGCGGTCTGCGATATGGCGCACCATCGACAGATCATGGCTGATGAACAGATAGGTCAGGCCCAGCCTCTCTTGCAAATCTTCCAACAGGTTCACCACCTGCGCCTGAATCGACACATCCAGCGCCGCGATGGGTTCGTCGCAGACGATGAATTTCGGATTCAGCGCCAAGGCCCGCGCAATCCCGATCCTTTGCCGCTGCCCGCCGGAAAATTCATGCGGGTAACGCCCCGCAAAGGCGCGGTTCAGCCCGACCTGATCCATCAGCTCGTAAACGCGGGCCAGCTTTTTCTCGGCGTTCCATCCGGTATGTTCGTCCAGCGGCTCTCCGATGATGGCGGCCAGCGTCATGCGCGGGTTCAAACTCGCCTGCGGGTCCTGAAACACCATCTGCATCGTGGGCCGCTTTTTCCGCAGCGCCTCGGGCGACAGGGTGGCCACATCCTCGCCGTCAATCACCACAGTCCCCGCCGTCGGCGCATATAGCCGCAACAGCGCCCGCCCCACGGTCGATTTCCCGCAACCGGATTCGCCCACCAACCCCAGTGTCTCGCCCGCCATGATGTCGAAGCTGACACCATCGACGGCCTTCACCGCGCCCGTCCGGCGGCGCAGCAGGCCCGCATAGATCGGGAAATGCATCTTCAGGTCGCGCACCTGAACCAGCGGCTGCGGCGCATCATCCAGCATCATGCACCCTCCGGGTTCCAGTGGCAGGCCACATCATGCCCTTGGCCCACGGGGGCACCATCCACCGGACGGCGCGCGGGGTTTTCCGCATCGCAGCGGTCAAAGCGGTGCGCGCAGCGGGCGCGGAACGGGCAGGCCACGGGTTCCCCCATCATGATGGGGGGCTGCCCCTCGATCGTCTGCAACCGCGCCCCGCGTTCACCTGTCAGCGACGGAATGGTCTTGAGAAGCGCCCGCGTATAGGGGTGGCGCGGGTTGGCGAACAATTCGGCCACGGGGGCCTGTTCCACCACCTGCCCGCCATACATCACCATCACACGGTCTGCGATGCCCGCAATCACGCCAAGGTCATGCGTGATCCAGATGATCGCCATGCCCAGCTTCTGGCGCAAATCCTTGACCAGCTCGATGATCTGCGCCTGAATCGTCACATCCAGCGCGGTCGTCGGCTCATCGGCAATCAGCACATCGGGGTCGCAGGCCAAGGCAATGGCGATCATCACGCGCTGCCGCATCCCGCCCGAAAACTGGTGCGGATAGGATTTCAGCCGCTTTTTGGCATCCGGTATCCCCACCAGCGCCAGCAATTCCGCCGCCCGGTCCGCCGCCTGCGCCCGCGTCAGGCCCATATGGCGCATCAGGGGTTCCATGATCTGGCTGCCCACCGTGAAAACGGGGTTCAGGCTCGTCATCGGGTCCTGAAACACAAAGCCCACCTTGGCCCCGCGCACATCCTGCAATTCGTGCGGCGGGATGTGCAACAGATCACGCCCCCCCAGCATGACCTGCCCCGCCCGCACCTCGGCCGGCGGTGACGGCAACAGCCCGATCAGCGACATCATCGTCACCGACTTGCCCGATCCGCTTTCGCCCACCACGCCCAGCAATTCCCCCGCCCGCAGCGAAAAGCTGACCGAGTTCACGGCATGGATTTCGCCGCCGCGCGTGCGGAATACGGTCTTGAGCCCCCGCACATCAAGGACAGGCATCGCCCCATCGGGCATAGAGAGACCTCCCCAGGTCTTTGGTTTTCTTAATTTTTCGGCTATCGGCGCTTGTCCGGTGCCATTGTTGTCCGACTGTCATAGATATTTTGCCTTACCGCAACTGTCTTGTGCGGGTTGACCTTACGTCACCGCGCCGGGCTTGACCCTGCCCCCGCCAGCGGCAAACCTGCGGCCGAACCCTCACAGGATAGCCGCCATGACTGCCGCCCAAACCCTCAGCCCCCGCGAAATCCTTGATCGGTTGGTCAGCTTTCCCACGGTCAGCCGTGACACCAACCTGCCGCTGGTCGATTGGGTGGCGGAATACCTTGCCGGCCATGGCATCGACAGCTTTCGCCAATATCATGCCGATGGCACCAAGGCCGCAATCTTCGCCCATGCGGGGCCATGGCAGGAAGGTGCGGTCGTGCTGTCGGGCCATACCGATGTGGTCCCCGTCGATGGGCAAGACTGGTCGTCCGACCCGTGGGTGGTGACAGAACGCGATGGCCGCCTTTACGGGCGCGGCACCTGTGACATGAAGGGCTTTGATGCCCTCGCCATCTGGGCGCTGGTCGAGGCGCGGCGGCGCGGCGTGACCCGCCCCCTGCAACTCGCGCTGTCCTACGATGAAGAGGTCGGCTGCACCGGCGCCCCCCCGATGATTGCCGAAATGCAAAAGCACCTGCCCAAGGGGGCGGCGGCGGTGATCGGTGAACCAAGCCGCATGAAACTGATCGAGGGGCACAAGGGCGGCACGGGCTTTCATGTGCATGTAAAAGGGCACGAGGTGCATTCCTCGCTGCTGCCCTATGGCGTGTCGGCCATTATGGAGGGCGCGCGCCTTATCCAGTGGGTCAATGACCGCAATGCCGAAATCATGGCCCGCCCGCGGGGGCCGCTTGCGGCAGTGTTCGATCCGCCCTTCACCACCTTTCATGTCGGCATGATCTCGGGCGGGACGGCGCATAACATCACGGCGGGCGATTGCCGCTTTGCCGTGGAATGTCGCGTGGTTCCGGGCGAATCGCTGGAAGACTGGGCGCAGGCCTTCGAGGCCGAGGCGAAGCGTCTGGACGCGGCGGTAAAGCGCGTGCATCCCGATGCGGGCGTGCATCTGACCCGCTTCTTCGGCGTGCCCGCGCTGGAACCCGAAGCGGGCGGCCCCGCCGCCGCGCTGGTCCGCCGCCTGACCGGCGACAATGCATCTGGTGTGGTCTCTTACGGAACCGAGGCGGGGCAATTCCAGCAGGCGGGCTATTCCGCGGTGGTCTGCGGGCCGGGCGATATCGCGCAGGCCCATCAGGCCGATGAATATATCGAACTGTCGCAATTCAGGGCAGGGCAGGCCTTCATGGAACGCCTGCTCTCGGAACTGGCATGATGCGCTTTCCGATCCATGACGGCACGCCGCCGCGCTTTGCCGGCCCCGCGCCCAAGGCATGCGATGTCGTCATCATCGGCGGCGGCGTCATGGGGGTTATGACCGCGTGGTTTCTGGCCGAAAAAGGTCTGCGCGTCACGGTCTGCGAAAAAGGCCGCGTGGCAGGCGAACAATCCAGCCGCAACTGGGGCTGGATTCGCCAGCAGGGCCGCGACTTCGCGGAATTGCCGATCATGATGGAAAGCATGGCGATCTGGCACAGCCTGTCGCGCGAATTGGGCGAAGCTTTGGGCTTCCGGCAGGAAGGGGTGCTGTATCTGGCCAAGTCCGAGGCCGAACTGGCGGGCTTCGACGCTTGGCGCAAGACGGCGGTCGAAATGGGGCTGGCGGTCGATCTGCTCGGGTCAGGCGCGGTCGCGCAAAAGCTGAACGGCTCGGCCAAGGCATGGCAGGGGGGCCTCTTCACCGCCAGCGATGCGCGGGCCGAACCCTGGGTCGCCGTGCCGATGCTGGCCGAAGGGGCGGTGCGGCGGGGCGCGGTGATCGTCGAAGGCTGCGCGGTGCGCGCGCTCGACCTTGCAGCGGGGCGCGTGGCGGGGGTGGTGACGGAACAGGGCCGCATCGCCTGCGACCGCGTGGTCGTGGCGGGGGGCGCGTGGTCGTCGCTGTTTTTGTGTGCATCGAATGTGCATATCCCCCAACTTGCCGTGCTGTCCTCGGTGGCCGCCACCGAACCCATGGCCGAGGTGTTTTCCGGCGCCGCCTGTGACGCCGATTTCGCCTTCCGCCGCCGCGCCGATGGCGGCTATTCCATCGCGCCGGGCAGCGGGCATGATTTCTTCATCGGCCCCGATGCCTTTCGTAACCTGTTGAAATTCCTTCCTGTCTGGAAAGGAGACTGGCGCAAGACCGGCTTCCGCCCCGCCGCGCCCCGCCATTTCCCCGATGCCTGGACCACCCCCCGCCGCTGGCGGGCGGACGAAGTCTCGCCCTTCGAACGCTGCCGCATCCTGAACCCCGCCCCCAACATGGCCCGCATCGACGCCGTCCAGCGCCATTTCGCCACAGCCTTCCCCCATCTCGGCCGCCCCCGCCTGCGGTCAGCTTGGGCCGGAATGATCGACACCATGCCAGATGTGGTGCCCGTCATCGATCACGTCCCCAACATACCGGGGCTGACCATCGCCACCGGCCTGTGCGGCCACGGCTTCGGCATCGGTCCCGGCATGGGCCGCGTGGTGGCCGATCTGGTCGAAAACCGCGACACGGGCCATGATCTGACCCGCTTCCGCCTCTCGCGCTTCACCGACGGCTCGCCCCTCATCCCCGGCCCCTCTCTCTGACCCTTTCACCTTTGCCCAAATACTCCGGGGTGAGCCCGCTTGCGGGCGAGGGGCAGCGCCCCTCTCTTTACACCGCCCGCCACTGCCGTTACGCCGCAGGCTTTGCGCGACGGGGCCAGCATGACCATAACCTTTGCAGGGATCGACTTTGGCACCTCGAATTCGACGGTGGGTCTTGCCGATGCCAAGCGCGCATGGCTCGTCCCACTTGAAGACAGCCACGTAACCCTGCCCTCTGCCGTGTTTTTCGACGCCGATGGCGGCCCCGCCAGCTTTGGCCGCGCGGCGATGGCGGCCTATCTGGGCGGCGATGAGGGGCGGCTGATGCGGGGGCTGAAAAGCACGCTGGGTTCGTCTCTGCTCGGCGAACGAACGGCGGTCGGGCGACGGTCGGTCAGTTTTCGCGATGTGGTGCTGCGCTTCATGCTGCATCTGCGCGACCGGCTGGATGCGGCGCAACCCGGGTTGAAGCAGGCCGTGTTCGGGCGGCCGGTGCATTTTCTGGATGACGATCCGGCAGGCGACAGCGCGGCCGAGGCCGCACTTTTGGCGATCGCACGCGATTGCGGCTTTGACGAGGTCGCCTTCCAATACGAACCCGTCGCTGCCGCACTGCATTACGAACAGGGACTGGTGGCGGAAGAACTGGTGCTGGTCTTCGACATCGGGGGCGGCACCTCTGACATCTCGATCCTGCGGCTGTCGCCGGAACGGGCGCGCGCGGCGCACCGCATGGGCGATATTCTTGCCACGGGCGGCATCCGCGTCGGCGGCACCGATTTCGACCGCCTGCTGTCACTGGCCGAGGCGATGCCGCATCTGGGCTATCTTGCCCCCACCAAGGCTGGCACCGGCACCATGCCGCGGCACTATTATCTTGATCTTGCCACTTGGCACCGCATCAACACGCTGTACACCGCCCGCACGGCGGCCGACCTCAAGGCGCTGCGGGCCGGGGCGGACCGCCCGGAACTGATAGACCGCATGATCCGTGTGGTCGATGGGCGGCGCGGCCACGCGCTGGCCCTGGAGGTCGAGCGGGTCAAGATCGACCTGACCGGGGCCGAAGCGGCGCGGTTGATGCTGCGCGATATCTGCGACGCGCCCAACCCCGTCTTGCGCCGCGAGCGGTTCGAGGCTGCGCTTGAGGCGCCCGTGGCCCGCATCGCGGCGCTGGTCGAACAGACGCTGGCAGAGGCGGGCGTGGGGGCCGAGCGGATTGCCACAGTTTTCCTCACTGGCGGGTCGTCGCATTTGCCGATCCTGCGCGATACCGTTGCCCGCCTGTTGCCCGCCGCGAAAATGGCAACGGGCGACATGCTCGGGTCGGTGGGCACCGGCCTTGCGCTCGATGCGCGGCGGCGGTTCGGTTAATCGTAACTCAACCGCGTCGCCTTGCCACGGAAGATGACATAAGCCAGCACTGTATAGCCAAGGATCACCGGCAGCACGAAAAGCGTGCCGACAAGGATGATCGAGAGGCTTTCGGTAGAAGACGCCGCCTGCCAGATCGTCAGCTTGTCGGGCACGATATAGGGGTAAAAGCTGTAGGCCATCCCGAAAAAGCCCAGCACCATCAGCACCACCGCCCCCGCAAAGGGAAACCATGCAAAGCTGTCATCCCGCGTGGGCAGGCGGCGCAAAGATAGCCACAGCAGCGCAACCAGTAGCCCCGACATCAACGGCAGCGGCGCGAGGGCGACGATTTCGGGAAAGCGGAACCATTTGTCAAAAATGCGGGCTGAAACCAGCGGCGTGGCCAGCGATACCGCCCCCATGCCCAGCACTACACCCCAGATGCCGCCCCGCGCCCAATGCACGGCTTTCAGTTGCAGCGCACCATCGGTTTTCAAGATCGTCCATGCCGCACCGATGAAGCTGTAGGCCACGGCGAGGGCCCCCGCCGTCAGCAGGGCAAAACCGATCTCGGCCCAGCCCCAGCGCAGACCCATGATGTAAAGGCCCAGCATGAAACCCTGCGACAGTGCTGTCATCAGGCTGCCCGCCCAAAAGGCCACATCCCACGGCTTCTTGTGCGCGACGGGTGCCTTGGCGCGGAATTCAAACGCCACACCGCGCAGGATCAGCCCGATCAGCATAACGGCCACGGGCAGGTAAAGGGCTGTCAATATCTCGCCATGCGCTTCGGGAAAGGCCACCAGAAGCAGGCCGATGGCCAGCACCAGCCAGGTTTCGTTGGCGTCCCAGAACGGGCCGATCGAGGCGATCATGCGGTCGCGTTCATCGGGCGTGGCAAAGGGGAACAGCAGGCCCACGCCCAGATCGAACCCGTCAAGCACGACATACAGCAGGATCGACAGGCCCATCAGGGCGGCAAAGATCAGGGGCAGGGTGTCGGGGGCGAACATGGGGCTACTCCGCCGGTTGCAGGGCGGGGGCAACGGCGGGCTGGAAGCCTGCGCCCTTGCGCGCCAGATGGAAGATCGCGCCGATATAGGCCGCAAGCAGCAGCACATAGACCGCCAAATAGGCCAGCAGCGACGACAGCACCATACCGCTGGCCACATCGCCCACGGCGGCCTTGGTGGTCAGCACGCCTTGCACCAGCCACGGCTGGCGGCCGATCTCGGTCGTGTACCAACCGGCAAGGGTGGCAATCCATCCCGCAAAGGTCATGGCGGTCAGGGCCATCAGATAGGGGCGGGGCAGTGCATCCGCCCCCTTGCGCCAGACCAGCGCCACGCCCGCCCAAGCGGCCAGCAACATCGCCATGCCGGTGCCGACCATCACACGGAACGACCAGAACACGGGCGCCACGGGCGGATGTTCGGCCGTGCCATCGGCGGCCACAAAGTCGTTCAGGCCCGGTACCACACCCGCGGGGTCGTGCTTAAGGATGATCGACGCCATCGAGGGAATGGCGATTTCAAAGCGGTTCTCGCGCAGGGTTTCGTCGGGCAGGGCGAACAGGACAAGCGGAACATTGCCTTGCGTCTCCCAATTCGCCTCCATCGCCGCCACCTTTTGCGGCTGGTGTTCCAGCGTGTTCAACCCGTGCATGTCGCCCGCAATGATCTGGACGGGCATCAGCAGGGCGGCAGTGATCAGGCCAAAGCGCAAACCCGTTGCCACCGAAGGATCGGTGTCGCCCCGCAGGCGGCGATAGGCGGAAATACCCGCGACAAGGAAGGCAACGGTCAGCGCGCTGGCCAGCAGCATATGGGCCAAACGATAGGGCATCGACGGGTTGAAGATGATCGCCATCCAGTCGGTGGCATGCACGATCCCGTCGCGCAATTCATAGCCTGCGGGTGTGTGCATCCACGAATTGAGAACGATGATCCAGAACGCGCTCATCGTCGTGCCGAAGGCGACAAGGAATGTGGCGAGTGTATGGACCCATACGGGAACACGGCTTGCGCCGAAGAGCATGATCCCAAGGAACACGGCTTCAAGGAAGAAAGCCGTCAGCACCTCGTATGCAAGCAGCGGCCCCGCGATATTGCCCACGGTCTGCATGAAGCCGGGCCAGTTGGTGCCGAACTGGAACGACATGGTGATGCCCGACACCACGCCAAGCGCAAAGGACAGCGCGAAAACCTTTACCCAGAACAGGTAAAGATCCATCCACTTGCGCTGGCCGGTGAATTGGAAGCGCAGTTTGAAGAACAAAAGCACCCAACCCAGCGCGATGGTGATCGTGGGAAACAGGATGTGGAACGAGATATTGGCCCCGAACTGGATGCGCGAAAGCAAAAGAGTATCCATGATGCACCTTTCCCGGCTTTGGACAGGCATGTAGTCCGCTTCGTCTGGGTTGTAAGGGGATGCGGCGGGCTGTCTCAGCCCGTGCGGCCCGAACAAGGCTGACCGTGCGAACCATCCCGCGCCTGACGGGCTGCAAATCCGGCGAAACCCTGGGGCGGGGAACCGTCCGGTCTTGCTTTCATGCTGGTCCAAACATCCTCGGGGGGCAGACAGCTCCCCGCTCGGGTCGGGCTGAAACAGACGGTCGCGCCCTAGCCGCCCGTATGGCTCATATGACGTGACATCTGGCCAGTGACCGATTGGCGGGAATAGTCGAAATCATGCCCTTTTGGCTTGCGGGCGATGGCCGCTCGGATGGCCTGTTCGACCACGGCATCATCGGGGCTCGACCTCAGGGGCGCGCGCAGATCGGCCATGTCTTCCTGACCGAGGCACATGTAAAGCTCGCCCGTGCAGGTCAGCCGCACGCGGTTGCAGCTTTCGCAGAAATTATGGGTCAGCGGGGTGATAAAGCCGACCCTTTGGCCGGTTTCCTCGATCCGCACGTAGCGGGCGGGGCCGCCTGTGCGGTCGGGCAGGTCGATCAGGCGGAAGCGGGCGGCAAGACGGGCGCGCAGGTCTTTCAGCGACCAGTATTGGTCAAGCCGGTCCTCGTTGCCCAGATCGCCCATCGGCATGACCTCGATAAAGGTCAGGTCGTGGCCTTCGCGGGCGCACCAGTCAAGCAGGGGGAACAACTCATCCTCGTTGAACCCTTTCAAGGCGACCACGTTGATCTTGACGCGCAGACCCGCTTCGCGCGCGGCTTCGATTCCGTCCAGCACCTGCCCCAGTCGGCCCCAGCGCGTGATGTCGGCGAATTTCTGCGCGTCCAGCGTGTCGAGCGAGACGTTGATGCGCCGCACGCCGCAATCAGCCAGTTCGGCGGCGTGTTTTCGCAGCTGCGATCCGTTCGTCGTCAGCGTCAATTCCCTTAGCGCGCCGCTGTCCAGATGCCGCGACATGGCGCGGAAGAAGGTCATGATGCCCTTGCGCACAAGGGGTTCGCCCCCTGTGATACGCAGCTTTTCCACCCCCAACCCGACAAAGGCGGAACACAGGCGGTCCAGTTCCTCCAGTGTCAGCAGATCGGCCTTGGGCAGGAAGGTCATGTTTTCAGACATGCAATAGACACAGCGGAAATCGCAGCGGTCCGTGACCGACACCCGCAGATAGGATATCGGGCGGGCGAAAGGATCGATCAGCTTGGGTGCATGTGCTGCCATGGTGCAAAGGTAGGAATTCGCCGGTGGCGACGCAAGCGCGGAAGCGGCAGTTGTGCCGATGCGGGCGTCAGACTATGGTAGCGGTATGAGATATCTTGCCCTTTTCGCCGCCGTTGCCGTGCTGTCCTCTTGCGGGATGACCGATCGGCTGCGCGAGCGGGTCTTTCCGCGTGCCACCCCCGCAGAAACGGCAGTGCCGCAACCGGCAGCAGGCGGGATCGGAACGATCGCGGCCAAACCGGTCGAGGCGCTTGACGCCACGACCACGGCCGAACGCAGCGCCGCACTGGCCGCAGGCGGGCAGGGCGGGGATGCATTGGGTTCGGTCGTCGTTTCGCTCGGGTCGCCCTCGGAACAAGGGTTCTGGCTGCGCTCGGCCTTGGTGGCTGCACCCGCCAAGGGGCGTGTCGTGACGGATGAGGGCGCGTCTGTCGCGGTCGATCTTTTGCCCGGGCCTTCGGCGGCACAGCTTTCGCTGCCCGCCTTCCGCGCGCTGGGCTTGCCGCTGACGGGCCTGCCCCGTGTCACCGTCTATTCGGCGGGCAGGTAACGCGCCGCCTCGGTGCGGGCAAAGGATTTCATTCCCGCCCCATGCGCGTCAAGAAAGGCGCGGGCGCGGGCGGCATCGTGCTTTGACAGATCGCGCACCCACCATGCGATGGCCTTCTGGATGAACCAGTCGCGGTCGGTGATATAGCTGGCCGCCCATCCAAGCGCGGTTTCGCGGATGGCAAGATCGGCCTCTTTGGGGAAATTCATCTTGGCGAAGGGCAGGGTGATGACCAGCGCGGCGCGGCGGGTCCACATGTTGGGGCTTTGCGTCCATGTGGCAACCGTTTCGATGCGCGCGGGGTCTGCGACAAGCCGCTTTTGCCCTGCCGTGGTGGCCTGATCCGATGTGGCCCAACCGTTGAACCCTTCGGCCCAGCGGGCAATGGTGGCCCAGATATCGGCATCGGGGCGGATGCGGGCCTGTGCCAGCAGTTTCGCGCCTGCAACCATGGCTTCGTGAATGTCGGTCTGCCACAGCGCATCGGCCAGCGAAAGGCGATCCTCCAGTGACAGGGCGGCGCGCCAGTCGGCCACGCGCTCCTCGATCAGCGGGACAGTGACGCCCAGATAGCGGCGCTGCACCTTGTGATAGGCGGCAGCCTCGGCCGCGGCGGCGGGGTCGGCCAGCGCTTCAAGCTCGGCAAGGGCGGTGGCAAGGTCGGTCATTCCACTGTCACCGATTTCGCCAGATTGCGGGGTTGGTCCACATCGGTGCCCTTGGCGATGGCGGTGTGGTAGGCCAGCAATTGCGCCGGCAGGGCATAAAGAATAGGCGCGAAATGCGGCGCGATTTCGGGCAGGGTCAGGGTGCGCCATGCGCCCGCCCCCGCCTCGGCCACGCCTTGGGCGTCAGAGATCAGCAGAACCTTGCCGTGGCGGGCCATGACTTCCTGCATGTTCGACACGGTCTTGTCGAACAGGCCGTCACGCGGGGCCATGACGATCACGGGAACGGCCGCGTCGATCAGGGCGATGGGGCCGTGTTTCAATTCGCCGGACGCGTAACCTTCGGCATGGATGTAGCTGATTTCTTTCAGCTTCAGCGCGCCTTCCAGCGCCAGCGGATACATCGCCCCGCGGCCGAGGAACAGGATGTCCTGCGCCTTGGCAAGGTCGTCTGCAATGGCGGCGATGGGGGCCGAAAGCGCCAGCGCGTGGTTCATCAGGCCGGGCAGATTGCGCAGCGCCTGCACATGCCGGGCAAGGGCGGCCGCGTCAATGCGCCCCCTGTCCTGCGCGGCTTTCAGCGCGAGCAGTGCCAAGACGGTCAATTGGCAGGTGAAGGCCTTGGTCGAGGCGACGCCGATTTCCACCCCCGCAAGGATGGGCAGCGACAGGTCGCTTTCGCGGGCGATAGACGAGGTGGGAACGTTCACCACCGAAACCACCCGTGCCACCTTGCCGCTGGCATAGCGCAATGCGGCCAGCGTGTCGGCGGTTTCGCCCGACTGGCTGACGAACAGCGCCCATGACGCGGCCGACAGCGGCGGTTCGCGGTAGCGGAATTCCGAGGCCACATCGATTTCGGCGGGCAGGCCCGCGATCTGTTCGAACCAGTATTTCGCCACATGGCAGGCGTAGGATGCCGTGCCGCAGGCGACCATGGTGATGCGGTCAACGCCAGTAAAATCAATCCCTTCGGGCAGGCGAAGGCTGCCTTCGGCGGTGGTGTAATGTTTCAGCGCATCGGCAATGACCACGGGCTGTTCGGCAATTTCCTTGGCCATGAAATGCTTGTAGCCCGCCTTTTCCACCCGCGCCGCGTCAATCTGGATGCGGGTTTCGGGGCGGTTGGCACGGCGGTCTTGGGCGTCGAAAATCTCGGCCCCAGCGCGGGTGATGATGGCCCAGTCACCCTCTTCCAGATAGGTGATACGGTCGGTCATGGGGGCCAATGCGATGGCATCCGAACCCACGAACATCTCGCCCGAGCCATGGCCGATGGCCAAGGGGCTGCCCTTGCGGGCGGCGATCATCAGGTCGTCATGGCCGTCGAACAGGAAGCACAGCGCAAAGGCACCGTGCAGGCGGGCCAGCGTGGCGCGGGCGGCCTGAACAGGCGTCATGCCGCCATCCATGAAACGCTGCGCGAGCAGGGCCACGGTTTCGGTATCGGTCTGGCTTTCCTGCGCGTAACCGGCGGCGGAAAGTTCTACGCGAAGGTCGCGGAAATTCTCGATAATCCCGTTATGAACCACGGCTACGGGGCCTGCCTTGTGCGGGTGGGCATTGGTGACGGTGGCCGCACCATGGGTGGCCCAGCGGGTATGCCCGATGCCCGATTTCCCCGCCAGCGGTTCATGCACCAGCAGGTCGGACAGGTTCACCAGCTTGCCCACCGCGCGGCGCCGGTCGAGCTTGCCCGCATTGACCGTGGCAATACCGGCCGAGTCATAGCCGCGATATTCCAGCCGTTTCAGCGCCTCGACCAGCAGGGGCGCGGCTTCGTGATTGCCCAGAACGCCAACGATTCCACACATTTACTTGGCGTCCTTCTTGGCGGCTTTCAGGGCGCGCAAATGGTCGAACAGTTTGGCGGCAAGACCCGGCTTGGTGACTTGCCTTGCCCGCCCAATGGCGATGGCATCGGCGGGCACATCCTCGGTGATGACCGAACCGCTGCCCGTCAGCGCGCCATCGCCCACGGTGACGGGGGCCACGAGCATGGTGTCCGACCCGATGAAGGCGTTCTTGCCGATGCGGGTGCGGTGCTTCATCACCCCGTCATAGTTGCAAGTGACTGTTCCGGCACCGATATTCGTGCCCTCGCCCACATCGGCATCGCCCAGATAGGTCAGGTGCCCAACCTTGACCCCTTCGCCAAGGATGGCGTTCTTGATTTCAACGAAGTTGCCGACATGCACGTCCTCGGCCAGTTCGGCGCCGGGGCGCAGGCGGGCGAAGGGGCCGACATCGGCGCCGCGGCTGATATGGCAGCCTTCGAGGTGGCAGAAGGCCTTGACCTCGGCTTCGGATTCGATGGTGACGCCGGGGCCGAAAACCACGTTCGGGCCGATCACCGCATCGCGGCCGATCACTGTGTCGAGCGCGAAGAAAACCGTGTCGGGGGCGGTTAAAGTGACCCCGTTTTCAAGGGCTTCGGCGCGGGCGCGGGTTTGGAACAGGGTTTCGGCGCGGGCGAGTTCGGCGCGGGTGTTGATGCCAAGGGTTTCGGCTTCGTCACATAGCACAAGGCCTGCCGAAAGCCCCTCGGCCCGGGCAAGGGCCACAATGTCGGTCAGGTAGTATTCGCCTGCCGCATTGGCGTTGCCAACCGCGCGGCACAGGCGGAACAGCGTGGCCGCATCAGCGCAAATCACCCCAGAGTTGCAAAGGGTTACGGCGCGTTCTTCATCCGTTGCATCCTTGTATTCGACGATGCGGTCAAGGCTGTCGCCCGAGGCGATCAGGCGGCCATAGCGGCCCGGATCGGCGGCGTGAAAGCCAAGGACGACGACGGCATGTTTCGCCCGCGCCTCAAGCATCGCTTGCAGGGTTTCGGCGCGGATAAAGGGGGTGTCGCCGTAAAGAACGATGGCGTCACCGGAATGCACAACCGATGCAGACGCGGCCGCAAGAACGGCATGGGCGGTGCCCAGCTGTTCGTCCTGCCGCACGGTGACGGTGCTGTCGTCAAAGGCCAGTGCGGCCTTGGCCACCGCATCCGCACCGTGGCCTGTCACGACGACCACATGTTCGGGGTCAAGCGCGCGGCCCGCGGCCATGGCATGGTGCAAAAGCGGGGCCGCGCCAAGCCGGTGCAAGACTTTCGGCAGGTCGGAATTCATCCGCGTGCCTTGCCCTGCGGCGAGAATGATCAGCGAAACCTGCATGCTGCCCCTTTCTTTCTGGTTGCGCCCGTTTTACGCCCATGGGGCGGGTCCGCAAGGGGCGGCCTTTCACACGAGGTTTCGGGGTGTTGCAAGCGAAACGGACGGTTGTTTTCGATCTTGACGGCACGCTTGCCGATACTTCGGCCGATCTTCTGGCCGCCGCCAATGCCTGTTTCAGCGATCTTGGCCATGGGCCGATGCTGACCGATGCCGACAGGCTGACCGCCTTTCACGGCGGGCGGGCGATGTTGCGGCTGGGATTTTCACGGCTGGGCACGGTGCAAGAGGCGATGATCGACGCGCAGTATCCGCGGCTGCTGGCGGCCTATGCCGATGCGATCGACACCCATACGCGGCTTTACCCCGGTGCGGTTTCGGCGCTGGAGGCGCTGGCGGCGCGGGGGTTCATCCTGTCAGTCTGCACCAACAAACCGGCGGGGCTGGCCGAGACGCTGCTGGCGCGGCTGGGCGTGCGGGGGATGTTCGGCGCGATGATCGGGGCCGATACGCTGCCCACGCGAAAACCCGATGCCGCGCCCTATATCGCATCGGTGGTGCAGGCGGGGGGTGTGGTGGGGCAGTCGATGCTGGTGGGCGATACGGAAACCGACCGCAAGACGGGGCTGGCGGCGGGCGTGCCCGTGGCGCTGGTGACATTCGGCCCCGAAGGGCAGGGCATCGCAAGGCTGGAACCCGAAGCCTTGCTGCACCATTTCGATGACTTGCCCGAACTGGCCGAAAGGGTGATCCCGTGACCGCATCCGCCCCCGCCGGGCCAAGGCCCGTATCGCGCCATGCCGTGGCCTTTGTGCTGCTGACCGTGCTGCTGGATATGGTCGGTTTCGGGCTGATCATTCCGGTGACACCCGCGCTGATCGAGGATGTGGGCGGGGTCGGGCTGGCCGAGGCCTCGATCATCGGCGGCTGGATGTTCTTTGCCTTTTCCTTCACCCAGTTCCTGTTCAGCCCGCTGGCGGGCAACCTGTCAGACCGGTTCGGGCGGCGGCCGCTGCTGTTGCTGGCGGTGTTCGGGCTGGGGGTGGATTACCTGTTTTCGGCGCTGGCACCTTCGATCGGCTGGCTGTTTCTGGGCCGCGCCATCGCGGGGATGTGCGGGGCAAGCTGGGTCATCGCCAATGCCTATATCGCGGACATCACCCCGCCAGAGGGGCGGGCCAAGGCTTTTGGTCTGATGGGGGCGGCCTTTGGCCTGGGTTTCGTGATCGGCCCCGCCCTGGGCGGATTGCTGGGCGAATTCGGGCCGCGCGTGCCGTTTTACGTTGCCGCCTGCGTTTCGTTGCTGAATTTTGTCTATGGCTGGTTCGTGCTGCCCGAGACGCTGGCGCCCGAAAACCGCCGCCCCTTTGACTGGCGCCGCGCCAATCCGTTCGGGGCGTTCCGGGTGTTCCGGTCCTATCCCGGCGTGGTGCCGCTGTGCGGGGTGCTGTTCGTGTTCTTCTTCGCCTCATCGGTCTATCCGGCGATCTGGCCGTTCTGGGGCATCGCCAAATTCGGCTGGTCCGAGGGGATGGTGGGCGCGACACTGGCGGTTTTCGGTCTGGTCATGGCCGGGTTTCAGGGCGGGCTGACGGGGCCTGCGGTCCGGCGGTTCGGTGAATACCGTGTGGCGCTGATCGGGCTGGTCTGCGCGGTGGTGGCGGCGGCGGGCTATGGTCTTGCCGGGGCTTTGCCGGTGGTGGTGGTGCTGATGGTGATCCACGGGCCCGAAGGCTTTGTGCATCCGATGCTGACGGCGATGATGTCAAAGGTGGTGCCCGAAAACGCGCAAGGCGAATTGCAGGGCGGGCTGTCGGCCATCATGAATGTGGCCATGCTGGCCGGAACGGTGTTCTTCAGCCAGATCTTCGGCATCTTCATGCGCGACGGGGCGGCGTGGCAATCGCCGGATGCGGGCTTTTTCATTGCGGCTGGCGTGCTTGCGCTGGCGCTGGCGGGCTTTGTCGCCCTGACGCGGCGGGAGGATCATTGATGGAGCGTTTCACCGGATCGTTCACCCAACAGGAACCGATCCCCGAAGAGGGCATCGCGGCGGCGGTGGCCGTGCTGCGGTCGGGGCGCCTGCACCGCTATAACACCGCCCCCGGCGAGGTGGCGGAAACCGCGCTGCTGGAAGAGGAATTCGCCGCTTTGGTGGGGGCGGATTACTGCCTTGCCGTGGCGTCGGGCGGCTATGGGCTGGGGTGCGCCTTGCGGGCCGTGGGGGTGGCGTCGGGCGATGCGGTGCTGACCAATGCCTTCACGCTGGCCCCCGTGCCGGGGTCGATTGCGGCGGTGGGCGCGCGGCCGGTTTTCGTGGAAGTGACCGATGATCTGACGATCGATCTGGGGCATCTGGAACGGATGGCGGGCGAAAGCGGGGCGCGGGTGCTGATGCTGTCGCATATGCGCGGGCATCTGTGCGACATGGATGCGCTGATGGCGCTGTGCAACCGTCTGGGTGTGACGGTGATCGAGGATTGCGCCCATACGATGGGGGCAAGCTGGCGCGGGGTCCCTTCGGGGCGGCACGGGTTGGTGGGTTGCTATTCGATGCAGACCTACAAGCACATCAATTCGGGCGAGGGCGGGTTTCTGGTGTCGGACGATGCGGAAGTGATGGCGCGGGCGGTGCTGCTGTCGGGGTCTTACATGCTTTACGCCCGTCACCGCGCGGCCCCGCCTGCGGAGGTGTTCGAACGGATAAAGCTGGATATTCCCAATGTTTCCGGACGGATGGACAACCTGCGCGCGGCGATCCTGCGGCCGCAGTTGAAACTGCTCGAGGACCGGCGGGTGCGGTGGGAGCGGCTTTACCGCACGCTCGAGGCAGGCTTGACCGAGACTGGCGGGTTGCGGCTGGTGGCGCGGCCTGAGGCAGAGGTTTTCGTCGCCTCGTCCTTCCAGTTCCTGTTGCCCGACTGGCCCGAGGGGAAGATACGGGCGCTGATTGCGCGCTGTGCGGGGCGGGGGGTGGAATTGAAGTGGTTCGGGGCGCCTGAACCGGTGGCCTTTACCTCGCGCTACGAACATTGGGCCTATGCGGACCCCGTGCCGTTGCCGCAGACCGACCGCATCCTTGCGGGGTTGATCGACATGCGCCTGCCGCTGACCTTTACCCCCGAGGATGCCGCGCTGATCGGGCGGATCATCCGCGCCGAGGTGATGGCGGTACAGCAATCGGGCGAAGAGGCCGAGGTCCTGGCGCTGGGCGATTAAGGGCGAATTCTGGCGCAGAATTCGCGACGGAATTTGACACAAATTCCGTGGCCCAGCGGTCGGCATCCGTTTCCTGCGTCAGGAAACGGCGCGAAATCTGCGTCAGATTTCGCTTACTCGGCTGGCGGCGTGACGCCCGTCTGCCACAGCGGCACGGTCGAGATCGACATCTTGGCCGAGCCGTTGGTGACATCACTGGCATGGGCCAGATAGATCAAGCTGTTGTTCTTGCGGTCATAAATGCGCGTCACCTTCAGGCTTTTGAAGATGAGCGAGCGGTTGGCGGAAAAGATTTCCTCGCCTTCCGGATCGGTCGAAATGTCGCCCAGCGTGATCGGGCCGGTCTGGCGGCAGGCGATGGAACTGTTCGAGGGGTCTTCGAACCAGTTGCCCTGAACCAGACGGTCCAGCGTCGAGCGTTCGAAATAGGCGATGTGGCAGGTGACGCCCTGAACCTGCGGGTCGGCCAGGGCTTCGACGACGATATCGTTGCCGATGTAATCGACGCCGACCTTGCCGACCTGTTCGGCCAGAACGGGCAGGGGGACGGTCAGGGTGAAAAGGGCGAGGGCGGCGCGGGCGTGTTTCATGGACGACTCGGGTTCGGGAAAGGGGGCCAGCAAAGCGCAACTTTGCCGCGATTCAAAGAGACGAATGCAATGCACATCGGATGCACATATTTGTGCAAGCACCAAAAATCCGGTGTGCCGCTGCATACAATTCTCGGAATCCCTTGTCGCAGCCCTGTCTTTTCGGATGGCCTTCGGTTGACCGCGACATGGGCTAGGGGTAAACGATGCGGCAAGAGACGAAGTGGCCCGTCAGTGGTCGCATCTCGACAGTCGCCAGCCGAAGGAGCGCCCCGTGGACATACTTCTCCGCGAGTATCTTCCCATTATCATCCTGCTTGCGCTGGCCGTCGGGCTTGGCCTTGTGCTGATGCTGTCGGCGGCGATCATCGCTGTCCGCAACCCCGACCCCGAAAAGGTTTCGGCCTATGAATGCGGGTTCAACGCCTTTGACGATGCGCGGATGAAGTTCGACGTCCGGTTCTATCTTGTGTCGATCCTGTTCATCATCTTCGACCTTGAAGTGGCCTTCCTGTTCCCCTGGGCGGTGGCCTTTGGCGATCTGTCGATGGTGGCGTTCTGGTCGATGATGGTCTTTCTGGCCGTGCTGACCGTCGGATTTGCCTATGAATGGAAAAAAGGAGCGCTGGAATGGGAGTGAGCACGAGCCTCAACCATGCGGGGGCCGACCACGAGGTTGCCACGCAGGCGCTGAATGCCGAGTTGCAGGACAAGGGCTTTCTGCTGACCTCGACCGAGGATATCATCAACTGGGCGCGGATCGGCAGCTTGCACTGGATGACCTTCGGTCTGGCCTGCTGCGCGGTCGAGATGATGCATACCTCGATGCCGCGCTATGACCTTGAGCGTTTCGGGGTGGCACCGCGCGCAAGCCCGCGCCAGTCGGACCTGATGATCGTGGCGGGCACGCTGACCAACAAGATGGCCCCCGCACTCCGCAAGGTCTACGACCAGATGCCCGAGCCGCGCTATGTGATCAGCATGGGGTCCTGCGCCAATGGCGGGGGCTATTACCACTACAGCTATTCGGTGGTGCGGGGCTGTGATCGGATCGTTCCGGTGGATGTGTACGTTCCCGGCTGCCCGCCCACGGCCGAGGCGCTGCTTTACGGAATTTTGCAGTTGCAGCGGAAAATCCGCCGCACCGGCACCATCACCCGCTGAGGAAAGACGATGTCCGAAGCCTTGCACGAACTGGCCGCCCATATCGCGCTGAAGCAACCCGATGCGGTGCTGGGCCATCGGGTCGCCTTTGGCGAATTGACCATCGACGCGGTGCCGTCGCATTTGCCCGCTTTGGTGGATTTTCTGCGCGATGACAGCGCGTGCCGGTTCAGCTCGCTTGTCGATATCACGGCAGTTGACCACCCCGAGCGGGAAAAGCGGTTCGATCTGGTCTATCACTTTTTGTCGATGTACCAGAACCACCGCATCCGCCTGAAAGTCGCGGTGGGCGAGACGGATATGGTGCCTTCTCTGGTCGAGGTGCATCCCAGCGCCAACTGGTTCGAACGGGAAGTGTTCGACATGTTCGGCATCCTGTTTTCGGGCCATCCCGACCTGCGCCGCATCCTGACCGATTACGGTTTCCGCGGTTTCCCGCTGCGCAAGGATTTTCCGACCACCGGCTATACCGAGGTCCGTTATGACGAGGCGCAAAAGCGCGTGGTCTATGAACCCGTAAAGCTGGTGCAGGAATACCGCCAGTTCGATTTCATGAGCCCGTGGGAAGGTGCGGAATACATCCTTCCCGGCGACGAGAAGAAGGCCTGAGCCGGTGAACACCGAGCCGACATTCCTGTTCTGCATCGGGGCGACCAAGGCGGGAACGTCCTGGCTGTATCGCTACCTTGTGCGGCATCCGGACTGTCATTTGCGCAGCATAAAAGAGCTGCATTATTTCGACATGCTCGAAACCGGAAAATTCGCGCGCAGTCGGCTTGGCCATGAAAAGCGCATCGCTGCCATCGAGGCCGATCTGGCGGTCGATGAGGTGTTGGGCGATGCGGGCAAGGCCAAGGGGCCGCTTCGGCGGCAGTTGCGCGATGCGCGCGACTGGCTGGGCGTGATCGCGCAGAAAACCGCCGGGTTCGAGGCCTATCGGCGCTATCTGGCCGAGGGGCGGGGCGAGCGGCGTCTGGTGGCCGATATCACCCCCGCCTATGCGCTGTTGCCGGTCGCGCGGTTGCGCCAGATGGCCGAAACGGGCGAAGATGTGCG
Organism: Rhodobacter sp.; assembly: GCA_027484985.1. Taxonomy (GTDB): domain Bacteria; phylum Pseudomonadota; class Alphaproteobacteria; order Rhodobacterales; family Rhodobacteraceae; genus Paragemmobacter. The sequence goes on along the minus strand of JAIXRW010000037.1, from coordinate 4,491 downwards.
CGTGGTCTATCTGCTGCGCGATCCGCTGGCGCGGCTGTGGTCGCAGGCGCGGATGATGGCAGCGCGTCAGGTCGGGGCTGGCGCCGATCTGGCGGGGCGGGCGGTTGCGGTGATGGAGCGGCTGGTGGCGCGCATCGTGGCGGGCCACACCGACCGCGAGGATTACAGGGGCACGGTGGGGCGGTTGCGGCAGGTGTTCGATCCGTCGCGCCTGCTGGTCGAATTGCAGGACCGGCTGATGACGGTGCCCGGGATCGAGCGGCTTTGTGCCTTTCTGGGTATTTCTGTGGTGCCGGCCGATTTTTCGCGGCGGGTGCATGAGGGGGCGGCGCTGACCTTGGACGAAGGTCTGCGCGAACGGGCGCTGGCGGCGCTGCGCCCGCAATACGAATTTGCCGCCACGCTGTTTCCGGACCTGCCGGACAGCTGGCGCAAGAACATGATCGGGGTTCACGGATGATGGATGGCAGCTTCGACGACACGCTGACGGGCGAGCAGAAGATCCGCAACTTCAACATCAACTTCGGCCCGCAGCACCCTGCGGCGCATGGCGTGTTGCGTCTGGTGCTGGAACTGGACGGCGAGATCGTGGAACGCTGCGATCCGCATATCGGGCTTTTGCATCGCGGCACCGAAAAGCTGATGGAAAGCCGCACCTATCTGCAAAACCTGCCCTATTTCGACCGGCTGGACTATGTGGCGCCGATGAACCAGGAACATGCCTGGTGTCTGGCGATCGAACGGTTGACCGGCACGCAGGTGCCGCGCCGCGCCAGCCTGATCCGGGTGCTGTATTCGGAAATCGGGCGGGTGCTGAACCACCTTTTGAACGTGACCACGCAGGCGATGGATGTGGGCGCGCTGACGCCTCCGCTCTGGGGGTTCGAAGAGCGCGAGAAGCTGATGGTGTTTTACGAACGCGCGTCGGGGTCGCGGCTGCATGCGGCCTATTTCCGGCCCGGCGGCGTGCATCAGGACCTGTCGCCCGCGCTGATCGAGGATATCGACGCATGGGCCGACCATTTCCCCAAGGTGTTGGACGATATCGACACGCTGCTGACCGAGAACCGCATCTTCAAGCAGCGCAATGCCGATATCGGCGTGGTCACGGAAGAGGATATCCAGAAATGGGGCTTTTCCGGCGTGATGGTGCGCGGATCGGGCTTTGCCTGGGATCTGCGGCGCAGCCAGCCCTATGAATGTTACGACGAGTTCGACTTCAAGATTCCGGTCGGCAAGAATGGCGATTGCTATGACCGCTATCTGTGCCGCATGGCCGAAATGCGCGAGTCGACCAAGATCATCCGTCAGGCGATTGCCAAGCTGCGGGTGGAAAAGGGCGATGTGCTGGCGCGGGGCAAGATCACGCCGCCCAAGCGCGGCGAGATGAAAACCAGCATGGAAGCCCTGATCCACCACTTCAAGCTATATACCGAAGGCTTCCACGTGCCTGCGGGCGAGGTCTATGCCTCGGTCGAGGCGCCCAAGGGCGAGTTTGGCGTGTATCTGGTGGCGGACGGTTCGAACAAACCCTATCGCGCCAAGATCCGCGCGCCGGGATTCCTGCATTTGCAGGCCATTGATTACATCTGCAAGGGGCATCAGCTGGCTGATGTCTCGGCCATCATCGGCACGATGGATGTCGTGTTCGGGGAGATCGACCGCTAATGCTTCGCCGCCTTCATCCCGTCCAGCCGGACAGCTTTGCCTTTACCCCCGCCAATCTGGAATGGGCGCGGGGCCAGATTTCCAAATATCCCGAGGGGCGTCAGGCCAGCGCCGTCATCCCGCTTTTGTGGCGCGCGCAAGAGCAAGAGGGCTGGCTGAGCCGCAAGGCGATTGAAACGGTCGCCGATATGCTGGGCATGGCCTATATCCGCGCGCTGGAAGTGGCCACGTTCTACTTCATGTTCCAGCTGCAACCCGTTGGGTCGGTGGCGCATATCCAGATTTGCGGGACCACGTCCTGCATGATCTGCGGCGCGGAAGAGCTGATCGCTGTGTGCAAGGAGCTGATCGCCAAGACGCCGCATACCCTGTCGGCGGATGGCAAGTTTTCGTGGGAAGAGGTCGAATGTCTGGGTGCCTGCGCCAATGCGCCGATGGCCCAGATCGGCAAGGATTACTATGAGGACCTGACCGCCGGAAAGCTGCGCGACCTGATCGCGCGCTTCGGCAAGGGCGAGGTTCCGGTGCCGGGGCCGCAGAACGGGCGTTACGCGGCCGAACCGCTTTCGGGGCTGACCAGCCTGAAAGATTTTGAAAGCGGCAAGCAGCAATACAATGCCTCGGCCCAGCGGGCGGTGGATATCGGGGATACGGTCAAGCGGATCGACGGCACGGAAGTGCCGATCCTGACGCCGTGGCTGGGCAAGGCGGCGGCTGCGGTGGAAGCCAAGCCGAAACGCGCCACCAAGACATCCGAGGCTGCGGCCGAGGGGGCAGAGGCACCGGCCAAGGCGCCGCGTGCGACGAAGAAGAAGACGACGGAAGGCGAAGCTTGAGTAAACGGTGACCGGGGCAAAGCCCCCCATTCGAGGGACAACGCATGAAACGAGCTGAAAATCTGAACGCACCTTCGCTGGCCGGTTGGTTTCTTGCCGCCGCTGCCGGGTTCTTGGCTTTTCTGGTTTCCAAGATCATCGGCGGGTTCGACTGGACCCCTTCGGTGTTTTTCGGCCTTGTCGTGATGGTGGTGGCGGGGCTGGTTATGGGCATGCCGTGGGGGGCTTCGGTTCCGGCCGCAGCCGATGACGGCGCGGGCGACGGGCATGGCGCGGCCGCTGCGACCGGTGCGCCAGTGGCTGCACCTGTGGCGGCGGCGGTGACTGCGGCGGCAAGCAAGCCTTCGGCCGCGACAGCACCCGTGTCGGCGGCTGCGATCAAGGTGGCCGAAGCAGCCCCGTCAGCGGCAACCGCGCCGGTGGCCGTGGCATCGGCGGTTCCGCCTGCCGCGCCCAAGGCGGCCAAGCCTGCGGCCAAGGTGGCCGATGCGGCCCCTGCGGCGGCAGCCACTGCCGCTGGCGCCGAGGGGTCAAAACCTGCGGCGCTGAGCGCGCCGCGCGCGGGCAAGGCCGACGATCTGAAAACCATCGAAGGCATCGGGCCTGCGCTGGAAAAGCTGTGCAACGAGATGGGCATCTTCCACTTTGACCAGATTGCCAGCTGGGGTGCTGCCGAAGTGGCGTGGATGGATGGCAACCTGAAAGGGTTCAAGGGCCGCGTGACCCGCGACAAGTGGGTGGCGCAGGCGAAACTGATCGGCTCGGTCGGCGTGGAGGAATTCCTGCGCCGCGCCAAGACGAACGACTACTGAGGCGGGGGATGGCGCACCCGCAGGATATGGCACTGGCACGGCAGGCGCGCATGGTCGCGCTGGTTATGGTCGGCACTGTGGTTCTGTGGATGGGGGCGCAATACCTCGGGGGGAAGATGGGGTGGGATATCCGCTTCGTCTTCCTCTTCGACCTTGCCGCGATGGCCGCGTTCTTCTGGACGCTGGTTGTGACGTATCGGATCTGGCGCAAGCGCCAGAGCAAATGAGGGGCTAACGATGCTCAAGGATCAGGACCGTATCTTTACCAACCTGTACGGGATGCATGACCGCTCTCTTGCAGGGGCGAAGAAGCGCGGGCATTGGAATGGCACCGCCGAAATCATCCAGCGCGGCCGTGACACGATCATCGAGCAGGTCAAGGCAAGCGGTCTGCGTGGCCGTGGCGGCGCGGGCTTTCCGACGGGCCTGAAGTGGTCGTTCATGCCCAAGCAGAGCGACGGGCGGCCAAGCTATCTGGTGATCAATGCCGACGAGTCCGAGCCGGGTACCTGCAAGGACCGCGAGATCATGCGGCACGACCCCCATACGCTGATCGAGGGGGCGTTGATCGCATCCTTCGCGATGGGGGCGAATACCTGCTATATCTATATCCGCGGCGAATATATCCGCGAGCGCGAGGCGCTACAGGCCGCTATTGACGAATGTTACGATGCGGGCCTGCTGGGCAAGAATGCCGCCAAATCGGGTTGGGATTTCGACCTGTATCTGCATCACGGCGCGGGGGCCTATATCTGCGGCGAGGAAACCGCGCTTCTGGAAAGCCTTGAAGGCAAGAAGGGCATGCCGCGGATGAAGCCGCCGTTCCCCGCCGGATCGGGGCTGTATGGCTGCCCGACCACGGTGAACAACGTGGAATCGATTGCCGTGGTGCCCACGATTTTGCGGCGCGGGTCGGACTGGTTTGCATCGTTCGGGCGGCCCAACAATGCCGGGACCAAGCTGTTCGGCATTTCGGGCCATGTCGTCCATCCCTGCGTGGTGGAAGAGGCAATGTCGATTTCGCTGAAGGAATTGCTGGAACGTCACTGCGGCGGCGTGCGCGGCGGCTGGAAGAACCTGAAGGCGGTCATTCCGGGCGGGTCTTCGGTGCCGATGCTGAACGCAAGCCAGTGCGAGGATGCGATCATGGATTTCGACTGGCTGCGCGAGCAGCG
>JAIXRW010000042.1 GCA_027484985.1 Rhodobacter sp. | reverse complement strand
GATCTGGATCGGCGACCGCACCCGCCAGCCCGATGGCGCGCATGTCGAATTCTGCCGCGGCGTGCTCAACCCGATCGGCCTGAAATGCGGCCCCTCGACCACGGCCGAGGACCTCAAGGTGCTGATGGCCAAGCTGAACCCGGCCAACGAACCCGGACGCCTGACGCTGATCGCGCGCTTCGGCGCGGGCAAGGTGGGCGACCACCTGCCGCGCCTGATCAAGACCGTGCAGCAGGAAGGCGCGAATGTCGTCTGGTCCTGCGACCCGATGCACGGCAACACGATCAAATCCTCGTCGGGCTACAAGACCCGCCCCTTCGACTCTGTCCTGCGCGAGGTCCGCGAGTTTTTCGCCATCCACAAGGCCGAAGGCACCATCCCCGGCGGCGTGCATTTCGAAATGACCGGCAAGGATGTGACCGAATGCACCGGCGGCCTGCGCGCCGTGACGGATGAGGATCTGTCGGATCGCTACCACACCGCCTGCGACCCGCGCCTGAACGCCAGCCAATCGCTGGAACTGGCCTTCCTCGTGTCGGAAGAACTCACCGCCCGCCGCGATACCGAACGCCGCGTCGCGCTCTGATCCCCCTCGCCTAGGCAAAAGGGCGGCCCCGCAGCGGGCCGCCCTTTTTCATCCCAACGGCGCGCGCAGGCACCGCTCTATCCTGAACCGCCTTGGCGCCCGCCCCACATCCCCCGCCACCTCGAGCGAGCCAAGCGCCAGCGTCCGCCCGCCCCACCGGTCCTCCAGCGGCAAGATCAGCATCCGCGCCCCGATGGGCGGCCGCCCCGCGCCCCCCTCTGACCGCAACACCAGATCAACCGTCTCAGGCCCCTCGCAGGCCGCCCGCGCAATCCGCCCGATCTCGGCCCGTTCGCTCGGCTCGAACAACAGCGCCAGCGGCGCGCCATGCAACTGCATCCCGTAAAGCCGCGTGAACACCTGCCCCGCAATGCGGAACCGCGCCGCCCCGCTTTCCGTCCAGTCGATCAGAAAGACCGACGCCAGCAGCGGCCCCATCGCCCGCGGGTCCAACTGGTCGCGCCGCGGCAACCGCCCGCGCGGCCCGTCCGCCTGCCACAGCGCCTGCCAATGCCCGCGCAAACGGGCCGCCACCGGCGCCTGCGTCACGGCCCGCCGGGGGAACCCGTCCTGCTCTGGTCGTATCAGGGTCATCGCTTCTGCCCGCTGCGCCTGTTGTCGGCATTCTCGCCCTCTGTTACGGACGAAAGCGCGGGCTGATTACCCGTGCGACAACGCGGGCCCAGAATAATCCCGCATCGGGCCGGATTGCAGAGGATTTTCCACGAATGGTAAATATCCGCCCGCCGCAGGATCAGGGGAACAGCGCATGACCATCTCGATGACAGGGTTCGCCGCCGCAAAAGGGCAGGGCGCAGGCCATAGCTGGACATGGGATATCCGCTCGGTCAACGGCAAGGGGCTCGACCTGCGCCTGCGCGTGCCCGATTGGATCGACGGTCTCGAACTCGCCCTCAGAACCGAAATCACCAAGGCCATCGGTCGCGGCAATGTCTCGCTCTCGCTGAAAGTCCAGCGCGATGGCATGGCCGATGGCGCCGAAGGGCTGCGCGTCAACGCCCCCGCGCTGGCACAGGTGCTGCGCGCGCTCGGCACCATCGAACAGGCCGCAATGGAACAGGGCGTCACGCTGGCCCAGGCCACCGCAGCCGATGTCCTGGCCGTGCGCGGCGTCCTCGACACCGCCGCAACCGACGAAGACACCGCCCCCCTGCGCCTGGCGATCATGGCCGATCTTCCCGCCCTGCTTGCCGCCTTCACCGCCATGCGCGCCGCCGAAGGTGCCGCCCTCAATGCCGTGATCGCGGCCCAGCTTGACCAGATCGCCACCCTCCACGCCGAAGCAACCGCCGCCGCCGCCGCCCGCCGCGACCACGCCGCCGCCGCCCTGCGCGATGCCGTGGCAAAACTCCTCGCCCAAGCCGATGGCATCGACGACGCCCGCCTTGCACAGGAACTCGCCCTGCTGGCGGTCAAACAGGACGTGACCGAGGAACTCGACCGCCTCTCTGCCCATATCGCCGCCGCCCGCGCCCTGTTGGCCGACCCCGCCCCGATGGGTCGCAAATTCGATTTCCTCGTGCAGGAATTCATGCGCGAGGCGAACACCCTCTGCGCCAAATCGCAATCCAGAACCCTCACCCGCATCGGGCTTGACCTCAAGACCGTGATCGACCAGATGCGCGAACAGGTCCAGAACGTGGAATGACCATGGCCCCGAACCCCCCGCCACCCGCCCGCCGCGGCCTGTTGCTCATCCTGTCATCCCCCTCGGGGGCCGGCAAATCCACCCTGACCAAAATGCTCATGGCATGGGATCCGACCATGCGCTTTTCCGTCAGCGCCACCACCCGCAGCCCCCGCCCGGGCGAAGCCGATGGCCGCGAATACTATTTCCGCGCGCGCCCCGATTTTGAATCCATGGTCGCCGCCGGCGAAATGCTCGAACATGCCGAGGTGTTCGGAAATTTCTACGGCACCCCCAAAGGCCCGGTTGAGGCCGCCATGAAAGAAGGCCGCGACACCGTGTTCGATATCGACTGGCAGGGCGGCCAGCAGATCCGCAACTCGGCGCTCGGCCGCGATGTGGTCTCGATCTTCGTCCTGCCCCCCTCGATCGCGGAACTTGACCGCCGCCTCCACGCACGCGGGCAAGACAGCGCCGAGGTGATCGCCACCCGCATGGCCAAAAGCCGCGACGAAATCAGCCATTGGGCCGAATACGATTACGTCCTTGTCAACGAAGACCTCGACGCCACCTTTGACTCGCTCAAAACCATCCTCACCGCCGAACGCCTGCGCCGCGACCGCCAGCCCCGCCTGTCCGATTTCGTCCGCACCCTGAACGCCGAGTTTGCCGCCCGATGATCTATTCCCTCGACGGCCTCACCCCCGACATCGCCCCCAGCGCATGGGTCGCCCCCGATGCCAACATCATCGGCGCGGTCACGCTGGCGGCAGACAGTTCGGTCTGGTTCGGCGCCACCTTACGCGGTGACAACGAACGCATCACCCTGGGGCAGGGGGCGAATGTGCAGGAAGCCTGCGTGCTGCACACCGATATGGGCTATCCCATGGTGATCGGCCCCAATTGCACCATCGGCCACAAAGCCATCCTGCACGGCTGCACCATCGGCGAAGGCTCGCTGATCGGCATGGGCGCCACCATCCTGAACGGTGCCAAAATCGGCCGCTTCTGCCTGATCGGGGCAGGGGCCTTGGTGACGGAAGGCAAGGAAATCCCCGATTTCTCACTGGTCATGGGCGCCCCCGGCAAGGTCGTGCGCGAACTCGATCAGGCCGCCCGCGACCGCCTGCTGAAATCCGCCCTTGGCTATCAGGCCAACGCCCGCCGCTTCGCCAAGGGCCTGCGCCCCGAAGGCGATTTCTGACGCAGAAATCGCGCCGGAATTTGACGCAAATTCCGCGCGCCCGCAGTGGGGACCGGTTTTTGCGTCAAAAACCGTCGCGTTTCCTTCGCAAGGAAACGCTTTGCCGCGTTCCATTTTCAGTTGGAATATTCGTTCCACCGCGCTAGCCTGCCCGAAACAAAGGGCAGGGCCAGACATGACTGACGAGACTTTCACCGCTTCCGCCCGACCACCCGCCTCGGTCGATGAATTCCGCGACCGCCTGGCCGCCGTCACCACCGATCTTCCGCGCCGTCTGCGCCAATGCGCCGACTACATCGCCGCCCATTCCGACCGTATCGCCGTGTCCACCGTGGCCGAACTGGCCGCAGGCGCCGATGTGCCGCCCTCGGCCCTGATGCGCTTTTGCCAGATCATGGGCTTTTCCGGCTTTTCCGAAATGCAAAAACTCTTCCGCGAGGCTTATGCCCCCGGTTGGCCCGACTATTCCACCCGCCTCAAGAACCTCAAACAGGGCGGCGCGGGCAGCCCGACCGCGCTTTTGGCCGAGTTTGTCGAAGCGGGGCGCCTTTCGCTCGAATCCCTTGCGAAAACCGTGGATGAAGTCGCCCTTGCCGAAGCCGTCCGCCTGCTCTCGGCCGCCGGAACCGTCCATGTCGTGGGCTTCCGCCGCGCCTTTCCCGTGGCCTCCTACCTTGCTTACGTGTTCGAAAAGATGTCCGTCCCCGCCATGCTGCATGATGGCGTGGGCAAGCTTGACCACCGCTTTGCGCTCCGCCCCGGTGATGCGGTGCTTGCCATCACCTTCGCCCCCTATTCCGAAGAAACCCTGACGCTGGCACAAGATGCCCGCGACCGTGGCCTTGCCGTCGTCGGCCTGACCGACCGCGTGACCAGCCCGCTCGCCCGTTCGGCCGCCGCGACCATCACCGTCCCCGAGGTCGATTTCGGCGCCTTCCGTTCGCTTTCGGCCACCATCGCGCTGGCGCTGTCACTTGCCGTGGCCGTCGGCTCGGCCCGCGAATGACCGCGGCGCAAGTTTTCGCTTTCCCTGCCGCGTGCTATGGAATATTTGTTCCAAAATCGTGCCGCGCCCGACTCGCGGCTGTCGCAGGAACCGCTAAATGACCCAATCCGCCAAAACGCTTGATGTCATCACCATCGGCCGCTCCTCGGTCGATCTTTACGGCGCGCAGGTGGGCGGGCGGCTGGAAGATATGGGTTCGTTCCAGAAATATATCGGCGGCAGCCCCACCAACATGGCCGCAGGCACCGCCCGCCTTGGCCTCAAATCCGCGCTCATCACCCGCGTGGGCGACGAACATATGGGCCGCTTCATCCGCGAGGAACTCGCCCGCGAAGGTGTCGATACCCGCGGCGTCATCACTGACCCCGAACGCCTCACCGCCCTCGTCCTTCTGGGCATCCGCGACGAAAAGCAATTCCCCCTCATCTTCTACCGCGAAAACTGCGCCGACATGGCGCTGTGCGAAGATGATATCGACGAATCCTTCATCGCAAGCGCCCGCGCGGTGGTTGCCACCGGAACGCACCTGTCGAACACCCGCACCGAAGCTGCGGTGATGAAAGCCCTCAACCTCGCCCGCAAGCACGGCGCGCAAACCGCGCTCGATATCGACTACCGCCCCAATCTCTGGGGCCTGTCGGGTCATGGCGACGGCGAAAACCGCTTCATCGAATCCGCCGCCGTCACCGCGAAACTCCAAGCCACCCTGCACCTTTTCGACCTGATCGTCGGCACGGAAGAGGAATTCCACATTGCAGGCGGCACCACCGACACGATTGCAGCCCTCCGCGCCGTCCGCGCCGTCAGTAACGCCACCCTCGTGTGCAAGCGCGGCCCCATGGGCGCCTCGGCCTTCACCGGCCCCATCCCCGACAGCCTCGATGATGGCCAATCCGGCCCCGGCTTCCCCATCGAGGTGTTCAACGTGCTGGGCGCGGGCGATGGCTTCATGTCCGGCCTGCTCAAGGGCTGGCTCGACGACGAACCTTGGCCCACCGCCCTCAAATACGCCAATGCCTGCGGGGCCTTCGCCGTATCGCGCCACGGCTGCACCCCCGCCTATCCGTCATGGGAAGAGCTGCAATTCTTCCTTTCGCGCGGCGTTGTCACCAAAGCCCTGCGCAAGGACCGCGATCTCGAACAGGTCCATTGGGCCACCAACCGCCACAAAGACCTGTCCATCATGCGCGTCTTTGCCTTTGACCACCGCATGCAACTGGAACAGATGGACGGCGCCACCCCCGAAAAGATCGGCGCCTTCAAGGAGCTCTGCCTGAAATCCGCCCTTGCCGTGCAGAACGGCCAGCCCGGTTACGGCATCCTCTGCGACTCGCGCCTTGGTCGCCATGCGCTTTACGCCGCCGCAGGCACCGGCCTCTGGATCGGCCGCCCCGTCGAATGGCCGGGCTCGCGCCCGCTCACCCTCGAACCCGAACTGGGCCCCGATTACGGCGGCTTGCAGGAATGGCCGCTGGAACATGTGGTCAAGGTGCTGTGCTTCTACCACCCCGACGACAGCGCCGAAATGAAGGCCGAACAGGAACAGACCGTGCTGCGCCTGTTCCATGCCTGCCGCCGCAACCGTCTGGAAATGCTTCTGGAAATCATCCCCTCCAAGGTCGCCCCCGTCAACGACCAGACCTCGGCACAGGTCATCCAGCGTTTCTACGACCTCGGCATCTACCCCGACTGGTGGAAGCTTGAACCCTTCGCATCTGACGCCGCCTACACCGCCGCCTGCACCACCATCACCCGCAATGACCCGCATGTGCGCGGTGTCGTCGTCCTCGGCCTCGACGCGGCGGAAGAGGCGCTTGCCGCCTCGCTTTCCCTTGCCGCCAAGCACGACTTGGTGAAAGGTTTCGCCGTCGGCCGCACCATCTTTGCCGATGCCGCCCGTGGCTGGCTCGCAGGCACGCTGACCGATGACGCCGCCGTCACCCTGATGACCGAACGCTACCGCCGCCTGTGCCAAGTGTGGGACAAGGCACGCGCCCAAAAGGAAACCGCAGCATGAAGACGATCCGCCTCACCGCCGCCCAGGCCATGGTCAAATGGCTTTCGGTGCAGATGACACCGGAAGGCGAACGTTTCATCGAAGGCGTCTGGGCCATCTTCGGCCATGGCAACGTGGCCGGTCTGGGCGAGGCGCTGCATGGCGTGAAAGACACCCTTCCGACATGGCGCGGCCATAACGAACAGACCATGGCCCATACCGCCATCGCCTATGCCAAGGCGAAAAAGCGCACCCGCGCCATGGCCGTCACCACCTCGATCGGGCCGGGCGCCACCAACCTCGTCACCGCCGCCGCCTTGGCTTACGTCAACCGCTTGCCCGTGCTCCTGATCCCGGGTGACGTTTTCGCCAACCGCGCCCCCGATCCGGTGCTGCAACAGGTGGAATCCTTTGCCGATGGCACGGTCAGCGCCAATGATTGTTTCCGTCCCGTCAGCCGCTATTTCGACCGCATCACGCGCCCCGAACATATCCTGACAGCCCTCCCGCGCACCCTGCGGGTGATGACTGACCCCGCCGAATGTGGCCCCGTCACGCTGGCCTTCTGTCAGGATGTGCAGGCCGAAGCTTACGATTACCCCGAATCCTTCTTCACGCCCAAGGTCTGGCACATCCGCCGCCCCGCACCCGATGCGGCGGAACTGCAAGCCGCCATCGCCGCACTGAAGGCCGCGAAAAACCCCGTCATCGTGGCAGGCGGCGGCGTCATCTATTCACAGGCCGAAGCCGACCTTGCCGCCTTTGCCACGGCCCACAACATCCCCGTTGTCGAAACGCAGGCCGGCAAATCCGCCCTGCCGCATGACCACGCGCTGAACTACGGCCCCGTGGGGGTGACGGGCGCATCCTCGGCCAATATCGTCTGCGAAGCGGCCGATCTGGTGATCGGCCTCGGCACCCGCTTTCAGGATTTCACCACAGGCTCGTGGTCGCTGTTCAAGAACCCGAACCGCCGTATCCTTTCCGTCAATGTCCAACCCTATGATGCCGCCAAGCACGGCGCTTCCGCCTTGGTCGCTGACGCGAAGATCGCGCTGCAAGCCCTTGGTGCGGCGCTGCAATCGCACAAATACACCGCCCCCGATGCCGCGCTGAAATCTGACTGGGCCACTGCCAAGGCCGCCGTCAAGGCCGCCCCCGCGAACGGCAACCAGCTTCCCACCGACATGCAGGTCGTCGGTGCCGTCCAGCGCAGCGCCACGCCGCAAACACTCGTCATGGGGGCCGCTGGCACCATGCCGGGGGAACTCCATAAAATCTGGGATGCCGCGCAGGGCGGCTACCATATGGAATACGGCTTTTCCTGCATGGGCTACGAAATCGCGGGCGCTTTGGGCATCAAGATGGCCCGCCCGCAGGCCGATGTCATCTGCATGGTGGGCGATGGTTCCTACATGATGGCGAACTCCGAACTCGCCACCGCCGTGATGATGGGCGTGCCCTTCACCGTGGTCATCACCGACAATCGCGGCTACGGCTGCATCAACCGCCTGCAAAAACACACTGGCGGCGCGCCCTTCAACAACCTTCTGGATGACAGCTACCACGTGAACCCGTCCCATATCGACTTCGTCGCCCATGCGGGCTCGATGGGGGCGAAAGCGGTCAAGGCCGCCAGCATCGCGGAACTGGAAACGCTCCTGCGCGATGCCAAATCCGCCGCCATCCCCACCGTCATCGTCATCGACACAGACCCCGCGCCCAGCACCGCCGCCGGCGGCACATGGTGGGAGGTCGGCGTGCCCGAGGTCTCGACCCGTTCAGCGGTGAACGAGGCCCGCAAGAATTACGTATCTGCCAAACAAAAACAGCGGCTTGCCGACTGAAGCTGAGAAACAACATGATCCTTTTCGGAACCAACCCCATCGCCTGGGCCAATGACGACGACCGCTCCATCGGCGCCGATATCCCCACCACCCGCATCCTTGACGAGGCGGGCCGCCAGATCGGCTTTGACGGCATCGAAAACGGCCACCGCTGGCCGGATGATCCCGAAGCCCTGCGCGCCCTGCTGGCGGAATACGGCCTGAAATTCATCTCGGGCTGGTATTCGACCGAGCTTCTCACCCGCTCGGTCGCGGATGAAATCGCCGCCGTGCAACCCCACCTTGCCAAGCTGAAACACAATGGCTGCAAGGTCTGCATCGTCTGCGAAACCAGCAACGCCATCCACGGCGATGCGGGCAAGCCCGTGAACGACCGCCCGCGCCTGACCGCCGACGAGATGAAAGCCTTCGGCGCGAAAACCGAAGAATTTGCCGCCTACCTCGCCACCCAAGGCGTCACGCTGGTCTATCACCACCACATGGGCACCATCGTCGAATCCCCCGAGGAAATCGACGCCTTCATGGCCGCCACCGGCCCGCACACCCACCTTCTGTTCGATGCAGGCCACTGCACCTTTGGCGGCGGCGACCCCGTGGCAGTCCTCAAAAAACACATCGCCCGCGTCCGCCATTTCCACGCCAAGAACATCCGCCCCGCTGTGGTGGCACAGGTCCGCAAGGACGGCTGGTCCTTCCTCAAGGGCGTCGTCGCCGGTGCCTTTACCGTTCCGGGCGATCAGGATGGCGGGGTCGATTTCAAACCCCTGCTGCAAATCCTTGCCGACCACCACTACGACGGCTGGATCGTGATCGAGGCCGAACAGGACCCCACCATCCGCAACCCGCTTTTGTACCAGACGCTGGGCCTTGCCACGCTGAAGCGCCTGTCGAAAGAAGTCGGGCTGATCTGATTGGGCAGGAGCGGGGGTTTCACACCCCCGCACCCCCGTGGAGTATTTCCGCAAGGATGAAAGGGAACGGCATGGCCGACCTGCTGCGCAAACCGCTTGGAACCAACGGCAAGGTCCATGACATCACGCCCGAAAGCGCGGGCTGGGGCTATGTCGGCTTTGGCCTTTATCGCCTCGAACCCGGCCAGTCGGCAGCGGAAGCCACCGGCGACCGCGAGGCGATTCTTGTCCTTGTCGAGGGCAAGGCCCGCATCACCGCAGGCGGGCAGGATATGGGCGAAATGGGCGACCGGATGGATGTGTTCGAACGCACGCCGCCCCATTGCCTCTATGTTCCGAACGGCTCCGACTGGTCCGTGGTGGCCACCACGCCCTGCACGCTCGCCATCTGCACCGCGCCGGGCAAGGGCAATTATCCGTTGCAGAAACTCGGCCCCGGAGGCATCGAACTCACACCGCGGGGCACGGGCGCCAATACCCGCTACATCAACAACATCGCCATGGAGGCCCGCGACGTGGCCGACAGCCTGCTGGTGACCGAGGTCTTCACCCCCCAAGGCAATTGGTCAAGCTATCCCAGCCACCGCCATGACGAAGACGATTTCCCGCGCATGACCTATCTGGAAGAAACCTATTACATGCGCACCAATCCCGCGCAGGGCTTTGTCATCCAGCGCGTCTATACCGAGGACGGGTCGCTCGACGAAACCATGGCCGCAAAGAACCATGACGTGACGCTGGTGCCTCGTGGCCACCACCCCTGCGGCGCGCCCTATGGTTATGACGCCTATTACCTTAACGTCATGGCAGGCCCCCGCCGCAACTGGCGCTTCCAGAACGACCCCGACCATGACTGGATCTACCGCCGCGACAACCCGCAGGCCTGACGCGGCCTTCAATGGCCCGCGATCACCTCGACCGTGATCCCCGTGGCCACCACCTGCAATTCGCGCTGCACCATGCGCCGGTCGGGCAGGCCGGGGGCCAGCACGGTCAGCCGCCCGCTCCAGCCGCATTCGGTCAGCCGCTCGGCCACGGCCATCGCATCGGCGCTGGCATCGAACAGGGCGCAGATCACCTGCACCGGCGCCAGCCGCGCCAGAACCGCCGCATCGATCCGCGCCAGCGGCAGACGTGCCGCGCCGTCGGGGCCGGATACCCCGCCGATCACAAGAACCGTGCCGCCTGTCGCCTCATCCATCGATCCGTCGCGCCGGGCGCGCCCCTTTTCCCAGATGGTTCGGTATCGCATCATCTGGCCAAAGCCAAGCCCGCCATTCTTCTGCCCCGCTCTGGCCAGCGCGTTGCGGTCCCGCTATGACGGGATCTGTCGCAGCCAAGGGAAAGTGAGGGGCCGGCCATGCCCGACGCCGACCAGACCGCCATCATCCGCGCCATGGCCGCAGCCGTGCCCCTGCCGATGATCGTCATCGCGCCCGATGAACGCATCCTTGTGGCCAATGCCGCCGCCACCGCGCTGTTTGGCAGCGCGATCGAGGGGCGCCACCATCTTCTCACCCTGCGCCAGCCCGCCCTGCAATCGGCCATCGCCGGCGCCCTGTCCGAAGGCCGCAGCGCCGAGGCGCGCCACGTCATTCCCGGCCCCACGCTCGACGTTGCCTTTCGCGTCAGCGTGGCGCCACTTGCGCAGTTCGGCGCGGCGCTTACCTTCGTCGATGTGACCGAGGCCGAACAGATGGGCCAGATGCGCCGCGATTTCGTGGCCAATGTCAGCCACGAATTGCGCACCCCCCTGACGGCGCTTTTGGGCTTTATCGAAACCCTGCGCGGGGCCGCGCGGGACGACCCCGCCGCCCGTGACCGCTTTCTCGCCATCATGGAGCGCGAGGCCGAACGGATGAACCGCCTGATCCGCGATCTGCTGCACCTGTCGCGGGTGGAATCCGAAGAGCGTGTCCGCCCGACCGAACGCGTCGATCTTGCGGCGCTGGTCGCCTCGGCCATGGCCACCCTGCGCCCCATGGCCGAGGCGCAGGGCGTCACCCTCGCCGCCACCGGCCTGACCGGCCCGCTCGAAATTCCGGGCGATGCCGACCAGATCACCCAGGTTCTGACCAATCTGATCGAGAACGCGATCAAATATGGCGGGGCAGGCGGGCGCGTCAGCGTCAATCTGGGGCGCGAATCCCTGCCGCGCGGGCCGGGACTGCGGATCGATGTGATCGACAGCGGCGAAGGCATCGACCCCCAGCACATCCCGCGCCTGACCGAACGTTTCTACCGCGTCGATGGCCACCGCTCGCGCGAAAAGGGCGGCACCGGTCTGGGCCTTGCCATCGTCAAACATATCGTCAACCGTCATCGCGGGCGGATGCGGATCGAAAGCGAAAAGGGGCAGGGGTCCGTTTTCACCGTGGTCCTGCCAGAAGTCTAGGCGCCGCCAACCTGGCCGCGGGCGCGGGGGGCCAGCCCCCCGATCGGCCGCTGGCCGATTCCCCCCGGGATATTTGGACGAGTATGAAAGCAGGCCGACTTCACCTTGGCCCAAATACTCATCTTGCCCACGATGGCAGCCCATCGGGGCAGCGGCAGCGGGGCGGCCCCTTCGGGCAAGGTTACAGCCGCGCCAGCCGTTCGGTCAGCAGGTCATAGAACCCCGCCGCATCGACCGACCCAATGAACAGCGCATTGGCGGGCCGTTTGGTGACACCCCACCAATCAGCCACCGTCATGCCCAAGGTCAGCTCTGACTGCGTTTCGATTTCCACATTGATGTGTCGCCCCGAAAACAGCTCGGGCCGGATCAGATAGGCAATGACGCAAGGGTCGTGCAGCGGCGCGCCTTCCGACCCGTATTTCGCCATGTCGAAACGTTCAAAGAAATCGGTCCATTCCGCCACCATGCGCCCGACCTCGGTGCCCATGGCGCGGAACGCCTCGACCCGTGCGCGGTTGGTCAGCGCCTTATGCGTCACATCGAGCGGCATGACCACCAGCGGCACGCCCGATTTGAACACGATATCAGCGGCTTCCGGATCGACATAAATGTTGAACTCGGCTGCCGGGGTGATGTTGCCCACCTCGAAATAGGCGCCCCCCATCAGCACGATCTCTTGCACACGGGGTATGATATCGGGCGCGCGCTGGAAGGCTGTGGCGATATTGGTCAGCGGCCCCAGCGGGCACAGCGTCACCGTTCCCGCAGGTTCGGCCCGTAGCGTGTCGATGATGAAATCCACCGCATGCTGCGCCTGCAAGGGCATCACCGGATCGGCCATCTGCGGCCCGTCCAGCCCCGTCTTGCCATGCACATGTTCCGCCGTGACCAGCTTGCGCTTGATCGGCGCATCGCAGCCGGCGAACACCTTTGTCGCGGGCTTGCCCGCCAATTCACAGATGATGCGGGCATTCTTTTGCGTCAGCGGCAGTGGCACATTGCCCGCCACCGCCGTAATGCCCAGCACCGTCACATCCTCGGGGCTGGCCAGCGCCAGCAGGATCGCCACGGCATCATCCTGCCCCGGATCGGTATCGACAATGATCTTGCGGGGGGCGTGGGTCATGGCATCCTCGGGTTGATTGCGCGGGGCAGCAAAGCCCAAGCGGGCGCCCTTGTCCAGACGGTCAAAAATCGCCATGAAAAAAGGGGGGCGTGACGCCCCCCTCGCTTCGATCCGCCGTCCTGCGTCAGTTATCGAAATCGATATCTTCCATGATCTTCAGCGCCGCAGGCCGCGCCGCCGCCACATCGGTCAGCGAAACCGTGTCCGGCGTGAACTCGCCCCAGCTTTGCACCAAGGCCGACCGCGCGACCCCGGCCTTCACCGGAAATTCGTGGTTCTTCTCGGCATAGATGCGCTGCGCCTCGTCTGACGACAGCCATTCCATCATCTTCAGCGCCGCTTCCTTGTTGGGCGCCGATTTGGTCATCGCCACGCCCGACACGTTCAGATGCGATCCGCCATTCTCGAACACCGGAAAGTCGATCCGCACCATATCGGCGGTGGGCTTGGTTTCGGGGTCGGCCAGCATCTGGCCCATGTAATAGGTGTTGCCCAGCGCGATATCGCATTCGCCCGCCGCAATCGCCTTGATCTGGTCGCGGTCGCCGCCATTGGGCTTTTTGGCAAGGTTCGCCTTCAACCCCTCGGCCCATTGCTTGGCATAATCCTCGCCATGATGGACGATCATCGCCCCTAGCAGCGCGATGTTGTAATCATTGGTCCCCGACCGGATGCAGATTTTCCCCTTCCATTTCGGATCGGCCAGATCCTCATAGGTCGTCACCTCGCCCGGCTTCACCCGGTCGCGGCTGGCATAGACGATCCGCGCCCGTGTCGTCAGCCCGAACCACTGGTTGTTCTTGTCGCGCAATTCGGCCGGAATGTTGGCGTCGAGAACCGGGTCATCCACCGGCTGCGTCACACCGGCATCGACGATCTGCATCAACCGCGCAATATCCACCGTCAGGATCAGGTCAGCCGGCGACCGCGCCCCTTCGGCCACCAGCCGCTCGGCCATGCCCTTGTCCACAAAGGCGATGTTCACCTTGATCCCCGTCTCGGCGGTAAAGGCGTCGATCAGCGGCTGGATCAGCTCGGGCTGGCGGTGGGAATAGATGTTCACCTCTTCCGCCAGCGCGGGCAGGGCGACCGAAGACAGGACAAGGGCGGCAAGGGACAGGCGCATGGGGCGATCCTCTGTGAAAGCGATGCGCTCCATAAACCTGACTCTTTTACTTGGGTCAATACCTGACAGAAAAAATCAGGTATCACGCTTCCGCGACGCCGCCGCCTTTTCCTCGGCCTTGGCGCGGTTCCACAGCGCGTCCATCTCGGCCAGATCGCTTTGGTCGGGGCTGCGCCCCGCCTCGGCCAGAAAATCCTCGATCCGCCCGAAACGGCGGGTGAATTTGGCATTGGCCGCCCGCAACGCGGCCTCGGGGTCCACCTGCAAATGCCGCGCAAGGTTAGCCATGACGAACAGCAAATCCCCGAACTCTTCCTCGACCTCGGTTTGCGTCAACCGCTCCCGCGCCTCGACCAGCTCGGCCGCCTCCTCGGCGATCTTCGCCACCACCTCGTCGGTCGAGGGCCAGTCAAACCCCACCCGCGCCGCCCGCTTTTGCAACTTTACCGCCCGCGTCAGCGCAGGCAGCCCCAGCGCCACCCCGTCCAGCACACCCGCCGCCCCGCGCTCGGCGGCCTTGATCCGCTCCCAATCGGCCGTCTGCTGCGCGGCCGATTTGTCGCGGCTCTCGTCGCCGAACACATGCGGATGCCGCGCCAGCATCTTGTCGGAAATCGCCCGCACCACATCGTTGATGCCGAACAACCCCGCCTCCTCGGCCATCTGCGCGTGGTAAACCACCTGAAACAGCAGATCGCCCAATTCCCCCGGCAACTCGCCCCAGGCCTGCCGCGCGATGGCATCGGCCACCTCATGCGCCTCTTCCAGCGTATAGGGCGCGATACTGGCGAAATCCTGTTCCAGATCCCACGGACACCCCCCCACAGGGTCGCGCAACCGCCGCATGATCTCGACCAGCCGCAGCATCTGCCGCTCGGGGCCACCGTCACGGTCGCGCACCAGCCGGTCGCTCTCGGGTCTGCCGATGTCGGGCGCAGCCATTGCGGCCTCCGTGATTTTGCGATTTGATCAAACCTGCACGCGCAGCCCAAGGAACCCGCCATGCCCGTCCTCAACCGTATCGCAGCCTATGCAGACGAAATGAAGGGCTGGCGCCGCCACCTGCACCAAAACCCCGAACTGGGTTTCGACTGCCACGCCACCGCCGCCTTCATCGCCGACCGTTTGCGCGAAATGGGGGCGGATGAAATCCACCAAGGCATCGCCAAGACCGGCCTTGTCGCCATCATCAACGGTCAGGGGCAGGGCCCCACCATCGGCCTGCGCGCCGACATGGACGCACTTCCCATCGCGGAAATCACCGGCGCCGACTACGCCTCGACCATCCCCGGCAAGATGCATGCCTGCGGCCATGACGGCCATGTCACCATGCTGCTCGGCGCCGCCAAATACCTGTGCGAAACGCGCCGCTTTTCGGGCCGCGTCGCGCTGATCTTCCAACCGGCGGAAGAAGATGGCGGCGGCGGTCAGATCATGGTGCAGGAAGGCGCGATGGACCGTTTCGGCGTGGGTCAGGTTTACGGCATCCACAACGCCCCCAACGTGCCCTTCGGCCATTTCCGCACCACGCCCGGCCCGATCATGGCCTCGGTCGATACCGCCACCGTCACCCTGACGGGCAAGGGCGGCCACGGCGCCACCCCGCATGATTGCATCGACCCCGTGGTCGCCGTGGTGGGCATGGTGCAGGCGATCCAGACCATCATCCCCCGCAACGTCTATGCGCTGGACGAGGCGATCATCTCGGTCACGCAAATCCACACCGGCACCGCCTCGAACATCATCCCCGAAACCGCGATGTTCCAGGCCACGATCCGCGCCTTCGCCCCCGATGTGCGCGCCCTGCTCAAGCGCCGCTTCCACGAAATCGTCGAGGGCCATGCCATGGCCTATAACGTCCGGGCCGAGGTTGATTACGACTGGGGCTATCCGGCCACCATCAACCATCCCGACGAAACCGCCTTCGCCGCCACCGTCGCCGCCGAGGTGGCAGGCCCCGATGCCGTCGATGCGACCGCCGCGCGCGAAATGGGGTCCGAGGATTTCTCCTACATGCTCGAAGCCCGCCCCGGCGCCTATCTCTTCCTCGGCACCGGGCCGGGGGCAGGGCTCCACCACCCCGCCTATGATTTCAATGACGAGGCCGCCCCGATCGGCGCCAGCTTCTTCGCCCGCCTCGTCGAACGCGCCCAGCCTGTGGCCTGACCGGCCATGCTTGCCCGCGCACGGGGGGCTGCCGCCCCCCGGACCCCCCGCGAGTATTTGGGCAAGGATGAAGCAGGCATCCTTTCACCTTTGCCCAAATACTCTCGGGGGGAAGGCGCGGCACGCGCCGCGGGGGGCGGAAAGCCCCCCGTTTCCGCCCGCCGAAAGGTGAAAAAAGCCTGAAGGCTGCGATTCAATCGTCTGCATGGTTTGTGCATGCCGGTTTGCCCCGAATCATGGTTAACATGGCCCCGCGCTTGACTTCCCCGCCCCGCTTTGCTTGCCTCGCCAAACCCGATCCGCAGCGTCTCGGCCCCGAAACGACGCCGCCTGTCCAGACGGAATTTCCATGGCCCTCGAAGACGCGAAATCACAGGTCGATCTGGCCTTCACCGCCCGCAGCAACCGCGGCCTCGCCTTTGAAAACGCCTTCGGCGGGGCAACCAGTTTCCTGCGCCGCCGCTACAGCAAAGACCTCGCCGGCGTCGATCTTGCCATCACCGGCGTGCCCTTCGACCAGGCCGTCACCCACCGCCCCGGCACCCGCTTTGGCCCCCGCGCCATCCGCGAGGCGTCAAGCCTGCAACCCTATGACCCGCCGCATGGCTGGCCCACCAACCCGTTGGAGGAACTGGACATTGTCGATTATGGCGATCTCGCCTTCGACTATGCCATGACCCCGGCCTTCCCGCAGATGCTGACCGACCATATCGCGGGCATCCTGGCCGCAGGCGCGGGCACCGTCACCCTCGGTGGCGACCATTTCATCACCTTGCCCATCCTGCGCGCCTATGCCGCCAAATACGGCCCCCTCGGCGTGATCCATTTCGATGCCCATTCCGACCTTTGGGTCGATGACGATTTCACCCGCATCGACCATGGCACCTTCATGTACAAGGCCGTGAAGCAGGGCCTCGTCGATCCCGCCCGTTCCGTCCAGATCGGCATCCGCACCACGACCGAGGATTACTTGGGATTCAACGTGATAACCGCCCGCGAGGTGCACGAAAAAGGCCCCGCATGGGCCACCGCCACCGCGCGCGACATCGTGGGCGACCGCCCGACCTATCTCACCTTCGACATCGACGCGCTCGACCCCGCCTTCGCGCCGGGCACCGGCACGCCGGTCTGGGGCGGGCTACACTCATGGCAGGCGGCCGCGATGCTGCGCGATCTTGCCGGCATCAACCTTGTCGGCGGCGATGTGGTCGAGGTGTCCCCCCCCTATGACACGACCGGCGCCACCGCCATCGCGGGCGCCCATGTCGCCTATGAACTGATCTGCCTCTACCACTGGGCGCGGACGCAGCGTTAACAATGTCGCGCAAACAGGGTGCTATAATGACAATCGCAATTCCGGCCCTTCTCGCCGCCGTTTTCGCGCTGGTTGCGCTTTATATTCGCCTCGCCCCCTCCGATCCCGCCCGCTGGCACATCGCCCTGCCGGCCGACACCGCCACCGACTGCACCGTTTCACCCGCCAAAGGGGCTGCCCGCTTTGCCTGCCCCTATCCCGAACCCCCCGCTGCGCTGCTCGCCCGCCTTGACGCCATCGCCCTTGCCACCCCGCGCACCACCCGCCTTGCCGGATCGGCGGCTGCGGGGCGGATCACATGGATCACCCGTTCGGCCCTTTGGGGCTTTCCCGACTACACGACAGCGCAAGCGACCCAAACCCCCCAAGGCACCCGCCTTGATCTTTTCGCCCGCCTCCGCTTTGGCAATGGCGATATGGGGGTGAACGCCGCCCGCCTCGCGCTTTGGACCCGCGCCCTTTCCACCCCCTGATCCCTTCACCTTTGCCCAAATACTCCGGGGGTGCGGGGGCTGGCCCCCGCTCCGGCCCCATCCGCCCTTGACCGGCCCGCCACCTTTCGCCAAACCGCTGCCATGGTTCCGCTCGACAAACTCGCCCAGATCACCCAGCGCTTCGAGTTTCTCGAAGCCCGCCTCAACGCGGGCGCACCCCCGTCCGAGATTGCCGAGATCAGCCGCGAATATTCCAACCTCAAACCCGTGGCCGACCAGATCGCCGCCTATCGCCGCGCGTTGGGTGACCTGTCCGAAGCGCAGGCCATGCTCTCCGACCCCGAGATGAAGGCGCTGGCCGAGGATGAAATCCCCCGCCTCAAGGCCGCGATCCCCGATTACGAACACGCGCTCCGCTTGGCCCTGCTGCCGAAAGACGCCGCCGATGCCCGCCCCGCCATCCTCGAAATCCGCCCCGGCACGGGCGGGGATGAGGCGGCACTTTTCGCAGCCGACCTTTTGCGCATGTACCAGCGCTACGCCGAACGCATGGGCTGGCGGTTCGACATCCTCGAACAGCAGTTTTCCGAACTGGGCGGCATCAAGGAAGTCACCGCCCATGTGCAGGGCGAAGGCGTTTTCGCCAAGCTGAAATTCGAATCCGGCGTCCACCGCGTCCAGCGCGTGCCGGAAACCGAGGCACAGGGCCGCGTCCACACCTCGGCCGCCACCGTGGCCGTCCTGCCCGAGGCGGAAGAGGTCGATATCGACATCCCCGCCACCGATATCCGCATCGACACCATGCGCGCCAGCGGGGCAGGGGGCCAGCACGTCAACACCACCGACTCGGCGGTGCGCATCACCCACCTGCCCACCGGCATCATCGTCACCAGTTCCGAGAAATCCCAGCATCAGAACCGCGCCATCGCCATGCAGGTGCTGCGCGCCCGCCTGTATGAGATGGAACGTGAACGCCAGGCCAATGACCGCGCCGCCGAGCGGAAATCGCAGGTGGGCTCGGGTGACCGCTCTGAACGCATCCGCACCTACAACTTCCCCCAGGGCCGCCTGACCGACCACCGCATCAACCTTACCCTCTATTCGCTGGCGCAGGTGATGCAGGGCGATCTTGACGCCGTGGTCAACGCCCTCGTCGCCCATGACCAGGCCGAAAAACTGGCCGAGATGGAGGCATGACAGGCAACGAAGCCCTTCGCGCCGCCATCCCGCGCCTTGCCGCGGCTGGCGTGCCCGATGCCCCGCGCGATGCCCGCGCGCTGCTTTCCCATGCCGCAGGCATCGCGCCCGACCGCCTGACCCTGCACCTGCACGACCCCCTCGCGCCCGATGCCATCGCCGCCTTCGACGCCGCCATCACCCGCCGCAGCCTGCGCGAACCCGTCAGCCATATCACCGGCACGCGCCTGTTCTGGGGCAGCAGTTTCCGCGTCACGCCCGACACGCTCGACCCCCGCCCGGAAACCGAGGCATTGGTGGCCGAAGCCCTGTCGCAACCCTTTACCAAGCTGCTCGATCTTGGCACGGGTACGGGCTGTATCCTGATCTCCTGCCTTGCAGGAATGCCCATCGCCACCGGCACGGGAACCGATATCCACCAACCCACGCTCGCTGTGGCGCAAGAGAACGCTGCCACGCTCGGCCTTGCGGCCCGCGCGCGCTTTGTCCTGTCCGACTGGTTTTCGTCCGTCACGGGCCGCTATGACCTGATCGTGTCGAACCCGCCCTACATTGCCGAAAACGAAATGCCCGCCCTCGCGCCCGAACTGGCGCACGAACCCCGCCGCGCCCTGACCCCGGGCGGTGACGGGCTGGCCGCCTACCGCGCCATCGCCCTTGGCGCATCGTCGCGCCTTATGCCGGGCGGGCGGCTGCTGGTCGAAATCGGCCCCACTCAGGCTGCCGCCGTCACCGCCCTGTTTGCGGCGCAGGGCCTTGCCGCCATCCGCGTCCTGCCCGACCTCGATGGCCGCGACCGCGTGATTGCGGCCACTAAACCGCAGGATGAAACCGGCTGTGGCACGGCCTGAACCTGCGCGGATTCCGCCACAGAAGCCGCATTTCCTTTGGCAAATCGCCGCAGCTTTGGCCGCAAACCGCACTTTGTGCTTGTCATTCCCGCGCGGCAGTGCTTACTCAACCCACGTGACGGGGCAGGGCCAACGCTCCCCCGCGCGGATTATGCCAGACATGCACGCAACGCCACGGCCCGCACGGCCACCTCTACGGCGTTCGGATTAAGCCCAGGTCATCTGGACCAAAGGACAAGATGAGATCTTCCAAGTCCCGCTCGCGTTCCAAGGCGAACCGCCCGCGCACCCTCGGCAACATCATCAACCGCGTCTTCGAAAGCTCCGGCCCCGAAGGCAAGGTGCGCGGCACGCCGCAGCAGATCATCGAGAAATACCAGCTTCTCGCCCGCGACGCGCAGCTGTCGAATGACCGCGTCGCCGCCGAAAACTTCCTCCAGCACGCCGAACACTACACCCGCCTTCTGGGCGAGGCGCAGCGTGAAATGGCCGCCGAACAGGAAGAACGCCAGCGCCAGCAGGCCCAGAACGGCGGCAACCAGCAGGGTTATGGCAACGGTGGCAATGGCGGCAATGGCAATGGCGGCAACCGCGACCGCGAACCGTGGCGCGACCGTGGCGACCGCGATTATCGCCCCGATTACCGCGACGACCGCCCTGAAGATGACCGCGCCGCGCCCGCAACGGCCGATGACAGCGCCGATGCCGACGGCAATCTTGTCGATACGCCCGAGGCGCGGCCCTACCAGCCCCGCCGCGATGATCGCCAGAATGACCGCCCGCAAAATGGCGACCGTGGCGACCGGCAGGGCAATGAACGCCGCGACCGTGGCGAATACCGCCGCCGCGATGACCGTCCCCAAGGCGACCGTCCGCAGGGCGACCGCCAGAACCGCGACAACCCGCAACAGGGCGATAACGGCCAGCCCCGTCAGGACCGCCCGCGCGACCAGAACCGCGATGACCGCAACCGCGACCAGAACCGCGACCGCCCGCGTGACGACCGCCCCCGCGAAGACCGCGCCCGTGACGACCGCCCGCGTGACGACCGCGCCCGTGACGACCGCCCCCGCGAAGACCGCCCCCGCGAGGATCGCCCGCGCGAAGACCGCGAGCCCGTAGCGAAGCCCGAAGTAGCGGCACAGCCCGCGGTCCAGCCGGTTCTGCCGGGCGTCGATGCCCCCGCCGCCGAAGCCGCGCCCAAAAAACCCCGCGTCCCGCGCAAACCCAAGGCCGACAAGCCCAAGGATGACGGGCCTCAGGGCGGGTCGCAGGAAGCGGCCGAATAATCCCTCGCCACCGATCACAAAGGCCGGGCCATCAGGTCCGGCCTTTTTCGTTCAGTCCGCCGCCACTAGCCGCGCCAGCGCGCAGAACTGCTCAAGCGCGATCTCCTCGGCCCGCGCCGTGGGCGCAATGCCCGCCGCCACCAGTTTTTCCTCGATCCCCGCACCCATCCCCTTCAGGCTTGATCGCAGCATCTTGCGCCGCTGGTTGAAAGCCATCGCCGTGATCCGCGCCAGCACCGCCCCATCCGCCGGATAGCGCGGGCTCTCCAGCCGTGTCAGGTGCACCACCGCCGAATATACCTTTGGCGCAGGCGTAAAGGCCTCGGGCGGCAGGGTCAGCACGATCCGCGCCTCGCAGCGCCACTGCGCCAGCAGCGCCAGCCGCCCGTAATGTTCGGTCCGCGGCTTGGCCACGATCCGCTCGGCCACCTCTTTCTGGAACATCAGCGTCAGGCTGTCCCAGAACGGCGGCCAGACCTTGGGCGTCAGCCAGCGCACCAGAAGCTCGGTCCCCACATTGTAGGGCAGGTTCGCCACGATACGGATCGGGGCCGCCAGATGCGCCGCCACATCCACCTCCAGCGCATCGCCGTTGATCACCTCCAGCCGCCCCGGATAGGCATTGGCAATCTCGGCCAAGGCGGGCAGGCAGCGCGGGTCCTTCTCGACCGCCAGCACACGCCGCGCCCCTTCGGCCAGCAGGCCCCGCGTCAACCCGCCCGGACCGGGACCCACCTCCAGCACATCGCAGCCCGTCAGATCGCCCGCCGCCCGCGCAATCCGCGCGGTCAGGTTCAGATCGAGCAGGAAGTTCTGCCCCAGCTGCTTTTTCGCCACCAGATCATGCGCGCGGATCACTTCGCGCAGTGGCGGCAGCCCGTCTATCGCGGCCATGTCCTATCCTTCATTCACCTTTGCCCAAATACTCTGCGGGGGTGCGGGGGTGCAAAACCCCCGCGTCACCGCCGCCGGGCCGCCATATCCTGCGCCATCCGCAACGCCGCAATCAGGCTGTCGGGCCGCGCGATCCCCTTGCCCGCTATGTCAAAGGCCGTGCCGTGATCGGGCGAGGTGCGGATGAAGGGCAGGCCCAGCGTCACATTTACCCCGCCATCGAAATCGATGGTCTTGATCGGGATAAGCGCCTGATCGTGATACATGCAGACCGCTGCGTCATAGCCTGCCCGGGCTGCGGCATGGAACATGGTGTCGGGCGGCATCGGACCTTTCAGGTCAAACCCTTCCTGCCGCAGCCGCGCCACCAGCGGGGCGATCCAGTCCATCTCCTCGTGGCCCATCATGCCGCCTTCGCCTGCATGCGGGTTCAGCCCCGCCACCGCGATCCGGGGCACGGCAAGTCCGAAATCCCGCCGCAATCCGGCATCGGTGATCCGCAGCGTGCGTTCCAACAGTGCGGGCGTCAGCAGGTTGGGCACGTCCTTCAACGCGATATGGATGGTTGCGGGCACCACGCGCAGGGCAGGGCAGGCCAGCATCATCACCACCTGGTCCACGCCCGCCAGATGGGCCAGAAACTCGGTATGGCCGGGAAAGGCAAAGCCCGCGCCGTCCTTGAGCACCTTCTTCGAAATCGGCGCCGTGCAGACCGCCGCCGCCGTTCCGCCCTGCACCAGCGCGACCGCCCGCGCGATCACATCGATCACGCCCTGCGCCAGCCGCGGATCGGGCCGGCCCGCCACCGCAGGCAGGCCGAACCGATGCGGCAGAACCGGCAACCGCCCTGCGGGCACCGCCGCCGCCCCGACCGGATCGGCAATCTCGTCATAGGCCGTGCCTGCGGGCAGATGCGCGGGGTCGCCCAGCCAGAAAAACACCACAGCCTCACCCAGCGCCCGCCGTGCCGCCACGGCAAGCTCTGGCCCTATACCTGCCGGATCGCCACAGGTCAGCGCGACAGGCAGGGTCACGGCGTCTCGATGATCGCTTCGGAGCGCAGCTTTTCCATATAGGCATCGGCCTGCGCCGAAAGCTGGACGTTGCCGATCTGGCTGCGAACCGACTCGCGCATGGGGTCGGGCTTTTCGAACTCGGCCGCCGCTTCATCCTTGGCCTTGTCCGCGGCAGGGGCTTCGGTCGCGGGCTTTGCGGCGGCCTCGGCCGATGCGGCGGGTTTTTCGCCCGCAGCGGCCGCCGCTTCGGGGGTGTCGGGCGGGGGTTGCACCCCGTCCCGCAGGCACAGCATCAAAATCTCGGCCTGCCCGCCCTGCTGGCGCAAAATCCCCTCGCCGGGATCAAGCTTGGCCAGCGCAAGCCCGATATCGGCCGGAACCGCCTGCATCGGCACGCCTTCGGCAATCCGCAGCCGTTCGGGCGGCAGGGCGCGGGCCAGCGGATAAAGGTCGTCGCAGCCATCGACCGTTGCAAGGATCGCCGCACCATCCTGATCGGGCGACAGGGTGAACTCTGCATAGCTGACCTTCACCTCGAGCGGGGCGGGCGTTTCCATGTCGTCCAGTCCGTTCAACTGGAACAACACCACCGCCTGCGGCACCACGATCGGGTCCGACACATCACCCGCGCCCAGTTGCAGCAGCTTTTGCGAAATGTTCGGCGGCAAGTTGCCAAGCGGCATCCAGTCCAGCCGCCCGCCCTCGGGCGCGGTGGGCGAGGCCGAGAATTTCCGCGCCGCTGCCGCAAAACCACCCTCGGCCGCAAGATTGGCCTTGATGTCGCGCACTTCGGCCAGCGTATCCGCCGGATCACCACCCTGCGGCACCGGCACGACAAGTTCCGACAAAAGCAGCTTCACCTCGGGCTTGCGCGCGGCTTCGGCCATGGCACGGTCGATCTGCACTTCGGAAATCCGCACCGTTCCGCCAAATTTGGTCCGCACCACCTCGCGCCACAGCAGGCCCGCCGTCACGAAATCGCGAAAGGTCGCCTCATCCACGCCCTCGTCCGCGATGGCCTTGACGAAACCTGCCGTGTCCAGATTGGCGCGGGCGGCAAATTCGCTCATGCCGTCGGTCACTTGCTGGGCCGTCAGCTTGATGTTCAGCCGCTTGGCTTCCTGCATGCCAAGCCGGTCGCGCGTCAGGCCTGCAATCGCCTCTTTCTCGGGGTCGCCCGGCACGCGCAGCACCTGCAAAAAGCGCACCCTCTGCTCGACCTCATAGTTCGAGACGACCTGCCCGTTGATCACCAGCCGCGGCGAGAACACCCCCCCCTCGGCCAAGGCAGGCCCCGACAGGACCACGGCAAAGGCCAGACCCGCGCCCGCTGCGAACGCCTTCCATCCCGCCTTACCCTGTTTCATCTTCTCAATCCGCATCATTACCTCTGGCATGTCCGGGCCGCACCGCCACGGGTGCTGCCGCCGAAGCCTGTCAATTCAAGCGTAACGCCGAACTTCGTGTCAGCCGTCACCTTAGTGGACTGTGCAAACCTGCGCGAGAGCGAAAGATCGAGCAAGACACACTCGTTACGAAAGCTCAGGCCGATCCCGGCGCGATTGGGCAGATTGGCCGCCACGTTATAGCGGCCATTTGCCGTAAGCTTCCAGTAATCGTTCAGCGCGTAACCGCCGTTCAGCGCAAGTTCCGACACATCTTCTGCGCGGAACTCGGCCGCATCCGCGATTGACCAGATGTATCCCGCCCCGAGGGAATAGGTTTTCTGCGCGTAACTCAGCTGCATTTCGCCACGGGCCACGTTTAGGTCATCATCCGCAATCACCCGCCCCGCCGCAACCAGCCCGCCCGCCGTCTGAAGCCGCGCCGAAACCAGCCAGTCCGAAACCGTCCCGCCCAACCCCGAAGCAAGGCTGAAATCCTGGCTGGCGTCCTCGGCCCGGATTACGCGGCCCAAGGTAAGGCCGGTGGTCCAACCCTGCGGGCTCAACCTTGTCCAGGATAGGGCGATATTGGCATGGGCGCCGGTCTCGACGGCATCAAAGCCCGGATAGCGGTTCAGCGACAGCAGGCTCGCCTCGTCGAATTCGACCAGCACCGAATCCTCGTTCGGGATCGCCGCATCGCTTGCCCCGGCGCCGACGATCTGGATCACAGGTTCCAGAATATCGCGCAAGCCATCCTTGCCGACCCGCGCCCATGGCCAGCGCAATTCGACCCCTGCCGCACCCCAAAGCCGTGTATCCGTTCCTGCGAAAACACTGTCTTGGGCGATGTTGAAGCTGTCGATGCGCGCTTCGCCCAGCACCGCGCCCGTGATGCCACTGCCCCCCAGCACCCAGTCCCGCCGCCAGTTCGCCCCCACCGAAGCGCGCGCCACGTCACGCCCGTCGGGCACCGTATCGCCATCGGCGTCAGTCAACGTGGTCGAGGTGCGCAGATGCCCGTGGCTTGAAAATTCAAGCACGCCATGCCCGCCAAGCGCCGCATATCGCCGCTGCCAGATCGCATCACCCACAAGTGCCGGAATGGTCGAGGCGTTTTCATCCGACCGCAACGATGTGATGCCCCGCAACTTGCCAAAGGCCAGTTCGACCCGCCCCACCCGGATGACATCGACATAACTGGTCAGACGGTCTGCATCGGTGATGTCGTAATTGGTCAGAAAGGTCTCATCACTGGCAAATTCGCCATGAAAGCCAAGCCGATAGCCGCGGGGTAGGGCAAAACTGCCATCCGCGAACAAATAGCCGCGCAGGCCATCGGCAACCTGGTCGATCGCAACCGCACCCTGCAAGGTCAGATCGCCCTTCCGGAATGCTTGCCGGTAACGCAGTTTCACGCTGCGGGCCTGATCCGAGGTGATAAAGGGCGTGATCGTCAGGTCACGCGATGTGCCCAGCGTCAGGAAATAGGGCATCTCGATCCCCGTTCCCAAGGTGGTCGAACTGCTCAGCCGAGGCAGCAGAAATCCGTCTGCCCGTTTCAGCTTGGGGTCAGGCATGCGAAGTCGGGGGATATAGAACACCGGCACGCCCGCAACGCGGACCTGTGCGTGATCGAAGTAAAGCTGTTGCCTGACCTCGTCCTTTACCACCCGCCGGGCGCGGATTTCCCAAAGCGGCGTCTCGCTTGCGGCGCAAACCCGGCAGCTTGAGGCGACGGCATTGTCCAGCCGAAGATACCGCCCGCCGATGCGCGCCGCCTCGACCGCAGCGATCTGCAACTGGTTGTCCAGCACGATCCGCGCGCTTTCGATCAGCCCGTCCCGCAGATCGGCACTCAGTTCGGCCTGACTGCCAAGAATGACCGTATCGCCCCCCGTTTCCGAAAGGCGGATCGGTCCTTCGATCGACAGGCGGTTTGCGGCTTGGTCATAGACGATGCGGCTGGCGGTCAGGCGGCGACCCTGAAAGAAAACCTCGACCCCGCCCTGCGCGACCAGAACCGAATTGTCCTGCATGAACAGGGTATCGGCCACAAGGCTTGCGCGGTCCTGCGCGCCAGCCCCATAGGGCAGGCTTAGCCCGACCAGCAGCGCCGCCACGATCCGGCGCAGCCCTTTACCGGCAAAACCCTTGCTGGGGCGCATCAGCCGTCCTCCAGATGAAGCAGCAGACCCAGCGCCAGCATGGCCCCGGCCGCAGGCGGGCTCCACGCGGCCAGAAACACGGGAATCTGCCCGTTTTCGCCCAGAACCTGCGCAAAGTTCCGCAGAAAAAAGATGGCAAAGCCCCCAAGCACGGCAAAAAGCACATAGGTGCCCGTCATACCCGACCGGACATGCCGCATGGTAAAGCCCGCCGCAATCAGAACCATGGCCGAAAGCAGCAATGGCTGCGCCAGTTCCATCTGGAACCACACCTCATGCCGCCTGGCCGAGAAGCCTGCCCGTTCCAGACCGGCGATGTAATCGGGCAAGGCCCAGAACGGGATGGCGGCAGGCTTGCCGAAACTGTCGCGGATCGATTCCGGTGTCAGATCCGATGGCAGCCGGAACGGGCCGGTTTCGACTTGCGCGACCAATTCAGGGTTCGGGTCTTTCAGGTTCCAGCGTTTGGCCCCCTCGATCACCCATGCCCCCGCCACAAGCGCGGCCGACTGCGCCTCGATCCTTTCCGATGGGATACCATCGGTGTCGAATTCCAGAAAGGTCACGCCGGTCAGCAATGTGCCGTCCTGATTGCTGCGGACAGCCTTGATCACCGTCTGCCCCTCGTCCGAGCCTTGGCGCATCCAAAGCCCGTTGGCGTTAACCGTTAGAACGCTGCTGCCGCTTTGCCCGTATCCCGCCGCCGCATTTTCGTAAGCCCGCGACATCGCCGCAACCAGCGGATTGAGCATTCCGACCGCGATGCAGCCGACCAAAAGCGCCGTGGTGACCGGCACCAGCAGAAAGCGCAGCCCCGACCGGCCCGCCGCCCGCACCACCACCAGCTCCGAGCTGCGCGCAAGGCCGATGAACAGCCAGATCGCCGACAAAACGACAACCAGCGGAAAGATGCGATACAGGCTTTGCGGCACGTTCAGCGCGGCAAGATACAGCGCCGCACTTAGCCCGCCGCCCGCATCGCCGACATCGCGCAGTTTGTCGATGGTGTCGATCAGCAGCAACATGCCGTAAAAGATCGCCGATACCTGTAACAGCACGGCACCGAACCTGCGGGCAATATAGAAGGTCAGCGTCATGCCGGAACCACCCCGCGCCTGACATGCCGCGGGCGCTGCGACCACCACAGCATGCAGGCCGCAAACAGGCATCCCAGCAGCGGCGGGGCATAAAGGGCCGGCCATTTGCCCGCATCTTCCATCACCAGCGACGTCGCCGATGTGCCCAGCAATTGCACCACAATAAGCGCCAGCACCGCCGCCGCGATCTGGCGCCACAGCCCGAACCGGCTGAAGGCGCCCACCATCAGGATCGAAAACCCCATCACGGCCGAGGCAAGGCTTAGCAGCGGCTGGCTGAACCGCAGATGCAGTTCACGCGTGATCTCGTCCGCGACCTTGGGTTTGCTTCGATCAAGCCCGTTGTTTTCCGACAGCAGGCTTGTCGTGGTCATGTCGCGGGGCGATGGGCCGCGGTTGACGCTATCCTTGCGGATCAGTTCGCGCATGTCCTGTGTCGCATCGGCAAAGCGTGTGACGGACAGTCTGCGCCCCCCGTCCAGATCGAGGGTCTGCAAACTTCCGTCGAACATCAGCAGCTTGGGTCCGGTTTCGCTTTGCAGGATCAAGGCCCGTTTGGCGTTGAAGATCTTGCGAACCTTGGCGCTGCGATCATCGGCAAGGAACACGCCCACCAGTTCGCCGTCGCCGGTGATATCACGGATATACAGCGTCACGCCCTTGGCTGGCTGCATGAACTGGCCCTTGTTCATGTAGCGCGCGGCGATGTCGTCGGACAAGGCCCGTTGGCGGCTGTTGTAGATCTCGGTGCTCCACGGCACTAGAAAGCCCATGATGATCAGATGCAGCACCATGATGATCAGGCCGAAATACAGCACCGGCCGCGCCAGCCGGAACGCCGAGAAACCGGTGGCCTGCATCACGACCAACTCGCTTTCCTGCAACAACCGGTTGGTCAGATAGACCGTCGCGATGAACGCTGCGATGGGCAGCACAAGGCGGATCGCATTGGGCAGGATCAGCAGCGAGAATTCCAGAAAGACCAGTGCGGACTGCCCATCGCCGAGTAGCCGGTCAAACAGGCCGACGGCGCGGTTCAGCCAATAGACCGCCACAAGAATGAGGGCAAAGAAACCGAACAGCGCAAGCAGTTGCGACAGCAGATATCTGTCGAATCTCGACACGCGCCCCGGCCCCCCGTTTCTTGTTGATCGGACGCTACCCCAATTGGGGGGCGGGGAAAACTGCTATCTGGTCAAGCGCGCCTTGGCGGGCTAGCCTTTGCCCAAAGCCGCGCAACCTTTGATGACGTGGCCCATTGTGACCGATGAAATCCAACAGCCAAAGGGCTTTAGCACAGATGACCCACCCCGTTCCGATCCAGTTCAAGGCTGTCGAAACCGAAGCCCTCGTGCAGGTTTCCGGCCGGATCGCGGTTTTTGGCGATGTTGGCGCAGCCCTGTCGCCCGCTGTCCGGCGGCTTGACCGGGCGATGCGCGGCGCGCTGGCGCGTTACCTTCGGTCGGACGCCTTTGCCAAGCTGAAACCCGGCGAGGGGCAGGATTTGGCCTGGCCGTCAGGGCTGGCGGCCGATGCGGTTCAGGTGATCCGCCTGCCGAAGAAAGGCGACGCGGCCATGGCCCGCAAGGCCGGTGCCGCCGTGGCGCGTGGCCTTGGCCCATCGGGCGTGACGGTGCTGGCCGAAGGGCACGGGCTGGCGGCCGAAATTGCCTTTGGTCTGGCAATGCGCGCCTATGACTTCTCCGCCCACAAGACGGCCGAGGCAAAGGCGCCCGGCCCGGTGGTGATGATGGTAACCAACCCCGAGGCAGTCGCCGCCGCAGCGGCCCCTGCCGCCGCCGTGGCCGAGGGGGTGTTCTTCACGCGCAATCTGGTCAACGAACCGGCCAATGTGCTGACCACCGATGATTTCGCCGCCCGGTTGGCGGCGATGCAGGAACTGGGCCTTGATGTCGAGATCCTGGAAGAGGACCAGTTGGAAAAGCTGGGCATGGGGGCGCTGCTGGGGGTGGGGCGCGGGTCGGAAAGCCCGTCGAAAGTTGTTGTGATGCAATGGCTTGGCGGTGAAAAGGATGCCGCACCCTTTGCCTTGGTCGGCAAGGGCGTGGTGTTTGACACCGGCGGAATTTCGATCAAGCCCGCCGCCGGCATGGAAGAGATGACCATGGATATGGGCGGGGCTGCCGTGGTTGCGGGCGTGATGCGGACGCTGGCGTTGCGCAAGGCCAAGGCCAATGTCGTGGGGCTGGTCGGACTGGTTGAAAACATGCCCGATGGCCGCGCCCAGCGACCGGGCGATGTGGTGCGGTCGATGAAGGGCGATACGATCGAGGTGATCAACACCGATGCCGAGGGGCGGCTGGTTCTGGCCGATGTGCTTTGGTACGCGCAGGAACGGTTCAAACCGGCGGGCATGATCGACCTTGCCACCCTGACCGGCGCCATCATCGTTGCCTTGGGCCATGAAAACACAGGTGTTTTTTCGAATGATGATGCCTTGTGCAACGCATTCCTGAAAGCGGCCAAGGCCGAAGGCGAAGGCGCATGGCGGATGCCGATGGGCGATGCCTATGACGCGCGGCTGAAAAGCCGGATTGCCGACATGATGAATGTGGGCGGGCGCGACGGGGGCGCGATCATCGCGGCGCAGTTCCTGCAACGCTTCGTCAAGCCGGATGTGCCGTGGATCCATCTTGATATTGCGGGAACGGCGTTGCTGAAGGCGGACTCGACCCTTGCGCCGAAGGGGGCGACAGGCTGGGGGGTGATGGCGCTTAACCGGCTGATCCGCGACCGGTTCGAGGCGAAGTGACCGGCCTATGGGCGTGGTGATGTTCTACCACCTCACGCGATCGACGCCCGCCGAGACGCTGGCGATGCTGTTGTCGCGGGCGGTGGCGCAGGGCTGGCGGGTGATGGTGCGCGGAACGGACCGTGGCGCGCTTGAACGGTTGGATATGCAGTTGTGGCAAGGCCCGCCCGAGGCGTTTCTGCCGCATGGAATGCAGGGCGGCCCGCATGACGCGGACCAGCCCGTGCTGATCGGAACGGGTGAAATATCCAATGCCGCCAAGGGGTTGTTCCTGCTGGACGGCGCAGGCGTCACCGTGGACGAGGCGCGGGGGCTGGAACGGGTCTGGCTGTTGTTCGATGGCGGTGACGGGGCGCAACTGGCCGCCGCGCGCGAGAAGTGGAAGGCCCTGACCGCGGCAGGATTGGCCGCGCAATACTGGTCAGAGGAAAGCGGGCGCTGGGAAAAGAAGGCGGAAAAGGGCTGAGTTACCGCCGCAAGACCATTTCATCGCCCGCCAGTTCGACCCGGAACAGACGCAGGTAATCCATTCCCAACAGCGACCCCGGCATCTCGCCCCGGTTCACCCAAGCGGGGAAATCGCGGTCGGCATAGGGGCCAAGTTCGACCAGCGGCAGGGTCACGCGGGCGGTGCGGACGGTGCCGTTGGCGGTTGCCGCCTCGCCCAGATAGACCAGCCCGTCAGGATCGATGCCAAGGCTTTCGGCATCGTCGCGGGTCAAGACCATGTTCGACGCGCCGGTATCGGCCAGAAAGCGGATCGGCTGGCCGTTGATCTGAAGCGTCAGATAGAAATGCCCGTCTGCGGCGCGCGGAACGGTGATGCGCCCTTCTTGGCTGACCAGTTGGGGCGGGGGCAGGCGGGCGCTGCCAAGATCGGACCAAAGCCCGTAACCCGCTGCCACACCACAGAAAATCAGCCCCCAAGCCACGGCCACGCGCAGCGCCTCGCCCATGCGGCGGCGGTATTCGACCAGCACCCAGCCGACAATGGCCGCCAAAAGCAGCAAAAGATAGGCGAGCCGTGCGAACTGATCTGACTCCATGGCATCCATATGGGAAGCGGAACGCGCGGAAAAAAGACCGGTCAGATCAGACCGGTTCCCTTGACCCCATCGATGACGAACTGGACCGAAAGGGCGGCAAGAAGCATGCCCAGAAGGCGGGTGATGACGATGGTGCCGGTGCGGCCGAGCAGGTGTTCAAGGCGCGAGGCGGCCAGAAGGAACAGGAAAGTCGCCACCATCATGCCCAGCATCAGGCCCAGAACGGCGGCAGTTCCGATCCAGTTGTCGGTCTTGCCGACCAGAAGGATCATGGTGGCAATGGCGCCGGGCCCCGCGATCAGCGGGGTGGCGAGGGGAAAGACCGAAGGGTCGTGATCGGGGTCGGATTTCTGCCCCTCGCGCCGCTGGGTGCGGCGTTCGAACAGCATATCAAGCGCGGTAAGGAACAAAAGGATACCGCCCGCGATGCGGAAGGCGGGCATGGAAATGCCAATGAAACCAAGAAGTTGCTCGCCCAGCAGGCCAAACAGCGTCAGCAGGATGGCGGCAATCACGCAGGCCCGCAGCGCAAGGCGGCGACGGTGGTCGGCATCCATGCCTTGGGTCAGGGCGATGAACAGCGGCACCAGACCCGGCGGGTCGATCACCACAAAAAGCGTGGCAAAGGCCGTGATCAGGAAGGCGGATTCGATCATGCGGCGCCTTCCAGCTTTTCCGAGGCAGTGAGCCAGAGCGCCTCGGCCCGGTCAAGCGCGTCCATCACCTCGGCATATTTGCGGTTCCAGGTTTCCAGTTCGCCCTTGCGGGCGTCTTCGTAGAGGTCGGGGTCGGCCAGTTTTGTGGCCAGTTTGTCGCGCATCTCGTTCAGCTTGGTCAGGCGGTCCTCGCATTTGCGGACCTCGGCCTTGAGGGAAAGCATTTCATCGCGGCTGATTTTCTTTGGTTTTTCAACGGTTTTTGCGGCGATCTTCACATCTTCGTCGCCCGCGAGCAACATGCGGCGATAGGCTTCCAGGTCTTCGTTGTAGGGCGTGACGGCCCCGCCCTTGACCAGCCACAGACGGTCGGCCACGAGCGACAGCAGGTGCATGTCGTGGCTGACAAGGACGACCGCGCCGGAATATTCGGTCAGGGCTTCCACCAGCGCTTCGCGGCTTTCCATATCAAGGTGGTTGGTCGGTTCGTCGAGGATCAGCAGGTGCGGGGCGTCGATGGTAGCCAGCAGCAGCGACAGGCGGGCCTTTTGGCCGCCCGACAGGCGACCGACCACGGTTTCGGCCTGATCGGCGCCAAGGCCAAAGCCTGCCAGACGGGCGCGCAGTTTGGGCTGGCCTTCGGCGGGGCGCAGGCGTTGCAGGTGCTGGAGCGGGGTTTCGTCGATATAGAGTTCATCGACCTGATGCTGGGCGAAGTAACCGATCCTTAACTTTGACGAGGAGACGAATTTCCCCTCAAGCGGTTTAAGTTTGCCTGCCAACAGCTTGGAAAGCGTGGATTTTCCTTCGCCGTTTCGACCCAGAAGGGCGATGCGGTCATCCTGATCGATCCGCAGCGAGAGTTTTTTCAGCACCGGCGGGCCGCCATACCCCACCGAGGCGCCTTCGATATTGATGATGGGGGGCGACAGCTCCTCGGGTTCGGGGAAGGTGAAGACCACGCGTTTTGCATCTTCGGGCGCGGTGATGGGCGTCATTTTTTCAAGCATCTTCACGCGCGATTGCGCCTGGACGGCTTTGGATGCTTTTGCCTTGAAACGGTCAACAAAGGCTTGCAGATGCGCGCGCCGGGCGTCCTGCTTTTTCGCTTCGGCCTGCAACACGGCGCGGCGTTCGGCGACCTGTCGTGCGAATTGGTCGTAAGGGCCTGTCCAGTAAGTCAATTTCTTCTGGTCGAGATGCAGGATGCCCTGCACGGCGCGGTTCAGAAGGCCGCGGTCGTGGCTGATGATCAGCACCGTGTGGGGATATTTGACGAGGTAGGATTCGAGCCAGAGCGCGCCTTCGAGATCGAGATAGTTGGTCGGTTCGTCCAACAGTAGCAGGTCGGGCTGGGAAAACAGCACGCCGGCAAGGGCAACGCGCATGCGCCAGCCGCCGGAAAAATCGGAACAGGGGCGAAGCTGGGCTTCGGCGTCGAAGCCTAAGCCCTTGAGAATACTGGAGGCGCGGCCGGTTGCGGACCATGCGTCGATGTCGGTGAGGCGGGATTGCACCTCGGCGATGCGGTGGGGGTCGGTGGCGGTTTCGGCCTCGGCCAGCAGGGCGGCGCGTTCGGTATCGGCGGCAAGAACGGTGTCGAGCAGCGAGGTCGAGGACGAGGGCACCTCTTGCGCGACGCCGCCGATGCGGGCGCGGGAGGGGAGCGAGATATCGCCGCCCTCGAGCGCAAGTTCGCCGCGTATCAGTTTGAAAAGCGTGGTTTTTCCGGCACCGTTGCGCCCGACGAGGCCCACCTTGTGGCCGGTGGGAATGGTGGCCGAGGCCCCCTCGAACAGGGGGCGGCCTTCGACGGAATAGGTGATGTCTTCGATTTTCAGCATGGGCAGGGCTTGCCCGATGCGGGGGGCTTCGTCAACCGGTCTATGGATGCCTGCGCTATGCACAGGTGATGCAGACGCGGCAAACGCTGGCTTAGCGAAATCTTAGCGATTGGCTGCGATGAGGGGGTGTCCGGGGCGCGGGTGTGAAAGGGGGCAATTTTTGCAGATACGGGCGAGGATTTGCGTGCTAGGGTTGCGCACCGTTCTTAGGGGGTGTGCGATGTTCCGCTTTCTGACCGCTGCCATGGTGATGGTGGCATTGACCGGCTGTCTGCCGGTGCCGCAAGAGACGCAAGACGCGCTCGACAGTGTCGAGGCGATGGGCAAGCCGCCGGTGGTGACCCAGCCGCATCGGGAGACGCAATATGTCAATTGCGAGGTCAAGAACAACAAGGGCGGGTCGTGCCTGATCGAGGATCAGGGGAATGTTGACGAGCAGCCGACATCAGCGCAACTGGCGCGGAACCGGGCGCTGGCGATTCCCTTTCCTGCGGACTGCCGGACGCCTGACATTACGCCCGATTACGATAACGGTTACACCGACAGCGAGGTGGCGGCGATCAAGGCAACGCTGAAGCGCACCAACCAAGTATGTGTTGACTGGCAACAGGCGGTTTACCGAACCTATCCCGAGATTGATGCTGCGACGGATGCCTTGGGGCAAAAGTTTAATGCCGCCTCAAAGGTAACCATGGACAACATTGACCTGATGAGCGCGGTGGAAAGCGCCCAGCGGTCGGCCAATGCCCGCCGTGCCGAGGCGCGGCAGCGGGCGGCCGCGCCCGAGCCGGTGGCGAGCGGAATGTGCGCCAACCCCTATGGCGGGGCGGCGGCGCAAGGCGGGCAGTATATCTGTTCCAATCAGGGCGAGTTGCTGGCCTGCCAGTGTTCGGGCGGGTCGTGTGACTTGATCTCGACCCAGTCTTTCCTGTGCACGCAAGCGGGGGCGGTGATCCGCTAGGGCGGGCCGCCGGCTTTTCGGCGGCGGCGCTTTTCAATCCGGCACATGCGTGTTACGAGGCGCGCGCAACATTAGGCGGTGCAGCGACCGGCTGCGCCCATTGTCATGGAGACATTCAAAATGGCCATCGAACGCACGCTGTCGATCATCAAGCCCGACGCGACCAAGCGCAACCTGACCGGCAAGATCGTTGCCAAATTCGAAGAGGCGGGGCTGCGTGTCGTCGCCTCGAAGCGCATCCATCTGTCGGCCGCGCAGGCCGGTGCTTTCTATGCCGAGCACAAGGAGCGCGGGTTCTATGGCGAGCTGTGCGCGTTCATGGCATCGGAGCCGGTGGTGGTGCAGGTGCTGGAAGGCGAAAGCGCCATTGCCAAGAACCGCGAAGTGATGGGCGCGACCGATCCGGCCGCCGCTGCCGCTGGCACGATCCGCAAGGAATTCGCGCTGTCGAAGGGCGAAAATTCGGTGCACGGGTCGGATAGCGCGGAATCGGCGGCGCGCGAGATCTCGTTCTTCTTCTCGGGCCTTGAGCTGGTGGGCTGAGGAAGGGCGAAGGGTTTTCTGAAAACCCTTCGCAAATTCCTTTTGAAGGAATTTGCTAGCGGCGCCGTTCGATGACGCCGAAGAAATCGAGGGCCGCTTCCAGTTCGGAGCGGCCCTTTTGTTTTGCGGGCTGGGCGGCCTTGATCGCGTCGAAGCGGGCGCGGAGTTGCTTCTTTTCCTCGCCCTGGCAATCGTTCCACGGGCGGCCTTGCAGGCCCATGACCAGCACATAGTAGCCGATGAAATGGGGCTGGGTGCCTGCGGCCAGAAGGCGGCGGTAAGCCTCGTCCGGGCCGAGGGCGCGGAGGTCTTCGGCCGAGTGGATGCCCGCGCGGGCGAAGGCGGCTTCTGACGCGGGGCCGAGATTGGGGATGGACGAGACCGGTGTGGGCATGGCGCCGCCTGAAATGCAACGGGGCCAGCCTAGCGGCTGGCCCCGTGATCGCGCAAGCGCCGTGCTGTCAGATCGACGCCCAGTCGCGGATGATCGGCTTTTGGCCCTGCTGCTGTTGCTGCGGGGAGGAGGGGCTGCCCTGCTGCTGCTGGGTGCCCTGGGATTGCGAACCGCCCTGCTGGGCGGGGGATTTCGTGGCCATGACGGACTGCTCTTTCTGCCGTTTGTCGGGTTCGTCGGCACAGGGTGCGCGGGCGCGGTGGCCAAGGCAAGGCCCAAGCATGACGAATTCACGACGCTTTATGAAAGTTGTGCGACCTTTGCAACAGCGACATTCGGATGGGGTGCGCCCTAGGCGGGCAGGACCGCGGCGGGAAAGCCGATCGCATCGAGCGCGCGCACAAGAGTTGCGGCGGCGGCGGGGCCGGTTGCGGTGACGGTGCGGGCGGCAAGATCGACGGTCACGGTGCCGGTATCCGGCAGCGCAGCAAGGGTGGTTTCGACCGAGGCCTTGCAATGGCCGCAGGTCATGTCGGGGACGGATAGTCTGGTCATGGCACTCTCCTTTGCCGTCGAGATGGGGGTTCCGGCAGGGGGAAGGTCAAGGGGTCAGAGCAGGAAATCGCTGGCGCGCAGGTCGTAAAGGCCGTTCAGGCGGATCGAAGCCTCGGCCGCGCTGTCGCCATCGGTGTCGATGAGGATGACGGTGGCATCCGACGCGGTGCCGGGGCGGTCGAATTGCTGGAAGCGCACCTCGCCCGCGGTGGCGGAAGAAAAGGCGGCGGTTGCGCGGAACAGGAAGGTGTCATTCGGGCGGCTGCCATCGAAGGCGTCGATCAGCGACAGGTCGATGCGGTCATCGCCGGGGGTGAAATCGGTGATGATGTCGGTGGTGGAGCCAAGGCCCGGTTCGGTCTTGTCGGTGAAGCGGAAGGTGTCGCGGCCGCGGCCGCCTGCCAAAAGGTCGGCGCCCGAGCCGCCTTGCAGCGTGTCGGCATTGGTGCCGCCGTAAAGCGTGTCGCCGCCATCGCCGCCGATCAGCCGGTCATTGCCCGCTTCGCCCCAAAGGATGTCGGTGCCGCCATTGCCATAAAGGCGGTCATTGCCTGTGCCGCCCTCGATCTGGTCGGCAAAGCGGTTGCCGAAGATCGAATCGTCGCCCGAGAGCAGGCGCTGCAAGGCCTGTGCTGCGGTGGAGAGGCCGGGGAAATAGGTCAGGTTCATGCTGCCGGCCGAGATGGTTACAAAACCCTTGGCGTCGGTATAGG
The DNA here is from genome assembly GCA_027484985.1 of Rhodobacter sp. Lineage (GTDB taxonomy): Bacteria > Pseudomonadota > Alphaproteobacteria > Rhodobacterales > Rhodobacteraceae > Paragemmobacter. Next base: position 69,096 of record JAIXRW010000042.1, on the reverse strand, counting down.
TCAGGCTGTCGATCCGGATCAGGTTCGAGGCGACCAGTGCGCCCGACATCGTATAGGCGATGCTGCCCGCGTTGAAGCTGCCCGAGATGGAAAAGGCAGAGCCCACGGTGCGGACGGCCGGATCGCCATCGGACTGGATGAGCGAGGGGGGAAGCAGGGTGCCGGTGGCCGAGGTAACCTTGGCGCCGAAGCCGAGATTGTCGTAAAATGTGATGATTGCCATGGCGACCCCTTACAAAACGTTGCCCCTGCGGGGCGCGATGAAACAGCGCAAGCTTGCGGCAGTGCGGGGAAAAGTCAATCGCAGGGCGAATGGGGCGGGGCGGGGTTGACCTTCCGGTGACTGGAAGGACCATATGGGGGATGAAGGAGACCCCCATGCCCGACGAGATGACCAAAAGCGCCCGTTTCCGGCTGGAGGGGATGAGTTGCGCCAGTTGCGTGGCGCGGACCGAGCGGGTGCTGAAGGCGCTGCCGGGGGTGGTGGGGGCGGTGGTGAACCTGTCCACCGAGACGGCGGATGTGGGCTTTGCCGCCCCTGCCACGCCCGGCGCGATGGCGGCGGCGCTGGCTGCGGCGGGCTATCCGGCGCGGGAGGTGGTGGTTCAGCTGGCGGTCGAGGGGATGACCTGTGCCGCCTGCACCGGGCGGGTCGAGCGGGTGCTGAAGGCGCAGGGCGGCGTGAAGGACGCGGTGGCGAACCTTGCGCTGCGGCGGGCGACGGTCACGCTGTGGGAGGGGGCGGCAGCGGATGGCGCGGCGCTGGCGGCGGCGGTGGGGCGGGCCGGATATGCGGCCAGCGTGCAAGAGGCGGCGGCCCCGCATGATCCGGCGGCCGAGATGCGGGGGCTGGCGCGGCAGGCGCTGTTGGCGGGGGGGCTGACGCTGCCGGTCTTTGTGGCCGAGATGGGGGGGCATCTTTACCCGCCGTTGCACCATTGGCTGATGGGCGCGCTGGGGATGGGGCCGTTTTACCTGATGCAGTTTCTGCTGGCTTCGGTGGTGCTGGGCGTTCCGGGGCGGCGGTTCTTTGCCAAGGGAATACCGGCGCTGCTGCGCGGGGCGCCGGATATGAACAGCCTTGTCGCGCTGGGGGCGGGGGCGGCCTGGGCCTATTCCACGCTTGTCACCTTTGCGCCCGCGCTGCTGCCCGAACCGGCGCGGGTGGTCTATTTCGAGGCGGCGGCGGTGATCGTGGTGCTGATCCTGCTGGGGCGCACGCTGGAGGCGCGGGCGCGCGGGCGGGCGGGGGCGGCGATTGCGCGGCTGGTCAAGTTGCAGCCCAAACTGGCGCGGCTTGAGGGGGGCGAAGAGGTGCCGGTCGCCGCGTTGCTGCCGGGGATGCGGGTGCAGGTGCGCCCCGGCGAGCGGGTGCCGGTGGACGGGCGTGTGATCGCGGGTGCCTCGGCCGTGGATGAGGCGATGCTGACGGGCGAGGCGGTGCCGGTGGCGAAGGGCGCGGGCGATGCGGTGACGGGTGGCACGGTGAACGGCAACGGGGCGCTGGTGGTCGAGGTGGGGGCGGTGGGGTCGGCCACGGTGCTTGCGCGGATCGTGGCGCTGGTCGAGGAGGCGCAGGGCACCAAGCTGCCGGTGCAGGACATGGTGGACCGCGTGACGCTGTGGTTCGTGCCGGTGGTGATGGGGATTGCGGCTGTGACGGTGGGGGCGTGGCTGCTGGCGGGGGGCGGGGTCGCGCAGGCGCTGGTGGCGGGGGTGTCGGTGCTGATCATCGCGTGTCCCTGCGCGATGGGGCTGGCAACGCCGGTTTCCATTCTGGTCGGCACGGGGCGGGCGGCGGAACTGGGCGTGCTGTTCCGCAAGGGCGAGGCCTTGCAGCGGCTGGCGGCGGTGCGGGTGGTGGCGTTTGACAAGACCGGCACGCTGACCGAGGGGCATCCGGTGGTGACGGATGTGGTGGGGGATGTTCTGGCCGTGGCGGCGGCGGTCGAGGCGGGGTCGGAGCATCCGCTTGCGGCGGCGGTGCTGGCCGAGGCGCAGGCGCGGGGGATTGCCGTGGCGCAGGCCGAGGGGTTCGAGGCGGTGCCCGGATACGGCGCGCGGGCGGTGGTGGCGGGCGTTGCGGTTGGCGTGGGATCGGCGCGGATGTTTGGCGATGTGCCCGAGGCGCTGAAAGCGGCGGGCGCGCGGTTCGCGGCCGAAGGCAAGAGTTTGCTCTTTGTCGGCTATGGCGACAGGGCGGCGGGGTTGATCGCGGTGGCCGACCCTGTGAAGCCCACAACGGCGGCGGCGCTGGCGGCGCTGCGGGGTTTGGGTTTGGGGGTTGCCATGGTGACGGGCGACAATGCGGTGACGGCGGGGGCGATTGCGGCGCGGATCGGGATTGCGGATGTGAAAGCTGGCGTGCTGCCCGAGGGCAAGGGGCAGGCGGTGCGCGGCATGGGTGCGGGTGTGGCCTTTGTAGGCGACGGGTTGAACGATGCGCCGGCCCTTGCGGCGGCCGATGTGGGGCTGGCGATGGGCACGGGCACGGATGTGGCGATCGAGGCGGGGGATGTGGTTCTGATGACGGGCGACCCGATGGGGGTGGCCAATGCCATACGGATGTCGCGCGCGGTGATGGGGAACATCCGGCAGAACCTGACCTGGGCCTTTGGCTATAATGCGGCGCTGATCCCCGTGGCGGCGGGGGGGCTGGTGCCCTTTGGCGGGCCGCAGCTTTCGCCCATGCTGGCGGCGGGGGCGATGGCGCTTTCGAGCCTGTTCGTTTTGACCAATGCGCTGCGCTTGCGGCTGGTGCAGGGGGTGGCGCCGTGAACATCAAGGAAGTGGGCCAGAAGGCGGGGCTGCCTGCCAAGACCATCCGCTATTACGAGGAGATCGGGTTGATCCGCCCCTTGCGCGGGGCGAATGGCTACCGCGCCTTTCGCGAGGCCGATCTGCACAAGCTGGCCTTCATCGGGAGGGCGCGGGGGCTTGGCTTTACCATCGAGGAATGTCGGCGGCTGTTGGCGCTGTATGACGACAAGGCGCGGGCAAGCGCGGATGTGAAGGCGCTGGCCGAGGGGCATTTGCGCGACATTGCGGCAAAGATTGCCGCGTTGCGGGCGATGGAGGCGACCTTGCAGGGGCTGGTTCAGGCCTGTGCGGGGGATGCGCGGCCCGATTGCCCGATTCTGACGGGGCTGGCGGCGCCGGGGGCGGGCTGCTGCGATTGAAGCGGGGGGAAGGCCGTGCCAAGGTGGCCGCAACGATGAGGTTTGGCGCATGATCCCTGTCTTTGACGGCCATAACGACATTCTGTTCCGCCTGCTTCAGGCGCCCGAAAAGCGCGAGGCGATCTGGCTGACGGGCGAGGGCAAGGGGCATCTGGACCTGCCGCGCATGGCGCAGGGCGGGTTCATGGGCGGGTTCTTTGCGATTTACATGCCGTCACCCCATAACCCCTTGGCGGATATGGACGCGCTGATGGACAGCCCACCCTATGCCGTGCCGCTGCCACCTGCGCTGCCCTTGGCGCAGTGTCAGGCCATCGCGGCGGAACTGGCCGCGCAGTTTTTGTGGATGGAGCGGGCATCAGGCGGGCGGTTCCGGCAGGTGCGGACGGTGGCCGAGATCGAGGCGGCGCGAGATGCGGGGGCGATTTCGGGCATTCTGCATATGGAGGGGGCCGAGGCGATCGATCCGGGCTGCGATGCGCTGTATCTGTGGCATGCGGCGGGGCTGCGGTCGCTGGGGCCGGTCTGGAGCCGGCCCACGGCCTTTGGCCATGGCGTGCCCTTTGCCTTTCCGTCGAGCCCCGATACCGGGCCGGGGCTGACGGATGCGGGCAAGCGGCTGGTCAGCGTGTGCAACGAATTGCGGGTGATGATCGATCTGAGCCATCTGAACGAAAAGGGGTTCGACGATGTGGCGCGGCTGTCGGATGCGCCGCTGGTGGCCACCCATTCCAACGCCCATGCGGTGACCCCGTCGAGCCGCAACCTGACGGACCGGCAGCTGGATATGATCGCTGAGTCGAAGGGCATGGTGGGGCTGAACTTTGCCACCGGCTTTTTGCGCCCCGACGGGCGGCGCGACCCCGCGATGGGATGGGAGCCGGTGCTGCGCCATCTGGACCATCTGATCGCGCGGCTGGGCGAGGACCATGTGGGCTTTGGATCCGATTTCGACGGGGCGACGATGCCGGACGGGATTGGGGATGTGACCGGATTGCCGCGCCTGATCGATGCGTGCCGCGCCCATGGCTATGGCGAGGCGCTGGTCAGGAAGATCGCTTGGGACAACTGGCTGGGCGTGTTGCGCCGGACCTGGGGGGGGTAGGAGAGCCGCGTCATGCCACCTGCAACAGGTGGTGCAGGGGGCGGTTGTCGCGCATGAGGTCGGCAAGGGTTACGCCGTCGAGTTTGGCGTAGAACGCATCTAGCGCATCGGAAAACACCGAAGGCAGGCGGCAGGCGCCGGAAAGCGGGCAGGCCTTTGCGCCCGCGTTGGAACAGTCGGTGAAGGGCAGGCAGGGTTCAAAGTCGCGCAGGACCGCGCCGATGGTGATGGTGTGGGCGGGTTGGCCGAGGGTCAGGCCGCCCGAGCGGCCGCGCAGGGTTTTGACAAGGCCGCGTCGGGCAAGCAGGTGGATGACCTGTGCGAGGTGGTTTTCCGAGGCGTTGCAGGTGGCGGCGATTTCGGCCTTGCGGATGACGCGGCCGGAATTGGCGGCGCAGACCATCAGCGTGCGAAGGGCAAGGTTGGTGCGGGTGGTCAGGCGCATGGCGGGGCCTTTGGCGAAAAAGCGGAAGGTCAGGTGCAGCTTTGCGCCAGAGGCGCGGGCCGTGCCTTGATCCAGATCAGATCGGGGTGGGGGGCCGCCCGCCGCGCAGGGCTGCCATGCAGTGGGCACATGGCGCGCCGGGCTGCGGTATGGTCAAAGCGGTTTGGGGGCGAATTTTCCTGTATTCAGGGGTGACGGCGGCAAAAAACTGCGCTAGTCCTGAAAGCGGTTTGAACGCCTGCGGGCGGGTTCGGCCGTGAACCACCGCAGCCAAAGCTTGACCCTGCCCGCATGGGGAATAGGCTTGGCGCGGTAAAGTGACCCTGATGCGGATGGCGACGTGACCGATCTTTCCCTGACCCCGAACCTGTTGCAGGCCGATATCGCCCGCCATCTGACCTATACGCTGGGCAAGGATGCGCCCAATGCCAGCATCTATGATTGGCGGATGGCGCTGTCTTTCGCGATCCGCGACCGGATCGTCGAGCCGTGGTTCGCCTCGACCCGCCGGACATGGGCCGAGGACAGGAAACGGGTTTACTATCTGTCGATGGAATTTCTGATCGGGCGTATCCTTGAGGACGCGACCGTGAACCTTGGGCTGCGCGATGCGGCGGAAGAGGTGATGGCGGGCTTCGGGCAGGATTTCCGCGCCATTGTGGGCAATGAGCCGGATGCGGCGCTGGGCAATGGCGGTTTGGGGCGGTTGGCGGCGTGCTTTATGGAAAGCATGGCCACGCTGGGTTGCCCCGCCTATGGGTACGGTATCCGCTATGAACACGGGCTGTTCCGCCAGCGGTTCGAGGGTGGCCAGCAGGTGGAAACGCCCGAGGACTGGCTGTCGCAGGCGCATCCGTGGGAATTTGCGCGGCCCGAAAGCGCCTATACCATCCCGTTCAAGGGCCATGTGGAAACCGTGGCGGGGCGCGAGGTCTGGGTGCCCGGCGAGACGGTGATTGCAGAGGCGCATGATACGCCGGTGGTGGGCTGGCAGGGCAAATGGGCCAATACGCTGCGGCTGTGGGCGGCGAAACCCACCACGCTGTTCGATCTGGAACGCTTCAACCGCGGCGACTATGCGGCGGCGGCGGAACCCGAGGCGCTGGCGCGGACGTTGAGCCGCGTGCTCTACCCTGATGACACCACCTATCAGGGCAAGGAATTGCGGCTGAAGCAGGAGTTTTTCCTGACGAGCGCCGCCTTGCAAGACATTCTGCGCCGCTTCATGGCCGCGCATAGCAACCTGCGCGACCTGCCGAAATATGCCGCGATCCAGATGAATGACACCCATCCGGCGATTGCGGGGCCGGAACTGGTGCGTTTGCTGGTCGATGACCACGGAATGGATTTTGCCGATGCGTTGGAGACGGCGCGGGGCTGTCTGGGTTACACCAACCACACGCTGCTGCCCGAGGCGCTTGAACGGTGGGCCACGTTCACGTTTGGCAATGTGCTGCCACGGCATATGCAGATCGTGGAACGCATCGACGCCTGGCACAAGGACGAGAACTATCACCGCCCGCATTACATTGGCATCGTGAAGCATCACGAAGTGCGGATGGGCGAGTTGGCCTTTATCATGGCGCATAAGGTGAACGGGGTTTCGGCGCTTCATTCGGAACTGGTCAAGAAGAACCTGTTTCCCGAACTGGACCGCTTGCATCCCGGCCGGATCGTCAACCAGACCAATGGCGTGACGCCGCGCCGCTGGCTGAAGATGGCGAACCGCCCCTTGGCCCGGCTGATCACCGACACGATCGGGGCGGGCTGGGAGGACAACCTTGACCGCCTGCGCGAGCTGGAGCCGCATATCAAGGGCAAGCAATTCCGCACGGCCTTTGGCGCGGCCAAGCGGGCGAACAAGGTGGAACTGGCAAACTGGATCGGCGCGGAATGTGGGGTGGCGGTATCGCCCGATGCGCTGTTTGACGTGCAGATCAAGCGGATCCATGAATACAAGCGCCAGCTTCTGAACATTCTGGAAACCATCGCCCGCTGGCATGCGATACGGGCCAACCCCAAGGGGCCTTGGGTGCCGCGGGTCAAGATTTTCGGCGGCAAGTCGGCGCCGGGCTATGCGGTGGCCAAGGAAATCATCCATCTGATCAATGATGTGGCGGCGGTGGTGAACAATGACCCCGTGACGGGCGATCTTTTGAAGATCGTCTATCCGGCCAATTACAATGTCAGCATGGCCGAGCGGCTGATTCCGGCGGCGGACCTGTCGGAGCAGATTTCCACGGCGGGCAAGGAAGCCAGCGGCACGGGCAACATGAAGTTCATGATGAACGGCGCGCCCACCATCGGCACGCTGGACGGGGCCAATGTCGAGATCCTGCAAGAGGTGGGGGCGGAAAACTTCTTCCTGTTCGGTCTGACGGCGGAAGAGGTGATGAAGCGGCGCGAGGACCCTGACCATTCGCGCAAGGCCATCGAGGCGAGCCAGCCCTTGCAGGATGTGTTGCAGATGATCGCGGAAGGGCGGTTCAGCCCCGATCAGCCCGACCGTTACCACGGGCTGGTGCATCGCATCTGGCACCATGACTATTTCCTTGTGGCGGCCGATTTCGATGCCTTCCACGCCGCGCAGGCCGAGGTGGACCGCGCCTATGCCGATCGTGACCGCTGGCTGGGAATGGCGGCGATGAACACGGCGCGGTCGGGGTTCTTTTCGTCGGACCGCACGATCCGCAGCTATATGGACGAGATTTGGGGTGTTGCGCCCGCGCTGTAGCGGGGGCGGCGGGCAACCTTGGGAGGGGACGGCATGGGCGACAGTTGGATCGACGGGGCGTTCGAGCCGGATGTGGCGCAGGCCATCCGCGAGGGGCGGCATGGCGACCCGTTCAGCGTGCTGGGGCCGCATGATCTGGGCAAGGGCGTGGTGGTGCGGGCCTTTGTGCCGGGGGCCGAGCGGCTGGTGGTGGTGCCCGAAAAGGGCAAGGAGACCGAGGCCGTGGCCGTGCGCGGACAGCCGGGGCTGTTTGCGGCCAAGCTGGCGAAGCGCCAGCCCTACCGGTTGCGGGCCGAAGGCGGGGGGGCCGAATGGGCGTTCGACGACCCGTTCCGCTTTGGCCCCGTGCTGGGCGAGCTGGACGAATATCTGCTGGGCGAGGGCACGCATAAACGCCTGTGGCAGGTGCTGGGGGCGCATTGCATCACCCATGAGGGGGTGACGGGCGTGCATTTCGCCGTCTGGGCGCCCAATGCCGAGCGGGTTTCGGTGGTGGGCGATTTCAACATATGGGACGGGCGGCGCCACCCGATGCGGCGGCGGGGGGCCACGGGGGTGTGGGAAACCTTTGTGCCCGGTCTGGCCGAGGGCGCGACCTATAAATACGAGATACGGGGCCAGCACGGCTATGTCGGGCCGCTGAAGGCCGATCCGGTGGGCTTCGGGTCGGAACATCCGCCGGCCAACGCATCGGTGGTGCGGCGCATCGCGGGCGGGTTCGACGATGCCCGATGGATGGAAACGCGGGCGGCGCGGCACGGGATCGATGCGCCGATTTCGGTTTACGAGGTGCATCTGGGGTCGTGGCGGCGGGCGCCGGGGGAAAGGATGCTGTCATACCTTGAGCTTGCCGAACAACTGGTCGGTTATGCGGCGGATATGGGCTTTACCCATATCGAATTGCTGCCGGTTTCCGAATATCCGTTCGATGGATCGTGGGGCTATCAGCCGGTGGGGATGTTTGCCCCCACCATCCGCCATGGCACGCCGGCCGAGTTTCGCGCGCTGGTGGATGCGGCGCACAGGCGGGGCCTTGGCGTGCTGCTTGACTGGGTGCCGGGGCATTTTCCGGCCGATCCGCATGGATTGGGGCGGTTCGACGGCACGGCGCTTTATGAACATGCCGATGCGCGGGAAGGGTTCCATCAGGATTGGAACACGCTGATCTACAATTACGGGCGGGTCGAGGTGGCGAATTACCTTGTATCCAACGCTTTGTATTGGCTTGAGGAATACCACCTTGACGGGCTGCGCGTGGATGCGGTGGCGTCGATGCTGTACCGCGACTATTCCCGCAAGGATGGCGAGTGGATCCCGAACAAGGACGGGGGCCGCGAGAATTACGAGGCCATCGCGCTGCTGCAACGGATGAATACGGTGGCTTACGGCGAGGTGGCGGGCATCATGACGGTGGCCGAGGAAAGCACCGCCTTTCCCGGCGTGTCGCGCCCTGTCAGCCATGGCGGGCTGGGCTTTGGGTTCAAGTGGAACATGGGGTGGATGAACGACACCCTGAGTTACATGGAAAAAGACCCGGTCTATCGGCAATACCACCATCACCAGATGACATTCGGGCTGCATTACGCATGGTCGGAGAACTATATCCTGCCGATCAGCCATGACGAGGTGGTGCATGGCAAGGGCAGCATGCTGGCCAAGATGCCGGGCGGCGATTGGGAGAAATTCGCCAATCTGCGGGCCTATTACGGGTTCATGTGGGCGCATCCGGGCAAGAAGCTGTTGTTCATGGGCTGCGAGTTCGCCCAAGCGCGGGAATGGAGCCACAAGCAGAGCCTTGACTGGCATCTGCTGGAAAGCGCCGACCATCGCGGGGTGCAGGCGCTGGTGCGCGATCTGAACCGCGTTTACCGCGAGACTGCGGCGCTGCATGTCAATGACACGCGGCCCGAGGGGTTCGAGTGGATCGAAAGCAATGATGCCGAGGCGTCGGTCTATGTCTGGCTGCGCAAGGGGCGGGCCGGGGATGCGCCGGTGGTGGCGGCGGTCAACATGACGCCGGTCGAGCGGCGCTACCGGATCGGGCTGCCCGAGGGCGGGCATTGGGACGAGATCCTGAACACGGATGCCGAGATTTACGGCGGCATGAACCGCGGCAATCTGGGCGGGGTGACGGCCGAGGCGGTGGCATGGCACGGGCGGGCGCAATCGGCGCTGGTCACGCTGCCGCCGCTTTCGGCGGTGTATTTCAGGAAGGCGTAGGACAAGCGGCGACAAAGTCCGCATCAGGGAGGGGAAGGCGATGATGACACCGAGGCCGAATGCGCGACTGTCCAGTCAGGCGATGGCTTTCGTTCTGGCAGGGGGGCGCGGGAGCCGCCTGAAGGAGCTGACCGACCGGCGGGCGAAACCGGCGGTCTATTTCGGGGGCAAGACGCGGATCATCGATTTCGCGCTGTCGAATGCGCTTAATAGCGGTATCCGCAAGATGGCGATTGCCACGCAATACAAGGCGCATAGCCTGATCCGGCACTGCCAGCGGGGCTGGAACTTTTTCCGCGCGGAACGCAACGAATATCTCGATATCCTGCCGGCAAGCCAGCGGGTGGATGAAAACAAGTGGTATCTGGGCACGGCGGATGCGGTGGCGCAGAACATCGATATCGTGGACAGCTATGGCATCAAATATGTGGTCGTGCTGGCGGGCGACCATATCTACAAGATGGATTACGAGATCATGCTGCGCCAGCATGTGGAAACGGGGGCCGATGTGACCATCGGCTGCCTGACCGTGCCGGTGGCGGAAGCCACGGCCTTTGGCGTGATGGATGTGGATCAGACGGGGCGGATCACGGCTTTTCTGGAAAAGCCGAAGAACCCGCCGCATATTCCGGGCGATCCGGCCCATGCGCTGGCATCGATGGGCATCTATGTCTTTGACTGGGCGTTCCTGCGCGATCTTTTGATCCGTGATATGGCCGACCCGAATTCGAGCCATGATTTCGGCAATGACCTGATCCCTTCGATCGTGAAGGGCGGCAAGGCGATGGCGCATAGGTTTGCCGATTCTTGCGTGAAAAGCGGGTTGGAGCATGAACCCTATTGGCGCGATGTGGGCACGATCGATGCCTTTTGGCAGGCCAATATCGACCTGACGGATTTCGTGCCGAAACTGGATATCTATGACAACAGCTGGCCGATCTGGACCTATTCCGAGATCGTGCCGCCCGCCAAGTTCATCCATGACGAGGACGGGCGGCGGGGTTCGGCGGTGAGTTCGCTGGTGTCGGGCGATTGCATCGTGTCGGGGTCGGCGGTGAGCAATTCGCTGCTGTTCACCGGATGCCGCACACATTCCTATTCGTCGCTGGAATATGTCGTGGCGCTGCCGCGGGTGACGGTGAACCGCAAGGCGGATTTGCGCAATTGCGTGATCGATTCCAATGTGGTGATCCCCGAAGGGCTGGTGGTGGGGCGCGACCCCGAGGAAGATGGCAAGTGGTTCCGGGTCAGCGAGGGCGGCGTGGTTCTGGTCACGCAGGATATGCTTGACGCGCGGGCGGCAAAGCTGTCCTGAGGGACGGAACGCGGAGAGCGCCGGGGAGGGTTTTCCACCCTCCCCGGACCCCTCCCGAGGATATTTGAGGGCAGAAAATGGGGGCAGGCATGCAGGTTCGGGGGCGGGTGCTTTCGGTGGCGTCCGAATGTGTGCCGCTGGTCAAGACCGGGGGCCTTGCCGATGTGGTGGGGGCACTTCCGGCCGCGCTGGGGCGGATGGGGTGGGAGATGCGGGTGCTGATGCCCGCCTATCGCGCGCTGCGGCCGCGGCTTTCGGCCATGCGCGAGGTCTGGACCGAGGACGGGTTGTTCGGCGGGACGGGCACGGTGTTTCTGGGCGAGGTGGCGGGGATCAGCGTGATGCTGCTGGATGCGCCGCATCTTTATGACCGCGAGGGCGGGCCCTATGCGGGGCCTGCGGGGGATTGGGCGGATAATGCCGAGCGGTTCGCCGCGCTGTCATGGGTGGGTGCGCGGATGGCGCGCGAGGGGATCGAGGGCTGGAAGGCGGATGTGCTGCATGCCCATGACTGGCAGGCGGGGTTCGCGCCGGCCTATCTGGCCTATGGCGGGACGGGGGGCGTGGGGTCGGTGATCACCGTGCACAACATCGCCTTTCAGGGCTGGGCCGATGCGGGGCGGATCGGGGCGTTGCGGTTGCCGCGCGAGGCGTTCCATCCCGCGGCGTTGGAATATTATGGCGGGCTGTCGAGCCTGAAGGCGGGGCTGGTGACGGCGGACCGGATCACCACAGTATCGCCCACCTATGCGACCGAGTTGCTGCGGCCCGAATACGGGATGGGCTTGCAAGGCGTGATCGCGGCGCGGGGGGCGGATGTTTCGGGGATACTCAACGGGGTGGATACCGATGTCTGGTCGCCCGAGGCCGAGCCGGTGCCCTATTCGGTGAAGAGCCTGAAGGGGAAGGCGGCCAACCGTGCGGCGCTTTGTGCCGAGTTCGGGTTGGATGTGCCCTCGGGTCCGCTGGCCATTGTGGTCAGCCGGTTGACGGACCAGAAGGGGATCGACCTGCTGCCCGCCGTGGTGCCCGATTTCGTGGCGGCGGGGGGGGCGCTTTTGGTGCTGGGGTCGGGCGATCCGGCGCTGGAGGGGGCGATGCGGGGCCTCGAGTCGCGGTTTCCGCGCCGGGTGGGGGTGCGGATCGGCTATGACGAGGGGTTGAGCCACCGCATGTTCGCGGGCGCCGATGCCGTGCTGGTGCCGAGCCGGTTCGAACCCTGCGGTCTGACGCAGATGTATGGCCTGCGCTATGGCACGGTGCCGGTGGTGGCGGCGGTGGGGGGGCTGGCGGATACGGTGATCCATGCGTCACCCGCCGCGCTGAGCGCGGGGGTGGCGACGGGGGTGCAGTTTCACCCGACGGATGCCATCGCCTTTGGTCAGGCGCTGCGGCAGCTTTGCGCGTTGCACGCGAACCCCGCGCTATGGGGCGTGGTGCAGAAGAACGCGATGCGCCATCCGGTCGGATGGGAGACGAGTGCGGCGGCCTATGCAGCCCTTTATGACGGGTTGGCGCGGTGAACCCTGCGCGGAGCAATGCGGGGTTGCAATCGCGGCTGGTGGGCCATTCGGTCAGTGCCGGGCGGTCCTGGCCGATGGGGGCGACCTTTGACGGCGAGGGGGTGAATTTCGCTGTCTTTTCCGCCCATGCCGAAAAGGTGGAGCTGTGCCTGTTTTCGGCCGATGGCCGCAAGGAGCTGGCGCGCATCGCCCTGCCCGAGCGCGAGGGCGATATCTGGCACGGGCATGTGGGCGGGTTGATGCCCGGCACACTTTACGGGTTTCGCGTGCATGGGCGCTATGCCCCCGAGGAAGGGCACCGGTTCAACCCGCACAAGCTGTTGATCGACCCCTACGCGAGGGGGTTGGAGGGGCGGCTGAAATGGTCGGACGCGCTGATGGGGTTCAAGGTGGGAAACCCGCGGGGCGATCTGTCTTATGACACGCGCGACAGTGCCTTTGCGGTGCCGAAATCGGTGGTGGTGGACCCCGGTTTCAACTGGGCGGGGGATGTGGCGCCGGATGTGCCCAAGGCCGAGACGGTGATCTATGAGGCGCATGTGCGCGGCATGACCATGCTGCATGGCGGTGTGGAGCAGGGGCTGCGCGGCAGTTTCCTTGGGCTGTCGGCAGAGCCGGTGATCGAGCATCTGCTGCGGCTGGGGGTGACGACGGTGGAATTGCTGCCCTGTCAGGCCTTTGTGGACGAGCGGTTTCTGGTGGCCAAGGGGCTGCGGAATTACTGGGGCTATCAGACGATCGCGTTTTTCGCCCCCGAGCCGCGCTATATGACGCGGGGCGCGCTGTGGGAATTCCAGTCGATGGTGCGGCGGTTCCATGCGGCCGGGCTCGAGGTGGTGATGGATGTGGTCTATAACCATTCGGGTGAGGGCGACCAATGGGGGCCGACGCTTTCGTTCCGCGGGCTGGACAATGCCAGCTATTACCGGCTGGCGGGGGGCGGGCGCTATTACGTCAATGATACCGGCACGGGCAATACGCTGGACCTGACCCATCCGATGGTGCTGCGGATGGTGATGGACAGCCTGCGCTATTGGGTCGAGGTTTGCCACGTGGACGGGTTCCGCTTTGACCTTGCCACGGTGCTGGGGCGCGAGGCGCAGGGGTTCGACCCGAATGGCGGGTTTTTCGATGCGATCCGGCAAGACCCTGTGCTGGCCCATGTGAAGCTGATTGCCGAGCCATGGGATATCGGGCCGGGGGGATACCAGTTGGGGGCCTATCCGCACCCGTTCATGGAATGGAACGACCGGTTCCGCGACGGGGTGCGGCGCTGGTGGCGCGGCGATGCGGGCATGGCGCCCGATCTGGCCAAGCGGTTGCTGGGCAGTGCCGAGCGGTTCGACCATCACGGGCGGGCAGCGACATCTTCGGTCAATTTCATCACGGCGCATGACGGGTTCACGCTGGAGGATGTGGTGAGCTATACCGTCAAGCGCAACTTCGCCAATGGCGAGGAGAACCGCGACGGCCACCATGAAAACCACAGCGACAATATGGGCATCGAGGGGCCGAGCGAGGATGAGGCGGTGCTGGCGGCGCGCGACCGGCGCAAGCGGGCGATGCTGGCCACGCTGATGCTGGCCCAAGGGGTGCCGATGCTGCTGGCGGGTGACGAGATCGGCCATAGCCAGCAGGGCAACAACAACGCCTATGCGCAGGACAACGAGACGACCTGGATCGACTGGGCGGCGGGCGATGCGCGTTTGTGCGATTTCGTGGCGCGGCTGGTTGCCTTGCGCGCGGCCTTGCCGGTGTTGCGGCAGAAGCGGTTCCTGCATGCCCATATCCGGGGCGTGGACGGGCTGCGCGATGTGATCTGGCGGCGGGCCGACGGGCAGGAGCCGCGGCCCGAGGATTGGCACGATCCGGGGTTTCGCTGTCTGGGGGTCGAATTGCGGATGGCCTCGGAAGGGGGGGATGCGGCGGGGGATGCGGTCTTTGCCGTGTTCAATGCGGGCGGGGAATGTGTGCTGCGCCTGCCCGATACCGCGCCGGTCTGGGAGCTGGTGCTGGACAGCGCGCGGCCCGAGGCCGCGATGCCCGAGGCGGCCGGTCCGGGAACCCGGGCGCCGGGGCAGAGTGTTCTTGTTTTCCGGTCCGTTCCGGCGGGCCGCGCCAAGGGAGAGATGGCATGACGATCCATAGCGTTCAGACCGCGCCCATCGCGGGGCAGAAGCCCGGCACGTCGGGCTTGCGCAAGAAAACGCCCGTCTTCATGGGGCGGCATTATCTGGAAAACTATGTCCAGAGCATTTTCGATGTGGTGGGGGCGGACGGGAAGACCTTTGTCCTTGGCGGGGACGGGCGCTATTTCAATGACCGCGCGGCGCAGGTGATCTTGCGCATGGCGGCGGCGAACGGGGCGGCGCGGGTGATCGTGGGGCAGGGGGCGATCTTGTCCACGCCTGCGGCGAGCCACCTGATCAGGGCGAACAAGACGGATGGCGGGATCATCATGTCGGCCAGCCACAACCCCGGCGGGCCGGACGAGGATTTTGGCGTGAAGTTCAACATGCCGAACGGGGGGCCTGCGCCCGAGGCGGTGACGGAGGCCATGTTCGAGCGGACGAAGGTGATTTCGGAATACCGTATCTTGGAAGCGCAGGATGTGGACCTGTCGGTGATCGGGTCGCACCGCTTGGGCGGCATGGTTGTCGATGTGGTGGACCCCGTGGCGGATTATGCCGCGCTGATGGAGACGCTGTTCGATTTCGGGGCGATCCGGGCGATGTTTGCGGGCGGGTTCCGGATGCGGATGGATGCGATGTGCGCCGTGACCGGGCCCTATGCGGTGGAGATACTGGAAAACCGGCTGGGGGCGGCCAAGGGGACGGTGGTGAACAGGGTGCCGCTGCCCGATTTCGGCGGCATGCATCCCGACCCGAACCCGACCTGGGCCCATGCGCTGATGGCCGAGATGATGGGCGATGACGCGCCCGATTTCGGGGCGGCGAGCGACGGGGATGGCGACCGCAACATGGTGGTGGGGCGGGGGATCTATGTCTCGCCTTCCGATAGCCTTGCCGTGCTGGCGGCCAATGCCCATCTGGCGCCCGGCTATGCCAAGGGGTTGGCGGGGGTGGCGCGGTCGATGCCGACCAGTGCCGCCGTGGACCGTGTGGCGCAGGCGCTGGGGATCGCGGCCTATGAGACGCCGACGGGGTGGAAGTTCTTTGGCAACCTGCTGGATGCGGGGCGGGCGACGCTGTGCGGCGAGGAAAGCTTTGGCACCGGAAGCGACCATGTGCGCGAGAAGGACGGGCTTTGGGCCGTGCTTTTGTGGCTGAACATTTTGGCCGTGCGGAAGGAAAGCGTGGCGGATATTCTGGCCGCGCATTGGGCGCGGTTCGGGCGCAATTACTACAGCCGCCATGATTTCGAAGCGATCGACAGCGCAAAGGCCGATGCGATGATGGCAGCCCTGCGCGGGGCGCTGGCGGGGCTGGCGGGGCAGGTGATCGAGGGGATGACGGTCGCGGGGGCGGATGATTTCGCCTATACTGACCCTGTCGATGCCTCGGTCAGTGCAAAGCAGGGTGTTCGGGTTATGTTCGCGGACGGATCACGCTTTGTTCTGCGGCTGTCGGGCACCGGGACGGAAGGGGCGACGCTGCGGCTCTATCTGGAACGCTATGCGGCGGGGCCGGAGGGGTTGGACCTGGACCCGCAGGCGGCGTTGGCGCCGGTGATCCGTGCCGCCCATGCCGTAGCGCGGATTTCCGAGTTCACGGGCCGCGACGCGCCGGATGTGGTGACCTGAAACCAAGCGGAGCGGGCGTTCCGCCCGCATTCCACAAGCCTGCTGGCGCAGGCGGGTCAAGGGGGCGCGCGCGCCCCCTCTTGGCCGTTGGCCAATTCACCCCCTGCGGATATTTGGGGGCGGAAAATGGGAGGGGGCGGGGTCAGGCCCTGAGGCCGGTTTCTTCCAGAAGGCCCATGCGTTTTGCTTCGTAATAATAGCCTTTGCGATACCACATATGGGTGCGGGCCACGTTGCCGCGGGCGACGAGATAGGCGCCGCGCAGGTATTTGACGGCGTATTTCAGGTTGGTATCGGCATCGAGCAAGCCTTCGGGCGTGCCGCGATAGCCCATGGTGCGGGCGGTTTGCGGCAGGATCTGCATCAGGCCGTAATTGGGGCCGTTGCGGGCGGCGGGGTTGTAGCTGCTTTCGCGCTTGACCGTCTGGTGGATCAGGCTTTCGGGGATGTCGTAGAGGCGGGCATATTTGGCGATGAGGCGGTTGATCTCGGCCGGGCCCCGGGGCGCGGGGTCGGGTTTTGGCGCGGCGCAGGCGGCCAGCGAAAGGAGGGCGAAGGCGAGGGCGGCGCGGCGGCTGAGGACCATGGGAAACCTGTCACTGTTTGGGGGCTGATAGCGGGGCCAAGCGGGGCGAGGCAAGGGCGGGGTGCGGGGCCGTGCGGAAAACCGCCCGTGGCGGGCCGCGCAGGGGCGTTTTGCGACCTTTGGCCTGTAGCGGGGGGGCGGGGCGGGGGCTAGGATGGCCCTGCCAAGAGCGGAGACGGGCGATGGAGGCGGGGCAGAGGGATATGCGGTCGGCGCTGATCGTGGAGGATCATCCCCTGTTTTGCGATGCGCTGTCGATGACGCTGCGCGCGGTGGCGGGGATCGACGAGATCGCCACGGCCGACCGGCTGGAGACGGCGCTGGAGCGGCTGGACGGGGCGGCGCATCCGGATGTGGTGGTGCTTGACCTGAACCTGCCGGATGTGAGCGGGCTGGACGGGTTGATCCGGCTGAAGGCCTGTGTGCGCGAGGTGCCGGTGGTGGTGGTGTCGTCGCTGGCCGATAACCGCGTGATCGGGGCGGCGCTGCGGGCGGGGGCGGCGGGTTTTGTGCCGAAACATTCGCATCGCGAGGTGTTTCGCGCGGCCTTTGATGCCATTCGCGATGGCGGGGGCTATGTGCCCGAGGGGTATGTGCCGCAGGGCGACCCCAAGGGCCCCGAGGGGCGGCGCGAGGCGGCGATGGCGCGGCTGGCGCTGCTGACGCGGCAGCAGGCGAAGATCTTGCAGCTGGTCTGCGAGGGCAGGCTGAACAAGCAGATCGCCTATGAGCTGGGGATCGCGGAAACCACGGTCAAGGCCCATGTCACCGCCATCATGCGCAAGCTGGGCGTGCAGAGCCGCACGCAGGCGGTGCTGATCGCGCGGGCGGCGGAGTTTTCGTCGCTGGTGCCCGAGGGGTAGCGCGACAAAACCGCGTTTTGCCGGTTGCGGGGGGCGCGGAATGCGGCACAGTCGGGGCTGGATGCGGCTTTGCCGGGGAGGCTGTGGCATGTGGGGGGAGTTCGCGGCGTTTTCGGTGGTGGCGCGCGGTCATGCGCGGGGCGGCGAGGCCCATCCGATCCGCGTGCTGGAGCAGGCGCTGGGGGCGGGGCCCTTTGCGGTGGTGATGCTGTTCATCTCGCCCGAGGTGGATATGGCGCGGCTGGCGGGGCGGATGGAGGGGCGCTTTGGCGGGGCACCCGTGATCGGGTGCAGCACGGCGGGCGAGATTTCGGCTGCGGGCTATGACGAGGGGGGCATCGTCGCGGTGGGGTTGCCCGCGGCGCATTTCGCGGTGGACCTGTTGCCGCTGCCCGATCTTTCGGCGCTGTCGCGCGAGGGGCTGATCGGCGAGCTGATCCGGCGCAGGCAGGGGCTGGCGCGGGGGCGCGGCGGCTGGGCGGGCGAGTTCGCCTTTGTGCTGGTTGACGGGCTGTCGGTGCGCGAGGACGAGCTGGCCTCGGCCTTGGCGAGTGGATTGGGGCCTGTGCCGCTGTTCGGGGGCAGTGCGGGGGACGGGACGCGGTTTCGCCAGACTTTCGTGCTGCATGGCGGGGCGGTGATGCGCAATGCGGCGGTGCTGGCGCTGGTGCGGACGGCGTGCCGCGTGCGGGTGTTCAGTCTGGATCATCTGGTGCCCACGACGCGGCGGATGGTGGTGACGGGGGCCGACCCCGCGCGGCGGATCGTGCGGACGATCAATGCCGAGCCTGCGGCGCAGGAATATGCGCGGCTTTTGGGCAAGGACCCGGCGCAGCTGACCACATTCACCTTTGCGGCCCATCCGGTGGTGGTGCGGATCGGGGGGCGGCATCATGTGCGGGCGATCCAGCAGGTGGCCGAGAATGGCGATCTGGTGTTCTTTTCGGCCATTGACGAGGGCGTGGTGCTGACGCTGGCCGAACCGCAGGACATGGTGGCGCATCTGGAGCGCGAGATGGCGGCGCTGTCGGCGGAGGGGCGGCCGGATGCGATCATCGCTTGCGACTGCATCTTGCGGCGGATGGAGGCGATGGAAAAGCAGCGGGTGGGGGCGGTGTCGGCCATTCTGCGCGACAGCCGCGTGGTGGGGTTTTCCACCTATGGCGAGCAGTGGAATTCCATGCATGTGAACCAGACCATGACGGGGGTGGCGATCTATCCGCCCGAGGGGTTCGGGGGGGCGGGGGAATAGATGGAGGGGTTGATCAATCCCGCTGATCCGCCCGAGCGGCAGGTCGAGAAGCTCAAGACCATCGCGGCGGTGCTGATGCGGCGGGTCGAGCAGATTACCGACGATTCGGGCGCGGCCTATGCCCAGTTCCAGCGGGCGGCGATGCTGGAGGACCAGGTGCGCGAGCGGACGCGCGATCTGGAGCGGGTGCTGGACCTGCTGAACCAGTCCAATGCCCAGCTGGCGCAGGCGAACCGGCAGACCGAAGCGGCGCGCCAGAACCTTGCCAGTGCGATCGAGGCGATCGAAGAGGGGTTCGCGCTGTTCGATGCGGGCGATGTGCTGGTGATGTGCAATTCGCGGTTTGGTATGTATTTCAATGATGTGAAGCCGCGTCTCAAAGCGGGATTGCGGTTTGGCGATTATGTCGAGGCGGTCAGCCGGTCGCCCTGTCTGGAATTGCCGGCGGGCGAGACGGCCGAGGATTGGGCGGTGGCGCGGCGACGGCGGCATCAGGACCGCCATGTCATGTTCAACGTGGCACTGGTCGGGGACCGCTGGATGCAGGTGTCGGAACATCGCACCGCCGATGGCGGCACGGTGGTGTTGCAGACCGATGTGACAGAACTGGTGCGGCTGGAGCGGACCGAGCGGGGCAAATTGCTGGACGATCAGGCGCGGATCATCCGCGCCACGCTGGACCATATCGGGCAGGGGGTGTGCATCTTTGATGCCGGGGCGCGGCTGGTGGGGTGGAACCAGCGGTTGGGCCAGCTTTTGGCGATTCCGATGGCGCGGTTCCGCATGGGGGCGGGGTTTGACCATGTGCTGGACCGCTTTCAACCCGATTTCCGTTTTGGCGCGGGAATGACCGAGGCGCGGCTGGCGGAATGGGTCGCAACGCGCGCTAGGGGGGCGTTGCGGTTCGAGTTGCGGCGCGAGGCCGAAGTGATTCTGGATGTGTTCGCCGAAGGCATGCCGGGGGGCGGCTTTGTGATGTCCTTCACCGATGTCACCGCCGAGCGGCAGGCCATCGAGGCGCTGAGCCGTGCCAACGAGACGCTGGAGGCGCGGGTCATGGCACGCACGCTGGAACTGGAGGATGCGCTGGCCCATGCGGAACGGGCCAATGCGTCGCGGTCGCGCTTTGTGGCGGCGGCGAGCCATGATCTGTTGCAACCGCTGTCGGCGGCCAAGCTGTTCCTGTCATCGATCGGGGATGAGGGGTTGACGGTATCGGCGCGGGGGGCGCTGGACAAGGCGCAGAACGCGCTTTTGTCGGTCGAGGGGATTCTGGCGGCGCTGCTGGATATTTCGAAGCTGGAAAGCGGCAAGGCGGCGGTGTCGCTGGGGCCGGTGCGGCTTGACCGGCTGTTGGCGCATCTGAACGACGAATTCGGCGCCATTGCGGCGGCCAAGGGGTTGGCCTTTCGGGTGGTGGGGTCGGGGGCGGTTGTGGTTTCGGACCCGGCCTATCTGCGGCGCATCCTGCAAAACCTGATCGGCAATGCCATTCGCTATACCGACCGGGGGCGCGTGCTGGTGGGGGTGCGGCGGGCCGGGGCGATGTGGCGGATCGAGGTGCATGATACCGGGCCGGGCATCCCCGAAGAGGAGCAGGACAATATCTTCAAAGAGTTTCACCGCCTCAATGCCCGCGCCTCGGCCAGCGAGGGGTTGGGGCTGGGATTGGCCATCGTCGAACGGGCCTGCGCGCTTTTGGGGCATCCGCTGGGGCTGACCTCGGTACTGGGGCGGGGCACGCGGTTCATGGTGCAGGTGCCGGTGCATGACGGCGGCGCGGTGCTGGTTGAGCCTGCGCTGCCCGAAGCGCCGCGCGGCGGGCTGGAGGGGCGGATCGTGTTTCTGGTCGAGAACGATGCCGAATTGCGCCGTGCGCTGGGGCTGCTGCTGGAGAAATGGGGCGTCAGTGTGCTGGAAGCGGCCAGCGGCGAGGCGGCGCTGGAGCTGCTGGAAGAGCTGGGCATCTTGCCCGACTGTTTTCTGGTCGATCAGGATCTGGGCGCGGGGATGGACGGGTTGTCCTTTGTCGCCGCGATGCGGGCGCGGCACGGGGCGGTTCCGGCGCGGCTGGTCACGGCGCTGCGCGGCGATGCGTTCGAGGCGCGCTGCCATGCTGCGGGGATCGAGGTGATGGCCAAGCCGCTGGATGCGCGGGCCTTGCAGCGCTTTATCGCGGGGCTGGCGGTGGGGGATGCGGGGTGATCGGTGCGGCGCGGGAAGGGCTGGCGCGGGACGTTCTGGCGCGGGAAGATGAGTATTTGGGCAAGGGTGAAAGGGCATCGCTTTCATACTCGCCCAAATATCCCGGGGGGAAATCGGCCTTGGCCGATTGGGGGGCTGGCCCCCCCCCCGCCTTGCGCGGGGTCTCTACGACCAAGGTTCCATTTGCGAAGCGGGCGCGGCAGCCTAAGCTTGCCGCCAATTCGGGGGTGAGACATGCAGCTAAGCGACCATCGTGACATCAAGGCCGATCCGGCGACCGTCTGGGCGGCGATTTTGAACCCCGAGGTTCTGAAGGAATGCGTGCCAGGCTGCGACAGCATGACCGGCACGCCCGAGACGGGGTTCGAGGCGGTGGTGACCCAAAAGGTCGGCCCCGTGAAGGCCACCTTCAAGGGTGTGGTCAATCTGACCGAGATGGTGCCGCACCAGTCGCTTCGCATCAGCGGCGAGGGCAAGGGCGGGCCTGCGGGCTTTGCCAAGGGCGGGGCCAATGTGACCCTGACCGCGACCGAGACGGGCACGCGGCTTTCCTATGAGGTCGAGGCCAATGTGGGCGGCAAGATCGCCCAGTTGGGCAGCCGCATCATCGACGGTTTCGCCAAGAAGATGGCGGACGATTTCTTCACCCGCTTCCAGGAGGCCATCGAGGGGCCTGCAGAGGAAGAGCCCGCCGTGGCGGACGGGGGTGAGGGCGAACAGAAAAAGGGCTGGTTCAAGCGTTTGATCGGCTGAACCGGACACAAACGACAACTGGGAGGACAACATGACGACAGTCACGATGACCGTGAACGGCAAGACCGTGACGGGCGAGGTCGAGGGGCGCACGCTTCTTTCGGGCTTCCTGCGCGAGGGGTTGGGGCTGACCGGCACCCATATCGGCTGCGACACCAGCCAGTGCGGCGCCTGCGTGGTGCATGTGGATGGCAAGGCGGTGAAATCCTGCACGATGTTCGCGCTGGATGCGGCGGGGGCGACGGTGAAAACCATCGAAGGCATGGCCAATGCCGACGGGTCGCTTTCGGTGATCCAGCAATCGTTCCAGGACCATCACGGGTTGCAATGCGGTTTCTGCACGCCGGGCATGGTGATGTCGTCGGCGGCGCTGCTGGCCGAGAACCCCAAGCCGACCGAGGCCGAGGTGCGCCATTACCTTGAGGGCAATATCTGCCGCTGCACGGGGTATCACAACATCGTCAAGGCCGTGCTGGCGGCGTCCGGTCAGGACGTGCCTGCGGTCGCGGCGGAATAAGAGCAATCAGGGGAGGAGACCAGATGCCGAAAGATACCGGGATCGGCGCCAGCAGCAAACGGCGCGAGGATATCCGCTTTCTGAGCGGGCTTGGAAATTACACCGACGACATGCAGGTTGCGGGGCAGGCCCATGCGGTCTTTGTCCGCTCGACCGTGGCGCATGGGCGGATCAAGTCGGTGGGGACGAAGACGGCGCTGGGGATGCCCGGCGTGCTGGCCGTGTTCACGGGCGAGGATTTCAAGGATGTGGGCGGCAACCCGGCGGGTTGGCTGATCAACAGCCGTGATGGCACGCCGATGAAGGAACCCAAGCGCCCCGTTCTGGCCCATGGCAAGGTGCGCCATGTGGGCGACGCCTATGCCGCCGTGGTGGCCGAGACGTTGCAGCAGGCAAAGGATGCGGCGCAGGTGATTTCGGACGAGACCGAGATCGAGGAACTGCCCGCGATCATCGACATGGCGCAGGCCTTGGCCGATTCCTCGAACCGCGTGCATGACGAGATTTCCGACAACCAGTGCTTTGACTGGGGCTGGATCGAGGATAACCGTGCCGCGGTGGATGCGGCCTTCAAATCGGCCCCGCATGTCACCACGCTGGAACTGGTGAACAACCGTCTGGTGCCGAACGCGATGGAGCCGCGCGCCAGCATCGGCGAGTATTTCCCCGGCACGGGCGATTACAAGCTGACGACGACAAGCCAGAACCCGCACCTGACGCGGCTTCTGGTGGCGGCTTTCGTGATGGGGATTCCGGAAAACAAATTGCAGGTCGTGGCCCCCGATGTGGGCGGCGGGTTCGGGTCGAAGATCTATCACTATGGCGAAGAGGCGCTGGTTCTGGCGGCGGCCAAGCAGATCAAGCGGCCGGTGAAGTGGACGGCGGAACGGTCGGAATCTTTCCTGTCGGACGCGCATGGCCGCGACCATGTGACCAAGATCGAACTGGCCTGTGACAAGGAGGGCAATTTCCTTGCCTTCCGCACGGCGACTTTGGCGAATGTGGGGGCTTACCTGTCGAACTTCTCGACCGCGACGCCGACCTTCTTGCATGGCACGCTGATGGCGGGGCCGTATAAAGTGCCGCATGTCTATGTGAATGTGAAAACGGTGTTCACCAATACCGCACCCGTCGATGCCTATCGCGGTGCGGGGCGGCCCGAGGCGACCTATTCGCTGGAGCGCGTCATCGACAAGATGTGCCGCGAGCTGGACCTTGACCCGTTCGAGGTGCGGCGGAAGAACTTTATCACCACCGACATGTTCCCCTATACCACGCCGGTCGGACTTGCCTATGACACGGGCGATTACCATGCCACGCTGGACAAGGCGATGGAACTGGCCGATGTGGCGGGCTTCGAGAAGCGGCGGGCGGCTTCGGCGGCCAAGGGCAAGCTGCGGGGCATGGGGCTTTCGACATGGATCGAGGCCTGCGGGATCGCGCCGTCGCATCTGGTGGGTGTGCTGGGGGCGCGGGTCGGGCTTTACGATGCCGCGACCGTGCGGGTGAACGCCACGGGCAATATCAGCGTGATGGTGGGTGCCCATAGCCACGGGCAGGGCCACGAGACGGTGTTTGCACAAGTGGTGGCCGAACAGTTGGGCGTGCCGGAAAGCAGCATCGAGATCGTGCATGGCGATACGTCGAAGATCCCGTTCGGGATGGGGTCTTACGGGTCGCGCAGCCTTGCGGTTTGCGGATCGGCCATGACCAAGGCGGTGGACAAGATCATCGCCAAGGGCAAGAAGATCGCGGCGCATATGCTGGAAGCGGCGGAGGGGGATATCACCTTTGCCGATGGCAAGTTCAGCGTGGCGGGGACCGACAAGGCCAAGACCTTTGGCGAGATCGCGTTTTCGGCCTATGTGCCGCACAACTATCCGCTTGAGACGCTGGAACCGGGGCTTGAGGAAACGGCGTTCTACGACCCTGCGAACTTTACCTATCCGGCAGGGGCTTATATCTGCGAGGTCGAGGTGGATGCCGAGACCGGAAAGGTCGAGATCGCGTCCTTTACCTGTGCCGACGATTTCGGGAATGTGATGAACCCGATGATCGTGGAAGGGCAGGTTCATGGCGGCGTGGGGCAGGGGATCGGGCAGGCCTTGCTTGAGAACACGTCCTATGACGAGAATGGCCAGCTGCTGACCGGGTCCTATATGGACTATGCGATGCCGCGTGCAGATGATGTGCCGTTCTATGTGGTGGATGCGTCTTGCGCCACGCCCTGCACCCATAACCCGCTTGGGGTGAAAGGCTGTGGCGAGGCCGGGGCCATCGGGTCGCCGCCGGCGGTGGTGAATGCGGTGATCGACGCGCTGCACCGTGGCGGGCACAAGGTTGCCCATATCGACATGCCTGTCAGCCCCGCACGGGTCTGGTCGGCGATGAACGCCTGAGGGAGGGTGGAACATGCATAACTTCGACTTCGTGAAACCCTCGTCCATCGCGGATGCGGTGAAGGCCCTGTCGGGTGATGGCGCGCAGGCGCTGTCGGGCGGGCAGACCCTGACGCCGACGCTGAAACAGCGGCTGGCGCAGCCTTCGGTTCTGGTGTCCCTGACGGGGATTGCCGAGATGAAGGGGGTCTGCATGGGGGCCGATGGGCTGAGCATCGGGGCGGCGACGCCCCATGCCGTGGTGGCGCGCGAGGCGGCCAAGGATTATCCGGGGCTGGCGGCTTTGGCCGGTGGGATCGGGGATCCGGCGGTGCGCAACCGGGGCACCATCGGCGGTTCGCTGGCCAACAACGACCCTGCGGCCTGCTATCCGGCGGGTGTGCTGGGGTCGGGCGCGACCATCGTGACGAACAAGCGCAAGATCGCGGCAGATGATTACTTTCAGGGCATGTTCACCACTGCGCTGGACGAGGGCGAGATCATCACGGGCGTGACCTTTCCGGTGCCGCAGAAGGCGGCCTATGTGAAGTTCAACCAGCCCGCGAGCCGTTTTGCGCTGACCGGTGTGTTCGTCGCGAAATTCGCGGGCGGCGTGCGGGTGGCGGTGACGGGGGCCAGCAACAACGGCGTGTTCCGCTGGACCGAGGCAGAGGCGGCGCTGTCGGCCAATTTCGCGGCTGCGGCGGTGGAAGGGCTGACGGTTTCGCCCGAGGACATGATCGGCGATCTGCATGGCACGCCGGAATATCGGGCGCATCTGGTCAAGGTGCTGACCAAGCGAGCGGTTGCCGCCGCGCATTGAGGCCTGTGCGACAAGGAAGGCGGCCCTGCCGGAAGGCGGGGCCGTTTCCTTTTCGGGGCGCATGATTTTTCCGCGAAAAATCACGCTTCGTTGCCGGAGTGTCGCTTGCGGCTTGTGTCGCAAGATCGAGTATTTGAGCAAGGGTGAAACGGATAGGGCTTCCTCTTGCCGCAAATACCCCCCGGGGGGAAATCGGCCTTGGCCGATTGGTGGGCTGGCCCCCCTTTCTGTGCTTTGGCGCAACAGGCCGTGATTGCAACGTCTTTTCCGTGGTCAAGTGATCCTTCGCGAGAAGGATCGGCGGTGGGATTTTTCGCGGAAAAATCGGGACACCCATCGTCGCGCCGTTGTTACCTTTTGCTGGCATCACCAGAACTTGAGGGGCTTGTCAGATGGTTCACGCCATATATAGTTTCCTATGTCGGGGCGGGGCTCCCCGCCCTGGGCTGCAAGGCTACGGGTTGAGGGCGGAGTCTCGGATTGATGGACGGCGATTTCAGGACACAGTTCGTGCGCGATCCGGCGGCGCTGAAGCATTACCCCGCTTTGGTGCTGAATGCCGATTATCGCCCGCTGAGCTATTACCCGCTGAGCCTGTGGCCGTGGCAGGAGGCGATCAAGGCGGCGTTTCTGGACCGTGTGCAGATCGTGGCCGAATATGACCATGTGGTGCGAAGCCAGCGGGCCGAGTTCAGGATACCCTCGGTCGTTGTGCTGAAAGAATTCGTCAAACCCCAGAAGCGCGTGGCCTTCACGCGCTTCAATCTTTTTCTGCGGGACGAGTTTTGCTGCCAGTATTGCGGGGCGAAGGGCGATCTGACCTTTGACCATGTGCTGCCGCGGTCGCGCGGCGGGGTGACGAGCTGGGAGAATGTGGTGGCGGCCTGTTCGCCCTGCAACCTGCGCAAGGGATCGAAAACCCTGCGGCAGGTGAATATGCAGCTGCGCCGCCCGCCGCGCCAGCCCACGGCCGAGGAGATGCAGGCCCACGGGCGGCGCTTTCCGCCGAACCATCTGCATGAGTCCTGGATGGATTACCTGTATTGGGATGCCGAACTGGACGCCTGACCAAGCGGAGCGGCTGCGCCGCAAGCCTGATGCATAAGGCTGAGGGGGCGTTCCGCCCCCACGGGGCGCACGGGGTGCGCCCCTTCCCCCCGAGAGTATTTGGGCAAAGGTGAAAGGCAGGGTTGGTTCGCCCTTTGGCCGATGCTGCGGGGCAGCAACGCGGTTTGCCTGAACCGAAAGCGGTGCTAGACAGGGGCGGTGCGGAGCGGTAGAAGCGCCGCGTTAGCGCTAACAGACGGCGCCGGACCAGCAGAGCGAGGGATTTCAATGGTTTCGCGGGTGATTCCGGTCGATGCGTTCGACCTTGTGATCTTTGGCGGGACAGGAGATCTGGCCCGGCGCAAGATATTGCCGGGGCTGTACCGGCGCTTTCTTGCCGGGCAGATGCCCGAGGCGAGCCGCATCATCGGGGCGGCGCGGGCCGATCTGACGGAAGAGGCGTTCCGCCAGACCGTGCGCGAGGCGATTGCCGAGTTCGTGCCCAAGGCGCGGGTCGATGCCAAGGTGGTCGAGGCGTTTCTGGCGCGGATCGGCTATGTCTCGATCGATGCCAAGGGCACGGGGGGCTGGGACGCGCTGAAGGGGATGATGCGCGAGGGGGTCGTGCGGGCGTTCTACTTTTCGGTGGCGCCGGCGCTGTTTGGCGATCTGGCCGAGCGGTTGAGCGATTACGGCATTGCCGACGGGCAAAGCCGTATCGTGGTGGAAAAGCCGTTCGGGCGCGATCTTGCCAGTGCGCGGGCGTTGAATGCCACGCTGGCGCGGCATTTCAGCGAGGCGCAGATTTACCGGATCGACCATTATCTGGGCAAGGAGACCGTGCAGAACCTGATGGCGGTGCGTTTTGCCAATATCCTGTTCGAGCCGCTGTGGAAGGCCGAATATATCGACCATGTGCAGATCACGGTTGCCGAAACCGTGGGGGTCGAGGGGCGCGGGGCCTATTACGACAAGTCGGGCGCGATGCGGGACATGGTGCAGAACCATCTGATGCAGCTTTTGTGTCTGATCGCGATGGAGCCGCCCTATCACTTTGACCCTGATGCCGTGCGCGACGAGAAGCTGAAGGTGATCCGCGCGCTGGACCCCGTGCGCCCCGAGGATATCGTGCGGGGGCAATATCTGGCCGGGGGCGGGCAGGAGGGCTATGTCACCCATTCCGAGAACCCTGCGAGCAAGACTGAAAGCTATATCGCGCTGAAGGTGCATATCAGCAATTGGCGCTGGAAGGGCACGCCGTTTTACCTGCGCACGGGCAAGCGGCTGCGGGCGCGGGCGAGCGAGATTGCGATTACCTTCAAGGAACCGCCGCATTCGATTTTTGACGATGCGGAAGGCTGGCGCGAGAATGTGCTGGTGATCCGGCTTCAGCCCAACGAGGGCATGAACCTGATGATGATGATCAAGGAGCCCGGTCCGGGGGGCATGCGGCTGATGCAGGTGCCGCTGGACATGGCCTTTGCCGATGCCTTGGGCGCGGATGCCGAGGATATTCCCGATGCCTATGAGCGGTTGATCATGGATGTGATCCGCGGCAACCAGACGCTGTTCATGCGCGGGGACGAGGTCGAGGCGGCCTGGGCCTGGGCGGACCCGATCATCGAAGGGTGGGAAGGGCGCGGAATGAAGCCGCAGGGCTATGATCCGGGATCGTCTGGGCCGGAAGATGCGTTGATGCTGATGCATCGCGACGGGCGGCGCTGGCGGGAGATCAGGGAATGAAGCTGGAAACCTATCCTGACCGGGAATTCCTGATGCTGGGGCTGGCGAATGTGATCGCGGGGCAACTGGCGGATTTTCTGCGGCGGGAGGGGCGGGCTTCGCTCTGCGTGCCGGGAGGGACAACGCCAGGGCCGATTTTCGACACGCTGTCGGGGGTCGATCTGGATTGGGGCAATGTGGCGGTTTTCCTGAACGACGAACGTTGGGTGGGCGAGGAAAGCCTGCGGTCGAACACGCGGCTGCTGCGCGAGCGGTTGTTGCGCGGCAAGGCGGCGGCGGCGCGGCTGGTGCCGCTTTATGCGCCGGTTGAGGCGCCCGAGGCGGCGCTGGGGGCGCTGGCCGAGGGGATCGCGCCGCATCTGCCGGTTTCGGTGCTGCTGTTGGGGATGGGGGCGGATATGCACACCGCGAGCCTGTTTCCCGGTGCGGACCGTCTGGCCGAGGCTTTGGCCGCCGATGCGCCCGTGCTGATGGCGCTGCGGGCAGAGGCGGCGGGCGAGCCGCGCATCACGCTGACGGCGCCCGTGCTGCGCGGGGCGATGCATATCCATGTGCTGATCACGGGTGCGGAAAAGCGGGCCGCGCTGGAGCGGGCGATGGAACTGACGGCCGAGGAAGCCCCGATCCGCGCGGTGCTGGACAACGCGACCGTGCATTGGGCCGAGTGAAGGACGAAAGACGATGAACGAGCATTGGCAGGCGCTTTCGGCGCATCACGAGGCGGTCAGGGACCGGTCGATCCTTTCGCTGTTCGACGATCCGGCGCGGGCCGAGCGGTTCACGGTGCGCGCGGGCGAGATGCTGTTCGACTGGTCGAAAACCAATATCGACGCCGATGCGCGGGCGATGCTGCTGGCGCTGGCCGAGGCGTCGGGCGTGGCGGCCAAGCGGCAGGCGATGTTTTCGGGCGAGGCGATCAACGAGACCGAGGGGCGGGCGGTGCTGCATACGGCGCTGCGCAACCTTGACGGCACGGTGATCGTGGGCGGCAAGAATGTGGTGGGGGGCATTGCCGAGACGCTGGCGCGGATGGAGGCCTTTGCGCGGGATGTGCGGTCGGGGGCCTTTGTCGGGCAGGGGGGCCGCATTACCGATGTGGTGAATATCGGCATCGGCGGGTCGGACCTTGGGCCTGCCATGGCCACGCTGGCGCTGGCGCCCTATCATGACGGGCCGCGGGTGCATTATGTCTCGAATGTCGATGGCGCGCATATCGCCGATACGCTGCGCGGGCTGGACCCTGCCACCACGCTGGTGATCGTGGCGTCGAAAACCTTTACCACCATCGAGACGATGACCAATGCGCAGACGGCGCGCGACTGGATGGCACAGGTGGTGGCCAATCCGGGGGCGCAGTTTGCCGCCGTTTCGACGGCAGCGGACAAGACGGCAGCCTTTGGCATCGACCCCTCGCGCGTGTTCGGGTTCGAGGATTGGGTCGGCGGGCGCTATTCGATGTGGGGGCCGATTGGCCTCGCGCTGATGCTGGCGGTGGGGCCCGAGAATTTCCGCGGCTTCCTTGCCGGGGGCCGCGCGATGGATGACCATTTCCTGACCGCAGGCTTTGACGAGAACATGCCCGTGCTGCTGGCGCTGGTGGGCATCTGGCACAATCAGGTATGCGGCCATGCCACGCGGGCGGTGCTGCCCTATGACCAGCGGCTCAGCCGTCTGCCCGCCTATCTGCAACAGCTGGAGATGGAGAGCAACGGCAAGCGCGTGGCGATGGACGGGTCGGACCTGACGATCCATTCGGGCCCCGTTGTCTGGGGCGAGCCGGGGACGAACGGGCAACATGCCTTTTACCAGCTGATCCATCAGGGCACGCGGGTGGTGCCTTGCGAATTCCTTGTGGCACGCGAAGGGCACGAGCCGCACCTCGCGCATCAGCATCTGCTTTTGGTGTCGAACTGTCTGGCGCAGGCCGAGGCGCTGCTGCGCGGGCGGTCATTGGCCGAGGCGCGGGCGATCATGGCGGCCAAGGGGTTGACGGGGGCGGAACTGGAGCGGCAGGCGCGGCATCGGGTGTTTCCGGGCAACCGCCCCTCGACCGTGCTGGCATACCGCAAACTGACGCCCTTCGTGCTGGGACAGATCATCGCGCTTTATGAGCACCGCGTTTTTGTCGAAGGCGTGATCCTGGGCATCAATTCCTATGACCAGTGGGGGGTGGAACTGGGCAAGGAACTGGCGCTGGCCTTGCAGCCCATATTGGAGGGCAGGCAATCGGCGGCGGGCAAGGATGGCTCGACCCAAGCCTTGGTCGATTACCTGCGGCCCTGACGGGCTTTCATACTCGCTCAAATATCCTCAGGGGGGTGCGGGGGGCAGAATGCCCCCCGCTTGGCTTTAGGTCAGCGCGGCGGTGACGATCACTTCCACCTTGTAATCGGGGGTTGCCAGTTTTGCCTCGCCGGTGGCGCGGGCGGGGGTGTGGCCCTGCGGGACCCAGGCGTCCCAGACGCTGTTCATCTCGGCAAAGTCCTTGATGTCGGCCAGCCAGATCTGCGCCGACAGGATGCGGGTCTTGTCGGTGCCGGCAAGGCCAAGGATGCGGTCCACCTCGGCCAGGCAGGTGCGGGTCTGGTCGGCCACCGAATCGCCGGGATTGCCGACCTGCCCGGCCACCCACAGGATGCCGTTATAGGCCACGCCTTCCGACATGCGGGGGCCGGTGCC
The DNA here is from genome assembly GCA_027484985.1 of Rhodobacter sp. Taxonomy (GTDB): domain Bacteria; phylum Pseudomonadota; class Alphaproteobacteria; order Rhodobacterales; family Rhodobacteraceae; genus Paragemmobacter. Next base: position 37,966 of record JAIXRW010000042.1, on the reverse strand, counting down.
GAAGCGGGTGATGTCGTTGTTCATCGAAAACCTCCGTTGCAAAGCTGCGCCCGTGCCTAGCGCCGGATCGGGGCGAAGGGAAGGGCGGTGATCGCAAGGGGGGTGCAGGGGGATTGGAGCGGGTGAAGGGAATCGAACCCTCGTATTCAGCTTGGGAAGCTGCTGCTCTGCCATTGAGCTACACCCGCCTGATGGGGTGTGAGGTAAGCGATGGGGCGGGCGGCGTCAAGCGGGAAGGCGGGGCTGGGCCTGACGGATGGCCATGTGGGGACATGCACGAGGGTGCCATCCGTCAGGAGCGGAGGGCGGGGAGTGACACACCCGCCCCCTGCATGCGATGGGCTTAGCCCTTGGGCAGCATCACCGTGTCGATCACATGGATCACGCCGTTGGATTGTTTGACATCGGCGATGGTGACGGTGGCCACATTGCCGTTTTCGTCGGTCAGCTTGATCATGTCGCCTTCGTAGCTGGCCTGAAGGGTGCAGCCGCCCAGCGTGGGCACGGCATGCTTGCCGCCGTCATCCATGATCATCTTGTTCAGCGCCTCGGCCATCACTTCCTTGCCGACGACGTGGCAGGTGAGGATCTTGGTCAGCATGTCCTTGTTTTCGGGCTTGAGCAGGGTTTCCACCGTGCCTGCGGGCAGTTTGGCAAAGGCTTCGTTGGTGGGGGCAAAGACGGTGAAGGGGCCTGCGCCTTGCAGTGTTTCCACCAGACCGGCGGCCTGAACGGCGGCGACAAGCGTGGTGTGGTCGGCCGAGTTCACGGCGTTTTCGACGATGTTCTTGTCGGCAAACATGGGCGCGCCGCCCACCATCGGGTTGTCGCCGCCATGCGAGGCGGCAAAGGCGACCGAGGCGGTCAGGGCAAAGAGCGCGGTTGCGAGACGAAGTTTCATGGCTGGTTCCTTGCGTTGCGGCGGGCCAATCCCGCCTTGCAACCGGACTTACGGGGGGGCGGGGGGCAAAGTTTCAGGCGGGAAATTTTTTTCGTAAAATTCCGTTCGTGCCGTCCGGGCGGGGCCGGACCGGGGGCGAAAACGGCCCCTGCGGCGGGTGGTGACGCGCGAGGCCCGCTTTTTGCCGCGAACAGACATTGCCCTTGGCTGCATGCGCCTTATGAACAACAGGCGCGAACAGAATTGGTATCCAGATGTCCCAGCAAGACGCCCTTGTGATCTTCACCCCTTCGGGCAAGCGTGGCCGCTTTGCCCTTGGCACGCCCGTTCTGACGGCGGCGCGGCAATTGGGGGTCGATCTTGATTCTGTGTGCGGCGGGCGGGGCATCTGTTCGAAATGCCAGATCACCCCGTCTTATGGCGATTTTCCCAAACATGGCGTCACGGTCGAGGCCGATGCCCTGACCGAGTGGAATTCGGTCGAGGAACGCTACAAGTCAAAGCGCGGCATGGCGCCGGGGCGGCGGCTGGGCTGTCAGGCGCAGGTGATGGGCGATGTGGTCATTGACGTGCCGCCCGAAAGCCAGGTGCACAAGCAGGTGATCCGCAAATCGGCCACGCAGCGCGACATCGTGATGGATCCGGCGACGCGGCTGCTTTACGTCGAGGTGGCCGAGCCCGACATGCACGAACCGACCGGCGATTTCGAGCGGCTGGCCACGGCCTTGCAGGCGCAATGGCAGGTGGCGGATGTGCAGGCCGGTTTGCCGCTAATGCGCCGTCTGCAACCCGTGTTGCGCAAGGGCGAGTGGAAGGTGACGGTGGCCCTGCACAAGGGCAACCATGACGCGGCGCCGCGTATTCTGGACCTGTTTCCCGGTTTCTACGAAGGCGGGCTTTACGGTCTGGCCATCGACCTTGGATCGACCACCATTGCCGCACATCTGTGCGACCTGCGCGACGGGTCGGTTCTGGCATCTTCGGGGTTGATGAACCCGCAGATCCGCTTTGGCGAAGACCTGATGAGCCGCGTGTCCTATGCGATGATGAACCCCGGCGGCGATGTCGAGATGACGGCGGCGGTGCGGTCGTCGATCAACGATCTTGCCGCAGCCATCGCGGCCGAGGCGCAGATTGACCCTGCCTTGATCTATGAGGTGGTGTTTGTCTGCAATCCGGTGATGCACCACCTGCTGCTTGGCATCGATCCGGTCGAACTGGGGCAGGCGCCGTTCGCGCTGGCAACCTCGGGGTCGGTGTCGCTGGATGCGCGCGAGCTTGATCTGACCAAGATCAACACGGCGGCGCGGGTTTACATTCTGCCCTGCATCGCGGGCCATGTGGGGGCAGATGCGGCAGCCGTGGCGCTGTCGGAAGAGCCGAACAAATCGGATGACATGGTGCTGATCGTGGATGTGGGCACCAATGCCGAGATCCTGCTGGGCAATTCCAGCCGTGTGCTGGCCTGTTCGTCGCCCACCGGCCCCGCCTTTGAGGGGGCGCAAATCTCGAGCGGGCAGCGGGCGGCGCCCGGCGCGATCGAGCGGGTCGAGATCGATCCTGCGACCAAGGAGCCGCGGTTCAAGGTGATCGGATGCGAGCTGTGGTCAACCGAAGCGGGCTTTGCCGAGGCGACGCAGCAAAGCGGCATCACCGGCATTTGCGGATCGGGCATCATCGAGGCGGTGGCCGAGATGCGTCTGGCGGGGTTGCTGGATGAAGGCGGGTTGATCGGCAGCCCAGACCAGACCGGAACGGAACGCTGCGTTCCCGAAGGGCGGACGCACAGCTATCTGTTGCATGATGCCAGTGCCACGGGCGGGCCGCGGATCATGGTGACGCAGGGTGACATCCGCGCCATCCAGCTGGCCAAATCGGCGCTTTATGCCGGGGCGCGGCTGTTGATGGACGAGATGGGGGTGGACCATGTGGACCGCGTTACCCTTGCCGGGGCCTTTGGGGCCCATATCAGCCCGAAACATGCAATGGTGCTGGGGATGATTCCAGATGTGCCGCTGGACCATGTGCGAAGTGCCGGCAATGCGGCGGGCACGGGGGCACGGATGGCGCTGTGCAATATCGGCCTGCGCAACCAGATCGAGGCGACGGTGCACGAGATTCACAAGGTGGAAACCGCAATCGAGCCGCGTTTTCAGGAACATTTCGTGGCGGCCAATGCCATTCCGCACAAGACCGACCCGTTCCCCAACCTGAATGCCATCGTGACGCTGCCGCAGGTCAGTTTCAATGCGGGCGGGGCGGGGTCGGAGGGGCGCAGGCGGCGGCGCTGAGGGGGCGGTGGGCTTGTCGCTTTCCTTTGCGGCGGGCCGCTTTATAACCGACGGGACAGGATGGACCGGACGGATATGACCGAAGACAGCGTTGCAGAGTTGATCGCCCGCGTGGCCGCACAGGACCGTGCGGCGTTCCGGGCGCTTTATTCCGCGACGGCATCGAAACTTCTGGGGGTGCTGCTTCGTATTCTGGGCACAAGGTCCGAGGCGGAAGATGCATTGCAAGAGGTGTTCACACGGGTCTGGCTGCGGGCCGGACGGTTCGACCCCGAAAAGGGGCGCGGCATGACATGGCTGATCGCCCTTGCGCGCAATCTGGCCATCGACCGGCTGCGGGCGCGCGGCCCTGCCACCACGGCCAGTGACGAGGGCGATGCGCTTGACGCGGTGGCCGATGGCGCCCCGTCTGCCGAGGGGCGGATGATCGCCAAGGGCGAGGCGCGGCGGATTGCCGAATGTTTCGACACGCTGGAACCCGACCGGGCGCAGGCGGTGCGGGGGGCCTATCTGGACGGGCTGTCCTATCTTGATCTTGCCGAGCGGCATGGCGTGCCGATCAATACGATGCGGACATGGCTGCGGCGCAGCCTTCTCAAACTTCGCGAGTGCATGGACCGATGACCGTGGACGACCAGCCCCTTGCCCCGCGTGATGCCGAGGATGCGCTTGCCGCCGAATATGTGCTGGGCGTGCTGGCGCTGCCTGACCGGATCGTGGTGGAAAAGCGGATCGCGCGCGAACCGGCTTTTGCCGCGCGGGTGGCGGCGTGGGAAGAGCGGCTGGCCGATCTGAATGATGGTTTTGCCCCGGTGGCGGCGCCCGATCTGATGCCGCGGATCGAGGCGCGGCTGTTCGGGCAGGCGCGGCGGCGGCGGCCGCTGCTGGGCTGGCTGGCGGGGGCGCTGACGGCGGCGGCGGTGGCGGTTGCGGTGGTGGCGGTGCTGCCGGTGGCGCGGCCCGCGCAGGTGGTGGCCACGCTGGGTGCTGCGGATGCGACGCTGCGGTTCGAGGCGCGCCATAACGGGGCTGAGCTGATCGTGACGCGGGTTGCAGGTGCGCCCGCGCCTGCGGGGCAGGTGCAGGAAGTGTGGATCATCGCGCCGGATGCGGCGCCGGTGTCGCTGGGCCTGATTGCGGATGCGCCGCTGACCGTGGCCTATCCGGATGCGCCGAAGGGCTGGACCATCGCTGTATCGCTGGAACCTGCGGGCGGATCGCCCACGGGGGCGCCCACGGGGCCGGTTCTGGCGGCGGGCACGATCGAGGGCGTGTAAGCGGCGGGGCGGCGCGGGGCCGCCCCTGCCGGCGGGTCAGGCGCGGCCGCGACGGCCGCCACGGCGGCCACCGGCCGCCTGTGACGCGGCAGCCGAGGCTTCGGCAAAGGTCTGGCCGGCTTCGACCGCTTCCAGAACCTTGGAGAAGCGGATCCATTCGCCGCCATTTGCATCGTGGTTCATCAGCATGTTGGCGGCGCGGATCGCCTCCATTTCCTGCTGGCGCACGGGGTTCATGATGGCGCTGGTCATGCCCGCGCCGATAGCCATGGGCAGGAAGGCGCCGTTGATGCCGTGGCGGTGGGGCAGGCCGAAGCTGATGTTGGACGCGCCGCAGGTGGTGTTCACGCCCAGTTCCTCGCGCAGGCGGCGGACGAGGGCGAACACCTGCTGGCCGGCCGAGGACATGGCGCCGATGGGCATGACCAGCGGATCGACCACGATGTCATGGGCGGGGATGCCGAAATCGGCGGCGCGTTCCACGATCTTTTTGGCCACGGCAAAGCGCACATCGGGATCGGGCGAGATGCCGGTATCGTCGTTCGAGATGGCCACGACCGGCACGTTGTATTTCTTGACCAGCGGCAGGACGAGTTCCATCCGCTCTTCCTCGCCGGTGACCGAGTTCAGGAGGGGGCGGCCTTCGCAGGCCAGAAGCCCGGCTTCCAGCGCGCCGGGGACGGAACTGTCGATGCAGAGCGGCACATCGACGGTTTGCTGCACGATCTCGATCAGCGCCTTCATCAGGGGCGGTTCGACAAAGTTGTTGTCGGCATAGCGCGGGTCCTGCGCCATCATGTTGGTGAAAACGGCGCCCGAGTTGATGTCGAGCACGGTCGCCCCGCAGGCGACCTGTTCCAGCGCGTCCTTGATGACGGTGTCGTAATTGCCCATCTCAAGCTCGGCCGCGAGCTTTTTTCGCCCCGTGGGGTTGATGCGTTCACCGATGACGCAGAAGGGTTCGTCGAAACCGATGATGACGGTTTTCGTTTTTGATTCCAATACGGTGCGGGTCATTCGTGAACCTTTGCGTTAAGCTTGAGAGGCGGGAACGCCCGAGGCGCCGCCGTTTTCGGTGGCCCAGGTGGCATTGGTCTTGATGCCGCCCAAGGGGAAGAAATGCACGGCTTCGATGCCGAAATCGGAGTGTGCCGCCTTGTGCGCGGCCAGTTCCGCAATAAACTCGGTCGGTTCATAGGGCAGAAGCAGCTTGGTCACATCCATCGCCCGCTTTTGCAGCACGCGGAGCGAGGGGCCGACGCCGCAGGCGATGGCGAATTTGATCAGGGTTTGCAGCTTGGCGGGGCCCGCCACGCCGATATGGACGGGGAGGGTGACGCCTTCAGCTTTCAGGCGGTTGACCCAGTCGATCACCGGCTGCGCCTCGAAGCAGAACTGGGTGGCCATGGCCATTTTCGCATCGGTGCGTTCGGCAAAGGCCGATTTCCAGCGGGCGGCTTCCATCACCATGCGGTCGGAACCGTCGGGGTCGATATCCTTGTTGCCTTCGGGGTGGCCTGCGACGTGGAGGCGGTCGAAGCCGTCGAAGGCGCCCGATTCCAGAAGCTGCATCGAGGTGCCGTAGTCACCGACCTGCGCGGCGGGGTTGCCGGCAAGGATGAGGCCCTGTTTCACATTCGCTTCGCCCTGATAGCGGGCGACCCAGTCGAGAAGCGTGGACTTGTCCTTGATGATGCGCGCGGGGAAATGCGGCATCACGGGGTAGCCTTCGGCATTCAGCCGCTTGGCGGTGGCGACCATATCCTCGATCGGGGTGCCGTCGATATGGGCGATATAGACGCGGGTGCCTGCGGGCAGGATGTCGCGGAAGCTTTCCACCTTTTCGGCGGTGCGGGGCATCACCTCGATGGAATAGCCCTTGAGGAAGGCCTCGATGGCGGCGGGGGCCGGTGTCGTGGCGGCCTCGCGGCGGAAGTTGAACAGGGCCATGATGGTCTCCCTTAGGGTCATGTGGTCAGGCTTTGTGCCAGCCGTCGGATTCGATCAGTTGCTTGATGCGGGCGGTGTCGTATTCGGCTTCCAGTCGATCCGCCTCGGCCCGGGCGACGGCGTCGGGATCCTCGCCTTCGACGGTGTAGGGGTCGGCCTTGCGCCATTCGGCAAGGTAGGCATCGGCGTCTTTGGCGCCGATCTTCATGGCGCAGCGGTCGATGGCCTGTTCGAACCGCTCGGACAGTTGCACCTTAGAACCGCGCCGCCCCTTGCCCACGATCACCTGGGCGGGAATGTCGCGCCAAAACACCACTGTCACGTCCGGCATGCGAGTCACCCTGATTTGTTCATTCCGTAATAGCGCCGATCCGCGACCGCCGATGTCGGTTTTCGACATGGCGCAAGCGGACAGCGACCCTGACCTGACTAGCGCAAGCGGCGACACGAGGCGACGGGTTTCGCGCCGGGTGCGGGATCGGAATTTTCATCATTGTCATGAGGCAAGGGCAGGGTGATCGCGGCCTTGCGTGCTGGGGGCGTTAGCGGTAACCTTGGGGCAACCACATATGGAGGGCGGTTATGGCGCCCGAGCGTCCCCGGGGGGCGGACGCGATCCCGCTGGCGGCCGAAGGGCCGAAGGGCCTGTCGTCTGCGGTCGAACCGTCACCCCCTGCCGAACCCGGTTCGGCGCTGCTGTATGCGGCGCTGGATCTGGGCACAAACAGTTGCCGGATGCTGATTGCCCAACCCAAGGGCAGCCAGTTTCAGGTCGTGGACAGTTTTTCCAAGACTGTCCAGCTTGGCGTGGGCCTTGAGGCCAGCGGCAAGCTTTCGCGTGCGTCGATGGCGCGGACGGTGCAGGCGCTGCGCATCTGCCAGAAAAAGATCGAAAAGCACGGCGTGCGGCGGATGCGGCTGGTGGCGACAGAAGCCTGTCGGCGGGCGCGCAATGCGCGGGATTTCATCCGTCAGGTGCGGCGCGAGACGGGGCTGAGCCTTGAGATCATCGCCACGGAGGAAGAGGCGCGGCTGGCGGTGATTTCCTGCGCGCCGCTGGTCAACCCGCGCACCGAGCAGTTGCTGGTGGTCGATATCGGCGGGGGATCGACCGAACTCGTCTGGATCGACCTGAGCCGCGTGCCGCCCGAGGAGCGTGCGCGGTCGATCATGCGGCTGCATCGCGGTTTCAACGCGCAGGGCGAGGCCGAGGCGCGGGTGGTGGACTGGATTTCGGTGCCGCTTGGCGTGGCCACGTTGAAGGACCAGTTCGCGGATGTCGATGATGACGGGGCGCGCTTTGCGCTGATGTCGTGGTTCTTTGAGGAGAATCTGGCAAGTTTCTCGCCCTACAATGCCGAAAACCCGCGCGAGGGGTTCCAGATCATCGGGACCAGCGGCACGGTGACGACGGTGGCGGCAAGTTACCTGAACCTGCGCCGCTATGACCGGACCAAGGTGGACGGGTTGCAGATGACCTCGGACCAGATCGATCTGGTGATCCGCGAATATCTGGCGCTTGGCCCCGAGGGGCGGCGCACCGATCCGCGTATCGGGCGCGACCGGCATGCGCTGATCATGTCGGGGGCGGCTATCCTTCAGGCGCTGATGCGGATATGGCCGACAGACCGCCTGAGCGTGGCCGACCGCGGCCTGCGCGAAGGGCTTTTATATGCACAGATGAGCGCCGATGGCGTTCTTGAGGACGGACCATACGCATGACGGCTATCAAGGGATCATCGGGACGCGGGCAGCGCGAATTGCGCGTGCGGGTCAAGACGGCAAAGGGGCGCAAGCTGTCGTCAACGCTGTGGCTGGAGCGGCAGTTGAACGACCCTTATGTCATCCAGGCCAAGAAAGAGGGTTATCGCGGGCGCGCGGCCTATAAGATCATCGAGTTGGATGACCGCTACGGGTTTCTGAAACCGGGGTGCCGCGTGGTCGATCTGGGCTGTGCGCCGGGGGGCTGGACACAGGTGGCCGTGGTGCGGGTGAACGCGCTGGGGGACAACCCGAAAAAGCCGGTGGGCACGGTGCTGGGCATCGATCTGCAAGAGGTCGAGGCGATTCCGGGGGCAGAGCTGCACCAGCTGGATTTTCTGGCCGATGATGCGGATGCGCTGGTCAAGGGCTGGCTGGGCGGCCGCGCCGATGTGGTGATGAGCGACATGGCGGCGGCGGCCTCGGGGCACAAAGGGACCGACCATTTGCGCATCGTGGCGCTGGTCGAGGCGGCGCTGGCCTTTGCCTTTGACGTGCTGGAAGAAGGGGGCACCTTCGTTGCCAAGGTTCTGGCGGGGGGGGCCGAGAACGAGATGCAGGCGATGCTGAAGAAGAACTTCCGCAAGGTGGCGAATGTGAAGCCGCCAGCCAGCCGTGCCGACAGTTCCGAGAAATTCGTGGTGGCGCAGGGGTTCCGCGGGCGTCAGGACGAGGGTGAGGAAGAGTAGGAAGCAAATTCCTTCAGAAGGAATCTGCGAAAGGTTTTCTGAAAACCTTTCGCCCGATGGCGGGCGTGGCGATCAGCCGCCCCAATGGCGCAGCGGGCCGCAATCCATATGCACGAAGTTCGAGCGCGGGTAGCGGCCCACGCCGCCTGCGGCACAAGCCTCGGCCGCCTTGGCCATCTGGCCGACGCTGCGCGATTTCAGCCGCAGGTCGGCGGCTTGGCCCTGCATGTGCAGCGAGTTGCGGGCGACGCCGCGGGAATGTTCGCGCAGCATGGCATTGGTCTTGGGGCAGCGGTAGCCCGACAGCAGCATGTAGGGTTCGGTCACATCCATCAGCGAATGGGCAGCGGCGAGGATGTCAACGGTGCGGGGATCGATGCGCTTGGTTTCGTTCGTGCGCCAGTCGCGCATGAAGCGGGTGATTTCATCCATCACCTCGGGGATATATTCGCCTTCGACCCAGTAGATCGTGTCGATGCTTTCGCCGGTGCGGCCCGAATACATCTTGACCCGACGGATATCGCCCGCGCCGCGCAACAGGCCGAAAGCGTGGCTGTAGGTGGGGGCCGCGACCGTGATGGTGGCGGCGAAAATGCCCAGTAATCCGCGCCGAGTGACACCCGCTGAAGTTGCCGTGGTCATGAAGAACCTGTCCCGCCTTGTTCGCCTTGCCGCCTGTATCGGCAGCTTTTGTGCCACTTTCCCCAAGTGCGCCACTTTTATGGCACAGGTTTCGGCCTGTCCCAAGCGTGGATTGCCCGTCGATCACGCGCGGCGGGCGGATCGGCAGATTTCTGCCCAAGCGGGGCGGGGCGGAGGCGGATTTCCGGCACTGTTGCCGTCCTGCCGCTGTCGGGGGCCGAGCGCGGCGCTGGACGGGTTGTGAATGGACAGGGGCGGGGAATCGGGCAAGGGTTGGAAGGCATTGGGTTTTATACTTGAAGGCGAGGGTGGTTATGACGGTGCTGCGACGGGTTTTCCTGCATTGGTCTGCCTTGCTTTCGTTTGCCGTGATGATGTCCGCCTTTGGCTGGGGTGTGGCCCCCTTGCGCGCCGAAGAGCCTGCTTTTGTTCAGGCTTTGGCGGCGGACATATCGGAAGATACCGCCCTGTCCGACTTTTACCGCGCGCGCGATTACGCCCCGGTCTGGACGGGCGCGGCAGATTCGGCGCGGCGGTCGGCGCTGGTGAATGTGCTGGCGCGGGCGGGGGACCATGGCCTGCCGGTTGCGCGCTATGACGCGGGTGCGCTGGTCGCCGCCGCGCGGGACGCGGTGACAGAGGGGGATCGCGGGCGGCTTGAGGCGGCGATGTCGCGGGCCTTTCTGGCCTATGCGCGGGATGTGAGCAGCGGTGTGCTGGAGCCGTCGCAGGTGGACCCCGGCATCGTGCGGGTTGTGGCGCGGCCCGATCCTGCGGCGCTGATGGCGGCGGTGGCGGGGGATGACCCGATGGGGGTGCTGCGGTCTTTGCCGCCCAAGGCGCCGGAATATGCGCGTCTGATGGCCGAGAAGATCGCGCTTGAGGCTGCGATGGCGGGGCCGGGCTGGGGGCCGCTGGTGCAGGCGGGGCGCAAACTGCGGCCGGGTGACGCGGGGGCGGATGTGATCGCGCTGCGCGACCGGCTGGTGGCGCTGGGGTATCTGCCGGTATCAGCCATGGCGGTTTATGATGCGGGCATGACCGATGCGGTGCAGCGTTTCCAGCTGGATCACGGGCTGACGCCCGACGGTGTGGCGGGCGAGGGCACGCTGGCCGAGGTGGATGTGCAGCCCGAGGCGCGGCTGCAATCGGTGATCGTGGCGATGGAGCGGCTGCGCTGGATGGGCGAGATTGACCGTTCGGGCCGTTACATCTGGGTCAACCAACCCGATTTCACCGCCAAGATCATCGATCACGGCAAGGTCACCTTCCAGACCCGCGCCGTGGTGGGCAAGAACGCGACCGATATGCGCAGCCCCGAATTTTCGGACCTGATGGAGCATATGATCGTGAACCCCAGCTGGGGGGTGCCACGGTCGATCATCGTGAAGGAATATCTGCCGCTGTTGCAACAGAACCCGAATGCGGTGGGGCATTTGCAGGTGGTTGACGGGCAGGGGCGCGTGGTGCCGCGCGAGCAGATCAATTTCGCCTCGTTCAGCGCCAAGACCTTTCCCTTTGGCCTGCGCCAGCCGCCTTCGGACGGGAATGCGCTGGGAAAGGTGAAGTTCATGTTCCCCAACCCCTATAACATCTATCTGCATGACACGCCGGCCAAGGACCTGTTTTCGAAAGAGGTGCGGGCCTATAGCCATGGCTGCATCCGGCTGGCCGATCCGTTCGACTTTGCCTATGCGCTGCTGTCGGCGCAGAGCGATGACCCGAAGGGCGTGTTTCAGGCCGCGCTCGACAGCGGGGTGGAAACCATGGTCAAGCTGGACCGTCCGGTGCCGGTGCATCTGGTCTATTTCACGGCCTGGCCCACGGTGAAGGGCGAAATGACCTATCGCCGTGATGTTTACGGACGGGACGGACGGATTTTCGGGGCGCTGGCCGAGGCCGGGGTGGTCTTGGGCGGCGTTCAGGGGTAAATCCGGCGGGAACGACCGGAGGACTGCGGATGGGCCATACAATCGGCGAGATCGCGCGCGCGCTTGGCGCCGAGGCGGCGGGGGATTTGTCGCTGGTGATCGAACGGGCGGCCGAGCCTGCCGCGGCTGGGCCCGAGGCGCTGGCGCTGGCGATGGATCCGAAATATGCCGATGGAATCGCCAAGGGGCGGGCGCGGGCGGCGCTGCTGTGGGCGGGGGCGGACTGGCAGGGGCTGGGCTTGCAGGCTGCCGTTTTCGCGCCGCGCGGGCGGCTGGCCATGGCGGGGCTGACGCGGCTTATGGATGGCGGGCCCGAGATTGCCGTGGGCGTACATCCGCTGAGCGTGATCGACGAAAGTGCGGTGATCGGTGCGGGGGCGGCCATCGGGCCCTTTGTCACCATCGGGCGCGGCGTGGTGATCGGGGCGCGGGCGCGGATCGCCAGCCATGTGTCGGTGGCCGAGGGCGCGGTGATCGGCGCGGATGCGCTGCTGTGCCAAGGCGTGCGGATCGGGGCGCGGGTGCGGATCGGGGACCGGTTCATCGCCCAGCCCGGTGCGGTGGTGGGGTCGGACGGGTTTTCCTTTGTCACGCCGGAAAAATCGGGGGTCGAGGAAATTCGCGAGACGCTGGGCGAACGGACCGAGATCAGGGCGCAAAGCTGGACGCGCATCCATTCGCTGGGTGCGGTGAGCATTGGCGATGATGTGGAACTGGGCGCCAATGTCTGCATCGACCGTGGCACGATCCGCGATACGGTGATCGGGTCGGGAAGCAAGCTCGATAACCTTGTCCATATCGGGCATAATGTGCAGATCGGGCGCGATTGTCTGCTGTGCGGTCAGGTCGGCATTGCCGGATCGGCGCGGATCGGGGACCGTGTGGTGATGGCGGGGCAATGCGGGGTGAATGACAATATCTTTGTGGGCGATGACGTGATCGCGGGCGGGGCCACCAAGATTTTCACCAACGCGCCTGCGGGGCGGGTGTTGCTGGGCTATCCGGCGGTGAAGATGGAAACCCATGTCGAGCTGCAAAAGGCGTTGCGCCGCCTGCCCCGTCTGGCGCGGCGGGTCGAGGAATTGGAAAAAACTGTCACCGAACGGTTGCCTGATGCCGGTTAGAAGGCGGCAAATTGGGGGATAGCATGACAATCGCGCACCATATCCGCACCATCATTGCCGAACAGGCGGTGCTTGATCTGGCGGATGTTTCGCTGGACAGCCGTCTGGATGCGCTCGGGCTGGACAGTCTGGGGCTGGTCGAGACGATCTTTGCCATCGAAGAGGCCTATGACGTATCGGTTCCGTTCAACGCCAATGACCCTGCTGCCAGCGGGTTCGATCTTTCGACTGTCGGGTCGGTGGTGATGGCGGTGGAGCGGCTGGTGGCTGCAAAGGCGGCATGAGGCGGGTTGCTATCACGGGGGCTGGCACGGTCAACGCGCTGGCATTCGATGTGGCGGGCACGCTGGCCGCGATGTCTGCGGGGCGCTGCGGGATCGGGGCGCTGGAGATGCGCGATGTCGAGCGGCTGTCGATCCGCATCGGGGCGCAGGTGCGCGGCTGGGAGGCGGATGCGCGGTTCGACCGGCAGGAATTGACGCTGTATGACCGTGTGACGCAGTTCACGCTTGAGGCATCGCGGCAGGCGGTGGCGCAGGCGGGGCTGGATTTCACCGGCGCGCTGGGGTTGCAGGCGGGCGTGGTGCTGGGCACGGCAGCGGGCGGTCTGACCACCTGGGACGAAAGTTACCGCGCGGTCTATGCCGAGGGGAAGAACCGCGTGCATCCGCTGGTGGTGCCCAAGCTGATGAACAGCGCCCCCGCTTCGCATGTGAGCATGCAGACCGGAATCAGGGGGCCGGTTTTTACCGTGTCGTCGGCCTGTGCTTCGTCGAACCATGCGATGGGGCTGGCCTTTCAGTTGGTGCGGTCGGGGGCGGTGACGGCGATGGTGACGGGCGGGGCCGAGGCGATGCTGAGCTTTGGCGGCATCAAGGCGTGGGAAGGGCTGCGGGTGATGTCGCCCGATGGCTGCCGCCCGTTCAGTGCCGACCGCAACGGGATGGTGATGGGCGAGGGGGCGGCGGTCTTTGTGTTCGAGGACCTTGACCATGCGCGCGCGCGCGGGGCCGGGATTTTGGCCGAGGTGGCGGGTTTTGGCATGACCTCGGACGCGGGCGATATCGTGATGCCCAATGTCGAGGGTGCGGGGCGGGCGATTGCGGCGGCGCTGCGCGATGCGGGAATGGCGCCAGAGGAGGTGGGCTATGTCAACGCCCATGGCACCGGCACCGCGGCCAATGACCGGATCGAGGCGGCGGCGCTGCGCGGGGTATTCGGGCCTGCGCTGGCGGGGGTTGCGGTGTCATCGACCAAGGCAATGCACGGGCATGTGATCGGCGGGACGGGGGCGATCGAGCTTTTGGCCTGTATCCTGGCGCTGCGCGACGGGGTGATCGCGCCCAATCTGGGCTATGGCGCCCCCGACCCCGATTGCGCGCTGGACATTGTGGCAGGGGCCGCGCGCGAAAAGCCCGTGGCGGCGGTGCTGAGCAATGCCTTTGCCTTTGGCGGGCTGAACGCGGTGCTGGCGCTGCGGCGGGCATGAAAAAACCCGCGCCTGGGGCGCGGGTTCGGGGCAGGCGGGCTGCGGATTACTGCTTGGGCAGCGCGTCGTTCGAGGCCTTGACCGCGTCATAACCGGCGGTGAACCCCTTGAGCGAGACATCCAGTGCCACGGTATCCTTGGGCGAGACGGCGGGAACGATGGTCAGCGTGCCCTTGGCGCCCTTTTTGAAGGCGGCGAGTTCGTCGGCGGTAAAGCCGATGCGGGCGACGCAGCCGATCTGCGAGCAGAAGGTGAAGGGATAGACCTTGGGTTCGGCCGTATCGATGGCAAAGCGCATGCCGGCGGTGAGCAGGGTTTCCAGCGGAACGATGATGGTGGCGCCTGCGGCGGCCTGACCGCCTTCGGGCAGCGAGAACATGTTGATCTCGGCCACCGAGGTGCCTTGGGCATCTTTCAGAAGCTGGTAAAGCTGGCAGGGATCATTGCCATCGGCGGTCTTGACGCAACGCTGCTGCCAGTCTTCGAAGCCTTCCTTGGTATAGGTTGACCCGACGCCATCGGCAGGGGCCTGACCCATCGACAGGTCGGTCGCGGCGGCGGAATCGGCGGCGGGCGCCTCGGTCGTGGCGGCGGGGGCGGGATCCTGCGCCGTGGTCTCTTGCGCGTGGAGGGCGGCTGCCGAAACGGTCAGCAGGCCGGCGGCAAGAAGGCGGGAAAGAAAGCTCGGCATCATGGGTCCACTTGGTCAGTTGCGATGGCGCTGCGCTTAGCACGGGACAGGGCGGCTGTCAGCGGCGAAAACGGGCGGACGCGGGGACGTGATCGGGGGGCAGAAAGCAAGAAAGGGCCGGAGGAACCGGCCCTTTCCATATGTATTTTTTGCTCCCTGTCGGACTGGCCGACTTCATGGTTTGTGACGCTAAGCGGGAAAACGGCATGCGTCAACAGGAATGTGATATGGCGCGAGGCGCTTGAAATCTTTGATTTTTTGGTCAGGTTTCGGGCATGGTGCCTGTGCTTTGGCCGCAGCACGGCGCGCAAGAAGGCGGTGGCGGGGCAACCGGAAGCATGTATTCTGCGCCCCGAACGGGCGCTTTGATCGCGTCTTGTGTGTAGCGGTGCGAATGGGGGGCGTCATGGCCGAGGATGCAGGGATTTTCGTGGGCGGCGGCGGCGAGGGGCATGCGCTGCCGCAGACGCTGTTGCTGCGCTATGGCAACCGGCACGGGCTGATCGCGGGGGCAACGGGCACGGGCAAGACAGTGACGTTGCAGGTGCTGGCCGAAGGGTTCTCGGCGGCGGGTGTGCCGGTGTTCATGGCCGATGTGAAGGGCGATCTGGCGGGGATCGCGGCGGCGGGGTCGGTCACGCACAAGCTGCACGAGGCCTTTGTGGCGCGGTCAAAGACCATCGGGCTGGACCTGCAATACAGGGCCTTTCCGGTGACATTCTGGGACCTGTTCGGGGAACAGGGCCATCCGGTGCGGGCGACCGTGGCCGAGATGGGGCCTTTGCTGCTGTCGCGGTTGCTGGAACTGACCGAACCGCAAGAGGGCGTGCTGAACGTGGCCTTCCGGCTGGCCGACGAGGAAGGGCTGCCGCTTCTCGACATGAAGGATTTGCAGGCGCTGCTGGTCTTTGTCGGCGAGAATGCCGAGACGATTTCAACCCGCTACGGGCTGGTTGCCACAGCGTCGATCGGGGCGATCCAGCGGCGGTTGCTGGTGTTGGAAAACGAGGGCGGGGCCAAGCTGTTCGGGGAACCGGCGCTGGACCTGGCCGATCTGATGGCGGTGGATGCCAGCGGCATGGGGCGGGTGAACCTGCTGGCCGCCGGCAAGCTGATGCAAAGCCCGCGGCTTTATGCGACCTTCCTGCTGTGGCTGCTGTCGGAACTGTTCGAGACCCTGCCCGAGGTGGGCGACCCGGAAAAGCCCAAGCTCGTGTTCTTCTTCGACGAGGCGCATCTTCTGTTCCAGGACGCGCCCAAGGCGCTGGTGACCAAGGTGGAACAGGTGGCGCGGCTGATCCGGTCGAAGGGGGTGGGGGTCTATTTCATTACCCAGAACCCCGCCGATGTGCCCGAAACGATTCTGGGCCAGCTGGGCAACCGCGTGCAGCACGCGCTGCGGGCGTTCACCGCCAAGGACCAGAAAGACCTGAAGATGGCCGCGGAAACCTATCGCGACAATCCGGCCTTCAAGACCGAAGAGGCGATCCGCGATGTGGGCACCGGCGAGGCGGTGACGAGTTTCCTCGAGGCCAAGGGCGTGCCGGGCATGGTGCAGCGCACGCTGATCCGCCCGCCGTCAAGCCAGCTTGGCCCCATCGACCCCGCGCTGCGGGCGCAATTGATGGCGACGTCACCGGTCAGGGGGAAATACGACACGCTGGTTGACCGCGAAAGCGCCTATGAAAAGCTGAAGGCAAAGGCCGATCAGGCGGCGGCCGAGGCGGCGCGGCAGCAACAGGCGCAGGCCGCGCCGCAGGGCGGGGCCACGCCCTGGGGGCGGGCGGCCGAGGATGACGGCTTGCAGAATGCACGGCGCTATGACGGCGGGGCCGCGCGCGACGCCGCGCCCCGCCGCGCACCGGCGAGCCGCGCGGATTCGATCGGCACGGCCATGGCCAAAAGCTTTGCGCGCCAGATCGGCACCAAGGCGGGGCAGGCGGTGGTGCGCGGCATCCTAGGGTCTTTGTTCCGCAGCAGGTAGGGCTGCGCGAAAGGGTGCAGGATGGGGGGCCAGCCCCCCAAATCGGCCCTTGGCCGATTTCCCCCCCGGGATATTTGGACGAGTATGAAAGACGCGGGCCTTTCACCCTTGCCCAGATATGCGCCTTTCCTTGCGCCGGGGACAGAGGCCTTCGGGGCAGCGGGGCGGGAATTGGCGCGGAGATATCGCTGTCAGAGCGGGCGGATTTTCAGCCGCGAGATGCGGTTTTCGCGGCGGGTGACGACCTCGAACCGGAAGCCGTGGAAGCTGAAGGCCTGTGCTTCGGCGGGAATGGTCTGGGCTTCGTGGATCACAAGGCCTGCGATGGTGTTTGCCTCGTCATCGGGAAGCGACCAGTCGAGCGCGCGGTTGAGATCGCGGATCGTCATGGCGCCATCAACAAGGTAATCGCCGGTTTCGGTGCGGGTCAGGGCGCTGCTGCGGGGGGTGATGTCGAATTCGTCGTTAATCTCGCCCACGATTTCTTCGAGAATGTCTTCGAGGGTGATCAGGCCCTGAAGCGTGCCATATTCATCGACGACAAGGGCGAAATGGGTGCGGCGTTTCAGGAACTGCCGCATCTGTTCGTCAAGTGCTGTGGTTTCGGGCACGAAATAGGGTTTCATCGCCACCTTGACGATATCGAGCGCGGCGAGCCCTTCGCCTTCGATGCGGACCAGACGGTCCACCTCGCGCAGGACGTCTTTGGCGTGGATGACGCCGAGGATGTTTTCGTCGCTGTCGCGGAAAACCGGCAGGCGGGTATGGGGCGAGGCGAGGATCTGGGTCAGGATCGCGTCGGGCGGGCTGTCGGCATCGATCATCTCGATCTGGCGGCGGTGGCGCATGATCTCGTCCACGGTGTGTTCGTGCAGGTCGAGCGCGCCGATCAGGCGGTCGCGGTGTTCCTTGCCCATGGGGACATCGAGGATGTCGTTGCGCAGCGTATCGGCGCGGTCGCGCGGATCGTAGCGGCGGGCCAGCGCGATGAGGCGGGCGCGCAGGCGCGGTAGGGCGAGCGGGGCGAGAAGCAGCGCGGCGAGGGCGAAGAGCAGAAGATCTGCGGTCATTTGCGGGCCAGAGGGTGGCGGGTGAGGACGAGGTGTTTCAGGTGCTCGTCCAGCACATGTGTGTAGATTTCGGTGGTGGCAAGGTCGGCATGGCCGAGCAGGGTCTGGATCACGCGAAGATCGGCGCCACCGGCCAGAAGGTGGGTGGCGAAGGCGTGGCGCAGGGTGTGGGGCGTGACCATTGCGGGCGAGAGGCCTGCCAGCACCGCGATATCCTTGAGCATCAGGTGGACGTGCTGCCGTGTGAGGTGGCCTGCGGCACCGGGGCCGGGGAAGAGGTATTTCGAAGGCAGGACGCCCTGTTTGCGGGCGGCTTCTTCGACGGCGTCGCGGGTTGCCAGCCAGTCGGTGACGGCGGTGCGGGCGGGCGAGGAGAGCGGCACCATGCGTTCCTTGTCGCCCTTGCCGCGCACGAGGATCATGGCCGGATCGCCGCGTAGGGCGGCCACGGGCAGTTCCACCAGTTCGGACACGCGCATTCCGGTGGCGTAGAGCAATTCGAGCAGGGCGCGGTTGCGCAGGCGTTCTGCGTCTGACCGGCCCTTGGTGCGGGCGGCGTCGAGCAGGCGGTCAACCTGTTCGATGGTCAGGGTTTTGGGCAGGGATTTGCTGGCGCCGGGGCCGGTGATGCGCAGGGCGGGGTTGTCGGCGCGCCAGCCTTCCTCATGCGCGAAGCGGTAGAGCTGGCGGATCGATGACAGGCGGCGGGCGCGGGTGGCTTTGGACAGGCCTTCGGCTTCGCAGGCAACGAGATAGGCTTCGACATCGGCGCGGGTGGCGGTGGCGAAGGATTCGCCACGGCGGGCCAGCCATGCGGCGAAATCCTTGAGATCGCGGCCATAGGCAAGCCGGGTGTTGCGCGCGGCGTCAAGTTCGGCCGCGGCGGCGGCGAGGAAGGCGGAAATCCATTGGTCGGGATGGGCGGGCGCCATGGTCAGCCGCGCCGTTCGAGCAGGATGAGTTCAAGTGCCGCGCGTCGGGCGATGCGGTCTTGCCCCACGGCGCGCAGCAGGGCGAGGCCTTCGGTCACGGCGGGAAGATTGCCCTGCACCCCGCTTTCGATGCGGTCGATGGCGGCCAGAATCGCCTCGCCGGTGCGGTTGGCGTCGAGCAGGGCCTGAAGGTCGGGGGCAAGGGGGGCGCCGGTGAAGGCGGGTTTGATGGCGCGGGTCAGGCTGTCGGGGGCGGGGGCGGCGGCAAGGTCGCCCTTGGCCAGCGCGGTCAGGAAATATTCGCGTGGCGAGGCGGGGACGCGGGTTTTGGCCACGGCTTCAAAGGCGGGGGAAAGCAGCCCCGCCTCATAGGCAATGCGGCCGGCATCGCCGTCGAGCACCAGATTGGCGAGCCTTTCGCCGTAAAGTTCGGCAAAGGCGGCTTCGAGTTCGGCGCCGGCCAGTTGCGACCAGATGTCGGGCAGGGTTTTCTCGATATCGAGCCTGCGGTCGGCCAGCAGGGCGCTTTCGAAGCGCTGGAAGGCGGCGACCCTGTCCCAGACGCCGCCCGAAGCGGCGGGTTTGCGTTCGGTGTAAAGGCCAAGCAGCACATTGGGCGCGATGGCGCCTGCGCGGGTCAGGCGTTCGGCGGCCTCGATCTGGCTTTTCCAGCCCGCCTGGGGGCGCAGTTCGGCATGGGCAAAGGCGATGGGCAGGGTGACGGTGGGCAGGGGTTCGCCGATCGCCTCGAACATGCGCCATGCCAGGGGGGTGACACGCGCGGGTGGGGCAAGGGCGGGGTCGCCTTCGAAAAGGTCGGGGTCGAGAAAGCGCGACAAGAGGGCGTCTTCTTCCGGCGTGACATAGCCGAGGGCTTGCGCGGTGCGCAGGGTCAGGGCGGCGGCGTTCCAGTCGCCCGAGCGGGCAAGGCAGAAGATGCGGGCGGGAAAGGTGGGGGCAAGGCCGGGGGCCGAGATCATCACGCGGCAGCCGCGATCTTCCTCGCCGGTGAGAAGGGCGACATCGAAGGAGCGGCGGAACAGCGCGGGGCTGGGTGTGCCCGCGGCATCAAGCAGGGCGCGGGCCTGATCGAGCGCGCCCAGATCGAGCAGTTTGTCGATGCGGGCCAGAAGCAGGGTGCCTTGGGGCGAGGCATCGGCGGGGGGTGTCGCCTCGGCCAGCAGGACAGATAGCAGCAGGCCGCGCAGGGCGGGCAGGGTGACGGGGCGTTCGTGGCCGATGGCGGTGGCGATGGCGGCGGTATCGCCCAGACCCCAGAGGTTGGCGGGAAGGCCCGTCACCTCGGGGCGCAAGAGGCCCACGGCATCGGGCGAGGGACCGCCGAGGACCGAGACGGAGACATCGCCATTGCTGACGCCCTGCGAAACCGGAGGCTCGGCAGGGCCGGTGCGGGTGGCGGGGGCCGAGACGGATTGCGACAGCCAGTCGATGGCGGAAAGCGGTTCTTCGGCCCAAAGCGGGGCCGAGACCAGCGCCAGCGCCAAGGCAAGACCAAGCCGCGTGTCAATCGGCATGCAGCGTCACCGGCACTTTCACCTCGGATTTGGGGGGGGTGAGGTCGGCCAGATAGGCAAAGGCGGACAGGGCGACCACGCCCAGCAGGGCCAGCACGAACAGCGCCTTGATGATATAGCCCATGGTCTTGCCCTTTCTGCCCGTTCCGGCCTGCCCGTGCCGGTCTTGTCGCTGCCCGTCATGGCGGGTGATTGCCCGCCCGTGGCCTTTCCGGCTATCCCGTTGCGGGGAAGCGGTGGCTTTTGCATGGTTCTACGGCCTTTCGATCCGGAATGCCACGCCATGCGGGGCGAATATATATGGCAATCCGCGCAAGATCACGCCATTCAGGATGACAGGATGGTGAGCGGCGTGCGCGTTGCGCGGTGGCGCGGTAGGGAACGGGGCGAACGGTGCGGCGGTTGAACAAGACGGTCGTGATGGTGGGGATGATGGGCGCGGGGAAAACCGCGGTCGGCACGGCCGTGGCGCGGCTTTTGGGCGTGCCGTTCCTTGATTCGGACGAAGAGATCGTGAAGGCGGCGCACCGGTCGATTGCCGAGATCTTTGCCCGCGACGGCGAGCCGTTCTTTCGCGCCCGCGAAACCGAGGTGCTGGCGCGGCTGCTGCGGGGCGAGCCCTGCATCCTGTCCACCGGCGGCGGGGCCTTTCTGGCCGAACAGAACCGGGCGCTGATTGCCGAGGCAGGGGTGTCGGTCTGGCTGCAGGCCGATCTGGATTTGCTGTGGAGCCGCGTGCGTCACAAGACGACGCGGCCCCTGTTGCGGACCGACAACCCGCGCGAGACGTTGCGCCAGCTTTACGAGGCGCGGGTGCCGCTTTATGCGCTGGCCGAGGTGGTGGTCGATTCCGCGCCCGAGCTTTCGGTCGAGGATATGGCGACCAAGGTCGTGGCGGCGCTGGCGGCGCGGCCGGACGTTTTGGCAGAGGACTAGGCGCATGGAATTGGATCGGGTTGCCGTCGAGCTGGGCTCGCGGTCCTATGAGGTGCGGATCGGGCGCGGGCTGATCGGGCAGGCGGGGGCCGAGATCGCGCCGCTGCTGAGGCGCCGCCGCGTGGCGGTGGTGACGGATGAAACCGTGGCCCCGCTGCATCTGGCACGGCTTGAGGCGGCACTGGCGGCCCAAGGGATTGCGGTTTCGTCGCTGGCGCTGCCTGCGGGCGAGGGGACCAAGGGTTGGGAGCAGTTCGCGGTTTGCGTGGAATGGCTGCTGGAGCAAAAGGTCGAGCGGCGCGATGTGGTCGTGGCCTTTGGCGGCGGGGTGATCGGCGATCTGGTGGGGTTCGCTGCGGCGGTGCTGCGGCGGGGTGTGCGGTTCGTGCAGATACCGACGACGCTGCTGGCGCAGGTTGATTCATCGGTCGGTGGCAAGACGGGGATCAATACGGCGCAGGGCAAGAACCTTGTGGGGGCGTTTCATCAACCCTCACTCGTGCTGGCCGATATCGATGCGCTGGCCACCCTGCCCAGCCGCGATTTTCTGGCCGGATATGGCGAGGTGGTGAAATACGGGCTGCTCGGGGATGCGGCGTTCTTCGACTGGCTGGAAATCAACGCGCCTGCCATGGCGGCGGGGGATGCGGAAGCGCGGCAATATGCGGTGCGCCGGTCGGTCGAGATGAAGGCGGGGATCGTCGCCCGCGACGAGACGGAAGAGGGCGAGCGGGCGCTTTTGAACCTTGGCCATACCTTTTGCCATGCGCTGGAAAAGGCGACGGGCTATGGCGAGCGGCTGCTGCATGGCGAAGGTGTTGCCATCGGCTGCGCGCTGGCTTTCGAGCTGTCGCAGCGCATTGGTCTTTGTTCGCAGGAAGCGCCCAGCCGCGTGCGGGCGCATCTGCGGGCGATGGGGATGAAGGTCGATCTGGCCGATATTGCGGGCGATCTGCCCGATGCCGATGCGCTGGTCGCGCTGATGGGGCAGGACAAGAAGGTGGTGGACGGAAAGCTGCGGTTCATCCTTGCCCGTGGCATCGGCGCGGCCTTTGTGGCCGAGGATGTGCCGCCCGCGCTGGTGCGCGGGCTGCTGGCCGAAGCGCTGGATCAGAAAAGCAGGCGGTAGGTATTGCCGCGGCTGTCGGTCGCCTGACCTGTGCCGCTGGTGGTGCCGCTGCCCATGACGAAATCGCCCTGAACCTGCGTGTTGTCGCGGCAGACGGCGAACAATTCGCCGGGGTTCACGCCGCCCACGGTTTCGGTCTTGCCGCCGAAATCACCGCCCGGACCGCTGAGCTTGATCGACAGGCCGCGGTCGCGGGTGACGACCTTGGGCTGGACCGAGGCCCATGTCCCTTCGCAGCGGGTGCCATCGGGCAGGCGGAATTTCAGGTTGCCCGAGGCGTTGTCGGTGTTCTTGGCCGTGGCCTCGATCACCGGCAGGGGGGCGGTCGCGGCTAGCGGGCCGGACACGGGATACATGCGAATTTCGGTCGAGGCGCCGCAGGCGGCAAGGCCGGTGCAGGCCAGAAGCGGAAGGATGCGGGAAAGGGCGGGCAATGCGGCGGTCCTTGCGTATCGGACGGGATGAGGCCGATGTGGACCAGCGGGCGGGGGCTGTCAAGGCGGGCTGGCGGTGCGGTCTGCGGCGCGGGGCCCGATGGGCGGTGCTTAGCTGAGTGTTTCGACGCACAGGACGGTGGGCAGGTGACGGGCGGCTTCGGTGAAGGTTTCGCCTTCATCGAAGCTGGCGAAGATGCTGCCGGTATTGGTGCCGAAATACAGTCCAGCGGGCTGTTGGCTGTCGGTCGTCATGGCCTGCCGCAGGACGGTGAAAAAGCAGTTGCGTTCGGGAAGGCCCGCGCCTTTGGGCGACCAGTTGTCACCGCCATCGGTGGATTTCCACACCAGTGCGCGGCCACCTTGGGGGTAGCGGCCCTTGCTGTCGCCATTGAGCGGCAGGGTCCAGATCATGGCGGGGTCATGCGGGTTGACCGCGATGGGAAAGCCGAAGGACGAGGGCAGGCCTGCGGTGATGTCATGCCAGCTGCGCCCGCCATCGGGGCTGCGGAACACGCCGTGGTGGTTTTGCTGATAGATCAGGTCGGACCCGGTGGCGCGCTGCATGTTGTGCACGCAATAGCCCACATCATGGCCGCAGGCGCCGTGATCGGGGGCGCCATGGTCATGGGGGGCGTTGGCAAGGCGGTTGCGGCGATCCCATGTCGCGCCGCCATCTTCGGAAGCAAATACCCCCGCCGCCGAGATGCCTACCCACAGATGGGCGGGATTGGCAGGGTCGTGCAGGATGGTGTGCAGGGTCAGGCCTGCCGCCCCCGGTTCCCAACTGGGCCCCGAGGGGTGGTTGGTCAGCCCCTCGACTGCCTGCCATGTCGCGCCGCCGTCATGGCTGGCCAGAAGCGTGGCGGGTTTGGCCCCCGCATAAAGCGTATCGCCCGCCAGATGCACCGACCACAGCGCCGAGATGCGGCCGCTGAACGGGCCGGGGGGCAGTGCGGGGATGCCCAGATGGGCGGCGACGTCGGGGTTTTCGGCAGCGAAGGTATCGACCTGTCCGTTGGCGAGTTTGGCCAGTTCCCATGTGGCGCCGCCATCGGACGAACGCCAGATGCCCGCGCCATACCAGTCATTCCCGCCTGCAGCCCACAGGTTCTGGCCCGTGCCGATCATGTGGTTGATGGGCCAGCCATGGCAGAAGGGCCCGTCGAGCGACCATTTCCCGTCGCCATGACGCAGAAGGAAGGCGCCCTTGGTGGTGCCGACAAGCAGGGTGACAGGGCGCTGCGATGCGGACATGGCCGATCCTTTCCGAACGGCGGGGATGGGGCAAGGCTGCACCCGTGGCAGCGGTTTTTCCAGTGATTCCCTTGGCGGGTGGCGGGATCGGGCGGTCAGCCGCGGATGCGCGCAAGGATGGTATCCAGCGCCGCGGTCAGCGCCTGTGTGCCGCCATGGGCCGCAAAATCGGCAAAGACCTGTTCGTTCAGCCCGCCGCGCGTGGCATGTTCGACCCGCAGTGTGGCAAGATCGAGCGGGCTTTGCAGGGCCGCATGGCCCAGATTGGCGAACAGCCCCGCAAGATAGGTGCGGGCATCGGCCGGCTGCATGCCATTGGCCACGGCCCATGCAGCGGCGGTTTCGAGGATGCCGAAATAGCTGGCCATCAGGGCGCTGGTGGCAGCGTAAAGATCGAAAGTTGCCTGATCGTCCACGGCGAGGGCGCGGCCAAGGGCCGAGAACAGGGCCATCGCCTCGGGCAAGGGGGGGAATACGGGCACGACATCGCGCCGGTCCTGCGAGAAAGGCAGCGGAATGGCGCGGCAGATGCGGCTGGCGCTCGTCCACGCGGCGATGTGATGGGCGGGGGTGGCGGCGATCAGGCTGATGACGGTCTGGTCGGGGCGGATGTGCAGCCCTGTCAGCACCGTCTGGGCCACCTGCGGGCGCACGGCAAGGATGACGGTTTCGGCGCTGTCGATCACGCTTTGGTTGTCGGGGGCCACGGTGACATGCGGCAACTCGGCCGCAAGGCGGGCGGCAAGGCCTGCGCTGCGCGGCGACAGCGTGACGGGCCAACCGGCATGGGGCGAGGATTTCAGCCCGCGCAGGATGGCGGCGGTGATGGTGCCGGTGCCGATGAAACCCAGATGCATGGATGATATCCCCCTGTGATGTGCCGGGTGTGAAAGGCTTTGCCGTGTTTTGCAAGGCGGCGGCGGGGCTTTGGTTGACAGGGGCCATGGCGGCGGCTTTCGTGGCGGGACACCGCCCGAGGATGGCCTGCCATGACCCTTGCCCCGACTGCGCGCCTGTTGCCCGAAGCCGACCTGCCGCGCGGGGCAGACCTGCTGGCCGAGGGGCGGGCGCTGGCGCGGGACTGGACGGTGGGGCCTTCGGCCTTTCTGGCGCATGTGGGGGCGGTGTCGGAACACGGCTTCAAGCGGGCGCAGATCCAGGCGGGCGCGGTGATGCAACACGCGCAGATCGGATACCGCGATTTCGCCAAAAGCTGCCGCGCCTATCACGACATCTGGGACGGGGCGGCGCGGCAGGGGGCGCGAGTGGACCGGTACGGCCTGTGCCTTGACTGGTCGATGGCAGTGCCGCTGGCGAAACGGGCAGGGGCGCAGCGCGGGACGGGGATGATCTTGCGCGGGGTCGAGGATTTCGTGGCGCTGGCCAATGCCGCCCCCGTGGCCCCGCATTTCGGGGATTTCGTGCTGGGTTTTCCCGCCGCGCTGGAAAACACGCAGGCGGCGCTGGCCGCCGGAAGCACCGCGATCGGCAATCTGGGGCAGTATTTCACCTTTCGCGTGCCGGGGCATGATGATGACATCGTGGCCACGGCGCAGACGGTGCGGGCGCTGGGGCTGATCGCGGCGCAGGCGGTGCCGGTGATCGTGCATTCCAATCTGGATGACGGCTTTGCCGCGCAATTCACCGATCTGGCCAGTTGTCTGGGCATGGTGCTGCTGGAGACGCATATCATCACCGGACTGGTGGGCGCGCCGGTGGGGCATTGCTATGGGCACCATTTCAGCGACCCCGTGGCGCGGCTGGCCTTTCAGCGGGCGATGGCCGAAGTGGGGGCGGCGCCGGGAACGGTGATCTATGGCAATACGACCGGCTATCGCGGCACGGCTGCGGCGAATTTCGCCAGTCTGTCGAGCTATTTGCTGGCCGATGCGGCGGGGCAGGTCTTGCGCCCGACGGGCCATGCCATCAACGCCGTGCCGGTCAGCGAGAATGACCGTATTCCCGAGGTGGACGAGGTGATCGAAGCGCAGGTCTTTGCGGGGCGGCTGAAGGATTTCGCGGGCCCTTGGGCGGGCATGATCGACCTTGCGCCGGTCGATGCGATGGCGGCGCGGATCGTGGCGGGGGGACGGGCCTTTTGCGCGGCGGCGTTGCGGGGGCTGGCCGAGGCGGGGGTGGATACGGGTGATGCCTTCCAGATGCTGCTGGCGCTGCGGCGGCTGGGGGCAAGGCGGCTTGAGGCGGCCTTTGGCGCAGGGGTTCCCGATCCGGCGGCGGCGGGTGGGCGGGTGCCGGTGGTGGCGGCCTCGATCCTGTCGGAACTGGCCGAAATGGCCGATCACGCGCTGGCGGGGGTGGATGTGGCGGGGCTGGACGGGCTGCGGGTGCTGGTGGCGACAAGCGATGTGCATGAACATGGCAAGATGCTGGTGGACGAGATCTTGCGCCGGGTCGGGGTGACGGTGCTGGATGGCGGAGTTTCGACCGAAGCCGCGCGGCTGGCAGAACAGGTGCGCGCGGTGCGGCCCGATGCGGTGGCGATCAGCACCTATAACGGGGTGGCGCTGGAATATTATCAGGCGCTGCGTGCGGCGGGTGTGGCGTGCCCCGTGCTGATTGGCGGGCGGCTGAACCAGATCCCCGAGGGTTCGAATACCAGCCTGCCGGTCGATGTGGGGGGGCGGCTGGCGCAGGCGGGCGCCGTGGTGTGCCGCGAGGCGGCCGAACTGGTGCCCGCGCTGCGGCGGCTGGCGGGCGGGGCATGAGGCGGGTCAGGCTGTTGGCGGCGGTGGCGCTGTGCGGGCTGTTCCCGCTGTCATGGGCGGCGCCGCTGTTGCACACGGCGCTATTGCCCAGCTTGACCCTGCCCGATTGGCTGGGCGGCGAATGGTTCGCGCCCGAGGGGATTTCGGTTCTGTCGGGCCTTGCCACGCTGTGGGACAGTGACCGGATGCTGGCGCTGGTGGTGGCGGTGTTCGCGTTGCTGGCGCCGATGGCGAAATGTCTGGGCCTTGTGCTGCACGCGGCCGGATGGGCGGGGCCGGGCGCGGGGCGCTGGCTGTGGGCGCTGGGGCGGCTGGCGATGGCGGATGTGTTCCTGCTTGCGCTGACGGTGGTGGTGGCCAAGGGAATCGGGCTGGGCGAGGTGGTACCGGGCTGGGGGGCCTATCTGTTCACGCTTTGCGTTCTTGTCTCGCTTCTGCTGTCATGGGAACGGCGGGGCTGACGGTGCCAAAGCCCGGATTTCCGGCCGCAAGCGGCGAGGCGGCGGGGGAAAAGACATGGTTGCGGTCGCGCTTGCGCCGCAGCCAGATGCGGCGCGCCGACAGCAGGGCCGCAATACCCGGCAGGCGGTTTGCCAGACGGGCCAGCGCTTTCTTCAGCCCCGGTCGGTGATAGCCGATGACCGATTCAAAGCCCGCCGTTCCCGCCAGTTGCGGCGAGGCGATGCGAAGGGCGCGCACCAGCCCATGGTCCCAGAAGCTGTGGAATTCATCCGCCAGATAACGCACGGGATCGTTGGCCGCGGCAAGCCGCGCCGCCGCCGCGCCATGGATCGCATAGCACGAGGTCGAGCGGACCGCCGCCGCCGTGAACGGGTGGCAGATTTGGCTGCCGCCAAGCGCAAAGGCGCCTTGCAAGGACAGCCGGTGTTTCTGTCTGGTCGGGCTGTGGAGCGAGATCACCTCGCCCTCGGTCAGTTCCGACAGGATGCGGGTGGCGATACTGTCGAAATCCGGTGGCAGGATCACGTCATCCTCGATCACGAAGGCGCGGTCTATGCCGTGTTCGGCCATGTGCCGATAGGCGGCGACATGGGACAGGGCGCAGCCCACTTCGCCGGGGGTTAGGGCGGTGCTGTGGCTATGGCCGGGCTGCGACACCGCATCGCGGCCGATCACGCCGACAAAGACAGGGGTGGCGCGGGTCATCGCGGCGACATGGCGCGTGATATAGGCATAGCGGCGCGCAAAGGCCGGGTGGGCGATGACATAGATCACGGGGGCAGGCGGCATTGGCACACTCGATACGCTGGGGCTGTGGTGACGCCGGAAGGAACGGGCGGCGTGACAACTTTTGATAGGTCAGGACGGGCCGAATGGCGACAGGTTAAACCGCCGCAAGACCGTTTGGCGTTCGACGGGCCGCGCAAGGGGGGGCGGGGCTATCCGCCGGGTGCGGACCGGGGCGGGACAGAGGCACCGAAGGCAGGGTTGCCTGCGGCAAGGGGCGAGATGTCGGGGGAAAACATGTGGTTGCGGTCCCCTTTGCGGCGCAGCCATTTGCGCCTTGCGCTGAGCAGGGCCGAAAGGACCGACTGGTCATTGGCCCAGCGGGCCAGTGCCTTTTTCAGCCCCGGCTTGTGATAGCCGATCACCGATTCCAGCCCTGCGGTTTCGGCCAGTTGCGGCGAGGCGATGCGAAGCGCACCGACCAGACCATTTTCCCAGAAACCCGAGAAATCATCGGCCGCAAAGCGCACCGGATTGTTGCCTGCGGCAATCCGCACCGCCGCGCCGATATGGATGGCATAGCAGGATGCGGTGCGAACGGCATGGGGCTGGAACGGATGGCACAGGCGGCTTCCGGCAAGATCGACCGCGCCATGCAGCGACAGAAGGCGCTTTTGGGCGGTCGGGCTGTGCAGCGAAATCACCTCGCCGGGTTCGAGCAGCGACAGGACATGACGGGCAATGTCATCGAAGGAGTCCGGCAGAACCACGTCATCCTCGATCACGAAGGCGCGGTCGATGCCGTGTTCGGCCATATGGCGATAGGCGGCCATATGCGACAGGGCGCAGCCCACCTCGCCGGGGGTCAGGGCGGGGCTGTGGCCATGGCCGGGCTGCAAGACCGCGTCTTGGCCGATGATGCCCGTAAAGACCGGGCTGGCCCGGCTTTTGGCGGCGATATGGCCCGTGATGTAGTCAAACCGTGCGGCAAAGGACGGGTGGGCAATGACGTATAGGGCAAAAGGGGGCTGTGTCATGGAACGGGAGTCTCGGTGCTTTGTTGAATTGGCCTAAGGCATAACTTCGGTCAGGCAAGGTCAATGGCTGGCGCCCGACAGGTTTTTCTGGCGGACCGATCCGCGGGACCGTGCCGCAACCAAACCCTGCGCAGCCCCCGCCCCTGCGGGATGGGGCAAGGCATGTCAGGCGGCGGTTTTCCAATGCAGCGGGGTGAGGTGGATGATGGCATCGCCGGTGCTGACCATCACGTCGCCGTCCTGGATATTGACCTGAAGCCGCATCGTGCGGCTGGCGAGCCTGCCTAAGGCGGCGCTGTCCTGTTCGGACAGTGCGACCACATCGAGGTTGTCAAAGCGCAGGGTGCTGCGGCGGATTTTTTCCCACCACAGTTCCGCGACACGGCCGCCATAGGGATAGAGGATCACCCGTTCGGCCCGCGCGCAGGACTGGCGCACCGCCTTTTCGCCCGGCAGGCCAAGCGAGACCCACAGGTTCAGTTCGCCACTCAGGCTTTTTTGCCAGATGTCGGGTTCGTCATCGGCGGCGATGCCCTTGGCCATGGTCAGGTTTTCATGGGCGTTCAGCGCAAAGGCAAGGATGCGGACCATCAGGCGTTCGTCGGTTTCCGACGGGTGGCGGGCAACGGTGAGTTTGTGGGTTTCGTAATAGTGGCGGTCCATATCTGCGACCGAAAGCTCAACTTTGTACACGGTGGCGTTTTGCGCCATGTTCTGCCCCGGAAGCTGCGAAGGCGCAACAGATAGCGGGTCTTGCGGCGCGGGGAAAGCGCAATGGGGGCGGGCGGGGATGGCCCCGCCCTGCCCGGACTGGCCGCGAGCGGATTACAGCAGGAAATCCGTCTGGCCGAGGGTATGAAGGCCGGTCAGGATAATCACCATCTCGGGGTCGGTATCGCGGTCATTGTCGAGATAGACCAGCGTCCGGTTGTTTGCGGCATCCTGGCTGTAGCGGACCTGACCGTCGGCCGTGGTGCCGAAGGCGCCGGTTCCTGCCCAAAGAAAGGCATCATTCGTGGCGGCGGTGGACAGGTTGGCATCAAGGGCGCGCAGGTCGATCTTGTCCTGTCCGGCGACGAAATCGGTGATGATGTCGCTGCCGGCAAGGGTGGCGGTCGAATCGGTGAAGGCGGTGAAAGCAAAGCTGTCGGCGCCAAGGCCGCCGGTCAGCATATCCTTGCCGCCGCCGCCGGTCAGGGTATTTGCGGCCGCGTTGCCGACAAGGCTGTTGGCAAGCGCATTGCCGGTGGCATTGATGGCGGCGGCGCCTGTCAGGGTGAGGTTTTCGATATTGGCCGAAAGGCTGTGCGTGGCCGAGGAACGGACGCTGTCGATCCCGCCGGTCGCCTCTTCCACAAGGGTGTCGGACCCGTCGGTGATGAAGGTGTCATTGCCCGCGCCGCCGATCAGGGTATCGGTTCCGGTGGCGCCGTTCAGGGTGTTGGCGGCGTCATTGCCGGTGATCTGGTTGCCCAGCAGGTTGCCCGTGCCGTTGATGGCGGCTGACCCCGTCAGGACAAGGTTTTCGAGATTGGCGCCCAGCGTATGGGTCAGACCCGAGCGCACGGTATCGGTGCCTGCATTCGCGGCCTCGGTCAGGGTGTCGCCGCCATCGGTGATATAGGTGTCATTGCCTGCCCCGCCGATCAGGATGTCGTTGCCTGCGCCCCCGTCAAGGATATTGGCGCCGTCATTGCCGGTGATGCGGTTGGCAAGGGAATTGCCTGTGCCGTTGATGGCCGAAGATCCGGTCAGGATAAGGTTTTCGAGATTGGCGCCCAAACTGTGGCTGGCCGAGGCGCGGACGGTATCGGTGCCGCTTGCGTTGTTTTCGGTGATCGTGTCGGCGCCGTCGGTGATATAGGTGTCATCGCCGCCCGCGCCTGCCAGCGTATCGGCGCCTGCCGCCCCATTCAGTGTGTTGGCGGCACTGTTGCCGGTCAGGCGGTTGGCAAGGTCATTGCCGGTTGCATTGGTTGCGGCGCCGCCGGTCAGGACAAGGTCTTCCAGATTGGCGCCAAGGGTCAGGCTGACGGTGGATTGCACCGTGTCGCTGCCTTCAAGTGCGTTTTCGGTGATCGTGTCATCGCCATCGGTGAAATAAAGGTCATTGCCCGCCCCGCCGACCAGCGTGTCGGTGCCGGTATCGCCGTTGAGCGTGTCATGGCCATCAAGGCCCGACAGGCGGTTGGCCGAGCCGTTGCCGACAAGGCTGTTGTCAAGCGCGTTGCCGGTGCCGTTGATCTCGGCCAGGGTGATCAGGGTGAGATGTTCGAGATTGGCCGCAAGCGTATAGCTGGCCGAGGCCAGAACGGTTTCGGTGCCTTCGCCGGCCAGTTCGGTGATCGTGTCACCGCCATCGGTGAAATACAGGTCGTTGCCGCTGCCGCCCGCCAGCGTATCGCTGCCGGTATCGCCGTTGAGCGTGTCATTGCCGCCCAGACCGGTCAGGCCATTGGCGGCGGAATTGCCGACAAGGGTGTTGTCAAGCGCGTTGCCCGTGCCGTTGGCGGCCGTGTTGCCGATCAGGGTCAAAAGCTCGAAATTGGCGCCCAGCGTGTAGCTGCCATAGGCTTGGACATGATCGATCCCTTCCGAGGCGTTTTCGGACAGGACATCGGCCCCGTCGGTGACATAGGTGTCATTGCCCGAGCCGCCGTAAAGCGTGTCATTGCCCGTGCCTGCCTGAAGATAGTCATCGCCGGACCGGCCCCAGAGCCGGTCATTGCCGTCGTCGGCAAGCAGATCGTCATCGCCTTCGCCGCCATCGAGACGGTCTTCGCCCTGACCGCCCGAGAGCGTATCGGCCGCGGCCCCGCCCTTGAGGTAATCATCGCCGGAATCGCCGTGAAAGTGCACGGCCGCGCTGTCGCCCACCATGACATCGTTGTTGAGCGACCCGTCGAAGGCCGTGACATTGGTGATCTTGTCAACCGAGCCGTCGCGGTCAAAGACCGTGGCGGCGGTGGCATCGGTAAAGACAAGGGTGATGCCCTTGCCGATCAGATCCTGTTCAAAGCCGTAGCGGGTATCGCCATAGCTGACCACATCGCCCAGCGTTCCGTTGACCGTGTCGTTGCCGTTGCCCGGCAGGATGGTGGTGCCATCGGTCACGCCGGTTTCGCGGATGGTGGTCAGGACGTCATCGCCCGCTTCGCCAAAGAAATAACCGGTGCCGGTGAAGAAGATGTGATCGGCAAAAGCGGTACCGTGAACGGCTTCGATGCTGTTGAGGGTGTCGATCGATCCGGGCGATTTGAAGACGGTATAGGCCAGAACCTCGGTTCCGTTGACGGTGAAGTTTTGCGCGGTGTGGTTGATAATGACGCCCGATTGCAGCGGGATGTACATCGCCACGTCAAAGCCGCTGCCGCCAAAGATCACATCGCTGCCGGTCGATGCGTCAACCCAGTCGCTGCCTTCCAGCAGGAAAATGGTATCATTGTCGGGGCTGCCGTAGATGCGGTCGTCCATCTTGTCGTCAAGACTGGTTCCGTAAATGATCGCCATGGATAGACCCCAAACTGAGAATCGTTAATGTCACGCCCCGCGCAGGCGAAGATAGACGATATGCGTGCCGTTGCCAGAGGGTGGGGAATTGCCCTGCTTTCGGATAACAGATCGCGGGCAAACAGGGGGGATTGCAGCCGATTTGGGGTTAGGGTGGTGCATTGCGCGGCGGCCGGGCGCAAAACGCTTGCAAGCCATCGGAAAGACAGCGACAGCTTTTGAAGAATGACGAGCAACCTAGCATATCGGCGGCGGCGGTCATATTGCGGTGACGCGGCCGGTTCAGTTTTCAGGTCTGAATTGAATGAGTAACCAGTGAATGCATTCAAAGTTCGTTCTTTCGGACCAAATTTTGCGGCTGATTTTGGCCTTGCCCGATGGTCTGCGGGGGCCGGTGTGCCGGATGGTCGGGCAGGCGAGGGCGCTGGCGCTTTATGATGCGCTTATCGTCGCGCCGCCGTTTCAGGCGCTGCTACCCAGTGCGCGGCGATATTGGGTGCGCCGTCAGGTCGGGCGCTATGCGACCGGTCAGGATGTGGGTAGCACCATTGCGGGGTTTCATCCCTATCTGCTGCCGCAGGACAGGTGGCCGCGTTATCCCGATCTGATGCTGGCCGAAGGGACGGCGCTGGCCGAGGCAATTCTGCCCGTGCTGAGGCCCTGCGGGGGGGCAGCGCCGCTGCGCCCGGTTTCGGCCGGGCTTCATGTGCATGCCTATTTCCTTGACGGTTTGCCGCAAATCCGCGCGGCGCTTGAAGTGAACAGGGCAAAACCCCGGCTGTATCTGACCGGACCCGAGGCCAACCGCGCGGCAGTTTTGCAGGCCTTTGACGGATATTCTGGCGGGGTCGAGTTTTTCGCCTGTGGCAATGTCGGGCGTGATGTCGTGCCTTTTCTGGACATGCTGCCAAGGATGCGGGCCGCGGGGCATGACCTGATCGGCCATGTCCATGTCAAACGTCCGTCGGGCCGCGTGCGGCGCTATTTCGTGCCGCATTGGTCGGGGTTTTTGCTGTCGGCGCTGATCGGAAACGCAGCCAAGGGGCAGGCTTCGATTGACGATATCCTTGCCGATCTGGCCATGGCCGCGCCGGGGCCGAGCCTGTATCTGCCGCAGGTGGCACAGAATTTCGGCTGGGGCCAGACGCGTGCGCTGGCCGAGGGGATGTTTCCGCTTTTGCACAAGGGACAGTTGCCGGACCGGTTCGTGTTTTCGCCTGGCACGATGTTCTGGGCGACGCCCGATTATCTGCGGGCTTTCGAGGCGCTTGATCTGCCTTGGGAAACGGTGGCGCGCGAACCCCTGCCGTCGGACGGGACGGTGCTGCATGCCATCGAACGCCTGTTCGGCGCTTTGGCCATTGCGCGCGGGGATCGGGTGGTCATCTGCCCGTCAGCGGACATGACTTTTGCCTTTTCGCCGCAACTGGTGAAGCGTCAGGAACGGGAACGGGCACGGCGCTGAATAGGGCCGTGCCATCTGCATGGCGTATCATGCAAACGCACCCAAACCGCCGCGTGGCGCGGCCGGATCATTCGCGGTTTGTAAAAGGGAAAACTTGGCTGGGGCGCTAGGATTCGAACCTAGGTATGGCGGTACCAAAAACCGCTGCCTTACCACTTGGCGACGCCCCAACCGTGAGCGGGTGTTTAGCGAAGGGTGCGGGGGGCTGCAAGGGGGATTTGGCGAAAAAAAGCGGTGATTGCCATGGCTTGGCGG
The DNA here is from genome assembly GCA_027484985.1 of Rhodobacter sp. GTDB lineage: Bacteria > Pseudomonadota > Alphaproteobacteria > Rhodobacterales > Rhodobacteraceae > Paragemmobacter. The sequence goes on along the minus strand of JAIXRW010000042.1, from coordinate 3,762 downwards.
CGGGGCTAGGTCTGGGGTCATGCATGGGGTCGATGTCATTGTTCTGGGGGCGGGTGCGGCGGGGCTTTTCGCCGCGATCGAGGCGGCGCGGCGCGGGCGGCGGGTGCTGGTGGTCGATCATGCCAAGGCTGCGGGCGAGAAGATCCGCATCTCGGGCGGGGGGCGGTGCAACTTTACCAATCTTGGCGTGACGCCCGAGCGGTTCATCAGCCGCAATCCGCGTTTTGCCGTTTCAGCGCTGAAACGCTATTCGGCGCGCGATTTCATCGCGCGGGTCGATGCGGCGGGAATCAGCTGGCACGAAAAAACGCTGGGGCAGTTGTTCTGTGACGGATCGGCGATGCAGATCGTGCAGATGCTGCTGCGCGATCTTGCGGCGGCGGGGGGCGAATTGTGGCTGGGCTGCGCCTTGGGCGAGGTGCGGCGCGGGACCGATGGCTTTGCGGTCGAGACCGCGCGTGGGGTGGTGGCGGCGCAGTCGGTGATTGTGGCCACGGGGGGCAAGTCGATTCCCAAGATGGGGGCGACGGGCTATGGCTACCGGCTGGCCGAAAGCTTCGGTTTGCCGCTGGTCGAGACGCGGCCGGGGCTGGTGCCGCTGACATTCGCCGCGCAGGAACTGGACTGGATGGTGCCGCTGGCTGGCGTGGCCGCGCCTGCGCGGGTGGAATGTGGCAAGGCGGGCTTTGACGAGGCGGTGCTGTTCACCCATCGCGGATTGTCGGGGCCGGCGGTGTTGCAGGTGTCAAGCTATTGGCGCGAGGGCGAGGCGATCCGGCTGAACCTTGCGCCGGGTCAGGATGTGGCAGGCTGGCTGCGGGCGGAAAAACAGGCGGCGGGGCGGGCCATGCTGCGGACGGCGCTGGCGCGGATCATGCCCGAAAAGCTGGCGCGCCATGTCGAGGCGTCGGCAGGCGTGACGGGACCGATGGCCGAGATGGGGCGCGCAACGCTTGAGCGGGTGGCGGAGATGGTCACGGGCTGGCGGCTGGTACCGGTGGGATCGGAAGGCTATCGCACCGCCGAGGTGACGGTGGGCGGCGTGGATACCGACGCGCTGGACGGGCGCACGATGCAGGCGCGCGGCGTGCCGGGGCTATACTTCGTGGGCGAGGTGGTCGATGTAACGGGCTGGCTGGGGGGCTATAACTTCCAGTGGGCGTGGTCATCGGGCTGGGCGGCGGGTCAGGTGGCCTGAACCCGCGATTGCACCGGCGGAAGCGTCGGATTGCGGTCAAAGACGCAGATCGAATCATGGATGTGGATGCCGGTGCACATGGTGCCCAGATCGGCCGTCGTGCTGGATTTGCGGTGATACCAGCGGTGCATGTCATCGACCATGTCACGGGCGAAGTTGAAGAAATTCGCCGAGGCGCGATAGCCGCCGCCATAGGTAGGCAGATAGGCGGTGTGCAGGTCTTCGACGAAGTAAAGCCCGCCGGGCTGGACCTGCGGAAAAAGCGTGCGAAAGCTGGCGCGAATATGGTCCATCCGGTGGCTGCCATCATCGAGCACGATGTCGATGCCGCCCATTTCGGCCACCACGGCGGCCAGAAAGGCCGGATCGGCCTGCGAGCCGATGCGCACCTGACCGGCGATTCCGTCATAGGCGGCGCAGGCGGGGTCGATATCGATGCCGAAAATGGTGGCCTGCGGCCCGAAATAGCGCCGCCACATGCTAAGCGATCCGCCCTGCGACACACCGATTTCCAGAAACCGCAGCGGGCGGTTGCGCCACGGTGAAAAATAGCGGTCGTAGATTGGCAGGTAATGGTGCCATTTGTGGATCAGTTGCGGCGATCCTTGCGCGAATATCTGCGCCAGATCGCCCTCATATCCATAAGTGTCGCGCAGGTGGTCGGTTATGCTGGGGCCGGTAAAGAAGCTTTCGTTGAAGCCGGGGAAAACATCGCTGCGTCGCAATCTGGACAGGATACGGTAAGGCAGGGTTCTGAAGCGCATGGGACTTGCTACATCTTTTCACGGAATTTCCTGACATACTCGACTGGGCCGGGGCGCTTGCGTCAAGTCAAATCGTCAATTGGGGCGGTCGGGCGGGGCGGGTTCATGGCCCATCGCGAAGCGCGCCGGGACAAGCGGCGGTGTCAGGGGGCAAGACGGCGGGCACGCGCGATGCTGGGGGTGTGGTCGGCGGTAACGGCCCAAGCGGGGGCATCCGCCGTGACCCCGTCTTTGGCATGGTGGAATCTGGTGCCGTGCCGACAGGCCGGATAACGGGCGGTCAGGACCACGGACGTGACCCCGATGCTGCGGGCGTAATCAAAGGTGGCCAGGCCAAGGATCGCGGCCTGCTTGCCCGTCGGCACGCGCCCAAGCGCCCGAAGAAAAGCGAAACAGCGGGTCACGCTGCTTTTCGGTGCCAAGGCTGCGATTGCGCAGAAACGGCGGCCGACGGGCATAGAAGGCGAAATTGCCGGTCTTGCCGGACAAGTGTTAGCTGGACAGCGACCGCCGGACGGTGAAAGGGCCGGACGAAACATCGGCAAGCCGGGGCGGGGTCATCCACGCCAAGGCATGGGGCAGGCAGACTGCCACAATCACGGCCATCGCGGGCAAAAGACGCCTTGTGCGGCGTTCGCGCAAGCGGGCCGATTGGATCGCGGCCAGCCGGGTGGCGCTGATCGGGTAGCCCGAGAGGACGAAGATCACATCGGTCCCGATGGAACCGCCGCCGAACGGGGCAAACCGGCAGGGAACAGGATCACCGCAGGCGCGGCGATGGCGCGAAGCCAGCCGAAATCTGGCCTGCGGGTCTTGGGCCAGCCCAAAGCCTGTCTTGCGCGGGGCCGAGGGCGGGCCCTGATACGAAAAAGCGCAGCCAAGGCTGCGCTTTCTGGTCTGTTCCGGATGCGGCTGACGATCAGCGCTTGGAGAACTGGAACGAGCGGCGGGCCTTGGCCTTGCCGTATTTCTTGCGTTCCACCACGCGGCTGTCACGGGTCAGGAAGCCCGCTGCCTTGAGCGCGGGGCGCAGGCTGGGTTCGTAGAGTTGCAGCGCCTTGGAGATGCCGTGCTTGACCGCACCGGCCTGACCCGACAGGCCACCACCGGCGACCGTTGCGAACACGTCGAACTGGCCTTCCACATTGGCGATGGTGAAGGGCTGCTTGAGGATCATCTGCAAAACGGGGCGGGCGAAATAGACGGCCATTTCCTTGCCGTTCACCACGACCTTGCCCGAACCGGGCTTGACCCAGACGCGGGCGACCGCGTCCTTGCGCTTGCCGGTCGCGTAGGAACGGCCAAGCTTGTCGCGCTGCGGGGCCTTGGGGGCTGCGGCCTCGGTCGCGGCGGGGGCGGCGGCGGAACCGGCGACAGCCGATTTCAGATCGTCGAGAGACTTGATGTCAGCCATGATCAGGCGCTCCGCGTGTTCTTCGGGTTCAGGACGCGCAGGTCGAGAACGGTGGGCTGCTGGGCTTCGTGCGGATGGGCCGCACCTGCATAGACGCGCAGGTTGGTCATCTGCTGGCGGCCGAGGCTGTTGCGGGTGATCATCCGCTCGACGGCCTTGGTCACGACGCGCTCGGGGTGGGCGCCTTCCAGCACCTGACGCGCGGTGCGGAACTTGATCCCGCCCGGGTGGCCGGTGTGCCAGTAGTAACGCTTGTCGTCGCGCTTGTTGCCGGTCATCTGCACCTTGTCGGCGTTGATGACGATGACATTGTCACCCATGTCCATGTGGGGGGTGAAGGTCGGCTTGTTCTTGCCGCGCAGGATGTTGGCGACGATCGTGGCGAG
>JAIXRW010000017.1 GCA_027484985.1 Rhodobacter sp. | reverse complement strand
GTCTGCGACACGGCCGCAGGCGAAGATTGCCCGCCCTGGCCAGGCCAGCCTGTCACCGGGCATTGGGGCTTGCCCGATCCGGTCAGGGCGGTCGGGACCGATGCGGAACGCGCATTGGTTTTCGCGCAGACCTATGGCGCGTTGCGCCGCCGTATCGCGGCCTTTGTCGCGCTGCCCTTTGACGGGCTTGACTGTCTGGCGCTGCAATCGCGGGTGGACCGGCTGGGCCTTGCTGATACGGTCTTTGACCCTTCAACCGGAAAGGATACCTGATGACCCGTATTGCCCTGAACGGGCTTGGCCGGATCGGAAAGCTGGTTTTGCGCGACCTGACCGACCGGCGTGATGCGCTGGCGCGGGCGGGGGCCGAGATCGTGCTGGTCAATGACGCGGCGGGCGATGCCGCGCAACACGCGCTGTTGATGGAGTTCGATTCCGTTCATGGCCGCTGGGACGGGGTGACGGGCCATTATGCCGAAAGCCTGACGCTGCGCGGGCACCGCCTGCGCCTGACCGCACAGAAGCGGATCGAGGATCTGCCGCTGGCCGAGATGGGCATCGATCTGGTGATCGACGCGACCGGCGTGTTCAAGACCGTGGCCAAGCTGGCCCCCTACTATGCGGCGGGCGTCCAGACGGTTCTGGTCAGCGCGCCCGTCAAAGAGGCTGCGGCGCTGAACATCGTTTATGGGGTCAACCATGCGCTTTATGACGGCGGGCAGCGGCTGGTCACGGCGGCGTCTTGCACCACCAATTGTCTGGCGCCGGTGGTGAAGGTGATTCACGAAGGATTGGGCATAAGACACGGGTCGATCACGACGATCCATGATGTGACCAACACCCAGACGATTGTGGACCGCCCCGCCAAGGATATGCGGCGGGCGCGGTCGGCGCTGGCCAACCTGATCCCGACGATGACCGGTTCGGCCAGTGCCATCGCGCTGATCTATCCCGAACTGGCGGGGCGGCTGAACGGCCATGCGGTGCGGGTGCCGTTGCTGAACGCCTCGTTGACGGATTGCGTGTTCGAGGTGGCGCGACCGACCGATGCGGCCGAGGTGAACGCGCTGTTCGCCGCCGCCGCCGAGGGGGCGTTGCGGGGCATATTGGGCTATGAGACGCGGCCGCTGGTGTCATCGGATTTCACCAATGACCGGCGGTCTGCGATCGTGGATGCGCCTTCGACCCTGGTGGTGGGCGGCACGCAGGTGAAGGTGTTCGCGTGGTATGACAATGAATGGGGCTATGCCTGCCGTATGGGGGATATTGCCCTGATGATCGCGGGGTCGATGTGACGGGGGCGGCGCATCCCGCACGGGCCTATCTGGCTGTCACGGCGGCCTATTGGGCCTTTATGCTGTCGGACGGCGCCCTGCGGATGCTGGTGCTGTTGCAGTTCAACGGCTTGGGCTTTTCGGCCGTGCAGCTGGCATGGCTGTTTGTGTTTTACGAAGCGGCGGGGGTTGTCACCAATCTGGCGGCGGGCTGGCTGGCCGCGCGCTTCGGGTTGGCCGCGACGTTGCGGGCGGGGCTTGGCTTGCAGATTGTGGCGCTGGTGGCGCTGGCGCAGCTTGATCCGGGCTGGGGGGTGGCGGCGTCGGTCCTGTTCGTGATGGCCGCGCAGGGGGTGTCGGGTGTGGCCAAGGATCTGGCCAAGATGTCGTCGAAATCAGCGGTGAAGCTGTTGGCACCGGAAGCGGGCGGCGGGCTGTTCCGCTGGGTGGCGCTGCTGACCGGATCGAAGAACGCGGTCAAGGGGGCGGGGTTCTTTGCCGGGGCCGTGCTGCTGGCGGTGGCGGGGTTCGCGCCCGCGCTATGGGCGATGGCGGCGGGTCTGGCGGTGATCCTGATCGCGGTGGTGCTGTTCCTGCCCGCAGGCCTGCCCGGGCGGATGAAGGGCGAGGACCGCTGGTCGGGCTGGCGGTCGCGGGATGCGCGGGTGAACCGGCTGTCGCTGGCGCGGCTGTTCCTGTTCGGGGCACGGGATGTGTGGTTCGTGGTGGGGGTGCCGGTCTATTTCCAATCGGTCCTGTCGGACGGCACAGCCGAGGGGCGCAGGGAGGCGTTCTTTCTGGTGGGCGGGTTCATGGCGCTGTGGATCATCGGCTATGGCGCCGTGCAGGCCATGGCGCCGCGGCTGATCGGCGGGCCCGCCCAACCCCTGCGCGACATTGCCGCCAAGGCCGTGCGATGGGCCGGGCTGCTGGTGCCGCTGCCGTTGGTGCTGGCGCTTGCCGTGGTGATGGCGGGCGGGCCTGCGCCTTGGCTGACGGCGGTGCTGGTGATGGGGCTGCTGGTTTTCGGATTTGTCTTTGCGGTCAATTCCTCGGTCCATTCCTATCTGATCCTTGCCTTCGGATCGGCCGAGCGGATCACGCGCGATGTGGGATTTTACTACATGGCCAACGCGGCGGGGCGGCTGCTGGGGACGGTGCTTTCGGGGGTAAGCTATCATCTTGGCGGTCTGCCATTATGTCTGGCCACGGCGGGTGCGATGGCGGCGGCAAGCTGGGCCGCCGCTGCCGGATTGCCAGGTTTGCAAGACCGCGAAGGCCCGAGCGGCGCATAACGCGCCGGTCGGGACATGGACAGCCCGCCTGCGACCCGCTATGCCGCCCCGAACCCTGCCGCCAAGACCGGTGACGCCATGACCCTTCCTGCGCGGCCCAGACTGTGGCGTGGCGTTACGTCCGCCTTGGCCCGATGGCCCACATTGTTGGTGCTGGTTCTGGGCTTTGCGGTGATCTGTGTCATGTCGCCATCGATGCGCGTCATTGAAAGCGACCCCGACGAAGGCATCAATCTGGCCAAGGCCAGCCTGCTGGTGCGGGGGATCGGGCCCTATGGCGCGGTCTGGAACGATCAGCCGCCGCTGTTTACCGTGATCATGGCGCTGGTCCATGTGGCCGACCCGTTCGACGTGCAGACAAGCCGGATGGTGGTGGCGCTGTTCGCCGCCGTGATGCTGGCCAGTCTTTTCGCCACGGCAAGGGCGCAGCAAGGTATGGCCGCTGCCATTGCCACCGTTCTGCTGCTGGGGCTGGCGCCGCTGTTCCTGCGCCTGTCGGGGGCGGTGATGGTGGGGCTGCCGGCGATTGCATTGGCGGTGGTGGCGCTGTGCCTGCTGTTGCGACGACGGGGCGGGATGGGTTCGGTCATGCTGTCGGGCGTGGTCTTTGCGATGGCGCTTGAGACCAAGCTGTTCGTCTTTCTTCTGGCGCCAGCGGTCGCCTTTGCGCTGGTCACGCAGGGGCCGCGGCGTGGGCGGGCGGTGGCGGTTTGGGCCTTGGCCTGTCTGTGCACCTTTCTGGCCATCGCCGCGCTGACGCGCCAGCCCGTTCTTGCGGGCAATGTCCTGCCGCATTTCGAGGCGGTGGGGGCGCAGTTTTCGGTGCCCTCCAGCGCGCGGATGATCTACAATTTCCTGTTGCAGCATCCGGCCGTTCTGCTGGCGGGGGCGCTTGGCTTTGTGCGGGCGGTGGCAAGACGCGGGCCAGACCGGCTGACCGTGGCGGCGGCGCTGTGGAGTGTGACGGCCTTTCCGCTTTTGGCGCTGCACTCGCCATTCTGGTATCATCATGCGCTGATGTTGCTGGTGCCGATGTGTGTTCTGGCAGGCCCCGTTCTGGGTGGCGTGGCGACGCGGACGGCCGGGGCCATTTTGCAGCTTGAATGGCGCAAGATCCCGCCGATGGCGGCGCCACTGGCCGTGGCTGTGCTGCTTTCGGCCCATATCATGGCGCGGCCCGTCATCAACCGCATCGCCGAGGCCGATAGCCGTGTGGCCGCGCGCGCCTTGGCCGCGTTTTCGCGGCCGGGCGATCTTTTGGTGACGGATCGGCCGATGCTGGCCTTTCGGGCGGGGCTGAAGGTTCCGCCGGAACTGGCCGTATGGTCACGCAAACGGATGAAGATCGGCCAGTTGACCGAGGCGGATATCTTGCGCGTGATATGGCGCGACCGGCCGCGTCAGGTGCTGTTGCAGCGGTTCGAGGTATCGGACGACCTGTTGGCGCGTCTGTCGCCGGATTATCTGCGCACGACATGGCTGGCAGGGGGCGTGCATCTGGTGCGGCGCGATGCGGCAGACGGGATCGCCGGGGGCGCGGCCGATGCGGCGCATCGCATTCTGGACCGGATCGCGGCGGCCAGTGCAGGCACAACCTTTGCCCCGCATTACGACAGCCTTGGCCAGCCGCGCGGCGAGGGGGGCATCGCGCTGGCGGCCGGAACGGTGTGGCTGCGCCCGCCGGGGGCGGCCCAGGACCTGGGCGAGGCGCTGTTGAACGCCTATGACGCCACCGGCGACGGGGCCTTTTTGCAGGCGGCAGTGGCGATTGCCGACCGCATTGTTGCGGTTCAGCACTGCGATGGCGGCTGGCCGGTTCAGGCCATTCCCGCAGCGGGGTGCGAACCGGGCGGCGTTGGCCATGTTTCGTTCGACGAAGGGATGGCGGCGGGTATCCTGCACTTTCTGGCACGGCTGGCCGAAGAAGGACCGATCGCGCAGCGGGCCAAGTATGGTGCGGCGGTTGATGCGGGCCTTGCCTTTCTGGTGCGTAGCCAGAATGCCGACGGGGGATGGCCGATCATTCCGGGTGCGGGCGATTACAACGGGTTTTCGGCCCTGAACGACACGATCACGCCCGCGCATATTGCTGTGCTGATCGATCTTTCCGACCGTGCGGGGGATGGCAGGCTGCTGGATGCGGCGCGGCGGGGGCTTGGCTTTTTGCTGGATCGTCAATTGCCCAGCGGGGCATGGGCGCAGCAATACGGACCGGATGGCCGGCCCGCCGCAGCACGCAGCTTCGAGCCTGCCGCGGCATCGTCGCTTGAAACCGCCTATGCGATACGGGCGCTGCTGCTGGCCCATGCGCGGTTTGGCGACGACCGCTATCTTGCCGCTGCCGTCAGGGCGGGCAACTGGCTGCGGGCGTCGCGGCTGAGCAAGGAATACTGGGCGCGGCTTTACGATCTGGCGACGAACCTGCCGATTTATGGGGACACGGATGGCAGGGTTTATGCGCATCTGTCGGACATCTCGGACGAGCGCAGGCGTGGCTATCGCTGGCAGGAACCGTTTCCCGAGGTGGCCGATGCGCTGGCCATTCTGGATGCCGTGGTGGCCGGTGGCGCCGAGGCAGGCATTGCGCGGCAGGCCGAATTGGACGCGGTCAGGGTGATCGGGGCGCGGCTGCGCGCCGATGACCGCGATGACGGCACCAAGGCAGTGGATACCGAAGGGTTGATTGCCCAGCTAGAGCGCGCGCTGGCCCGCCAAGGGGGCGGGCATCGGCTGGATCGGTAGCCCGCGACACGCCGCACATCCCGCCGGCATGGTGCCGACCATCGGGCCGTGACGGGGCAAACCGGGCAACGGAGCGCGCGCCAAAGGCGCCGCCCGCCCGCGAGATGCGCGCGCGCCTATGTCAGGAAATGGATGCCAAACTGGCCGAGGGGAGGGGCCTTTGGTCGAACCTCTATCCCCGCGTGTTCAGGGCAAGGTATTGATCGTTCAGGAAATCACGCATCGCCATGTCTTCCGTAAGGTCGATGGCGTGGCGCAGGTGTTGCCTTTGCAGTGCCGGGTTGCCGGCCAGTGCCGCAACGCGGGCGCGGGCGACCCACCATGGCTGGTGGCGTGCCACGCGGTCGGTTGGCAGCGCGTCAAGCGCTGCCGCTGCCGCTGCCGGATCGCCGCTTTCGGCCAGCACGACGGCGCGGCCGATCTGCGCGCCAAGACTACCTGTCTGTTCCACGAGCAGATCATAGAGCGTCCGCAGCGCGGACAGGTTCAATTGCCCGGTGATCGGCCGCTGGGCATGCACGGAATGGATGGCGGCCTCGCACTGGAAACGGCCGAAACGGCCGAAGCGGGCGGCGGCGGTCAGCAGCGTTTCGGCCTCGATCACCATCGTGCGGTCCCAAAGCCGCGCATCCTGCCGGTCTAGCGGCACAAAGCGACCCTGCTGATCCCGCCGCGCGCCGCGCCGGGCCGCGCAATGAAGCATCAGCGCCAGCAGGCCCATCGGCTCGGGTTCCTGTGGCAGCAATGCCACCAAGAGCCGGGCAAGCCAGATCGCCTCGCCTGTCAGCGCCCCGGGGTCGTCAAGGGTATCAAGCCCGTCCCAACCGGTGCCGAAGGCGGCATAGACCGCATCCAGAACAGCCTCTAGCCGAGGGGCAAGATCATAGGTCTCGGGCAGGGAAAAGGACAGACCGGCATCCCGGATGCGCGCCTTTGCCCTGACCAGCCGCTGCGAAAGCGTTGCGGGCGGAACGAGAAAGGCACGGGCGATCCGCGCTGCATCGATCCCCAGCACGGTTTGCAGGATCAAGGGCGTGCGCGCCCCTGGGTCGATGGCGGGATGGGCGCAGACAAACATCAGCCGCAGCCGCGCGTCCGAAAGCGGCGATGGCACGGGCTGGTCCTGCGCTTCGTCGAGGCGGCGCAGGATTTCGGGTTCGGCCCGTGCCCGGATGGCGGCGCTGCGCGACATGTTGTGGCGCAGGTTGCGCGCCGCCGTCACCAGCCACCCTTCGGGGTTGGCAGGCACGCCCTGAACCGACCACGTCCGCAGCGCCGCGGCCAGCGCATCGGCCAGCGCATCCTCGGCGGCGGCGATGTCGCGATCCTGTGCGGCCAAGATTGCGACGAGCTTGCCATAGCTTTCGCGGGCGACCCGTTCGGCCGCCCGCGCTGCCTTATCCCCTTGGGTCGTCACGCGGGCGGCATGGGCAGGATCGGGCGCAGCTCGACCGAGCCTGTCCGGGCCGAGGGCGCCCGCGCCGCCCAATCGAGCGCTGCGTCAAGGTCTGGCACCTCGATCACAAAATAGCCGCCCAGTTGTTCTTTGGTATCGGCAAAGGGGCCGTCCTCGACCACGCGCTTGCCGTCACGCAGACGCAAGGTGGTGGCGGCGTGCGGGGCCATGAGGCCGTCCCCCTTTACGATCACCCCGGCCTGAGCCATGGCACCGATGAAGGCGTTCCAACCGCCCCAATAGGTCTGCGCCTGTTCGGGGTGATTGCGTTGCGCAAAGTCTTCGGAGGTTTCATTCAGAATCAGCATGAATTGCATGTTGGCGTCTCCTTGTGGCGTTTTAACATGGATTTCGGGTGAGGGATCAGGGCTTTGCGGACGTGTGGCGGCTTAGCATGAAAAGCCCCGCCGCAATGGCCACGACCACTGTCAGGACGAGGATCTGCGGCGCGCCCAGCGCGGCGAAGATGCCATGCACCGCATCGCCGACCCACAGAGCGACATAGGCCAGAAACGACACCATAAGCACCTGTGCGGCCGCGGATCGGCGCAGCAGCAGAAGGATGCTGCCCGCAAGCCCCCCGAAGACCCCGACAGCGAAGGCCGCGGTCATCCAGGACGGGTAGCCGGTCATCACGGCGGCTTGATCGGCCGTCAGTCCCGAGGCGATCAGGCTCGCCTTGGTCGCGGTGACAGAGTCGGCGAACTGGATGGCGCCGAAACAGTTCCATGCGATGCCGCCCAAGGCAGCAGCGGTGAACCAATACGGCGCGCGGCCGGATGCCGGTGTTGAAGAGAAAACGGACATGGGTGCCTCGTGATTTCATGAAGCGTCCGGGTTGGAGGCTTCTGAAGGGATGACACGCGAGGACAGCCGATTTCGACAGGCAGGCCGGGAAAATCTTGCCAAAAACGCATGAAGAAGGATTTCAGGGGCGTTTTATTGGCGGAGAGGGTGGGATTCGAACCCACGGTAGGCTTGCACCTACTCCGGTTTTCGAGACCGGCGCGATCGACCACTCCGCCACCTCTCCGCGCTTTGGGGGTCGTCTGGGGCGGGGATGTAACGGGGTCTTTTGGGGCTTGCAACCCCGAAACCGACCGTTGCGTCGGAAATCCTGTTGCGGGCGGCATGGGCGGGCGGGCGCCGTGCGGGGGGCTTGGTTAAACACCTGACTTGGCAAGCGGCCTTGGGAGGCCTAGCTGTTGGGTCAGTGCAGTCCTTGGGGAAGGCAGAGTTCCTATGATGCGGACACGGTACAGGGCTGCGGCCCTGATTTTGGCTTTCCTCGGGGTGCCTGCGATGCCTGTGGCGGGGGTCGTGCTGCCCGCACGGGCCGAGACGGCGGACGCGACGGCAGGGCAGGGCGCCGTGACGCCTGATGCGGGCGTGGCGCGGTTGATCGCGGTGATGCGGATCAATGAAGTTATCGATGTGCTGCATCAGGAAGGCATCGCCTATGGCGCGACGATCGAAGAGGGGATGTTTCCGGGCGGGGGCGGCGCGGCCTGGACGCGGACGGTGGCGGATATCTACGATCCGGCGCGGATGAAGGCGAGCTTTGCCGAAAAGCTGGCCGATGCGCTGAAGGCCGATCCTGCCGCGCTGGACGCGATGACGGGGTTTTTCGCCTCGGACCTTGGGCAGCAGGTACTGGGGCTGGAATTGCAGGCGCGGCGGGCGCTGCTGGACGACGAGACCAAGGCCGCGGCGGAACTGGCATGGAGCGATCTTGCCGCAGGGGGCGGGGCGCGCGTTGATCTGTTGCGGAAATTTGCGGCGACGAATGACTTGATCGAGGCAAATGTGATGGGCGCGTTGAACGCCAATCTTGCCTTTTACAAGGGCATGGCCGAAAGCGGGGCCTTCGAGGGCGGCCTGCCCGAGGACGAGATGCTGGCCGAGGTCTGGTCGCAGGAACCCGAGATCCGCCAGCAGACCGAGGATTGGGTTTTTCCCTATCTTGCCATGAGCTATTCATCGCTGACCGAGGACGAGTTGGACGACTATGTGCGCTTTTCCGCCTCGCCCGAGGGGCAGCGGTTGAACAACGCGCTGTTTGCGGCCTTTGACGCGGTTTTCGTGCCGATCTCGCAGGCGCTTGGCGCGGCGGCGGCGGCGCAGATCGAGGGGCAGGATATCTGACGCGGGGCGCGGCCCAAGGCTGTGCGTTCGGCCCGCGCGATGGGGATTGACTCGGCCAAGGGTTTTGCCGATAAACCCGCATCTTGGCGAGACGCGAGTCTGGCCCTGATCTTATTTTAATGATCGCCCCAAAAGGGCGCGCTGTCCGAGGCGGGGAAACCCCGAAACGCCGAAAGGGGCCACAGGACGCGGAGCAAGTGAAGGAAAGACCATGTTCGCGGTCCTCAAGACCGGTGGCAAGCAGTACAAGGTGCAGGCGGGTGACGTTCTGCGCGTTGAGAAGCTGGCCGCCAATGCAGGCGACAAAGTCCTGTTCGACGAGATTCTGATGGTTGGTGGCGACAGCGTCACCGTGGGCGCGCCCACCGTGGCCGGCGCCGGTGTCGTGGCCGAGGTCATTGACCAGATCAAGGGCGTCAAGACGATCCACTTCGTCAAGCGCCGCCGCAAGCACAGCTCGCAGCGCACCAAGGGCCATCGCCAGCAACTGACGCTGCTGCGCGTGACCGAGGTTCTGGCCTCGGGCGCCGACAAGGCGGGGGTGGCTGCCGCCACCGGCACCGCGATTGCCCGCCGCGCCGCGCATAACACCGCTGCTGCCCCCGTCGTGGCAGAAGCTCCCGCGAAACCGAAGCGTGCCGCCAAGGCCGCTGCTGCAACGGAGTAATCCCCCATGGCACACAAGAAAGCAGGCGGTTCATCCCGCAACGGCCGCGACTCGGCCGGTCGTCGTCTTGGCGTGAAGCTTTATGGCGGTCAGGCTGCCATTCCGGGCAATATCATCGTGCGCCAGCGCGGCACGACCTATTTCCCCGGCACCGGCGTGGGCATGGGCGTGGATCACACGATCTTTGCCGTGGCCGAAGGCCGAGTGGCGTTCAAGAAAGGCCTGAAAGGCCGCACCTTTATTTCGGTCCTTCCGGTCGCGGAGGCAGCCGAGTAAGCCGAACCTTTACAATCGGTTTGTAAAAGGGGGATCGGCCGAAAGGCCGGTCCCCCGCTCTTTTTTTCTCCGGTGCCGGTTACGGCTGCGCCGGCAGGGACGGGGGCGGGAATGTCAGGGGCAGGGTCAGATGACCGTGTGCAGCCCCGAACGTCTTGAAGGGGGCCGTCCGGCACCCGACATGCGCTTCATCAGGAGGGAAGCCATGACAACGGTTGATCTGACGGCCAATACCAACAGCCCGCTGCGGGGGGCTGCGGCCTTTATTCCGGCGGGGCGCTTTGTGCTGCGGCCCGTGCGCCGGTCGGATGCGGGGCTGTTCGCGCTTTATGCGGGCGACCGCCGCGTGGCCGAGGCGACACGCTCGATTCCCCATCCGCTGCCGCCGGGCGCGGCCGAGGCCTTTGTCACCCGCGCCATGGGCGGCAAGGGGGATGAGGATATCTGGGTGATGGACGGATCGGCCAGCGGCCTGGCCGAGGTGCTGGGCGTCATCAACCTGAAACGGATGGACGAGACGAAGTGGGATCGCGGGCAATCCGAGATCGGCTATTGGGTGGCGCCCGCCTTCTGGAATGCGGGTTTCGCGTCGGATGCGGTGCGGGCGCTGGTTGCGGCCAATCCGCAGGGCAGCCGCACCATCTTTGCCGAGGTGTTTCAGGACAATCCCGGATCGGCGCGGGTGCTGACCAATGCGGGTTTCCAGTATCTGGGCGATGCCGAGACATTTTCGGTGGCGCGCGGGGCAAGGGTGCCGACCTGGACCTATATCCGCAAGCTGGACTGAGCGGGCGCAAGCGGGGGTTTTGCACCCTCCAGTCCATCGGTTCTTGAACCGATGGCGAACACGATGGACTACCCCGCAGAGTATTTGGGCAAAGGTGAAGGGGCAAAGCACGCCTGTTGGCCCGAAGGTTCCGTGTTGGTGAAAGGTCTGCAAAGTGGCAATGCCGCATCATCTTTTCACGGCGCGCTTGGCCTTGCGGCCGGTTTGCCTGCACGACAGGGCGCATGTTCTGGCCGGATTGAACGATCTGGCCGTGGCGGGGTGGCTGGCACGGTCGGCGCGGGTGCTGGCAAAACGCGGCTTTGTCGAGACGGGGCGGGACCAGCTGTTTTGCCGCCCGATGGGGACAGATCGTCGCCATGTCTCGCTTCGGCTGACGGCGGCGGGCTTTGCTGCAAGGCAGAAATAGTGCCGCATTCGTCACCGTTTTCCCTGAAGGCTTGAGCCTGCGGGCATTGTGGACTATCGCCTGTGACTGATCCTTTGAAAGCCTGATGCCATGAAGTTCCTCGATCTTGCCAAAGTCTATATCCGCTCGGGCGGCGGTGGCGGGGGCTGCGTGTCGTTCCGGCGCGAGAAGTTCGTCGAATTCGGCGGACCCGATGGCGGGGATGGCGGCAATGGCGGGTCGGTCTGGGCCGAGGCGGTCGAAGGGCTGAACACGCTGATCGACTATCGCTATCAGCAGCATTTCTTTGCCAAGAACGGCCAGCCCGGCATGGGCAGCCAGCGCACCGGCAAGACGGGCGACGATATCGTGCTGAAAGTGCCGTTGGGGACCGAGATTCTGGACGAGGACGAAGAGACGGTGATCGCCGATCTGACCCGTGTGGGCCAGCGCGTGCTGCTGGCCAAGGGCGGCAATGGCGGGTTCGGGAACCTGTATTTCAAATCCTCGACCAACCGCGCGCCTGGGCGGGCCAATCCGGGGCAGGAGGGTGTGGAGCGCACGCTGTGGCTGCGGCTGAAGCTGATCGCGGATGCGGGGCTGGTGGGGCTGCCCAATGCTGGAAAGAGCACCTTTCTGGCCGCCGTGTCGAATGCGCGGCCGAAGATTGCCGATTATCCCTTTACCACGCTGGTGCCGAACCTCGGGGTGGTCGGGGTGGATGGCAAGGAATTCGTGATGGCCGATATTCCGGGCCTGATCGAGGGGGCGAGCGAGGGGCGCGGTCTTGGCATGCAGTTCCTGGCCCATGTGGAACGCTGCAAGGTGCTGTTGCATCTGGTTGATGGCACATCGAGCACGATCACCAAGGATTACCGCACCATCGTGACCGAGCTTGAGGCCTATTCCGACATTCTGGGCGACAAGCCGCGCATCCTTGCGCTGAACAAATGCGATGCGCTGGATGCCAAGACCATCACCACCCGCCGCAAGGCGCTGGAAAAGGCGAGCGGCGGGAAGGTGCATGTCATCTCGGGCGTGGCGCAGACGGGGCTGATGGACGTGTTGCGCGCGATCTATGCCGAAATCCAGGGGGCGCAGCCCGAAGAGGAGCATGTGCCGTGGCAGCCCTGAGCGCGCTTTCCGCACCCGACATTCGCGCGGCCAAGCGGCTGGTGGTGAAGATCGGCTCGGCGCTGCTGGTGGACAGGACGGGGCTGCGGCAGGGCTGGCTGTCGGCGCTAGCGCTGGATGTGGCCGAGGTCAAGCTGCGCGGGACGGATGTGGTTCTGGTCTCGTCGGGGTCGATCGCGCTGGGGCGGCGGGTGCTGGGCCTGCCCGATGGCGCGCTGACGCTGGAGCAGTCACAGGCGGCGGCGGCGGTGGGGCAGATCCGGCTGGCGCGGGCCTATGAGGAGGTGCTGGCGCCGCATGGCATTACCACGGGGCAGGTTCTGGTCACGCTGGAAGATACCGAGGACCGGCGCCGGTATCTTAACAGCCGCGCCACGATGGAGACCTTGCTGGGGCTGGGGGTCGTGCCGATCGTGAACGAGAATGACACGGTGGCTACCGACGAGATACGGTTCGGTGACAATGACCGTCTGGCCGCGCAGATTGCCGTGACGGTGGGGGCGGACCAGTTGATCCTGCTGTCGGATGTGGACGGGTTCTATTCGGCAAACCCCAAGGAAGACCCCGGTGCCGAGCGGTTCGATCTGGTCGAGACGATCACGCCCGAACTGGAAGCGATGGCGGGAGACCCGATTTCGGGCCTGTCGAAGGGGGGCATGAAGACCAAGATCATGGCCGCCAAGACCGCCGTTGCGGGGGGCTGCGCCATGGCGATCATGGAAGGGTCGGTGCTGCGGCCGCTGAAGGCGCTGGCCGAAGGGGCGGCGCGGACATGGTTCGTGGCGGGGGCCGATCCGCAGGTGGCGCGCAAACGCTGGATCAATGCGATGAAGCCGCGGGGCGAGATCGTGGTGGATGCGGGCGCGGTTTCGGCGCTGCGGGCGGGCAAGTCGCTGTTGCCGGCGGGGGTGCGGTCGGTTGCGGGGGCTTTCGGGCGCGGCGAGCCGGTGGCGATTCTGGGCCCCGATGGCGCGGCGCTGGGCAAGGGGCTGATCCGCTATACGGCGGAAGAGGCGCGGGCCATTGCGGGGCACAAATCGGGCGAGATCGAGCGGATATTGGGCTATGCCGGTCGGGCGGCGCTGATCCACAGGGATGACATGGTGGTCTAGCGGCAGGCGGCGGAGCGGGGGCCAGCCCCCGCACCCCCGGGATATTTGAAGGGCAGAAAATGCAGGGCGCGCGCGGTATGGATGGCAGTTTCGCGGAGATGATGGCCGAAATCGGCGCCAAGGCGCGGGCGGCGGCGGCCGAACTGGCCTATGCGTCATCGGAGCGCAAGGCGGCGGCGCTGACCTCGGCTGCGCATGCGGTCTGGGCGCGGCGGCAGGAGATTCTGGACGGCAATGTGCTGGACATGGCCTATGGCGCCGAAAAGGGGCTGACGCCCGCCATGATGGACCGGCTGCGGCTGGACGAGGGGCGTATTCGCGCCATCGTCGACGGTTTGCGGTCGGTGGCCGAGCAGCGCGATCCGGTCGGGCGGGTGCTGGCGGAATGGGACATGCCGTCGGGTCTGCATATCCAGCGGGTGGCAACGCCGCTTGGCGTGATCGGGGTGATTTATGAAAGCCGGCCCAATGTGACGGCGGATGCGGGGGCTTTGTGCCTGAAGGCGGGCAATGCGGTGATCCTGCGCGGGGGGAGCGAGAGCTTTCATGCGTCGGAAGCCATCCATGACTGCATGGTGCAGGGACTGCGCGAGGCGAACCTGCCCGAGGCCGCGATCCAGTTGGTGCCGACACGCGACCGCGCCATGGTGGGCGCGATGCTGCGGGCGGTCGAATATATCGATGTGATCGTGCCGCGCGGCGGCAAGGGGCTGGTGGGGTTGGTGCAGGCCGAGGCGCGGGTGCCTGTATTCGCGCATCTGGAAGGCATCTGCCATGTCTATGCCGACCGTGACGCGGACCTTGAGAAGGCGCGGCGCGTGGTCTTGAACGCCAAGACTCGGCGCACGGGGATTTGCGGCGCGGCGGAATGTCTGCTGATCGACTGGCAGTTTTATACCAAACATGGGGCCGTGCTGATCGAGGATTTGCTGGCGGCAGGGGTCGAGGTGCGGACAGAAGGGGAATTGCTGAAGGTTCCGGGCACGGTGAAGGCGGGGCCTGACGATTTCGGGCGCGAGTTTCTGGACAAGATCATCGCCGCCAAGCTGGTCGATGGTGTGGACGCGGCGATTGCCCATATCCGCCACTATGGATCAAGCCATACCGAGGCGATCCTGACCGAGAATGATGCCACCGCTGCGCGGTTCTTTGAACGGCTGGACAGTGCGATTCTGATGCGCAACGCCTCGACCCAGTTTGCGGACGGGGGCGAGTTCGGGATGGGGGGCGAGATCGGAATCGCCACGGGCAAGCTGCATGCGCGGGGGCCGGTGGGGGCCGAGCAGCTGACCAGCTTCAAATACCTTGTGACCGGTGACGGGACGATCAGAAGCTGACGGTCAGGCCGGTGACGCCGACCGTGACCGTGGGGGTCCGGTCGAGATGTGCGAGTGCCAGCCCCGCGAGCGGGAAATGCACCTGCGCGGGTTCCAGCCGCAGCACGGCGGGGGCGGCGGCTTCGGCGGGCGAGAGGAAAGACCACAGCGCCGCGTCATGGCGCAGGCGGGGCGAGGCGGCGGTGATGTGCCAGCGCGTATCTGCCTGCCTTATCGTGATGGTGCCGCCGGTGGGGATGGCGTGTTCGGCGCAGAGGAGCAGCAGGAAGGCCAGCTTCACCTCGGACCTTGGCAGATCGGCGGGGCCTGACCAGTCAACGCTGATGCGGCCGCTGCGGTAAAGGTCGCCCAGCAGGGCCGCAACCTCGAGCCGGCTGGTGGTTTGATCCTGGCCTGCGATGCCAAAGGCGATGCGGAAGAAGCGCAGGCGCGCGCTGGCCGCGACCACGCTGTCGGAGAGCAGGGCGACTTCGTCCGGGCGGGGGCGGGGATCGAGCGCTATCAGTTCGACCCCGTTGCCGATGGCGCCGATCGGGCTGATAAGGTCATGGCAGATGCGCGAGCCGACAAGGGCTGCCAGATGTCGGGCGATGTCGGTCATGGATGCCTGCGGGCAAAGGAGGGGACGCGATGATATCCTTGCTGGAACCGGGCATGTATGTGCGCCACCCCGCCCAGCCCGATTGGGGGCTGGGGCAGGTGCAGTCGAATATCGGCGGGCGTGTCACGGTGAATTTTGAACATGCGGGCAAGGTCGTGATTGACGGGAAACGTGTGGAACTGGTGATCGTATTCGACCCTTGAGGCATCATGCCGCTGGAATGGCGCCGATTGCAACCCATGGTTGCGATGCTTTGGCGGTTTCGGCACGGATTGCTGCCGCAAGCGGCGATTTCGGGCCTAGCTGCGTGTTGCTAAGCGGTTAGGCAGACCGTAAGTAACCGCGCAAGGGCGGGGGGCGGGCCCAGCCGTTCCGACAGGATTGCGATGACGGCCGAGGATTCGTCGAATTTTACGCTGCGGTTGGCCCGCGATGCGCGCGATCTGCGTGCGGCGCAACGCCTGCGCTATCTGGTCTTTGTCGAGGAACTGGGCGCTTCGGGGCCGCTGGTTGACCATGAGGCGCGGCTTGAGCGCGATGCCTTTGATCCGATCTTTGACCATCTTTTGCTGATCGACCAGCGCCGCGATCCGGACCGGCTGGACGATGTGGTGGGGGCTTACCGGCTGCTGCCTTCGGACCGTCTGGCCGCCGGAGAGCGGTTTTATTCGGAGGCCGAGTTCGATCTGGCCCCGTTGCGGCACAGCGGGCGCAAATTGCTTGAACTGGGGCGGTCCTGCGTGCATCCCGACCATCGCGGCGGGACGGCGATGTATCATTTGTGGAATGCGCTGGCCGAATACGTGCTGGATCGCGGGATCGAGGTGCTGTTCGGCGCGGCGAGTTTTCATGGCACCGAGATCGGGCCGCTGGCGCCTTCGCTTGCCTATCTGCATCACAACCACCTTGCCCCCGAGGGGCTGAGGGTGCGGGCGCGGCCGGGGGCGGGGTATCAGCCGATGGATCTGCTGGCGCCGGACAGGGTGGACAGAAAGGCCGCGATGGCGGCCATCCCGCCCCTGATCAAGGCCTATCTGCGCTTGGGCGGTTTTGTCGGGGACGGCGCGTGGATCGACCGCGATTTCAATACGACCGATGTCTGTCTGGTCATGGATACGGCGCGGATGTCCGACCGCCATCGCGGCTTTTACACCAAGGGGCGGGCATGAACGGTCCGGCGGGCATGGGGCAGGGGCAAGAGCAGGCGTGGAATGAAGCAGCGATCGCCTATGCGCCGATGGGCATGCGGGGGGTGGTGCGGGCCTTGGTGCGCGGGCTGGTGCTGGGGGGGGTGGTTTATGGCTGCCTGATCCTGCTTTTGGTGCTGCGGATCGTCGAGCGGCCGCTGTTCGGGCTGGAACGGCCATGGACGCCGCGGATCACGCAATTCGTCTGCCGTGCGGCCCTTGTCATTCTGGCGATACCGCTGGTGGTGCGGGGCCAGCCCATGCAGGGCCGGGGGGCGATGGTGGCCAACCATGTGTCCTGGCTGGATATCTTTGCGCTGAACGCGACCGCGCCGATCTATTTTGTCGCCAAGTCCGAAGTTGCGGGCTGGGCCGGGATCGGCTGGCTGGCGCGGGCGACGGGGACGGTCTTTATCGCCCGCAAGGGGACCGAGGCGAAACGCCAGCAGCGTCTGTTCGAGGACAGGCTGCGGGCGGGGCACCGGCTGATGTTCTTTCCCGAGGGCACAAGCACCGATGCGGTGCGGGTGCTGCCGTTCAAATCGACGCTGTTCGCGGCGTTTTACACCCATGGGCTGGATGCCGTGATGCAGATCCAGCCGGTGACGCTGCGCTATGTGGCGCCTGCGGGGCAGGATGCGCGGTTCTATGGCTGGTGGCGCGACAACTTTGTCGGGAATCTGCGGCGGATGCTGATGCAGGCGCCGCAGGGGCGGGTCGAGGTGGTGTTCCATGACGCCGTGGCGGTAGATGCCTTTGCGGACCGCAAGGCGCTGGCCGCACATTGCGAGGCCGTGGTGCGTGCGGCGCTGTCGCCCGAGGGGTTTTGAGCGCAAGACCAGAGCGTTGCAGGCTGATCCTTAGCCCAGCGGGGCGAGCAGGGATTTCAGCGTGGCAAGGGGGGTGTCGGTCGTCCAGATTTCCTCGCCTATGGCGAAGAAGTCGGTCACGGGGCCGAATTTTTCCACCAGTTCGGCTGTCAGCGCCCCTTCGGCCACGACGGGAACTTCGATCATCTCGGACCACCACTGAAACAGATCCCAATCGGCAAGGCTGCCATCCCCAAGCGGGGTGGGGCCGACGGGGCCGAAGGACACGTAATCGGCGCCGTGTTCGGCGGCGGTGATGCCTTCGTGGCGGGTGCTGCCGCATTGGGCGCCGATGATGGCATCGGGCAGGTCTTTGCGCACCTTGCGCAGCGAGCGGGCGCCATCGGTCAGGTGGACGCCGTCAAGTCCGAGGCGTTCGACCAGCATCACATGGCGTTCGATCACAATGGCCACATCGCGGGCATGGCAGACCTGCCGCAGCGCATCGGCGGCTCGCAGCACGCGGTCTTCGTCACGGGTGGCAAGGGCCAGACGCAGGCAGGCAATCTCGGCCCCGTCGAGCACGGCGGCAAGCTGGTCGGGATAGCTGCCGAGGTCGAATTCGGGCGGCGTGACGAGATAGATCTGCGGGCGGTCTTGATCGGCCATGATGGGCTCCGGAAGGCTTTGGCGTGGCTTAGCGCATGTCGGCACGCTTGACCATGCCTTGCCCGCTTGCCCTGTGGCGGCGGGGCGCGTATCTCGCGCGGGACGTGCCGCCATGCAGGGGAAGATCGATGATCGCGCCGTGTTTCATTCTGGTGCGCCCGCAGATGGGCGAGAATATCGGGGCCGCGGCGCGGGGGATGCTGAATTTCGGGCTGGACCGGATGCGGATCGTCGAGCCGCGCGATGGCTGGCCAAACCCCAAGGCGGCGGCGATGGCATCGGGCGCGGGGCGGGTGCTGGACAATGCGGGGCTGTTTGCCAGCGTGACCGAGGCGATTGCCGATTGCGATTTCGTCTTTGCGACCACGGCGCATAGCCGCGAGTTGGTAAAGCAAGTCGTCACCCCCGAACGGGGGATGGAGATGACGCGCGCCATGGCCGCAGCGGGCAAGCGTGTGGGTATCCTGTTCGGACCCGAGCGCACGGGGCTGGAGAACGAGGACCTTGCCCCCGCCAATGCCGTGATCACCGTGCCG
Organism: Rhodobacter sp.; assembly: GCA_027484985.1. Classification (GTDB taxonomy): domain Bacteria; phylum Pseudomonadota; class Alphaproteobacteria; order Rhodobacterales; family Rhodobacteraceae; genus Paragemmobacter. Next base: position 49,886 of record JAIXRW010000017.1, on the reverse strand, counting down.
GTGAACCCCGAGTTCCCGTCGCTCAATCTGGCGCAATGCGCGCTGCTTCTGGGCTATGAATGGCGGCGGCAGACCGACCACGCCATCAAACCCGATGCCATGTGGATGGGGCGGACCGAATTTGCCGCGCGGGTCGATGTCGAGAAACTGGGCGACCATTTCGAGGAACGGCTTGAGGCGGCGGGGTTCTTCTTTCCGCCCGACAAGGCCGAGAGCATGAAGCTGAACCTGCGCAACATGTGGGCGCGGCTGGGGCTGACACGGGCCGAGGTGCAGACCTTTCACGGCATGTTGCGCCAGATCGCTTATAAGCTGCGCAAGCAGGGCGAGTGAGGTTTTCTTTGCCCGAGGCCGGGGGTTTTCCACCCCCGGACCCCCGAGGATATTTGTGCAAGTGTGAAAGGGGTTTCTGTCACGCTGCGGTGATGGGCCGAGGTGTCGCAGGGCCTTGAAGGGGGCGGGGGGGCGGCATACCGTTGCGCCGCAAGTTTGGAGACTGGGAATGGCCGGAAAGCGTAGCATTTTCGAGGATGTGGGGGCGGGTGTTGCCGCCCCTGCCGCACCTGCGGGCGGCATGATCGGGGCGCGGGCCACGGGGGCGCGGGGCGCGATACGGGTGTGGCTGTCGGTCCTGTTCCTGCTGGTGGCCTGCATGATCGCCGTGGGCGGGCTGACGCGGCTGACCGACTCGGGCCTGTCGATCACCGAATGGCGCCCCGTGACGGGGGCCTTGCCGCCGCTGGATGATGCGGCTTGGGCCGAGGAATTCGCAAAGTATCAGGCAAGCCCCGAATACCAGTTGCAGAACAAGGGCATGAGCCTTGAGGCGTTCAAATCGATCTATTGGTGGGAATGGGGTCACCGCCAGCTTGGCCGCGTGATCGGGCTGGTCTGGGCGGTGGGCTTTTTCGGGTTCCTGCTGGCGCGGAAAATTCCGGCGGGCTGGACGGGCCGGTTGCTGGCCGTGGGCGCGCTGGGCGGGGTTCAGGGGGCCATCGGTTGGTGGATGGTGTCATCGGGGCTGAAGGGGACGATGGTGGATGTCGCGTCCTACCGGTTGGCGACGCACCTGGGGATTGCCTTTGTCATTCTGGGCATGATCGCGTGGTATGTGTTCCTGCTGGGGCGCAGCGAGACCGAGTTGATGCAGGCGCGGCGCGGGCGCGAAGGGCGGCTTTATGGCATGGCGACGGGGCTGATGCATTTTACCTTTGTGCAGATATTGCTGGGCGCGCTGGTGGCGGGCATCGATGCGGGGCGGGCCTTTCCGACATGGCCCGACATGAACGGCCAGTTCTTTCCGGCCGATGCCTTTTACGTGCCGGGCGGGGCCTGGTGGCAGGCTTTCTTTGAAAATCCGGGGCTGGTGCAGTTCATTCACCGCATGTCTGGCTATCTGCTCTTTGCCTTTGGCGTGGCGGTCTGGTTGCGGGCGCGCCGGTCGCCGCACGGGGTGACGCGCATGGCGGGGCATCTGGTCATGGCGATGCTGGTGGTGCAGGTCTGCCTTGGCATCTTTGCCGCGCTGACGGCGGCGCAGGTGCATGTGGCGATTACCCATCAGGTGGGCGCGGTTGTCCTGTGGGTGTTGGTCATCCGGCTGCGCCAAATGGCGCAATATCCGGTGGCGGGTTCGATCCGGAAGGGGACGGCGTGATGGCGGCTTATGACGATCTGATGGCGTTCCAGCGCGAGACCGAGGCGCTGGGGCAGGTGGCGGGCCGTCTGGGCTGGGATCAGGAGACGGTCATGCCGCGCGGGTCGGCCGAGCAGCGGTCGGACGAGATGGCGGCGATGGAGGGCGTGCTGCACGCCCGCCGGACCGATCCGCGCATCGGGGACTGGCTGGAGCGGGCAGAGGCGGCCGATGCGGTGGCCGCCGCCAATCTGCGCCATATCCGGCGCCGCTACGAGCGGTCGGTCAAGGTGCCCGCACGGCTGGCGCAGGAACTGGCGCGGGTGACCAGCATGGCGCAGGGCATCTGGGCGGGGGCGCGGGCGCGTGAGGATGTGCCGGCTTTTCTGCCGGTCCTGCAACAGGTTGTCAGCCTGCGGCAGGAAGAGGGCGCCTGTCTGGCGGCGGGGGGCGATGCCTATGACGCGCTGCTGAACGATTACGAGCCGGGGGCGACGGCGGCGACCATTGCCGCCATGTTCGACCGCATGCGCCCGCGTCTGGTCGCCCTGCGCGAGCGGGTGCTGGGCGCGGCGGCGCAGCCTGCGGTGGTGCAGGGCCATTTCGGCACCGAAGGCCAGCTTCGCATGGCCCGCGATCTGGCAACCGCCTTTGGCTATGACTGGGAGAGGGGGCGGCTTGACCTTGCCGTGCATCCGTTCAGTTCGGGGTCGGGGCAGGATGTGCGGATCACCACGCGGGTGGTCGAGACGGAACCCTTCAACTGTTTTTATTCGACAATTCATGAGGTTGGCCATGCCTGCTATGAATTGGGCATCGATCCCGATTACCGCCTGACGCCGCTTGGCGCGGGGGTGTCGATGGGGGTGCATGAAAGCCAGAGCCGGATTTACGAGAACCAGCTGGGCCGCAGCCGCGCCTTTACCGGCTGGATGTTCGGCCAGATGCGCGAGCGGTTCGGAGACTTTGGCATTGCTGATGCCGAGGCGTTTTATGCTTCTGTTAACCGTGTTTCGCCGGCTTACATCCGCACCGAAAGCGACGAGGTGCAGTATAACCTGCATATCATGATGCGCTTTGATCTGGAGCGCGACCTGATCGCGGGGAAACTTTCCGTCAACGATTTGCTAGAGGCGTGGAACGCGCGGTTTCTGGCCGATTTCGGTGTGGCGGTGGACCGGCCTTCGCATGGCATGTTGCAGGATGTGCATTGGTCGGTCGGGTTGTTCGGATATTTCCCCACCTATAGCCTTGGAAATGTTTATGCCGGATGCCTGCACCGTGCGTTGCGGGCGGATGTGCCCGATCTGGACGCGGCCCTGGCATCGGGCGATGCGACCCCTGCCACCGCATGGCTGCGCGAGCGGTTGCAGCGGCATGGCGGATTGCGCGAACCCAAGGCCACGGTGGCCGAGGCCTGCGGCTTTGATCCGGACGAGGGGCCGCTGCTTGACTACCTTGAGGCGAAGTTCGCCGCGATCTACCGGCTGTGACCGAGCGCGCTGCCGTCTGGTGTTTGGCGGCGGCGCAAATGCTGGGATATGCCTGTTTTTTCTATATTTTCGCGGCACTGATCCTGTATTGGCGGCAGGTGCCGGGCTGGTCTGATGCGGTGCTGGCGGCGGGGCCGATGCTGGCCATTGCGGTGTCGGCGGGGCTGGCGCCCGTGGCGGGGCGGGCGGTGGACCATGGGCGGGCGGTGCTGTTGCTGACGGCGGGGCCGGTGGTGGGGGCGGCGGCACTTGTGGTGCTGGCGCTGTGGGTCAGCCCCTTGGGATACCTGCTGGCTTGGGCCGGTTTGGGCGCGGCGCAGGCGATGTGCCTTTACGATGTGTGCTTTGGCCTTTTGGTGCGGCGGCACGGGGCCGCGGCGCGCGGGCCGATCACGCGGGTGACGCTGGTCGCGGGGCTGTCGAGCACGCTGGCCTTTCCGGCGGGGGCGTGGATGGCGGGGCATTGGGGCTGGCAAGGCGCTGTTTGGGTTGGGGTTTTTGTCGCCCTTGGGGTGGTGTTGCCGTTGCAGGGGATGGCGGCACGGGTGGTGGCGCGGGCGGTGCCGGCCGGGGGGGCGGGGCCTGTGGGGCTGGCGGTGCCGTGGCGCGGGATCGTGGCCGATCCGGCGTTCCTGCGGCTGGCGGTGCTGTTTTCCTTGCTGAACCTGAACCACTGGATGCTGGTCAACTATCTGCTGCCCTTGCTGGACGGGTTGGGGCTGAGGCCCGCGATGGCGGTGGCCGCGGCGGCGACGGTGGGGCCGGCACAGGTGGTGGGGCGGCTGGTGCTGATGGGGGCAGGCGCGCGGGCGGGCAGTGCCTTTGCGCTGTGGGTGACGCTGGGCATCATTGTGATGGCGCCGGTTTTCCTATGGTTTTCAGGGTCTTGGCACGCCTTGGCCTTTGTCTTTGCGGTCTGGCAGGGCGCGGGGATGGGGATCGTGACAATCCTGCGCCCCGTGCTGGTGGCCGAGCGCTTGGGGGCCGAGCGGTTCGGGGCCACGGTGGGGTTGATGGCGATTCCGGGGCTGCTGGCGACCGCCGTTTCCGCCCCTTTGGGGGCCGGATTGCTGGCGCTGGGCGGGACGGGGGCGGTGATTGCGGCGGCCTTTGCCATCGGGCTGGGCGCGATGCTGGTGGTGGCGCAGGGGCGCCGGAGCTGATCTAAACCGGAGGCAAGGCGCATCGGCGCGGTATGCACAAAGCATGCAGACGCGGGAATCGCTGGCTTTACCGGCTGTTAAGGTTAACGCGGGCGTGCGGCGGGGCCGTCGCACGGGGGGCTGTCTGCCCCCCGCGCCCGCCAAGGCGGGCTTCCCCCCGAGAGTATTTGCGCAAAGGTGAAAGGGAGGGCATTTGCCCCTTTCACACTGGTTCAAATATCCTCGGGGGGAGCCGCGCCCCGGCGCGGCGTGGGGGGCAGACAGCCCCCCTGCCACGGCTCAGGCGGCGGAACCGCCGATGGTGAGGCCGCCGATCAGCAGGGTGGGTTGGCCCACGCCCACAGGCACCCACTGGCCCGCCTTGCCGCAATTGCCGATGCCCGGGTCGAGCGCGAGGTCATTGCCGATGGCGCGGATCTGTTTCAGGGCGGTCGCGCCGTCGCCGATCAGGGTGGCGCCTTTGACGGGGGCGATGATCTTGCCGTTCTGGACGCGGTAGGCCTCGGTGCAGGAAAACACGAACTTGCCGTTGGTGATATCGACCTGACCGCCGCCGAAGCCCACGGCGTAGATGCCGTCCTTGAGGTCGGCAAGGATGGCGGCGGGGTCGTCGGTGCCTGCCAGCATGTAGGTGTTGGTCATGCGCGGCATGGGGATATGGGCAAAGCTTTCGCGCCGTCCGTTGCCGGTGGGGGCGACGCCCATCAGGCGGGCGTTCTGGCGGTCTTGCATGTAGCCCACAAGGATGCCGTCCTCGATCAGCACGTTCTTGGCCGATGGCGTGCCTTCGTCATCGACGCTGATCGAGCCGCGGCGGTCGGGGATTGTGCCGTCATCGAGCACGGTCACGCCGGGGGCGGCGATGCGTTGGCCAAGGAGCCCTGCGAAGGCGCTGGTCTGTTTGCGGTTGAAATCGCCTTCGAGCCCGTGGCCGATGGCTTCGTGCAGCAGGATGCCGGGCCAGCCGGGGCCGAGGACGACATCCATCACGCCGGCAGGGGCGGGGATGGCGTCGAGATTGACAAGGGCGATGCGGAGCGCCTCGTCCACCATGGGTTTCCAATGCGACGGTTCGATCAGGCGGGCAAGGCCGAAGCGGCCGCCGCCGCCCATGCCGCCCTGTTCGCGGCGGCCGTTCGATTCCACGATCACCGAGACGTTGAGGCGGGCCATGGGGCGGATGTCGGTGAGGCGCAGCCCTTCGGGGCGGAGGATTTCAACCTCTTGCAAGCCGGCCGAGAGGGTGGCCGAGACCTGCACGATGCGCGGATCAAGCGCGCGGGCATAGGCGTCGATTTCCTTGAGCACATCGAGTTTGCCGGCAAAGGAGGCATCGGCCATCGGGTCGGCATCGGTGTAGAGCCGGACGTTGGTGCCCTTGGGGGCGGGCGCAAGGGTGCCGCCGCCCGAACCCACCGCAAGGCGGGCGGTTTCGCTGGCGCGGCGCAGCGCCTTTTCGCTGATTTCGGTGGAATGGGCGTAGCCTGCGACCTCGCCCCTGACCGCGCGCAGGCCGAAGCCTTCGGAGGCGTCATAGGCGGCGGTCTTGATGCGGCCGTCATCGAGCACGATCCCTTCGGATCTTTTGCGTTCGAGAAAGAGTTCGCCATCATCGGCACCGGCGGTGGCCTGACGCAGCACGGACAGCGCAACCCCTTCGTCCAGAAGGGTTTCGAAGGGCCGGAAGGGCGCATCGGTCATGGGAAGCTGTCCTTGATCTGGGTCAAACGGCGCTGTTTTGCCGCAACGGTTTTGCTTGTCGCCAAGCCTCTAATATGGTTTCAAGCAGGCCGGAAACAACGGGATTCTGCGTGGGGCTTGTTGCGGGCACCACGCGGGACCGAAAGAAGCAGCGGCCAAGCCGCGCACTGTGACGGGAAACGAACATGCGTCTTTCGACCATTCAAAAGGGAATTGCCGCCGGTCTGGCCGGAGCAGCCGCTGCGCTGCCCTTCGGTGCTGCCATGGCGCAGGAGCTGGAAGTCGTCGGCCAGCCGCTGGCGCAGAAGATGGGCTTTCAGCCTGCCGCGACCGAACTGGCCCGCGATTTGCAGGGTCTGGACCATATGCTGCTGATTATCATCACCGCCATCGTGATTTTCGTCACCGGCCTGCTGGTCTATGCGATCGTCCGCTACAATGGCCGCGCCAACAAGGTTCCGGCCAAGTTCACGCATAACTCGCCGCTTGAAATCGCATGGACGATCGTGCCGATCCTGATCCTTGTGTTCATCGGCGCGTTTTCCTTGCCCGTGCTGTTCAAGCAGCAGGAAATTCCGGTGGCGGATGTGACGATCAAGGTCACGGGGAACCAGTGGTACTGGTCCTATGAATATCCCGATAACGGCATCGCCTTTGACAGCTATATGATCGGGTCGCCCGCCACGGGGGGCAACAACATGTTGACGCCGGATGTCGAGAAGCAGTTGACCGATGCCGGTTACACCAAGGACCAGTTCCTGCTGGCCACCGATACTGCCGTTGTCGTGCCGGTGGGCAAGACCATCGTCATGCAGGTCACGGGGGCGGATGTGATCCATTCGTGGAAGATCCCGGCCTTTGGCGTGATGCAGGACGGGGTTCCCGGCCGTCTGGCGCATCTGTGGTTCAAGGCCGAGCGCGAGGGCATCTATTTCGGCCAGTGCTCGGAACTGTGCGGGCAGATGCATGCCTATATGCCGATCACGGTAAAGGTGGTGTCGCAGCCGGTCTATGACGCATGGGTTGCCAAGGCGGCGACCGGTGACGTGGTGCTTTCGGCGGCCGAGATGGCTGCCGGCCAGCCGATCAAGGTTGCGGCGAGCAACTGAGCCTTTGTGGGCATGTGACGGGATGGCCCCGGTCAGCGGGGCCTTTTCCCGACCTGAAGGATGGAAAAGATGAGCGACATTCACGCCTATGCGCAGCCCAAAGAGGCGGGCTTTGGCGATTACGTGCAGCTTTTGAAGCCGCGCGTCATGTCGCTGGTGGTGTTCACGGCGCTGGTGGGGCTTTTGGTGGCGCCGGTCAGCGTGAACCCCGTGGTGGCGCTGGCGTCGATTTTGTTCATTGCGCTGGGGGCGGGGGCTTCGGGCGCGCTGAACATGTGGTGGGATGCCGATATCGACGCGGTGATGAAGCGCACTGCCAAGCGGCCGGTGCCTGCGGGCACGGTTGCCGCGGGCGAGGCGCTGGGGCTGGGGATGGCGCTGTCGGGCATCTCGGTCGTGATGCTGGGGCTGGCGTCGAACTGGCTGGCGGCGGGGTTGCTGGCCTTTACGATCTTTTTCTATGTCGTGGTCTATTCGATGTGGCTCAAGCGGTTGACGCCGCAGAACATCGTGATCGGTGGCGCTGCGGGGGCCTTTCCGCCCATGGTGGGATGGGTGGCGGCGACGGGGTCGATCAGTCTGGAAGCGGTGCTGATGTTCGCGTTGATCTTCATGTGGACGCCTCCGCATTTCTGGGCCTTGGCGCTGTTCATGAAGGAAGACTATTCCAATGCGGGCGTGCCGATGCTGACGGTGACGCATGGGCGCAAATCGACGCGCAAGCATATTTGGGTGTACACGGTGCTTTTGGCGCCCGTTGCGGTGGGGGCAGCGTTCACGGGGATTGGCGGGCCAATCTATCTGGCGGTGTCGCTGGCGTTGAACGGTTGGTTCCTGTGGGGCGCGTGGCGTATCTGGCACCGTGACGAGGCGGTGGCGGAAGCCGACAAATACGCGGTGGAAAAGTCGGTGTTCCGGTTTTCGCTCTATTACCTGTTCCTGCATTTCGGGGCCATTCTGGCCGAGGCTGCGTTGCGGCCCTATGGACTGGGGGGGTGGTAAGATGACGTTCCGGCCCGAGCATGAAATTCACAAGCGGCGCTTTTCGCGCAATCTGGGCGTGGGGCTGTCGCTGGCGGCGTTCATCGCGTTGGTCTTTGCGCTGACGGTGGTGAAGGTCACCGAAGAGGGCAAGCTGAAGCACAACGCGGATGGCACGATCGAGGGGCAGACCGAGTGATGCAGAAATCAAACCGCACCGCGGCTTATCTGGTGGGGATCGTGGCGCTGATGGTGTCGCTTTCGTTTGCTGCCGTGCCGTTCTATTCGTGGTTCTGCCGCACGACCGGTTTTGCGGGCACCACGGGTGTGGCCGAGAAGGCGCCTGACACGATCCTTGACCAGACGGTGATCGTGCGTTTCGACGCCTCGACCGAGAAGGGGATGCCGTGGAAGTTCCAGCCGATGCAGCGCGAGATGGTGGTGCGGATCGGCGAGAATGCGCTGGCCTTCTATGAGGCGACAAACACCTCGAAGCGGGTGGTCGCTGGCACGGCGAGCTATAATGTCACGCCCGATGCGGCGGGCGGGTATTTCGACAAGATCGCCTGCTTCTGCTTTACCGAACAGGTGCTGAAACCGGGCGAGCGGGTGGAGATGCCAGTGAGCTTCTTCGTTGATCCCGAGATGCTGAAAGATCCCGAAGGGCAGTATGTGAAAGAGATTACGCTTTCCTACACCTTCTTTGAACAACCGCTGACCGAGGAACAGGCGGCACTTGCCGCGTCCGAGGGTAAAACGGTAAACTGACAAGAAACGCGAGGGAACCGGACAAATGGCCGAAGCCAAGAACCACGACTATCATATCCTGCATCCGTCGATCTGGCCGTTTCTCGGCGCGGTTTCGGCCTTTCTGATGCTGTTCGGCGCCGTGCTGTGGATGCATGGCATGGGCCCGTGGCTGGGGCTGATCGGGCTGGCGGGCGTGCTTTATGTCATGTTCGCGTGGTGGTCGGATGTGGTGCATGAAAGCCAGATCGGGGACCATACGCCGGTTGTCCGCATCGGGCTGCGCTATGGTTTCATCATGTTCATCATGTCGGAAGTGATGTTCTTCGCGGCGTGGTTCTGGACATTCTTCAAGCATGCGCTCTACCCGATGGGGCCGGAAAGCCCGGCCGTCGATGGCGTGTGGCCGCCTGCCGGGATCGAGACCTTTGACCCGTGGCACCTGCCGCTGATCAACACGCTGATCCTGCTGTGTTCGGGCGCGGCCGCCACCTGGGCGCACCATGCGCTGGTGCACGAGAACAACCGCAAGGACCTGAAGAACGGGCTGTTGCTGGCTGTGGCGCTGGGGCTGCTGTTCACGGTGTTCCAGGCCTACGAATATAGCCACGCGGCCTTTGGCTTTGCGGGCAATATCTATGGCGCGTCCTTCTTCATGGCGACGGGCTTCCATGGCGCGCATGTCATCATCGGGACGATCTTCCTGCTGGTCTGCTATTTCCGTGCGACGCGCGGCCATTTCACCCCCGAGAAGCATATCGGCTTTGAAGCGGCGGCCTGGTACTGGCACTTTGTCGATGTGGTCTGGCTGTTCCTGTTTGCTTCGATCTACGTCTGGGGCCGGTGACGGACCCCCGGGGGAGAGGCTTTGCGCCTCTCCCCCGGACCCCCTCACCGCAGGATATTTATCAGGCAGAAAATGGGGGGCGCGGGGCTGTGGCCTTGCGCCTTTCTGATTTGGAGGATGGGCCATGTTGCGCCGGATGATCGTGCCGCTGCTGTTCGGGTTGGGGGGCTTTGCCATTCTGATCGGGTTGGGGATATGGCAGGTCGAGCGGCTGGCATGGAAAGAGGCTGTGCTGGCCGATATCGATGCGCGGATCGTGGCGGCACCGGTGGAGTTGCCGCAGGCGGGCGCGGTCGAGCGGGGGCGGGACAATTATCTGCCGGTGAAGGCTGCGGGGCGGTTCACGGGCGAGCATGTCGATGTGCTGGTGAGCCGCAAGCAGATTGGCGCGGGCGTGCGGGTGATCGAGGTGTTCGAGACTGCGGGCGGGCGGCGTGTGCTGGTGGACCGCGGTTTCGTGACCGATGACGACCGCATGAAGCCGCGGGTTTCGGGGTCGGCCGAGGTGGTGGGCAACCTGCATTGGCCGGTGGAGGTGGATGGCTTTACCCCGCCGCCGGATGGAAAGACGGGGCTTTGGTTTGCCCGCGATGCCGATGCCATTGCCAAGGCACTGGGCACGGAGCCGACATTTATTGTCGCGCGTGAACAAACCGGCGGCGGGATTGAGCCGATGCCGGTGGATACATCGGCTATTCTAAATGACCATCTGCAATATGCGATCACGTGGTTTTCGCTTGGCGCTGTCTGGCTGGGGATGACTTTCTACCTGCTGTGGCGTATCAGGCAGCGGACGGTGTGAGCGCGGAACGGACGACAGGCGAATGACGATGCACTATATCTCGACCCGCGGCGCGGCCCCTGTTCTGAGTTTCGGCGAGGCGATGATGACGGGCCTTGCGCGGGACGGCGGGCTTTATGTGCCCCAGAGCGTGCCGGTGATGGCCAAGGCCGAGATCGCGGCGCTGGCGGGGCTGCCCTATGAGGAAGTGGCCTTTCGCGTGATGCGGCCGTTTCTGGGCGATACCTTCGGGAACGACGAATTTCGCGGGCTGATCGAGAAGGCCTATGCCGGGTTCGGCCATGCGGCGCGGGCGCCCTTGGTCCAGCTGGGGGCGAACCATTTCCTGCTGGAGCTGTTCCACGGGCCGACGCTGGCCTTCAAGGACTTTGCCATGCAGCTGATCGGGCAGATGATGCAGGCGGCGCTGGCCAAGACGGGCGCGCGGATCACCATTGTGGGGGCGACCAGCGGCGATACCGGATCGGCGGCGATGGAGGCGTTCCGGGGGCTGGCCAATGTGGACCTGTTCATCCTGTTCCCGCATGGCCGCGTATCCGAGGTGCAGCGGCGGCAGATGACCACGCCTGTCGAGGCCAATGTCCATGCGCTGGCGATGGATGGCGACTTTGACGATGCCCAAGCCCGCGTGAAGGACATGTTCAACGATTTCGCCTTTCGCGATGGCGTGCGGCTGGCGGGGGTGAACAGCATCAACTGGGCGCGGGTGCTGGCGCAGGTGGTTTACTATTTCTACAGCGCCGTGGCGCTGGGTGCGCCGCAGCGGGCGGTTTCCTTCACCGTGCCCACGGGGAATTTCGGTGACATTTTCGCGGGTTACATTGCGCGCAAGATGGGGCTGCCGATTGAAAAGCTGGTGATTGCGACGAACCAGAACGACATTCTGGACCGCGCCTTGCGGGCGGGGGAATATCGCACTGACGGGGTAAAGCCGTCGATCAGCCCGTCGATGGATATTCAGGTTTCCAGCAATTTCGAGCGGGCGCTGTTCGATGCCTACGGGCGCGACGGGGCGGCGGTGGCCGCGCTGATGGGCGAGTTGAAGGCGGGGGGCTTTGCGATCAGCCAAGCTGCGCTGGAGATGTTGCGGGGCACCTTTGCCTCGGGCCGTTGCTCGGAAGAGGAGACGGTGGCCACGATCCGGCACGCCTTTGCGACCACGGGCGAGGTGTTGTGCCCCCATTCCGCCGTGGGGGTGAAGGTGGCCGAAGAGCATATCGGGGCGGCGCCGATGATTACGCTGGCCACCGCACATCCGGCGAAGTTCCCCGATGCGGTGGAAGGGGCGATGGGCGTGCGGCCCGCGCTGCCGCCGCGCATGGCCGACCTGTTCAGCCGCCCCGAGCGGGTGACGCGGGTCAAGAATGATCTGGCCGCCTTGCAGGCCATCGTGCGCGAAAGGATAGCGCGTTGAGTTTGAGGATCACCACGCTGGCGAACGGTTTCCGCATCGTGACGGAAGCCATGCCGGGGCTGTTGTCGGCTTCGGCGGGCGTCTGGGTCACGGCGGGCGGGCGGCATGAGCGGGCCGAGCAGAACGGGATCGCGCATTTTCTGGAACATATGGCGTTCAAGGGCACGAAGCGGCGGTCGGCCCTTCAGATTGCCGAAGAGATCGAGGATGTGGGGGGCTATATCAACGCCTATACCAGCCGCGAGATGACGGCCTATTACGCCCGCGTCTTGTCGGGCGATGTGCGGCTGGCGCTGGATGTGATTGCCGATATCGTGCTGAACCCCGTGTTCGACACGAAGGAAATCGAGACCGAACGGCATGTGATCTTGCAGGAAATCGGGCAGGCGCTGGATACGCCCGATGACATCATCTTTGACTGGTTGCAGGAAGTATCCTACCCCGACCAGCCCTTCGGGCGCACCATCCTGGGGCCGGCGGAACGGGTGCAGGGGTTCAAGCGCAAGGATCTGCAAACCTTTGTGGCCGAGCATTACGGGCCGGACCAGATGATCCTGGCCGCGGCGGGGGGCGTGGACCATGACAGCATCGTGGCACAGGCCGAGGCGCTGTTCGGGCATCTCAAACCGGTGGGCGAGGCGCGGATCGAGCGGGCGCTGTTCGGTGGCGGCGAGAAGCGCGAGATCAAGGATCTGGAGCAGGTGCATTTCGCGCTGGCCTTCGAGGGGCCGGGATACCGCGCGCCCGATGTCTATGCCGCACAGGTCTATGCCATGGCGATGGGCGGGGGCATGTCGAGCCGCCTGTTCCAGAAGATCAGGGAAGAGCGCGGCCTGTGCTATTCCATCTTTGCCCAGTCCGGCGCCTATGAGGATACCGGGCAGATCACCATCTATGCCGGAACCTCCGAGGCCGAGATCGGCGATCTGGTCGGGCTGACGGTGGACGAGATGAAGCGCGCGGCGGAGGACATGACCGAGGCCGAGGTGGCCCGCGCAAGGGCGCAGTTGAAGGCGGGCATGCTGATGGGGCTGGAAAGCCCGTCGAACCGCGCCGAGCGCAATGCGCGGCTGTTGTCGATCTGGGGCCGCGTGCCGGATGTGGCCGAGGTGGTCGAAAAGATCGATGCCGTCGGCGTGGCCGAGGTGCGCGCTTATGGCGAGGCGGTGGCGGGGGCACGGTCGGCCGTGGCGCTGTACGGGCCGGTCGGGGACGCGCCGGGGATCGAGGCGATCCGGGCGAGGTTGGCGGCCTGATGCTGGCCTTTCGCCGCAAGGTTGTGATCGAGACCGAGCGGATGACGCTGCGTCTGCCGCAGCATGGCGACTGGAAGCCTTGGGCCATGCTGCGGGCCGAAAGCGCGGGGTTTCTGGCCCCGTGGGAACCGCTGTGGTCGGAGGACCATCTGACGCGGCGGTCCTTCACCAACCGCGTCTATTGGGCGGCGCGGGCCGAGGGGCAGGGCACGGCGCTGCCGCTGATGCTGGTGCGGCGCGAGGATCAGGCACTGATCGGGGCGATCACGCTGGACAATATCCGCCGGGGGCCGTCGCAATCGGGCACATTGGGCTATTGGATCGGCGAGCGGTTCTCGCGCCGGGGATACATGAAAGAGGCGATTCTGGCGGTGGTGCATCATGCTTTCAGCGTGATGGACCTGAGCCGGATCGAGGCCGCCTGCCTGCCGGAAAACGCGGCATCCCGCGGGGTGCTGGAAAAATGCGGCTTCAAATACGAGGGCGTGGCGCAAAGCTATCTGCAAATCGCGGGGCGCTGGCGCAACCATGTGCTTTACGCCAGCCTGCGCACCGACCGGCGTGGCCGCACGGATGTCGGCTGACCGCGCCTGTGGCTGACCCCGGGGAGGGTTTTCCACCCTCCCCGGACCCCTCCCGAGGATATTTGTGCGAGTATGAATACCACAGGGGCGCGAGGGTGTGGCTTTTCATACTCGTCCAAATATCCTCCGGGGGTCCGGGGGTGGAAAACCCCCGGCCTTTGGCGGAGGGCGCGCCGTCAGGCGGTCACATCCACCACCACGCGGCCCTGCACGCCGCCTTGCAGGATCGCCGCGCCGAGGGCGGGCAGGTCTGACAGGGTGGCGGGGTGGATCATGGCGTCGAGCTTTGCCATGGGCAGTTCGGCGGCGAGGCGGTTCCAGGCTGTGACGCGGGTGGCATAGGGGATTGTCACCGAATTGATGCCCAGCAGGTTCACGCCGCGCAGGATGAAGGGGGTGACCTTGGCGGGCAGGTCGGCGCTGGCGGCAAGGCCCACGGCGGCGACCGAGGCGTTGGATTTCATCTGCCCCAGCAGGCGGGCCAGCATGGCGCCGCCCGCATTGTCGATGGCGCCGGCCCAAAGCTCGGATTCGAGCGGTTTCTTCACCGTTTCGGCCAGATCGGCGCGGGGCACGATGCGGGCAGCGCCGAGGTCGCGCAGATAGCTTTCCGTTTCGGGCCGGCCCGTGACGGCGGCTACCTGATAGCCGTTCGCCGCCAGAAGGGCGGTGGCGACCGACCCCACACCGCCTGCGGCGCCTGTCACCAGCACCTCGCCCTGATCGGGGGTCAGGCCATGGGCTTCCAGCGCCATGAGGGCCAGCATCGCGGTAAAGCCTGCCGTGCCGATGGCCATGGCGCGTTTCGTGCTGATCGCATCGGGAAGCGGCACCAGCCAGTCGGCCTTGACCCGCGCGCGTTCGGCATAGCCGCCCCACCATGTTTCGCCCACGCGCCAGCCGGTCAGGACCACGCGGTCGCCTGCGCGGTAGCGCGGATCGGACGAGGTTTCGACGGTTCCGGCAAAGTCGATGCCCGGCACATGTGGATAGGTCCGCACCAGCCCGCCGCCGGGGCCGAGGCAGAGCCCATCCTTGTAGTTCAGCGTCGAATATTCCACCGCCACGGTCACCTCGGCCTGTGGCAGGCGGCTTTCGTCGAGGTGCTGGACCGAGGCCGTGGTGGCGCCGGATTCGTCTTTTTCGACAACAAGTGCGCGGAACATGCTTTGTCCTTTCGATTCCTGCCGTACGAGGCGGCGCCCTGTGCCGGTTATGCCCGAATCTGCGGCAGGGGGAAGGGCTGCGGCAAGATTAGGGGTGGTCTTGAAACGGGTCGCGATATTCTCATATCGAGGGGGGTCTTTCTCATCAGGGGCGCGCTGCGGGGGTTTGACCTTGGGGTGCGGTGCAATACCTGCTTGAGGCGGTTCCGGAGCTAAACTAGCGTCACGCCGCGCGGAAACGGCCCGCAAAGACGGGTCAGGCCGCGGCGCCACAGAGAGGAAAATGAATGAAGCGCATCACATCATCGCTGCTGTCTGTTGCGGCCGTGCTTGGCCTGTCGGGGCAGGTGCAGGCGGCCGATCCCGAATTGACCGTGTTCGACTGGGCGGGCTGGGATATTGCCGGCCTGACCGAGAAATATGCCGAAAAGAACGGCGACCGGCCGACCTATGCGTTTTTCGGCGACGATGACGAGGCGTTCCAGAAGGTCAGTTCCGGCTTCAAGGCGGATGTGGCGCATCCCTGCGTGGCGAGCCTGCCGCGCTACAAGGCGGCGGGGTTGATCGAGCCCTGGGATGTGTCGAAGATCCCGGAATTTGCCAATATCCATCCGCCGCTGCTGGAATCGTCGGTGGTCAAGGACGATCAGGGCGTGTGGTTCATTCCGACCGATTACGCCTATACCGCGATTGCCTATAACACCAAGGAGGTGACGGCGGACGAGGTTGCGTCGTTGCAGGTGTTCACCGATCCGAAATTTGCCGGGCGAATCTCGTTGCCGGACAGTTCGGATGACATCTGGTCGCTGGCCTTTCTGGCGACGGGTGTGACGAATTGGGACAATGTGACGGACGAGCAGTTCCAGGCGGCGGCCGACTGGCTGCGGCAGGTGCATCCCAATGTGCGCGCCTATTGGGCCGATCCGGCCGAGATGAGCCAGCTGATGGCGACGGGCGAGGTGCTGGTCGCGTGGTCGTGGAATGACGGCGTGGCGCTGTTGCAGGACGAGGGCTTTCCCATCGGGTTCAACCGCACGCCCAAAGAGGGGGCGGCGACGTGGTATTGCGGCTATGTCAACATCAAAGACGCGCCCGGCAAGGAAGAGAAGGCCTATGATTTCATCAACAGCTTGCTTGACCACGGTTCGGCCAAGGCGATTCTGGATGCGATCGGCTATGCCATTTCGAACGATGCCGCGCTGAAGGAAATTCCCGAGGCCGAGCTGAAGGCGGCGTTCGTCGATCCGGTGCAGGGCACGATGCTGGCGCAGACACCGGTGACCGCCGAATTCCGCGAGAAGATGATCGAGGAGTTCGAGAACATCAAGGCGGGCTTCTGACGAAGGGTCAGGCAGCTTGGGCCGATGCGGCGCCCGGGGCCATTGCCCCGGGCGTTTGCATTGGGGGCGGGCGTCATGCCTGTGTCATCTGTGGCGGGCAGGGTGGCGCGATGGAATATGCGCTGCGCCCCGCCCGGACCGATGATGCCGCTTTTCTGCGGGCGGTGGAGGCCGAGGTGATGCAAAGCCATGCCACCGCGCTCTGGGGCCGCTATCTGCCCGCCGAATATCCGACACTGTTCGATTTGGCCAATACGCGCATCGTGATGGTGGGCGGGCAGGATGTGGGCAACCTGACCATCGAGCGCGAGGCGGGCTTGTTGCGGTTGCGCAAGCTTTACCTTGTGGCGGCGGTGCAGGGGCGCGGGCTGGGCAAGGCCTTGCTGGCGCAGGTCGCGCATGAGGCCGACCGGCAGGGCCTGCCGCTGCGGCTGAGCGTGTTGCGGCCGAATGCGCGCGCGCTGGCCTTTTACCTGCGCGAGGGGTTGCAGGTGGTCGAGGAAACCGAGGAACGGCTGTTCCTGATGCGATCGACCGCAGAGGCGCGCCCGCAGCGGCCGCTGTAACGGGGCGATTGGCCCTTGTGAGGGGCGGTGCCGCCCCCTATATTCAATTCCGTTCGGGGCAACCCGGACTATGGTGATAAACGCACCTGTAATAGACGGCTCGGACCCGGGGGCGGTACCCGGCGGCTCCACCAATATCCCGGTCATTGCGGGGGTAAGGGGCCGAAATAGGATCGACGAACGTTCAAAGAGGCCAGCTTTTACCCGGTGAGGTACCACCGTTATCGGTCCATGATCACAGTTGCCAATGACAACCGTGCTCCGGTGGCGCTGGCTGCGTAAGCAGCTCGCAATACCAAATCTAAGCCCTTGCGCTTAGCCGCGTAAGGCGGGGTTCGCAGGTACCTGGCAACAGAAACCTGCACCTTCCTTTCATATTCCGCGGCGGTTGCAGATTTTTCGGAGAAAAATCTGCGCGGCGGTGTTTTGGCAAAGAATCGGGGGGCAAGGGGCGGTTTCGCCGAAATGCTGCCGCGCGGTTGCGCCGGACAATCAGGCCCGCAGGACGGCGCCGGGGTTCAGGATGCCGTTGGGGTCAAGCGCCTGTTTGATCGCGCGCATGGCGGCGAGCTTGGTGGGGTCGCCGTAGCGTTCCAGATCGGCCACCTTGAGCCTGCCCACGCCATGTTCGGCGCTGACCGAGCCTTCCATCGCATCGACAAGGTCGTGGATGGCGCGTTTGATCGCGTCGCGCTGGTGGTCATGGTCGGCGCGGGTGCGGCCCGGTTCGGGAAAGACGTTGTAATGCAGGTTGCCGTCGCCCAGATGCCCGAAGCAGTTGATGCGGAAGGGCGCGATCCTCGCCAGTTCGGCGGGGGCGCGGGCGATGAAGGCGGGGATGGCCGAGAGGGGCAGCGAGATGTCGTGGCTGGACACCGCGCCGATGCGGCGGTTGGCCTCGGGGATCGATTCGCGGATGCGCCAGAGGCTGGCTGCCTGTTGCGACGAGGTGGCGATGACGCCATCGGTGACAAGCAAGCGGTCATCGGCTTCGGCGTAAAGGCTGGCCATGGCGGTTTCGGGGTCGATGCCTGACGAAAGGCCCAGTTCCACCAGCACCGACCATTCGGGCGCGGGGCGGATCGGCTGGGCGATATCGGGCAGGGTTTCGGAGAGGAAATCGAACCCCGTGCGGTGGATCAGTTCGAAGGCCGAGACCATACCGGCAAAGCGGTTCTGCGCCAGGGACAGCAGGCGCAGGGCCGTGTCGGGCGAGGGGGTGACGAGAAGCGCCGTCACCGTGGCCGCGGGCACGGGGAAAAGCCGCAGGCTGGCTGCGGTGATGATACCGAGCGTGCCTTCGGACCCGATCAGAAGGTGGCGCAGGTCATAGCCCGTATTGTCCTTGCGGAGGCGTTTGAGGCCGTGGAACACCGCGCCATCGGCCATCACCGCCTCGATGCCCAAGGTCAGGTCGCGGGCATTGCCGTAGCGCAGCACGTTCAGCCCGCCCGCATTGGTGGCAAGCAACCCGCCGATGCGGGCGCTGCCTTCGGAGGCGAGCGAGAGGGGGAACACGAAGCCCGCCTGTGCGGCGCGCGCCTGCGCTTCGGCAAGGATGGTGCCTGCCTCGATGGTCATCACCGATTCGGTCGGGTAGATGCCGCGCGTGGCGGTCATGCGTTCGAGCGACAGGATCAGGGGGGCGGGGCCCTGGGGCAGCAATTGGCCGCCGACAAGGCCGGTGCCGCCGCCCCATGGCACCACGCCCACGCGGGCGGCGTGGCAGGCTGACAGGATGGTCGCCACTTCGGCGGTGCTGCGGGGCAGGGCGAGGGTGCCGCCCCGGCCCTGCCAGCGCCCGCGCGGTTCGGTCAGATAGGCCGCATCGGCCGGACGCAGCGTATCGGGCGGCAGGCGCGCGGCAAGGGCAGCGACAAAGGCGGCATCGGCGGGGTTGAGCATGGCATGTTCCGGCGCCCGGCGGGGCCTGCCTTACCTAGCGCGGCAAAGGGCGGGGGGAAAGCCTGTCAGGGCGCCTCGGCCGGATCGAGCAGCAGCACGGTGGGGGTGGCGGGCAGGCGGTCGGGCGAAAGGATGATTTCCGATCCGCCCGTGGCGACGATGTCGTAATCGGGGGCGATTGCGTCGAGGAAATTGGCCAGCGTATCTTCGGAATACCAGTGCATCGGCAAAAGGATGCGGGCGCGGGTGCGCGACAGCACGGCGCGCATCATGCCGATATCCATGGTATAGCCTTCGTCCACCGGCACCATCACCACGTCGAGCCTGCCGATGGCGGCATATTGCGCGTCGGTTGGGATAGTGTGGAGATGGCCCAGATGGGCGATGCACAGGCCTGCGGCCTCGATCAGGAAGATGGAATTGCCGTCGGGTTCGGCGCCGTTGGTGGCGGGGCCGTAAAGATCGGTCGTCACGTTGCGGATACGCATCGCGCCAAGGTCGAGGTCATGGCGGGCGGGGCGGCCGTTTTCGGGCCAGCCACGCAGCACATGGGGGATCAGCGGATCGGGCGTATCGGTGTAATGGCCCGAATGGGCGTGGTTCATGGTCACCACATCGGGCTTGATCGACGGATCGCCCAGATAGCCGACATAATCGGTCACAAGGGTGACATTGCCCGCTTCGACCACGAATTCGGCATGGTCGAGATAGGTGATGCGGACGGTGTCGCGATAGGGCGGCATGCGGAATTGCGCGGGCAAAACGGTGGCGGGCGCGGGGGGCAGGCTGGCGCGGCGCTGGCAATCGGCGGGAAGGCGGGTTTCGGCCGTGGCAATGCCGGCCGCGAGGGTGGCGGTGCAAAAGACGGTCAGGATGGCGGGGCGAAACATGGCGGCGGCCTTGGCTGGGGGCAAGGCGGTGATGGCGCAGGGTTGTAACGCCGCTGTGACGGGGGGATGACGGCGCAGGATCAGGGCAGCAGTTCGGGCGTCAGCACCAGAACGGTGGGTGTGGCGGGAAGGTCGGCCTGCGACAGTTCGATATCGGGGCCGCCGGTTTCGACCACATCGTAATGCTGTGCCATGCTGGCCAGAAACCGCGCCAGCGTGTCATCGGTGAACCAGTGCATCGGGATCACCACCCGCGCGCGCAGGCGCTGGACGATGCCCACCATGCTGTCCATGTCGAGCGTGTAGCCGCCATCGACCGGTACCATCACCACATCGAGCCTGCCGATGGCGGCATATTGCGCGTCATCGGGGACCTGGTGGAGATGCCCCAGATGGCCGATGCACAGGCCGCCGGCTTCGAAGATGAAGATGGAATTGCCGTCGCGCAGGGCGCCTTCGCCAAAGGGGCCGCGTGTATCGGTGGTGACATTGCGCACCAGCATGGCGCCAAGGTCGAGGTCGTAGCGGGCGGCGGTACCCTGTTGCGGCCAGCCGCGCAGTACGTGGGGGATGCGCGGGTCGGGGGTGGCGGTCCAATGCGTGTCATGGGCGTTGTTCATGGTGACGACATCGGGAACGGCATCGCCCGCGCCCAGAAGGCCGGTGTAATCGGTCACGGCATTCAGTGCGCCTGCCTGTATCAGAAATTCGGCATGGTTGAGGTAATGGATGCGGACATGGTCGGGCGCGGGGGCGGGCGGGAAG
Source organism: Rhodobacter sp. (assembly GCA_027484985.1). Lineage (GTDB taxonomy): Bacteria > Pseudomonadota > Alphaproteobacteria > Rhodobacterales > Rhodobacteraceae > Paragemmobacter. Next base: position 29,521 of record JAIXRW010000017.1, on the reverse strand, counting down.
CCGCTGCCGCCGCCCAGTGCGGCGGGCATGATCTGTTCGGGCGCGGCCATGCCGCGGGCAAGGGCGAAGCAGTTCGAGGCCTTGCGGCTGTCGCCCGCGGGTTCGGCGGGTTCGGCCGCGAAGGCGGCAAAGGTGAGCAGCGATGCGGCGGCGGTGGCGAGGGCCATGTGCAGCATATGGGCGATCCCTGTGCGGCTTTTGGCGGCAGGATGCCATGCTTTCGCAGGGGATGCGATCACGGCTGCGTCAGCGGCGGGCGGGGTTGCGGGGGGCGGCGATCCGTTCCATCAATCGGGGCAACAGGATGGAGGACCAGATGACCGCGCTTGACCTTAACTTCGTGAGGGGCCAGTTTCCGGCCTTTGCCTCGGCCACGCTGGGGGGGCTGGCGTTTTTCGAGAATGCGGGCGGGTCTTTCCCCTGCCGCGCCGTGGTGGACCGGCTGCACCGCTTTTACACCGACCGCAAGGTGCAGCCCTATGCGCCCTATTCCGGCGCACGCGAGGGCGGGGCCGAGATGGACGAGGCGCGGGTGCGGCTGGCGGCGATGATGGGGGTGGCGGCGAAAGAGGTGTCGTTCGGGCCATCGACCAGTGCCAATACCTTTGTTCTGGCGCAGGCGGTGCGGCAATGGCTGCGCTGCAAGGATCAGGCGATTGTCGTGACCAATCAGGACCACGAGGCCAATTCTGGCGTCTGGCGGCGGCTGGCGGATGAAGGGATCGAGGTTCGGGAATGGAAGATCGATCCGCAGACCGGATCGCTTTCCCTTTCCGACCTGAAGGCGCTCTTGGCGGATGGCCGCGTGCGGCTGGTGTGTTTTCCGCATTGTTCCAACGTGGTGGCCGAGATCAACCCCGTGGCCGAGATCTGCGCCATGGCGCGGGCGGCGGGGGCGCGGAGCTGTGTGGACGGGGTCAGCTATGCGCCGCACGGCTTTCCGGACGTTTCCGAATTGGGCTGCGATGTCTATCTGTTTTCGGCCTACAAGACATTCGGCCCGCATCAGGGGATCATGGTGATCCGCGAGGAGTGGGGGATGGAGCTGCCCGCGCAGTGCCATTATTTCAATGCGGGAAGTCTGTACAAACGCTTCACCCCTGCGGGGCCGGACCATGCCCAGATTGCCGCATGTGCGGGGATGGCGGATTATGTGGATGCCTTGGCCGAACGGCATGGCATAACGGGCGATGCGGCGGCGCGGAACCGTGGGGTGCATGATCTGATGCGCGCGCAGGAGGTGGCGGTGATCGCGCCACTGCTCGACTATCTGGCGGCGCGCAACGACCTGCGGTTGCTGGGCCCGCGTGCGGCGGCGGACCGTGCGCCGACGGTCGCGGTGGCGCTGGATCGTGTGGCCGAGCCTGTCTCGGTCGCGCTGGGCGAGCGGGGGGTGGCCTGTTGGGCGGGCGATTTCTATGCCGTGCGGCCGTTGCAGGCGATGGGGGTGGACCTGTCGCGCGGTGTGCTGCGGATGAGTGCGGCGCATTACACCAGTGCGGGCGATGTGGCGCGGCTGATCGCGGCGCTGGACGAGGTGCTGTGACGGGGCGGAATTTGACGCAAATTCCGCGCCGAAATCTGACGCAGATTTCGGGGTCTTGGCCTGACGGTATCGGATAGGGGTCGGAAATTGCGTCAATTTCCGGCGCGGAGTTTGCGTCAAACTCCGCTTTCGCGGGGTTGAAAAGAGGCGCGGCGGGAACAGGTTGCAGCGCGAGATTGCAACGGACCCTGCCCCTGATGACTGCCCCCCTGATCCTGTGGTTCCGCCGCGATTTGCGGTTGGACGATCTGCCGATGCTGACCGCCGCCCTTGCCACGGGGCGGCCGCTTGTGCCCGTTTTCGTGCTGGACCCCGAGACCGAGGCGCTGGGCGCCGCGCCGAAATGGCGGCTGGGCGAGGGGCTGGCGGCTTTCGCGGCGCGGCTGGGGGCGGCGGGGTCGCGGCTGGTGCTGCGGCGGGGGGCGGCCTTGGCGGTGCTGCGCGACTTGGTGGCCGAGACGGGGGCGGCGGGGGTGTTCTGGTCGCGGCTTTACGACCCTGCGGCCAAGGCGCGCGATACCGGCGTGAAGGCGGCGCTGCGGGCGGCGGGGTTTGAGGCGCAAAGCTTTGCAGGCCATCTGCTGCACGAGCCTTGGGAGGTGCAGACGGGAACGGGCGGGTTCTACCGTGTCTATACGCCGTTCTGGCGGGCGGTGCGGGGGCGGGCGGTGGCCGAAGCGGTGGCCGCACCCGCGCGGCTGCCTGCGCCGGAGGTATGGCCAGCCTCGGACGCGTTGGAGGAGTGGCGGCTGGGGGCCGCGATGCGGCGCGGGGCGGATGTGGTGGCGCGTTTCGCCCGTGTGGGCGAGGCGGCGGCGGCCGAGCGGTTGGCGTGGTTTCTGGACGGGCCGGTCGGGCGCTACGGGGTGACGCGCGATCTGCCTGCGGTCGATGGCACCTCGGCCCTGTCCGAGAACCTGAGCCTTGGCGAGATCGGGGCGCGGCGGGTCTGGCACGCGGCATGGGCGACATTCGAGCGTGGTGGTGGCGCGGGGGCCGAGACCTTTCTGAAAGAACTGGTCTGGCGCGAGTTTTCCTATCATCTGCTGCATCACAGCCCCGAAATCCTGACGCGGAACTGGAAGCCCGACTGGGACAGTTTTCCGTGGCGCGGCGACAATGACGATGCCGAACGCTGGCGGCAGGGTATGACGGGCGAGCCCTTTGTCGATGCCGCGATGCGCGAGATGTATGTGACGGGGCGGATGCACAACCGCGGCCGGATGATCGTGGCATCCTATCTGTGCAAGCATCTGATGACCGATTGGCGTGTGGGTCAGGCGTGGTTCGATGACTGTCTGATCGACTGGGACCCGGCGGCCAATGCGATGGGTTGGCAATGGGCGGCGGGGTCGGGGCCGGATGCGGCGCCCTATTTCCGCATCTTCAACCCTGCAACGCAGGTCGAGAAATTCGACCCCGAGGCGCGCTATCGCCGCCGGTTCATCGCTGAACTGACCCGCGATCCGGGGCCCGAGGCGCTGGCCTATTTCGAGGCGGTGCCGCGCCGCTGGGCGCTTGACCCCAAGAGCCGCTATCCGATGCCGATGGTCGATCTGGCGGCGGGGCGGGCGCGGGCGCTGGCGGCCTATGCCGCGCGGGGCGGGGGGGGTGGCTGACGGGGATGACGCAGGGTAAGCGGGTGGGAATGAACGAAACTCTTGAGAACCGGTCGCGTATCTGTGACTGTTCGCGCAAAAGAAAAAGAAGTGTGGGGAGTTGATGGACGTCTTGACGAGCACAGCCGGTCAGGCCGCGCTGCCGCGGTATTTTGCATCGGCTTTCGATATTGCAAGGAAGATGGGCCGCGGGCGGATCGATTTCGTGCTGCCTGACGGGCGGCGGTTCCGTGCCGAAGGGGCCAAGCCCGGGCCGGTGGCGGAACTGGTGGTGCATAACCCCGATTGCTTTGCGCGGCTGATCCGCGAGGGCGATCTGGGCTTTTGCGAGGCCTATCTGGATGGCTGGTGGTCCACGCCGGATTTGCAGGCGCTGATGGATCTGGTGCAATTGCCCGAGAATGACCCCGTGAATGACGGCTATCCCGGCATGGGGCTGGTGCGGTTTTATGAAAAGCTGCGCTTCTGGCTGCAATCCAACAGCAAGGTGCAGGCCAGAAAGAACATCAGCTATCACTACGATCTGGGCAATGCCTTTTACCGGCTGTGGCTGGACGAGACGATGACCTATTCCAGTGCGGTCTTTCGCACGGGGCAGGAAAGCCTTGAAGCCGCGCAGACCGAGAAATACCGCAGCATGGTGGACCAGATGGGCGCCAAGCCCGGCGACCATGTGCTGGAGATTGGCTGCGGCTGGGGCGGGTTCGCGGAATATGCCGCCAAGGAACGCGGGCTGCGCGTGACGGGGCTGACGATTTCACAGGCGCAGTACGACTATGCGGTCGAGCGGATGGAAAAGGCGGGGCTGTCCGACCGCGTCACGATCAAATTGCAGGATTACCGCGACGAGCGGGGGCTTTATGACGGGGTCGCGTCGATCGAGATGTTCGAGGCGGTGGGCGAGAAATACTGGCCCGTCTATTTCAACACGCTGCGCGACCGGCTGAAACCGGGGGCAAAGGCCACGTTGCAGATCATCACCATCGCCGACAAGCGGTGGGAGGTGTATCGCCGCAGTGTCGATTTCATCCAGAAATACATCTTTCCGGGCGGGATGCTGCCATCGCCTTCGGTGCTGCGCGCCGAGGTGGAGCGGGCGGGGCTGCGGGTGGCGGGGTCGGTCGAATTCGGGCTGAGCTACAGCCAGACGCTGCGGCGCTGGCATGACACGTTCAATGCCCGCTGGGAGGAAGTGTCGAAGATGGGGTTCGATGACCGTTTCCGCCGGATGTGGAATTTTTACCTGACCTCTTGCGCGGGGGCCTTCGAGGGCGGGAACTGCGATGTGACGCAGATTACCGTATCGAAACCGGCATGAGGGGGCGCTGATGCCAACCGCAGCCAAGCTTGTCGGGGCGATTGCCTTTGGGGTGCTGGGCTGGCTGGCGGCTTCGGTGCTGGGGCAGGCCTTGCCCGCGACGATCAAGCTGGGCCATGTGCCCGAGGGTGCCTTTGTGGCGGGTCTGGCCTGTGGCTGGCTGATCGCGGGCGCACAGGCGGGGCAGGGCTTTGGCCGCGCCTTCTGGACCGGCATCTGGACCGGCCTTGTGATGGTGGCCTTGGTGCTGGTGGTGGCGGCGGTGTGGCAGATGCTGGTGAACGCGACCTTTCGCATGTATCCCGGCCCGTTCGAGGCGCTGGCGGGGCTGGCCGATCTGGTCTTTCATTTTGGCGCGATGCTCGGGGTGCGGGATTTCCTGCTGGTGATGGGGATCGGCAGTGCGCTGGCCGGATGGGTGACGGAAGCCGCCGGGCGGCGCTGGCCGTGACGGCGGTTTTTGTCTATGGCACGCTGCGCGATGACAGGTTGCGCGGCGTGGTGCTGGGCGGGCCGGTGACGGGCGCGCCCGGCTTTGTCGCGGGGGCTGTCTGCGCCACGGGTTTCGCGGCCACGCTGGTCGGGGACGAAGGCCGCGCCGAAGGGCTGCTGCTGGACGGGCTGGCCCCCGATGCGCGGGCGCGGCTTGACCGTTACGCCGCGCTGTCGGGCCAGACGGCGCGGCACTGTGCCGTGCAAACCGCAGGCGGTGCCGTGGCGGCGGTGCTTTATGCCGGTGGCGCGCCCGAGGGGGCGTGGTCGCTGGCCGGTTGGCAGGCGCAGTTGGGCGACGCGGCGGTTCTGGCGGTGGCCGAACTGCTGGACCTGCCCGCCAACGGGGCGGGCGGTTGGCGCTATGGATCGGCGCTGTCGCGGGCGGCATCGCGGCTGCGGGCGGGGCAAACCGGCGCAAGGCAGGTGCGGCGGGCGCAGGCGGCGGGCGATGTCACCGTGGCGCGGCTGGCGCGGCCCTATGGCGCTTTCTTTGCGGTGGAAGAGGCCGATCTGGCCTTTCGCCGCTTTGACGGCGGGATGAGCGAAACCGTCACCCGTGCCGCCTTTGTCATGGCCGATGCGGTGACGGTGCTGCCCTATGACCCTGTGCGCGACCGCGTGCTGCTGGTGGAACAGTTCCGCGCGGGCCCCTTCCTGCGGGGGGATGCGGAGTGCTGGTCGCTCGAGGCGATCGCGGGGCGGATCGACCCGGGCGAGACGCCGGAAGAGGCCGCCCGGCGCGAGGCGGTGGAAGAGGCGGGGCTGGTGCTGGGCGCGATGGAATTCGTGGCGGGCTATTACCCCAGCCCCGGCGCGGTGACGGAATATCTGTATTCCTATGTCGCGCTGGCCGACCTGCCCGATGGCGCGGCAGGCGTGTTCGGGGTCGAGGGCGAGGCCGAGGATATCCGCGGCCATCTGCTGGATTTTGAGCGGCTGATGGCGCTGGTCGCCGGTGGCGAGGTGAACAACGCGCCCTTGGTGCTGACCGCGCTGTGGTTGCAGCGGGAACGGGCGCGGCTGCGGGCCTAGGGTGCGCCTGTCGCGGCGCACCCCTTTGCGGTTAGATGTTCAGCGCGACCCATGCGCCGTTCTTCCTTGACGACCGCACGCAGGCATCGACAAAGGCCACGCCTTCCACCCCCTCGGCAAGGCCGGGGAAGGTGACGGCGGGGTCAAGCGCCACCCCGTCGCGGCGGGCAAGGATGGCGCGGGCGGCTTCGGCATAGATATTGGCAAAGCCCTCCAGATAGCCTTCGGGATGGCCGGGGGGGATGCGGCTGACACGGGCGGCATCCGCCCCCGACCCCGCGCCCCCCCGCGTGAGGCGGTAGCGCGGCGCGTTCAGCGGGCCGACCCACAGGTAATTGGGGTCTTCCTGCGACCATTCCACGCTGGCCTTGGTGCCATAGACCCGCAGTTTGAGGTTGTTTTCCAGCCCCGTGGCGACCTGGCTGCACCACAGCATCCCGCGTGCCTCGCCTGCAAAGCGCATCAGCACATTGCCATTGTCATCGACGCGGCGGCCGGGGACGAAGCTTTGGAGATCGGCGGCAAGGCTTTCGAGCCGCAACCCCGTGACAAAACGGGCAAGGTTATAGGCATGGGTGCCGATATCGCCCGTCGCCCCGCCCGCGCCGGTGCGGGCCGGATCGGTGCGCCAGTCGGCCTGTTTCTGGCCCGATTGTTCGATCGGTTCGGCCAGCCAGTCCTGCGCATATTCCACCTGCACAAGCCGGATCTCGCCCAAGGCCCCTTCGCGCACCATTTGTGCGGCCTGCCGGATCATCGGATAGCCGGTATAGTTATGCGTCAGCGCGAAAACCACCCCCGAGGCTTCGGCGGCTTTCGCCAGTTTCTTCGCCTCGGGCAGGGTGGCGGTCAGCGGCTTGTCGCAGATCACATGGATGCCCCGGCGCAGGAATTCCATCGCCACGGGGGCATGCATGTGGTTCGGCGTCACGATGGCCACGGCTTCGATACCGTCTTTCCCGCGCGCCTCGGTCCGCGCCATTTCGGCAAAGCTGGCATAGGTGCGCTTGGGATCGACGCCCAGATCGGCCCCCGATGCCATGCTTTTCTCGGCGCTGGACGAAAAACATCCCGCCACAAGCTCGTATTGGTCATCCAGCCGTGCCGCGATGCGGTGCACGGCGCCGATAAAGGCATCGCGCCCGCCGCCCACCATGCCCAGACGGATGCGCGGTGCCCGCGCCACATGTGCCCCTGTGATGGCCATTCTGCCCTCCCTTCATTTTCTGCCTTGAAATATCCCGGGGGTGCGGGGGCTGGCCCCCGCTTCCGCCGTTCAGTCCAGCCCCAGCATCCGGCGGTTCGCGGCGCGGTCGGTGCCCGCGCCTGCGAAATCGTCAAAGGCTTTTTCGGTCACGCGGATGATGTGCCGACGCACGAAATCCGCGCCCTCGCGCGCCCCGTCTTCGGGGTGTTTCAGGCAACATTCCCATTCCACCACGGCCCAGCCGGAAAAGCCGTATTGGGTCAGTTTCGAGAAGATGCCGGTGAAATCGACCTGCCCGTCACCTGGGCTGCGGAAGCGGCCGGCGCGGTTGACCCATGACTGGAAGCCACCGTAAACCCCCTGCCGCCCCGTGGGGTTCAACTCGGCATCCTTGACATGGAACATGGCGATGCGGTCGTGGTAGATGTCGATATGGTCAAGGTAATCAAGGTGTTGCAGCACATAGTGGCTGGGATCGTACAGCATGTTGGCGCGGGGGTGGTTGCCCACCCGTTCCAGAAACATCTCGTAGCTGATGCCGTCATGCAGGTCTTCGCCGGGGTGGATTTCGTAGGCCAGATCGACGCCGCAGTCTTCGGCATGGTTCAATATCGGCGTCCAGCGGCGGGCAAGCTCGTCAAACGCCTCTTCCACCAGCCCTGCGGGGCGCTGCGGCCAGGGGTAAAGGTAGGGCCAGGCAAGGGCGCCGGAAAAGGTGGCCTGCGCGGTCAGGCCAAGGTTTTTCGACGCGGTCAGCGCCTTTTTCACCTGATCCACCGCCCATTCGGCGCGGGCCGCAGGATTGCCGCGCACGGACGGGGCGGCGAAGCCGTCAAAGGCGGTGTCATAGGCCGGATGCACGGCGACAAGCTGGCCTTGCAGGTGGGTGGACAGTTCGGTCACCGCGATCCCGTGGGCGGCGGCCTGACCCTTGAAGTCGTCGCAATAGGTTTTTGACGTGGCGGCCTTTTCAAGGTCGAACAGGCGGGCATCCCATGACGGCACCTGCACGCCGGTATAGCCGCAATCGGCGGCCCATTTCGTGATGCTGTCCCACGAATTGAACGGGGCGGCATCGCCTGCGAACTGGGCAAGGAACAGGGCGGGGCCTTTGATCGTCTGCATGATGTCTCCGGTTCACAGGGGGGGCATGTCGGGCCGGTCGAGATGCTGCGCGCCCTCGGTCGGTTGGCGGTCGATGGCGGCGATGATGGCGCGGGCCAGAAATTCGCCCGCGCGGCCCACATCTTCGTGCATCACGATCAGGTCGCGGCGGAAGCGGCGCAGGAAGGGGATGGCCTCTTTGCCCACACCGTCGAAATCGCGGCCCAGCACGGCGCCCATGCGTTCGGCGCCCGCAACAGCGGCCATGGCGGCGGTGGTCGAGCCGAAGACAATGCCATCGGGCGGGTTGGGGGCGGAAAAGCGGGTGGCGATGGCCTCTTCGATCTCGGGGCCCGGACTGTCGGAGGTGACGGGGGTTGCGACCTCGAAGGTGAGACCGAGGGACGAGGCTTCTTCGGAATAGCCGGTCAGCATGTGGCGGGCATAGCTGTGGCTGCGCGGGGGGGCCACGATCAGCAGCCGCTTGCGGCCACGGGTATGCAGCGCGCGCACGGCGGCGCGGGCGAAGGCTTCGTTGTCATAGTCGAAATAGGGGTGGTCGATGCCCATCGCGGTGCGGCCATGGGTGGCAAAGGGAAAGGCGTGTTCGGTCATGTAGCGCACGCGCGGATCGTCGGGCAGGGTCTGGTTGATGATGACGCCATCGGCCGATCCGGTTTCGACGATGTAGCGGATCGGGGTCATCGGGTCTTCGTCGGGGAAGAAGGGCATGACGACAAGGTGGTAATTCGTGCCCTTGAGCGTGCGGGCGATGGAATAGAGCAGTTGCGAGGTGTGGTTCATGATGTCGGCCTCGGTCGAGAGGACGAGGGCGATCACGTTGGTTTTGCCGGTGCGCAGGCGCACGCCGGCGCGGTTGGGCCGATAGCCCAGACGGGCGGCGGTTTCGCGGACGCGGCGCTTGGTTTCCTCGCCTATATCGGGGGCGTCTTTTAGGGCGCGGCTGACCGTGGCGATGGCAAGGCCGGTTTCGCCCGCGATGGTTTTCAGCGTGGGGCGGGGGTCGGACAGGGGCGAATCTGTCATTCTCGCTGTCCTTTCCGCCGCGTTGCGGCAGCTGTGCTGCATCTGCGGCGCGGCCATGGCGTGCCTGCGGCGACAGAGATTTCCCCGGCCTTGCGCCGGGGCGATTCGTGCGCAGCGGGCCAAGCCGCGACCGTAGCGGGAATGTGTGCTGCGGCAAGGGCTTGCGCTTTGGGTGGCGGGACTTCGGACCAGAGATGCGGCATGGTTCGGGGGGCTTTTCGAGCGGTCGTCAGAGGCCTTATTTGACCGCCGCAAAAGCCCTGTCACAAGCGAAATGATTGCTTGATCGGTAAATCTATAACGATATAGGATTTCCTATAACGATTTAGAAACGGGAGGAACCAATGAAAAACTGGAAACTGGCTGCCTGGCTTTGTGCCAGCGTCGCACTGCCTGTGATGGCCCATGCCGAAGAGCTGGAAGTTACCCACTGGTGGACTTCGGGCGGGGAAGCGGCGGCTGTGGGCGAGCTTGCCAAGGCCTTTGACGCATCGGGCGACACATGGAAAGACGGCGCGATTGCCGGTTCGGGCGGCGTGGCGCGCCCCATCATCATCAGCCGCATCATGGGCGGCGACCCGATGGGCGCGACCCAGTTGAACCACGGCCGTGACGCCGAAGAACTGATCGCGGCGGGCCTGTTGCAGGACATCACCGATGTGGCCGAAGCCGAAGGCTGGCGCGACATCATCAAGCCGATCAGCCTGCTGGATGCCTGCACCGTTGACGGCAAGGTCTATTGCGCGCCGATCAACATCCATTCGTGGCAGTGGATGTGGCTGTCGAACAAGGCCTTTGCCGATGCGGGCGTGCCGGTTCCGGCGAACTGGGACGAGTTTGTTGCCGACCGCGAAGCGCTGGAAAAGGCAGGGAAAATCCCGCTTGCCATGGGCCAGCAAAGCTGGCAGTCGAACGGCGCGTTCGGCGTGATCGCGGTCGCCATCGGCGGCCCCGACCTGTGGAAGAAGATCAACGTCGACAAGGATGCGGAAGCTGCCCGCAGCCCCGAGATGACCAAGGTCTTCGAACAGGCCGATATCGCCCGCCAGCTGAGCGCGAAATCCACCGTGCAGGACTGGAACCAGGCCACCAACATGGTGATCACCGGCGAGGCCGGCGCGCAGATCATGGGTGACTGGGCGCAGGGCGAATTCGCCGTGGCGGGGCAGGTTGCGGGCAAGGATTACACCTGTCTGCCGGGTCTGGGTGTGAACAAGATCATCTCGACCGGTGGCGATGCCTTCTACTTCCCCGTCAACGAGGACCCGGAAGTGACGGCGGCGCAGAAGCGTCTGGCCAGCCTGATCGTGTCGAAAGAGGTTCAGGTTGCCTTCAACTCGAAGAAAGGTTCGCTGCCGATCCGGGGTGACGTTGACCTTTCGACGGTGAATGACTGCACCAAGCAGGGTCTGGAAATCCTGGCCAGCGGCAACATCCTGCCGGATGGCACGATGACCCTGTCGGCCGATACCCGCACCCAGCTGGACGACCTGTTGACCGAGTTCTGGTCAACCCCGTCGATGACCGTGGCCGATGTGCAGGAGAAATACGCCAGCATCATCGAGACCGCCGAATAAGGCCTGATGCCTGACTGACGACCGGCCCGCGCGGGATGCCGCGCGGGCCGACCCTTCCGGCCAAGGGATGAATGACATGACACAAAGGCCGACGCGCCTGTTCCGCAATGCCAGCTCGAAGCTCGCGCTGGTGCCGATGATCACGATCACGCTGGTGGTCTTTGTCGGCTGCACGCTGTGGACCGTGCTTTACAGTTTCACCAAATCGAAAAGCCTGCCGCGGCTGGATTTCAACGGGTTGGACAACTATGCCCGGCTTTGGAAAACGAGCCGCTGGCTGGTTTCGATCGAGAACATCGCCATTTACGGCGTGCTGTCGATGGTGCTGAGCCTGACCTTGGGGTTCTTGCTGGCGGCATTGCTGGACCAGAAGATCCGCTTTGAAGATACGTTCCGCACGATCCTGCTTTACCCCTTTGCCCTGTCGTTCATTGTGACGGGGCTGGTCTGGCAATGGATTTTGAACCCCGATTTCGGGGTGCAGCATGTGGTGCGCGGTCTTGGTTTTACCAGTTTCGAGTTTGACCCGCTTTATAACCCCGAGATCGTGATCTACGGCATCCTGATTGCGGGGCTGTGGCAGGGCACGGGGCTGATCATGTGCATCATGCTGGCGGGCCTGCGGGGGATTGACGAGGATATCTGGAAGGCCGCGCGGGTGGACGGGATTCCGATGTGGAAAACCTATCTTTATGTGGTCATTCCGATGATGCGGCCGGTGTTCATTACCGCCATCGTGCTGATCGCGGCGGGCATCGTGAAGGTGTACGATCTGGTCGTGGCGCAAACCAGCGGGGGGCCGGGGATCGCCTCGGAAGTGCCGGCGAAATATGTCTATGACTACATGTTCCGGGGGCAGAACCTGGGGCAGGGTTTTGCGGCCAGCACGATGATGATGCTGTGCGTGGTGATCGTGCTGATCCCTTGGGCCTATCTGGAATTCGGGGGGAAGAAGCGTGGCTGATGTGACGCATGCGCTGGGGGTGCGGGCCAAAGCGGGGCCGCGCGGGGCAAGGCCGAAGCCGCTGTTTTCGCGCCGCAACATCATGGTTTACGGCACGTTGGGGCTGGTCAGCCTGTATTACCTGCTGCCCCTGTGGGTGATGGTGGTGACAAGCCTGAAGGGGATGCCCGAAATCCGGCTGGGCAATGTGTTTGCTCCGCCGGTCGAGATTACCTTTCAGCCTTGGGTCAAGGCATGGGCCGAGGCCTGCACAGGGCTGAATTGCGACGGGCTGAGCCGGGGCTTTTTCAATTCGGTCCGCATCCTTATTCCGTCGGTGATCTGTTCGATCGCGGTGGCCAGCGTGTCGGGCTATGCGCTGTCGATGTGGAAATTCCGCGGGTCGGAGGTGTTCTTTACCATTCTGATGATCGGGGCCTTCGTGCCCTATCAGATCATGATTTACCCCATCGTGATTCTGCTGCGCGAGTTGGGGCTTTATGGTGGGTTGTGGGGGCTGGTGCTGGTGCATACCGTCTTTGGCCTGCCGATTTTGACGCTGTTGTTCCGCAACTATTTCGCCACCGTGCCGGAAGAGCTGTTCAAGGCGGCGCGGGTGGACGGGGCGGGGTTCTGGGCGATTTTCTTCAAGATCATGATGCCGATGAGCCTGCCGATATTCGTCGTGGCGTTGATCCTGCAAGTGACCGGAATCTGGAACGATTTCCTGTTCGGGGTGATCTATACCAAGCCCGACCTTTACCCGATGACGGTGCAGCTGAACAACATCGTCAACTCGGTTCAGGGGGTCAAGGAATACAACGTCAACATGGCGGCGACGCTGCTGACGGGGCTGGTTCCGCTGACCATCTATTTCATTTCCGGAAAGCTGTTCGTGCGCGGCATCGCGGCGGGCGCGGTGAAAGGCTGACGATGCATTCGATCCAAGTAAAAGACCTGAGCCTGAATTTCGGCGCGGTGTCGGTGCTGAAAACGCTGAACCTTGATGTGGCCGAGGGCGAGTTCATCGTGCTGCTGGGGCCTTCGGGCTGCGGGAAATCGACGCTGCTGAACTGTCTGGCAGGGTTGCTGGATATTTCGGACGGCGAAATCTGGATCAAGGGCAAGAACGTGACATGGGCCGAGCCCAGCGAACGGGGCATCGGCATGGTGTTCCAGTCTTACGCGCTTTACCCGCAGATGACGGTGCGCGGGAACCTGACCTTTGGCCTGAAGAACGCCAAAATGCCGAAGGACGAGATCGACAAGCGCGTGGCGCGGGCGGCCGAGATCTTGCAGATCGGGCCGCTCTTGGACCGCAAGCCCGGTGCGCTTTCGGGCGGGCAGCGGCAGCGCGTGGCCATCGGGCGGGCGCTGGTGCGGGATGTGGATGTGTTCCTGTTCGACGAGCCTTTGTCGAACCTTGATGCGAAGTTGCGGAGTGAACTCAGGGTGGAAATCAAGCGGCTGCACAGCCGCCTGAAGAACACCATGGTTTATGTGACCCATGACCAGATCGAGGCGCTGACGCTGGCGGACCGGATCGCGGTGATGCGGAGCGGGATCATCCAGCAGCTTGACGCGCCGCAGGTGATTTACAACCGCCCCGCCAACCTGTTCGTGGCGGGATTCATTGGCAGCCCGTCGATGAATTTCCTGCACGGGGCGACGGTTGACGGGGGCCGGGCCTTTGACCTGAACGGGTTGACGCTGTCGCTTGACGGGTATGAGGGCGGCGCGGTGGGGGCGCGGCCCAAGGCCATTCTGGGGCTGCGGCCCGAACATCTGACCATCGTGGCCGAAGCCGAGGCGGGGCGCACGATTCCGGCGGTGGTGGAACTGGACGAGCCGATGGGGGCTGACAGCCTTGTCTGGCTGAAGGCGGGCGGCGTGCAGGTTTCGGTGCGCGTGCCGGTGGAACGGCGGATGGCGGCGGGAACTGCGGTGCATCTGCGGGTGGATATTCCCAAGGCCAGCCTGTTCGATGCGGGGACGGAGAACCGGATTTGACAGACCTTGGCGGAGAATGGCGGCTGACCGACGGGTCGGTGACGGTGCCCTTTGCGGTGCCGGGGGACGGGATTTCGGCGCTGCATGGGGCGGGCGCGATCCCTGACCCCTATTTCGGGCGCAACGAATATGGTTTGCGCTGGATTGCGGATCGCGACTGGGTGGCGTCGCGCAGTTTCGACCATGCGGGGGGCGATGCGGAACTGGTGGTGGAAGGCCTCGATACCGTGGCCGAGCTGCGGCTGAACGGGGTTCCGGTGCTGTCGGCGGCCAATGCCTTCCGCCGCTGGCGCGTGCCGCTGGCGGGGGCCTTGCGGGCGGGGCGGAACGAGATCGAGGTGACGTTTCGGTCGGTGACGGCAGAGGGGGCCAAGCGGCAGGCGGCGTTGCCCTTCTTCGTGCCGTGGCACGAGGGGAACTGCCCGATCCCGAACGGGAACATGCTGCGCAAACCGCAATGCGATTTCGGCTGGGACTGGAATATCGCCATCGCGCCCTTTGGCATCTGGGGCGGGATACGGATCGAACCGGTGGGGCCGCGCATCGCGGATGTGATCGTGACGCAGCGGCACGAGGCGGGGTTGGCCGAGGTGACGGTCGAGGTGCATGGCACTGGTGACGAGGTGACGGCGACCTTGTGCGGTGTCACGGCGACCGCGCCCGCCACGGGTGGTGTGGGGCGCGTGGTGCTGCGGGTGGCTGACCCCGTGCTGTGGTGGCCGGCGGGGCTGGGCGAGCAAGCCTTGCACGATCTGGTCGTGACGATGGGCGGGGCGCGGGCGGTGCGGCGTATCGGTCTGCGCGATCTGGCGCTGGTGTCCGAGGCGGATGCGGCGGGGCGGTCCTTTGGCTTTCGCGTGAATGGCCATGCGGTATTCGCGCGGGGGGCGAACTGGATTCCGGCCGATGCGCTGCACGGGCGGATCACGCCTGACGGCGTGCGCGATCTGCTGCAATCGGCGGTGGACGCGCATATGAACATGATCCGCATCTGGGGCGGCGGGCGGTATGAACCCGACTGGTTCTATGACCTGTGCGACGAGATGGGGTTGATGGTCTGGCAGGACTTTATGTTCGCTTGCAACCTTTACCCGTCAACCCCTGATTTCCTTGCAGAAATCGACGCCGAGGTGCGCGATGTGGTGGCGCGGATCAACCACCATGCCTGTATCGCCGTGTGGTGTGGCGACAATGAATTGATCGGGGCGCTGGGCTGGTTCGACTGTTCGCGGGCCGACCGCGACCGCTATTTGGTGAGTTATGACCGGCTGAACCGGACGGTCGAGGTGGCGCTGAAATCGGTGCTGCCGGGGGCCAACTGGTGGCCTTCCAGCCCGTCGCCGGGGGTGCTGGCCTTTGGCGATGCGTGGCATGATGACAGTTCGGGCGACATGCATTTCTGGAGCGTCTGGCACGAAGGGCGGGATTTCGACCATTACCGCGATGTGAAACCGCGCTTTTGTTCGGAATTTGGCTTCCAGAGCTATCCCAGCCTGACCGCGATCCGCCGTTTTGCCGAACCGAAGGACTGGAACATTGCCGCGCCCGTGATGGAGAGCCATCAGAAGAACGCGGGAGGGAATGCGCGGATTGCGGAAACCATGTTCCGCTATTTCCGCTTTCCGGTGGATTTCGAGAATTTCGTCTATCTGAGCCAGGTGCAACAAGGGCTGGCGATCCGCACGGCGGTGACGGCGTGGCGCGGGTTGAAGCCGCATTGTCAGGGCACGCTCTATTGGCAGTTGAACGATACTTGGCCTGTCGCATCATGGGCCTCGCTTGACCATGGCGGGCACTGGAAGCTGCTGCATCACATGGCGCGGCGCTTTTATGCGCCGGTGACGGTGGTGTGCATCCCCGAAGGCGGCGATTTCGTGTTGCGCGGGGTGAATGACACGCGGGCCGAGGTGGCGCTTGCGCTGGTTGCACGGGCGGCGGCGATGGACGGGACGACGCGGGAACTGGGGCGTGCCGAGGGCGCGGTGCCGGTGGACCGTGCGGTGGACCTGCTGCGGGTGAAGGCCAGCGATCTGCGCGAGGGCGAGGTGCTGGCCTTTACCTGGGAAGGCGGCGGCGGGGTGGGGGGCGATGTGCATGCGCCGCGGCCATGGAAGGCCTATGACCTGCGTCCTTCGGGGTTGAAGGCCATGGTGACGGGCGGGGCGGGTGTCTGGAAGATACGTTTGGACGTCAGGGCCTTGGCGCCCTTTGTCGCCATCGAGGCTGATGTGGCGGGGCGGTTCGGCATGAATGCGGTGACGCTGTTCCCCGGTTATCCGGCCGAGATCACCTTTACCTGCGCGCCCGATGCGGTGCCGCATTTCGTTTACCGCGATCTTTATGCGGCGACCTATGGGAAGGATCTGGAATGATCGGTTATCAGCTTTATTCGTCGCGCAATTTTCCGCCCTTGCAGGACACGCTGGAGATGCTGGCCGCTGCGGGGTTCGAGGCGGCCGAAGGCTATGGCGGGGTCTATGCCAGCCCTGCGCAACTGGCCGATCTGGCGGCAGGTCTGAAGGCGGCGGGTCTGGTGATGCGGACGGGGCATTTCGGGCTGGCGCAGTTGGAGAATGAACCCGGATTCGTGGCCGATATCGTGGGGACATTGGGCATCACCCATGTCTATTGCCCCTATGTCATGCCCGATGACCGCCCCACCACCAGCGCGGGCTGGCGCGCGTTCGGGGCGCGGGTTGCGGCGGCAGGGGCGGGCCTGCGCAAGGCGGGCATCGGTTACGGCTGGCACAACCACGATTTCGAATTCGTCCCCTGCGCCGATGGCGTGCTGCCCATCGACGCCATCTTTGCGGGCGGGCCGGACCTGCAATGGGAGATGGATGTGGCATGGGTGGTGCGCGGCGGGGCCGATCCCTTGGCCTGGATCGCCCGGTACAAGGGCCGCATCACGGCCGCGCATGTGAAGGATATCGCCAAAGCGGGCGAGAAGCGCGACGAAGATGGCTGGGCCGATCTGGGGCAGGGCACGGTGCCGTGGGGGGCGATCCTGCCTGCGCTGCGGGCGGCGGGTGTGCAGCATTTCGTGCTGGAACATGACAATCCGTCGGACCATGCGCGGTTCGCGAAAAACTCGATTACGGCATTCAGAGGACTGTAAGGCATGGATAAACTGGGCATCGGCATCATCGGATGCGGCAATATCTCGACCACCTATCTGCGGCTGGCGCCGCTGTTCAAGGGGCTGGAGGTGCGGGCGGTCGCCGATATGAACATGGACGCCGCCAAGGCGCGGGCCGAAGAGTTTGGCACCACGGCGCAGTCGGTCGAGGACTTGCTCGCCAACAAGGCGGTGGATGTGGTCATCAACCTGACCGTGCCGGACGCGCATTTTGCAGTGACGAAGCGCGCGCTTGAGGCGGGCAAGCATGTCTATTCGGAAAAGCCGCTGGTGCTCACGCTGGCGGACGGGCTGGCGCTGCGTGATCTGGCGCGGGCCAAGGGGCTGGCCGTGGGCTGCGCGCCCGACACCTTTCTTGGCGGGGCGCATCAGCTGGTGCGGGCGCTGGTGGACGAAGGCAGGATCGGCACGATCACGGCGGGCGGTGCGGCCTTCATGAACCACGGGATGGAGCATTGGCATCCGAACCCCGATTTCTTCTATCTGCCCGGTGGCGGGCCGATCCTTGATATGGGGCCCTATTACATTGCCAATATGATCAACGTGATCGGGCCGGTGAAGCGGGTTGCCGCCCTGACCAGCGCCGCCCATGCCGAGCGCACGATCAGTTCCGAACCGCGCAAGGGCCAGACCGTGCCGGTCAAGACCCCGACCAACATCCATGCGCTGCTGGAATTCCAGAACGGGGCCACAGTCACGCTGTCCACCAGTTGGGACATCTGGAACCACCGGCGCGGGCATATCGAGCTTTATGGCACCGAAGGCACGATCTATGTGCCCGACCCGAATTTCTTTGGCGGTCAGGTCGAGATCGCCCATCGTGACGGGCCGGTGGCCGAGGCCAAGGTGTGGGACCACCCCTTCGGCAAAATCAACCAGGACCATAGCGGGCGCCCGCTTGCCAATTATCGCACAGCGGGACTGGCCGATATGGTGCAGGCGGTGATGGCGGGGCGCGATGCGCGCTGCTCGCTTGACCGGGCGTTGCATGGGGTCGAGGTGATGACGGCGGCGCTGACATCGGGGGCAGACGGCGCCTTTGTGACGATGCAGACCACCTGCACCCGTCCCGCAGCCCTTGGCCCCGACGAAGCGCGCGCCCTGCTGGCCTGATGCCATCTTGCGCCTGCCGGCCGCAACGGCGCGGCAGATTTTTCGGATGAAAAATCTGCGGCCTTGGGGAAGATTTTTCGTCCGAAAAATCTTCGCGCCCGGCGATGGGGTGGCAGGACTGGCGCGGCAAACGCGCTGAAAGCGGAGTGTATGATCGAAAACTCTGTTCTGCGCGGGTTCAATTCCGATCCGTCGATCTGTCGGGTCGGGGGCGACTGTTGCACCGCGACAAGCATCTTCGAATGGTATCCGGGGTGCAGATTTTCCATTCGACCGATCTGGTCAACTGGCAGCTGGGAGCGCAGCTGGACATGCGCGGCGATCCTGACAGTTGTGGTGTCTGGGCGCCGTCCCTTTCCCGGGCCGACGGGACATTCTGGCTGGTCGATGCGGATGTGAAGCGTTTCGACGGGGCGTTCAAGGACGCGCATAACCACATCGTCACCTGCGGCGCGGTGGGGGGCTGGTCGGACCCTGTTCAGATCAATTCGCGCGGGTTTGACCCGTCGCTGTTCCATGATGAGGACCGGCGCAAATGGTTTCTGAACGGGCGCTGGAACCATTGCGGCGCGGGGATGGGGCTGAACCCCCGTGCATGACCGTTTCGGCAGGATCGCATTGCCGGAATAGGGGCCGGGCAAGGGGCTGGTCGGGCTGGTGCATGACATTTTCGCAGGCAGCCGCAAGGGGTTGACGCAAGTGCCGCATCTGTTCCGCTGCGACGGATGCTGTTAGCTGACCACCGCCGAAGGGGGGCACGGGATATGACCATGCCGTCACCATGGCGCGGTCGCGCAGCGTCACGGGGGCCCCATGAATTGCACCCGCGTCGGCCCCTGATCACCGTGACGGACCCCGCCCATCTGCTAAAACCCACGGGGCACGGGCAATATGTCGAAGTGCCTGGGGGGGGCGAGTGTTCCACGCCTTTCGGTGCGGGCGGCTCATTGCGGAGAATTTCTGCCCGCCGGGCCGCAAGACGGGGTTGGCCGGCTGTGAATGGCGCGATGGTTGGCTGTGCCTGAAAGGGGGCGGGATGGCCCCGCCCCCGACCGTGCCGATGGCTGCACGCCGCGTGCCCTCTGCGCCCGTGCTGCGGCGGTTTGCGCAGGCGTTGCCGCGGAATTCCGGTGGCTGCGGACGCCTTACCGCGAACAGCTGTTCACCATGACGGGGGACACGCTGCGGATGACGGGGCGCGAATGCCTCGGGTCGTGGTTCGGGCAGGTGCCGGTGGCGCGGCGGCAGGAGCATCATGCGGCTGGCGCCGAGACCGAGGTGCTGGCCGATCTGTCCGGCTGGCCGCGGGCGGCGGGGCTGATCCCCTGTTCCCACCGCCACAAGTTCCATGCGGCACGTGTCACCCACGAGGCGGATATCGGGCGGTGCCTTGTGTTGGTGTCCGGCCTTGGTGACTGGTCGCTCGAGGCGGTGACCTTCCCTGCCCGCGTGCCGCAGGGCGACGGCCTGTTCGGATCGGGGTTCGGGTTGCGGGGGCGGTGCAGCGGTTTTCGGTTGCCTGAGATGGGGGGCCGGTGGTCGAGGTCGGGCCGGAACTGGACGCGCGGATCATCTTGGACAAGGGCGGGCGGGGCGAACAGGCCGGTTTCACCGGCGCTTTTGTGGGGATGGCGGCGCATGACCTGACGGGGCAGGGCTGGAGTGCCGATTTCCTGCGCTTCGATTATATTCCCGTTCAAGCCTGAATGGCGACTTGATCAAATTCCCCTGCGCGGCTTAACCATGGCAGGACAGGGAGAGCCGATGGCCATGGACGAGCGCAAGATACCTTCGCATGAGGTGACCTATGGCCGCCTGCGCGACATGATCCTGTTCGGCCATCTGGCCCCCGGCCAGCCGGTGACGATCCAGGGTCTGGTGCGCGATCTTGATGCCGGCATGACGCCGGTGCGCGAGGCGATCCGGCGCATGACGGCGGAAGGGGCGCTGCTGCCCTTGGGTAACCGCCGCGTGGCCGTGCCGGACCTGACGCCCGCGCTGCTGGACCAGTTGGCCTTTGTGCGGCTTACGGTCGAGCCGAAGCTGGCCGAACTGGCAGGGGCCGCGCTGACGCCCGCCCTGATCGACCGGCTGGATGCGATCGACGGGGCGGTGGACCGCGCCATTCGGGCGGGGGCGGTGAACGATTATCTGGAAAGCAACCACGCGTTCCATTTCGCGCTCTACGAGGCCTCGGGCGCGCCGCTGCTGGTGGATATCGCGCGGTCGCTGTGGCTGCGCTTCGGCCCATCCTTGCGGGTGGTCTGTGCGCGGTTTGGCGCCTCGGCCCTGCCGGACCGGCATGAAGAGGCCTTGGCCGCGATGCGTGCGGGCGATGTGGCGGGGCTGGTGCGGGCCGTGACGAACGACATCGAGCAGGGGATCGAGCAGATCAGGGCCGCGCAGGCGCAGGGCGGGATGTGAGATTGCCGCCGTCGCGCGGGGGGCCGTCTGCCCCCCGCACCCCCCGAGAGTATTTCCGCAAAGGTGAAGGGGCGGGGTTGCGCGATGGCTGTCATCCCCGCGAAAGCGGGGATCTTTGGTGCGTTTCTTCTGCGGGAGGTCTCCGTTTTCGCGGGGATGGAGAATTTGATCAAATTTCTTGAAGGGTGGGGAATTTGATCATAAGCTTGGGGAAATGGCGGTGGGAGCGTCCTGCGGCCGGTTGATTCCCGCGAGGTGCCGAGATGAACATGATTACCAACCATCTGCCGACGGCGGAATTGCAGGCGCTGGATGCCGCCCATCACATGCATCCCTTTACCGATGCGGACGGGCTGGCCAAGAAGGGCGCGCGGGTCATCCGGCAGGGCAAGGGCGTGTGGCTGACCGACAGCGAGGGGCAGCGCATCCTTGACGGGATGGCGGGGCTGTGGTGCGTGAATATCGGGTATGGCCGCAAGGAACTGGCCGAGGTCGCGGCGCGGCAGATGGAGGAGTTGGCCTATTACAACACCTTCTTCCAAACCACCCATGTGCCCGCCATCGCGCTGGCCGCCAAGATCGCGGAAATCGCGCCGGGCGATCTGAACCATGTGTTCTTTGCAGGGTCGGGGTCGGAGGCCAATGACACCAATATCCGTCTGGTGCGGCGCTATTGGCAGGTCAAGGGGATGCCCGAGAAGCGGGTGATCATCGCCCGCAAGAACGGTTATCACGGTTCGACCATGGGGGGCGGCAGCCTTGGCGGGATGGCCCCGATCCATGCCCATGGCGGGATGATCGACGGGATCGTGCATATCGACCAGCCCTATTGGTGGGGCGAGGGCGGCGAGATGACCGAGGAGGCCTTTGGCCTTGAGCGGGCGCGGCAGCTTGAGGACAAGATCCTTGAACTGGGTGTGGACAAGGTGGCGGCCTTTATCGGTGAGCCGGTTCAGGGTGCGGGGGGCGTGATCGTGCCGCCTGCCAGCTATTGGCCGGAGATCCAGCGCATCTGCGACAAATACGGCATCCTGCTGATTGCCGACGAGGTGATTACCGGCTTTGGCCGCACCGGCAACTGGTTTGGCAGCCAGACCTTTGGCATCCGGCCCCATATCATGACCATCGCCAAGGGCCTGTCTTCGGGCTATCAGCCCATCGGCGGGTCGATCGTTTGTGACGAGGTGGCGCGGGTGGTGGCCGAGGGGGGCGAGTTCTTCCACGGCTATACCTATTCCGGCCATCCGGTCGCGGCGGCGGTGGCGCTTGAGAACCTGCGCGTCTTGCAGGAAGAGCGGATCGTCGAGCATGTGCGCGATGTGGCGCATCCCTATCTGGCCGAACGCTGGGCAAGGCTGGTCGATCACCCGCTGGTGGGCGAGGCCAAGCTGGTGGGGCTGATGGGGTCGATCGCGCTGACGCCCGACAAGGCCAGCCGTGCCAAATTCGCGTCCGAATCGGGCACGGTGGGCCTGCGCTGCCGCGAGCGGTGCTTTGCCAACAACCTGATCATGCGCCATGTGGGCGACCGGATGATCATTGCGCCGCCCTTGGTGATCACGCCGGAGGAGATCGACGTGCTGATGGATCGGGCGACCCGATCGCTGGATGAATGTTATGCTGGGCTGAAGGCGGACGGGTTGCTGGTGGCCAAGGCCGCGTGACACGGGCGACGCATCGACCCGGTTTTCAAAGGCCCGCCTTCGTGCGGGCCTTTTCTGTAAAGGGGTGCCATGCTTTATATCTTTCGTTGAAGGCCCTGTTTTTCAACCTGCCGCAGATGGTTTGGCAGGATGAAAGGCGCAATCTGGGCTGGCAGCGGTTGGTATGCCGGTCCGCTGTCGTTCGTATAGCGGCATGGTGAGGTGAAGTGATGAGTTACAGGACAGTGCTTTTCGGGACAGCCGCGATCATGGCGCTGGCATCGGGCGGGGTCGTGCGGGCAGGAGATATGGCCGAGCCCGGGCAGGAGCCTTCGGTGGTGGTTGACGGGGCTGACTTTGTCGGTGGCGATGCCGGCATTGAAGTGATGCCGGTGGCGGTGGACGAGCCCTATTCCGATACGGACGGGTATGACGCGACCGATGCGAATGACGCGGGTGACGCCACGGATCAGGGTGACGGGACCGATACGGACGGGGGCGATAGCGGGGTTACCGATGGTGGCACCGATGTTGGCGTTGTGACGGATAATGGCGAGGATTGGCGCGATATCGACATCGCCATCGATCCGGTGCCAGAGGTGCCGGATGTGGTTGACCCCTTGCCGGATGATGTTTTGCCGCCGCCGGATGGCACCGATGGCGTGGATGTCGAATATATGGCGGGTGGCGGTGGCGTAGGCGGGGCCGGTGGCGGCGGGCCGGTGCTGGATGACCCGATCGCCCAGTCGGGTGGACCTGTGGCCAATGCGGGCGGGTCGGACGGTGAGTCTGGCTGTGTCGACCGCTGGGTTGCGGGTGTGCGCGTCTGCGAATGACTGTAACCGTCCCGCCGCGCAAGGCGGCGGGACGACATTTTCCCGGGGGTGCGTGTCATGGGCTGCGGTGCGGTTGCAAGGTCTGGTCTGGCGGTTTTGGCAGTGGTTCTGGCGCTGGGGGTCGGTGGGGCGCAGGCCTCGGGCGGGGATATCGCAAGCGAGGTGGCGCGGCAGGTGGCGGGCGAGCTTGTCTCGCGCGGGTATAGCGATGTGACGGTCAGCTGGACTTGGCTGGGGCGGTTGCGCGTTACGGGGGTGATCGACGGGCGTGCGCGTGAAATCATCCTGCATCCCACATCGGGCGAGGTATTGCGCGACTTTCTGGCGCCTGCGCCGGTGCTGACGGCAGGCGGGGATGGCGGGTCGGATGATGGCGGGCAGGCTGCGGCGGCCGTGTCGGATGGCGCTGCGGTGTCTGCCGGTGTGGCCGCGCTGGGCGCGCCGGTGGCGGGCGATGTGCCGGCGGCGGCGGGGGCCGAGCCTGCGCTGCTGGACGGGGTGACGGCGACGGTGACGCGGGATGGGGCAGGCGGCAAATGATGCGTGGCGTGCTGTCACGCTCGCCCATCGGGTTGTTGCTGATGGTGACGGGGCAACTGATCTGCTCGGCGTTTTTCATCTATGACATGCTGACTTCGGTTTTCCTGATCCCGACACGGCCGCTGGACTGGGAACTGCGCGAGATGCTGGATGTGGGCGCGGCGCTGGGGCTGGTGGCGGGGTTCGCCTTGGGGACGGCGACGTTGTGGCGGGTGCTGCACGAGCGGAACGTGGCCGAGCGCGACCGCAATGCCGCCGAACAGGCGCGGGCCGAGGCCGAGTTGCGGCTGCGGCGGGCGGCGAGCGATTTTCACGCGCTGCTGGAAGAGCGGTTCACCGAATGGGATTTTACCGCCGCCGAGCGGGATGTGGCGCTGTTCGCGCTGAAAGGGCTGTCACTGGCGCAGATTGCGGCGCTGCGCGAGACGACGGAAGGCACGGTCAAGACCCAGACCAATGCGATCTATCGCAAGGCGGGGGTGAGCGGGCGGCCGCAATTCCTGTCGCTGTTCATCGAGGATCTGCTGATGGGCGAGGCGCGGCCAGAGGCAGCGCCGGTCGGGATGGGGGTGGGCGCGGGCGCGATGCCACCGGTTCAGCCCGCCGCCCCCGCAAGGGCGAGCGCGCCTGCGTAAAGCCCCGCTGCGAAGGCGGTATGGGCAGCAAGGTTGGAGAGGCGCGATCTTGCCGGATGGGCGGTTTTGGCGGCTGCCCAGCCCGCGCCCATGCCGGGGGCGAGCAGGAACCAGCCTGCAAGCACCGTGACCATGCCGCAAAGAAAGGCGGGTAGAAAGGTCGGTTGCGCCGGAAAGCCGGGGGCCAGCACGATCAGGGTCGCGGCATAGGTGATGCCGACCGCGTAATGGGCGGCCCAGCCGATGGCGGCTTCACCGGCGACGGGTGGGGTGCGGGTGATGTCGCCATGAAAGACGCGCCCGCGCGGCAGCCATGCAAACCAGCGCCCGACAAGGCCCCAATTGGGCAAGGGGTGACCCAAGGCGCGGTGGATCGCGATGGCCCAAAGGTCCATCGCGGCGGTGCCCGCGATGCCGATGACGAGGCTTTGGACGAGGAATTCTTGCATCGGGGCTTCCTTTGGCTTTGCTGCGCCCCTGCCTAGCGCGGCGCGGCGGATTCGGGAACGGCCCTGCAAGGGCATTGCCGCGTTGCCGGTTGCGCCATGAGTATTTGCGCAAGGGTGAGGGGGGGCGCAGAAAGGGGCTGTGCCGTGCGTGGGCTTGGCGCACTTGAGCTTTCCCGCGCCTTTGCCTACACCAGACCCAAGGGCCGGTGGGCCGAAGGCGAAGGGACCGCGTCATGCGCACGTATAACGATCTGGCCGAGACCATCGGCAACACGCCGCTGTTGAAATTGCAGCGGGCGAGCGAGATGACGGGCTGCACGATCCTTGGCAAATGCGAGTTTCTGAATCCCGGCCAGTCGGTCAAGGACCGCGCGGCGCTTTACATCATCCGCGATGCGGTGGCCAAGGGGCATCTGAAGCCCGGCGGCACCATCGTGGAAGGGACTGCGGGCAATACCGGCATCGGCCTTGCGCTGGTGGGGGCGAGCATGGGGTTCAAGACCGTGATCGTGATCCCCGAGACGCAATCGCAGGAAAAGAAGGACATGCTGCGCCTTGCGGGGGCGGAACTGGTGCAGGTGCCGGCCGCGCCCTACAAGAACCCCAACAACTATGTGCGCTATTCGGGCCGACTGGCCGAGGCCCTGGCGCGGACCGAGCCCAATGGCGCGATCTGGGCCAACCAGTTCGACAATGTGGCCAACCGGCAGGCGCATATCGAGACGACCGCGCCGGAAATCTGGGAACAGACGGGTGGCAAGGTGGACGGGTTCATCTGCGCGGTCGGTTCGGGGGGCACGCTGGCTGGGGTGGGGCTGGCCTTGCAGCCCAAGGGCGTGAAGATCGGGCTGGCCGATCCCGAAGGCGCGGCGCTGCATTCCTTCTATACCACGGGCGTGCTGGAAAGCCCCGGCACCAGCATTACCGAAGGCATCGGGCAGGGGCGGATCACCGCCAACCTTGAAGGGTTCAAGCCCGATTACAGCTATCGCATTTCCGATGCCGAGGCGCTGCCTTTGGTCTTTGAGATGCTGGAGGACGAGGGCATCTGCCTTGGCGGATCGTCGGGGATCAACATTGCGGGCGCGATCCGTATGGC
The DNA here is from genome assembly GCA_027484985.1 of Rhodobacter sp. Lineage (GTDB taxonomy): Bacteria > Pseudomonadota > Alphaproteobacteria > Rhodobacterales > Rhodobacteraceae > Paragemmobacter. Next base: position 3,745 of record JAIXRW010000017.1, on the reverse strand, counting down.
GCGCGATATGGGGCCGGGCCATACGATCGTGACCATCCTGTGCGACTATGGCAACCGCTACCAGTCAAAGCTGTATAACCCCACTTTCCTGAAGGAAAAGGGACTGCCCGTGCCCGAATGGCTGGACCGCGCGCCGCGCACCATTCCCACCGTGTTCGAGGACGCATGACCGCAGCGCGCGCCCTGTGGCAGGGGCTGGCGGCGGCGCTGGTGGCGCTGTCACTGGCCGTGGCCGCGGGGGCCGAAACCGCGCCCGACGCGCAGAACAAGCCTTCGATCGTGGCGCAGAAGGCGCCGAGCGGGCTGGTGGTGCAAAAGGGGGCGGGGTCGTCGCGCGGGCTGGATTATGCGGCTTGGGAAAAGGCCGCCGACCGCGCCGAGGCCACGCTGGCCGACCCTGCGGTGACGGAAACCGCGCTGGGCGAATTGCGCGGGCAGCTGGTTGACTGGCGCGCGGGTTTTCTGGTTTCGCAGAACTCGAACGCGACGCGGATCGCCACCTTGCGCGAACAGATCGCGGCGCTGGGCCCCGTGCCCGCCGAGGGCGAGACCGAGGACGAGGCCATCGCGCAGCGCCGCGTGCAACTGAGCGACCAGTTGGTCAAGTTGCAGGCGCCCGGCATTGCCGCGGAAGAGGCCTATCGCCGCGCCGACGGGCTGATCGGCGAGATCGACCGTATCCGGCGCGAGCGGCAGGCGGACCAGTTGCTGCAACTCTGGCCCGCGCCGATCAACCCCGCGAACTGGCCTGCGGCGCTGGTGGAACTGCGCGATACGGCGCGGGCGCTGTGGACGGAAAGCGCCTTTCGCTGGCGCAAGGGCGAGGGGCGGCGACAGCTGTTTGACAACCTTCCGCTGATCCTTGTCATGCTGGGGTCAGGGCTGGGGCTGATCTGGCGCGGGCGGCCGCTAGTTGCGCGGCTGGCGCAGGCGATGCCGCAGCGCGAAGGCGCGCGGGCGCGGCGGGTGGTGGCGCTGGCGGTTTCGGTCGGGCAGATGTTGGTGCCGGTGGTGGGGCTGATGGCGCTGGCCCATGCGGTGCGGCTGACGGGGCTGACGGGCAATCTGGGCGGCGTGGTGCTGAACGTGTTGCCGGTGGCGGCCTTTGCGCTGCTGGTCGCGCATTGGCTGGGGGCGATGGTTTTTCCGGCCGATGACCGCGCGGGCACGCTGCTGGACCTGCCGCCCGAGCGGCGGGCCGAAGGGCGGTTCCTGACCGCGGCCATGGGCATTGCGCTGGCGGTCGAGATGATGCTGAACGCGGTGCTGGTGCAACGCGGGGCGGGGCAGGCGGCGGTGGCGGTGCTGGTCTTTCCGGCCATCGTGGCGGTGGCGGTGCTGCTGTTGCGGCTGGGGCATCTGGTGGGGCGGCAGGCGACAGGCGAGGCCAGCGAGGATGGCGGCTATTCCACCCGCTTTCTGGGCCTGATTGCCAAGGGGGCGATGCTGGTGGGCATTGTCGGCCCGCTGCTGGCGGCGGTGGGCTATATCGCGGCGGCGGGGGCGCTGGTTTATCCGGCCGCGCTGTCGCTGGGGCTGGTGGCGCTGCTTTTGGTGTTGCAGCGGCTGGTGGCCGATCTGTACGGGCTGGTGACGAAAAGCGATGCCGCCGATCAGGAGGGGCTGCTGCCGGTCTTGATCGGATTTGGCATGGCGCTGGCGTCATTGCCGGTCTTTGCGCTGGTCTGGGGCGCGCAGCTGGCCGATATCACCGAGTTGTGGCAGCGCTTTCTTGGCGGGTTCCAGCTGGGCGGGACGCGGGTTTCGCCGATGGATTTCCTGCTGTTCCTTGTGGTCTTTGCTGGCGGCTATACGCTGACGCGGGCGCTTCAGGGGGCGTTGAAGGGGACGGTGCTGCCGCGCACGTCGCTTGACCAGGGCGGGCAGAATGCGGTGGTGGCGGGCCTGGGCTATGTGGGCATCATCGTCTCGGCCCTTGTTGCGATCAACTTTGCCGGGATCGACCTGTCGGGGCTGGCCATCGTTGCCGGTGCGCTTTCGGTCGGTATCGGTTTTGGCTTGCAGAACATCGTGTCGAATTTCGTCTCGGGCATCATCCTGCTGGTCGAACGCCCGGTGAGCGAGGGCGACTGGATCGAGGTGGGGACGGTGCAGGGGATCGTGAAGTCGATCTCGGTCCGGTCCACGCGCATCCAGACCTTTGACCGGTCGGATGTGATCGTGCCCAATACCGATCTGGTGGCAGGCCGGGTGACGAACTGGACGCGGTTCAACCTGTCGGGCCGTCTGGTCGTGCCGGTGACGGTGGCGCATGGGGCCGACAGCCGCAAGGTCGAGCGGGTGCTGCGCGAGATTGCCGAGGCGCAGCCGCTGGTCATGCTGAAACCGCCGCCGGTGGTGGCGCTGATGGGGTTCGGCAATGACGGGCAATTGTTCGAGATGCGGATGATCCTGCGGGATGTGAACTTTTCGGTGGCGGTGCGCAGCGAGGTGAACCACCAGATCCGCGAGCGTTTCATCGCCGAAGGGATCGACCTGCGTCCGCCCGCGCCGCCTGCGGCGCCGCTTGAGGTGATCTTGCACGAGGCGGCGCCCGTGCCCGTGCATGCGCCCGCAGCGCCGCCGCGGGGCAGGGCGCGGCGGGTGGCGGAATCGACCGATGCCCTGCCCGAGGCCGAGGGCGGCGGGGCGACATTGTGAGGAAGCTGACATGACCGAATTGCTGTTCCGCGCCGATGCCTATCTGCGCGAGGCCGGGGCCGTGGTGGCGGGCCATACCGCCGAGGGGGGCATACTGCTGGACCGGACGCTGTTTTACCCCACCGGGGGTGGACAGCCCGGTGACAGCGGCTGGATCGCCTGGGAGGGGCGGCAGGTGCCCATCGCCACGGCGGTCAAGGCCGAAGGCGGGCAGGTCGCACTGGTGATGGCCGAGCCGATGGCGCTGCCACCGGTGGGGGCGCCGGTGACGCAGCGGCTGGACTGGGAGCGGCGGCATCGACACATGCGGGTGCATACCGCGCTGCATCTTTTGTCGGTGGTGGTGCCCCTGCCGGTGACGGGGGGGCAGATCGGGGCCGGGCGGGGGCGGCTGGATTTCGACATGCCCGATCCGCCCGAGGATGTGGCGGCGATCGAGGAAAAGCTGAACGCGCTGATCGCGCTTGACCTGACGGTCAGCGACCAGTGGATCACCGACGAGGAACTGGCCGCCAATCCCGGTCTGGTCAAGACCATGTCGGTCAAGCCGCCCGTGGGGCAGGGTCGCGTGCGGCTGGTGCGGATCGGGACGGCGGGGCATCAGGTGGATTTGCAGCCCTGCGGCGGCACCCATGTGGCCCGCACTGCCGAGATTGGCCATGTGCGGCTGGGCCGGATCGAGAAGAAAGGCCGCCAGAACCGCCGGATGACCATCGAACTGGACGGCTAGACTTGCCCCGGTTCAGGGTGACCACGCGGCGCGCGGGGCAGGGCGCCCCGCGCAAGCCATGCCCTCGCGGCGGAGCCGCGAGGCTGAGGGGGGCTGCGCGCCCCCCACGGGGCCGCAAGCGGCCCCTTCCCCTGCGGAGTATTTGGGCAAAGGTGAACAGGCAACGGGAGGGCGCGGCGATTGCCGCAGGGCCTTTTGCCTGCCATCGGCCCTGTGGCCCCTTGCACCGCGCTTGAGCAAGCCGTATGACGCTGCCCACGGACAGGTGGCCGAGTGGTCGAAGGCGCACGCCTGGAAAGTGTGTAGGCGGGGAACCGTCTCGAGGGTTCGAATCCCTCTCTGTCCGCCACTTGC
>JAIXRW010000058.1 GCA_027484985.1 Rhodobacter sp. | reverse complement strand
TCGCGCCTGCGGTCAGTCGCGCTTTGACATCTTCAGCAGGCGCGCCTTTTCGCGGTCCCAGTCGCGCTTGGCCGATGTTTCGCGCTTGTCGGCCAGTTTCTTGCCCTTGGCGATGCCAAGCTTGAGTTTCACGATGCCGCGGTCGTTGAAATACATCTTGATCGGCACGATGGTCATGCCTTCGCGGGCGGTGGCGCTCCACAGGCGGGACAGTTCCTTTTTGCTGACCAGCAGCTTGCGGCGGCGGCGTTCCTCGTGGCCCCATGTCTTGGCCTCGGCATAGGGGGCGATATAGCCGTTGATCAGCCACAACTCGCCGCCCTCGACGCTCGCATAGCTTTCCCCGATGTTCGATCCGCCGCGCCGCAGGCTTTTCACCTCGGAACCCAAAAGCATGATCCCGGCTTCCAGATCGCTTTCGATATGGTAGTCGAACCGCGCACGGCGGTTTTCTGCGATGAGTTTCGAATTGGGGTCGGATTTGGCTACCATGATCCGCCCGAGATAGGCCATGCCACCCGCACTGTCCAGAAGCCGCACCTTGACGCGGCGCGTCAGGGCGGTGTTTGGCTAGGGTCGATGCGGGCCGGTTGCCTGGCGCGAGGTGCCGATCTTCCACCAGATCGCGCGTAGGACCGGCGAGAGGATGGTCTCGATCCTGATCGGGGCGCTGTCAGCGCTGCGGCGCAAGGTGGGATTTGCCCGCTGGCATGGTTGGCTGTTGCCCGAACCGCATCGGCCCAAGATGATCTTGGCCGTCCTTGTCGCCTCGCTTTGGGTGGTGGCCACCACCAAGGCGGGGGTCTGGCTGTGGGCGGCGGTCTATCACCTGTCGGGCGTGTTCGGCACCTTCACGGAATGTCTTTGTTTCTCGATCGTCTTTTGCACCACCCTTGGCTATGGCGATGTGATCCTGCCGCATGAATGGCGCATCCTGTCGGGCATGACGGCGACCAACGGCTTTCTCAACTTCGGCCTGATGACGGCCCTGATGATCGAGGCGTTTCGCCTGATCCGCTCGGGTCAGGTCAGGTCAGGTCAGGCGGGGGCGCTGACAGCTGCGGTTCAGCGCGTAAAGCCCCGACCCCACGATCAACGCCGAACCGGCCAGCGTGGGCAGATCGGGATGTTCGCCGAACACCACCACACCTGCCACCATGGCAAAGACCAGCCGCGTATAGCGGAACGGGGTGACGGCAGAAATCTCGCCCGTCCGCATGGCGACCGTCAGCGCGAAATAGGCGAAAATGCCAAAGCCTGTCATTGCCGCCACCAGTGCCGCCCCCGTAGCATCGGGCCAGACCGCGCGCCCCGTCACCGACAGGATGATTGCCCCCGCCAGCGCCAGCATCGCCATGCCGTACACGCCAAGCTGCCGGTTCGACAGCACCATGGGCGCCGCCCGCGTGGCCAGATCGCGCCCCGCAAAGCCGATCAGCCCGATCACCGTGACCAGCGACATCAGCGTGAACCCGTCCAGCCCCGGCCGCAAGATCACCAGCACGCCAAGAAACCCCACGCACACCGCCGCCCAGCGCCGCCAGCCCACCTGTTCACCAAAGATCACCGCAGCCCCCGCCACCACCACCAGTGGCGTCGCCTGCAGAATGGCCGAAGCCACCGAAAGCGGCGTCAGCGCAATCGCCAGCGAATAGAACAGCCGCCCCGTCACCTCGAACCCCGACCGTATCAGCAGGGGCCGCGACAGCGCGGCGGGGTGGAACACCACCTCGCCCCGCCGCCGCGCCAGCAGGGCAAAGACCGCCATCCCCGTCAGGCCAAAAATCACCAGCGCCTGCCCCAGCGGCATATGCGCCTTGGCGGCCTTCAGGAACATGTCCTCGACAGCGAAACCCGCCATCGCGACCACCATCCAGACAGCGCCCTTCAGGTTGTCGCGCGGCCCTCGGCCGGTCACAGAACCCCGGCGTGCTGCATCGCGGCCTTGATCTTGGCCTTGGTGCCCTCGGTCAGCGTGACCAGCGGCAGGCGCACCTCATCGCTGCACAGCCCCAGCAGCGACAGGCCGTATTTCGCCCCCGCCAGACCCGGCTCGATAAAGATCGCCTCGTGCAGCGGCATCAGACGGTCCTGATAGTCCAGCGCCTTGCGGTAATCGCCCGCCAGCGTGGCGGCCTGAAACTCGGCGCACAGCTTCGGCGCCACGTTGGCGGTGACGGAAATGCAGCCCACCCCGCCATGCGCGTTGAACCCCAGCGCGGTTGCATCCTCGCCCGACAACTGGATGAAATCGGCCCCGCAGCTTGCCCGCTGCATCGACACGCGCTCGATCTTGCCGGTCGCATCCTTGACACCCACGATGCGCGGCAGCTTGGCCAGCGTTCCCATCGTCTCGGGCGACATGTCCACGACCGACCGGCCGGGGATGTTGTAGATGATGATGGGCAGGTTGCAGCAATCATGCAGCGCCGAGTAATGCGCGATCATGCCCGCCTGCGTGGGCTTGTTGTAATAGGGCGTCACGACCAGCGCCGCATCCGCGCCCACCCGTTCGCAATGCTGGATCAGGCGGATGCCTTCCACCGTATTGTTCGACCCCGCGCCTGCAATCACCGGCACGCGGCCACGGGCGGCTTTCACCACCACCTCGATGACCGTTTCATGTTCCTCATGGCTCAGCGTCGGGCTTTCGCCCGTGGTCCCCACCGGCACCAGCCCGGTCGAACCCTGTTCGATATGCCATTCGACAAGGTGTTTGAGCGTATCGAGATCCAGCGCGCCGTTCTTGAACGGCGTCACCAGGGCAGGAATGGACCCTTTGATCATGACACGTCTCTCCCTTTGGGTGGCTTGAATCGCCCGTTGCACCGCGCCCTTCCTAACGGGGCGGCAAAGTCTTGCCAAGCGGGGCGAAGGGTGGGGCGTGGCGGGCGGTCGCCGCTTGCCGCTGGGGCGGAATTTCGGCACACTCAACCCTAACGAAAATCAAAAAACCAAAAGCGAACGAGCAGATGGCCTTTCCGACGCGCCGCCTTGGGTGGCTTGTTTCCCTGTTTCTTGCCCTGACCCCGGCCATGGCGCGGGCCGATGCTGCCGCTGCCCTGCGGGTGGCGCAGGATGCCGCCGATGCACAGGACTGGCCCGCCGCCCTTGCCGCAGCCCAAGGAGCCGGCGAAATCGGGCTGGACATCATCGAATGGCAGCGCCTGCGCGCCGGCGAGGGCCGTCTTGGCGATTACGAGGCGTTCCTGTCCCGCCGCCCCGACTGGCCCGGCCTGCCACTGCTCAAGGAAAAGGGCGAAGAGGCCGTGGCGCGCTCTACCGACCCCGCCCGCATCATCGCCTATTTCGGCGCGGGCCAGCCCGAAACCGCCAAGGGTTCGCTCGCCTATATCGCCGCCCTGCGCGCCCAAGGCCGCATGGCCGATGCGGAAAACGAGGCGTTTCGCGCCTGGACAACCCTTCCCTTCGGCCCGGATGAGGAAGCACAGATCCTGCAAAGCTATGGCGATGCCCTCTCGGTCGCGCATGAAGTGCGGCTTGACCGCCTGCTGTGGCAAAACCGCGTGGCCGAAGCCAAGCGCATGCTGCCCCGCGTCTCCTCCAGCTGGCGGGCACTGGCCGAGGCGCGGATGGCGCTGCATGCCGATGCCGACGGGGTGAATGGCATGATCGCCCGCATCCCGCCCGAATTGCAGGCCGATCCCGGCCTTGCCTTCGAACGCTTCGACTGGCGCTTCCGCCGCGACCGCAACACGGATGCCGCCGAAACCATCCTTGCCGCATCGGCATCGCCGCAAACGCTGGGCGACCCCGACGCCTGGGCCGATCGCCGCGCGTCGCTGGTGCGGGCGCTGCTGCGCGATGGCAAGCCCAAGACCGCCTACAAGGTCGCCGCGCGGCACCACCTGTCAGAGGGTTCGGATTATGCCGACCTCGAATTTCTTTCGGGCTGGATCGCGCTGCGGTTCCTGAACGATCCGGCGACCGCGCTGAAGCATTTCCGGCACCTCGAAGGTGCGGTTTCCACGCCCATCTCCTCGGCCCGCGCCCATTACTGGCAGGGCAGGGCGCTGCAAGCGGCGGGCGACAAGGCGGGCGCGGTCGAAGCCTATCGTCAGGCCGCCGCCCACCAGACCGCCTATTACGGCCTGATGGCCGCCGAAACGCTGGGCCTGAACCTTGATGAAAGCCTGCTTTCCGACAAACGCCCGCCCGACTGGCAGGGCGCGCGCTTCACACGGTCAAGCGTCTTTGCCGCCGCCGTGCTGCTGGAAAAATCGGGCGACCGGACGCTGTCGAAACGCTTTTTCGTCCACCTGACCGAAAGCCTTGATCCGACCGAAATCGCGCAACTGTCGCAATTCGCGCTGGAAATCGACGAACCGCACCTTGCGCTTGTCATCGCCAAGCAGGCTGCCGAACAGGGGCTGATCCTGCCCCGCGCCTATTACCCCATCCCGTCCTTTGTGCCGGGCGATGGCTTGTCGGTCAGTCGTGCACTGGCGCTGGCCATTTCGCGGCGCGAATCCGAATTTGACCCCGCCGCCCGTTCAGCCGCCGATGCGCGGGGGCTGATGCAGGTGCTGCCCTCGACCGCCAAGCTGGTCGCGCCCCGCGTGGGGCTGGTCTATGACGGCGGCAGCCTGAACGACCCCGCCTATAACGTGCGGATCGGCACGGGCTATCTGGCGCAACTGGTCGAACAGTTCGGGCCCTCGGTCGCGCTGGTGGCATCAGGCTATAACGCAGGTCCGGGGCGGCCCAAGAAATGGATCGCCGCCTTTGGCGACCCGCGCGACCCAAAGGTCGATGTGGTCGATTGGGTCGAGATGATTCCCTTCACCGAAACCCGCACCTATGTGATGCGCGTCACCGAAAGCCTTGTGATCTACCGCGCCAAGCTCAAGGGCGTGGCAGGGCCGGTGCGGATTACCGAAGAACTGCGCGGCTGAAACGGCCATATCCGACCCGCCCTGTCGCCTATGGCACAGACGGGGCGGGCCGCCCCTTTGCCATATGGCAAGAAAACCAGATTGATCATGGCCACCCGCAACATCCCCCTTTTCCTGCGCCATGCGCCCACGCCCCGCGTGCGCGACTTTGCCCTGCTGGCGGGGATCGAGGCTGCGGTGCGCGGCACGCTGATTTCGGCCATGCCGCTGGCGGTCTATAAATCGCTCGGCAGCGCCTCGGCCACGTCCGAGGCCTATTTCCACGCCGGAATCATCGCGCTGGTGACAGGGCTGATGGTGCCTTGGGTGACACGCTACATTCCGCGACGCTGGGCCTATTCGGGGGGCTGCGGGCTTTACCTGTGCGGCATGGCGCTGGCGATTATCGGCACGCCGCTGGCCGTGCAGGCGGCGCTGATCTGCCTTGCCATGGCAACGGCCGCAACTTTTGTCTGCTTCAATGCCTATGTGCTCGACTATATCGACCGCGCCGATCTGGGGCGGAACCAGTCAATGAACATGGTCTATGCGGCGGGGCCTTGGGCCATCGGGCCGATGACGGGGGTCTGGCTGCACGGCGTTTGGGCACCCGCGCCGTTCCTTCTGGCGGGGCTGTTCGCGCTGGTGCTGCTGGCGGTGTTCTGGGTGCTGCGCCTTGGCAACGGCAAACAGATTGCCCGCGCAAAGGGGCCCGCGCTGAACCCGCTGGCCTATCTGGGCCGCTTTTTCCGTCAGCCGCGCCTGATTGCGGGCTGGATGTTCGCGGTAATGCGATCCTGCGGCTGGTGGGTCTATGTCGTCTATCTGCCCATCTTCTGCATCGAGGCGGGCTTGGGCGACCATGTGGGTGGCGTGGCGCTGTCCTTGTCGAACGCGCTGCTGTTCATCTCGCCGGTGATGCTGCGCTTTGTGCGGCGGGTCTCGGTGCGGAAAGGGGTCAGGGCGGCATTCGGGCTGTGTGGCGGGCTGTTCTTCCTGTCGGCGCTGGTGGCCCCGCTGCCATGGCTGTCGGTGATTGCCATGATGGGGGCGGCCTTCTTCCTTGTCGTGCTTGATGTGGTCGGGGGCCTGCCCTTCCTGATGGCCGTCAAACCCTCAGAACGGACCGAGATGTCGGCGGTCTATTCCAGCTTCCGCGACGTGTCGGGCATCCTGACGCCCGGTGCCGCATGGCTGGTGCTGCTGGTCGCCCCCGTGCAAGGCGTGTTCGCTGCCGCCGGCTTGGGCCTTCTGGCCGCCTATGCCGTGGCCAGCCAGCTGCACCCGCGCCTTGGCACGCCCCGCCCCTCGGCCGGAAACACTAGTCGAGCAGACGCCGCGCGATGACCTGCGCCTGAATCTCGGCCGCCCCTTCAAAGATGTTCAGGATACGCGCGTCGCACAGGATGCGGCTGATGCGGTATTCCAGCGCAAACCCGTTGCCGCCATGGATTTGCAGCGCATTATCCGCCGCCGCCCAAGCAACCCGCGCCCCCAGCAGCTTGGCCATGCCCGCCTCAAGATCGCAGCGCTTGTCATGGTCCTTCTGCCACGCGGAAAAATAGGTCAACTGCCGCGCCACCATGATCTCGACCGCCATCATGGCCAGCTTTCCGGCCACCCGCGGAAATTCGATCAATGCCTTGCCGAACTGCCGCCGGTCGGTCGCATATTGCATCCCGGTCTCAAGCGCCGATTGCGCCACACCCACGGCACGGGCGGCGGTCTGGATGCGGGCACTTTCAAAGGTCTGCATCAACTGCTTGAAGCCCTGACCTTCCACCCCGCCCAGCAAATTCTCGCCCTTCACGCGGAAATCGTCGAAATTGACGGTGTATTCCTTCATGCCGCGATAGCCCAAGACCTCGATCTCGCCGCCCGAAAGCCCCGCATCGACGAAGGGCGTCTCGTCCGTTCCGGGCGTTTTCTTGGCCAGAAACATCGACAGGCCCCGATAATCGCCCGTGCCTTCGACCGACCGCGCCAGAACCGTCATCACATGCGTCCGCGCCGCATGGGTGATCCATGTCTTGTTGCCCGAAATGACCCAGTCATCCCCGTCCCGCCGCGCCTTGGTGCGCAACGCGCCAAGGTCAGACCCGGTATTGGGTTCGGTAAACACGGCGGTGGGCAGAATTTCCCCGCTCGCCAGCTTCGGCAACCACTTCGCCTTTTGCTCGGCCGTGCCGCCGCACAGGATCAGCTCGGCGGCAATCTCGGTCCGCGTGCCCAGACTGCCCACCCCGATATAGCCGCGCGAAAGTTCTTCCGACACCACGACCATCGACGCCTTCGACAGGCCAAAACCGCCGAACTCCTCGGGGATCGTCAGCCCGAACACGCCCATCTCGGCCAGTTGGCCGATCACGTCCATCGGAATCAACTCGTCCTTCAGATGCCAGTCATGGGCGCGGGGAATGACCTGTTCGTCGGCATAGCGGCGGAACTGGTCGCGGATCATCTCCAACTCGTCATCCAGCCCCGTCGCGCCGAATGTCGCCCGCGCCGTATCGTCGCGCATCAGCGCCACCAGCCGCATCCGCGCCGCGTCACTGTTGCCGCGTTCCATCAGCGCCACCGCCGACGCCCCCGCAGGTGCAGGCGCAACCCACAGGTCGCGCAACCGTGCAACCTCGCCCTGGCTCATGGGAATACCGCCGTAAATCTGGCTCAGATATTCCCCGAACCCGATCTGCAGGATCAGCGCCTCCATCTCCCCGAACTTGCCCGCAGCCTCGATCCGGCCCGCCCAGCCCCGCATCTGCCGCAGGCTTTCGACATAGGTGGCCAGCCATGCCAGCGCATGCGCCGCGAACTGGTGTTCTTCCAGCGCCGCCGCCGAAACCTTGCCCGCCACCGTCACGCGGCCCCGCAGGTTTTCGCGCGCTTGCACGAACATCGCCTCGACCTCGGGCATCGCCTCGGCGGTCAACGCCATCAGGTCGGCAAGAAGCGGCGTCTGGGTCATCGGCTGGCCATCATGCGGCATGGGGCACCTGTTTTTCTGCATCTGCGAAACAGCTAGTGCGGAAATGACGGCCAAGCAACATAGTTTCGCAATAAATCACCACCGCGAAGTAAAATGTCGCATCCGATTGACCTGCCTCGCCGCAAAAAAGCGGGACCGTCGAACACGATCCCCTTTCATCCTTGCCCAAATACTCTGGGGGTCCGGGGGTGAAACCCCCGGTCCGTTCCGGCGTCAGCGGATCGCGGCGGCCTTCACATCGTCGTCGATAAAGGGCGCATATTGGCCGAAATTCTGCGCGAACATGCCCACCAGACGGGCTGCCTGCGCGTCATAGGCGGTCTTGTCGGCCCATGTCTCGCGCGGGTTCAGCAGGCCGGCCTCGACCCCCTTCACCGCAACCGGCACGTCAAAGCCGAAATTGGGGTCGCGCCGGAACTCGGCCCCCGCAAGCGATCCGTCCAGCGCCGCCGACAAAAGCGCCCGCGTGGCCTTGATCGGCATGCGCTTGCCCGACCCGTAGGCCCCGCCCGTCCAGCCGGTATTCACCAGCCAGCAAACCGCGCCATGCTTGGCGATCTTGGCTTGCAACAGCTTGCCGTAAACCTCGGGGCGGCGCGGCATGAAGGGCGCGCCGAAACAGGTGGAAAAGGTCGGCTGCGGTTCGGTCACGCCACGTTCGGTTCCCGCCACCTTGGCGGTGAAGCCCGACAGGAAGTGATACATCGCCTGCGCCGGCGACAGCCGCGCGATGGGGGGCAGCACGCCAAAGGCATCGCAGGTCAGCATGATCACATTCTTCGGATGCCCGCCAAGGCCCGTTGCCGATGCGTTCGAGATATAGTCGAGCGGATAGGCACAGCGGGTATTGGCGGTCAGGCTGTCATCGTCGAAATCAAGGTCAAGCGTTTCGGGATCATAGACCATGTTTTCCACCACGGTCGCAAAGCGTTGGGTGGTGGCGTAAATCTCGGGCTCGGCCTCGGGGTTCAGGTTGATGGTCTTGGCATAGCAGCCGCCTTCGAAGTTAAAGGTGCCGCGGTCCGACCAGCCATGTTCGTCATCCCCGATCAGCGTGCGGTCGGGGCTGGCCGACAGCGTGGTCTTGCCGGTGCCCGACAGTCCGAAGAACACCGCCGTATCGACAGGGTTGCCGATGGCGTGGTTGGCGCTGCAATGCATCGGCATCACGCCCTTTTCGGGCAGCAGATAGTTCAGCAGCGTGAACACCGCCTTCTTGTTTTCGCCCGCATAGGCGGTGTTGGCGATCAAGATCAGCTTGCGGTCAAAGTTCAGCGTGATCACCGTCTGCGTGCGGCAGCCATGGCGTTCGGGATCGGCCTTGAACGACGGGCAGTTGATGATCGTCCATTCCGGCACGAAACGGTCAAGCTCGGCCCGGTCGGGGCGGCGCAGCAGGTGGCGGATGAACAGCCCGTGCCATGCCAGTTCGGTGACAACCCGCACATCCAGCCGGTGCAGCGGATCGGCCCCGGCATAAAGATCCTGAACGAAATAGTCGCGCCCCTGCATATGGGCCAGCATATCGGCATGCAGCCGGTCAAAGGCGTCGGGCGCCATGGGGGCGTTGTTTTCCCACCAGATCGTGTTTTCCACCGAAGCGGTGCGGACGACGAACTTGTCCTTGGGCGAGCGTCCGGTGAACTGCCCGGTCGAACACAGGAAGGCGCCGCCCTTGCCCAGTTTGCCTTCGCCGCGGGTGACGGCCTCTTGCACCAGTGCCGGTTCGATCAGGTTGTAATAGACGCGTCCGGTTCCGGTAATGCCTTGATGTGCCAATTCCTGCGCGGGGTTCACGCGTCCGTCTTTCATCCTGCAAGCTCCCAAGTGCCGGGGCAACGCCCGGCGTTCTTTGCCAAAACGCAGCCCGGGCCAATGGGTTGCGACGCATTCCCCGGGCCAACAGGGCGGGCGTCTTTCGGCTATAACACGGCATTCCAGTTTTGGAACAGGACGCAATCGCACAGTTAGCGCAACCATCCCGCCGTTAGCGCAATCAGTTGATCCGCCCACCCGCTTCCCGCCCCGCGTTCTGGCAAAAAAGCCATTGTTCCCGCTAGGGTTGTGGGCCGCCGGGCTCCTGCTTTGGCGGGACTGCGGCATAAACGCCATCCTAAAAATATTTAGCGCCGCCAAAAGTGTGTAACCGGAACCGATTCGCACATTCAGGTTGATTTGGGATGACGGAAAACCGATCATCTGGCAAAAATCAGAACAACGGGCAGTAAAGGGTTAACCAGTATGGCGAAGATTGCGCTTGTTGACGATGACAGGAATATCCTGACCTCGGTCGCGATGACGCTCGAGGCTGAAGGGTTCGAGGTGGAAACCTACAATGACGGCCAGTCGGCACTTGACGCCTTCAACCGGCGTCTGCCGGACATGGCAGTGCTGGACATCAAGATGCCGCGCATGGACGGGATGGACCTGCTGCAACGCCTGCGGCAGAAAACCTCGATGCCGGTCATCTTCCTGACGTCGAAGGATGACGAGATCGACGAAGTGCTTGGCCTGCGGATGGGGGCTGACGATTATGTCAAAAAGCCCTTCTCGCAGCGGCTGTTGGTCGAACGCATCCGCGCCCTGCTGCGCCGCCAAGAGGCGATTGCCAGCGGCGAGGTGGCGACCACCGAAGAAACCAAGATCATGGAGCGCGGGAACCTGCGGATGGACCCGTTGCGCCATTCGGTGACGTGGAAGGGGCAGGATGTCGCCCTGACCGTGACCGAATTCATGTTGCTTCAGGCCCTTGCACAGCGCCCCGGCTTCGTGAAAAGTCGCGACCAGCTTATGGATGTCGCCTACGATGATCAGGTCTATGTCGATGACCGGACGATCGACAGCCATATCAAGCGCCTTCGCAAGAAGATGCGCGCAGTGGATAACGATTTCTCGGCCATCGAAACGCTTTACGGGATCGGCTACCGCTACAACGAGGAATGACAGCACAAGCGCGCCTGCAATCGGAGGGGCGCCCGCCATCGTCGGGCGACCTGCTTCTGGGGGATGACTGGGTGGCACCCGACCATCTGGTCGATCCCGCCTTGCGCGAAGGGCGGGGGCGGCGGGGCATCCTGTCGCTGAACCGCTCGCCCATCGCGCGCAAGATCATTCTGTTCAACATGCTGGCCCTTGTCGTGCTGGTGGCGGGGGTGCTGTTCCTGAACCCCTTCCGCGACAGTCTGGTGATCCAGCGCGAACAGGGCCTAGTGACCGAGGCGATGCTGACCGCCAATCTGGTCGAGGCGGGGCTGGCGCAAACAGGCGGGGCCGCCGCACCCCTTGCGGCCGATGTGGACCGCGCCCTGCAAGGGGCCGCCATCGGGCCGGGTGTCGAGGTGTTCGTTTACGATGCCGCCGGGGCCCTGCTGGGCCGCCATACCGGCGAGCCGCGCGCCGCGCCGTCGGGGGCGGAACGGTCCACCCTGATCGTGGACGGGCTGAACTTTGTCTGGGACAGAGTGTCGGGCCTGTTCTCGTCAGGCGCGACCGATACCCCCTTTGACGCAGAGGCACTGGTGCGCCCGCTGATCGACAAGGCGGCGGGGCAAACGGTGGTCAATACCGGCCGCGGGCCCAGCGGCGGCGCGGTCTTTGCGGTGGCCACGCCCGTGCTGCGGTCGGGCCAGCCCGTGGCAACCGTGGCCCTGACCAGCGCCGAGGGCGAGATCGACCGCCTGGTCCGGTTCGAGCGCGAACAGGTGCTGCAAATGTTCGTCGTGGCGCTGATGGTCAGCCTTGGCCTGTCACTGGTGCTGGCTTCGACCATTGCCAATCCGCTGTCCGACCTTGCCGCCGCCGCCGAACTGGGCCGCGACCGCGATCGCCGCACGGGGCCTGCCCGCGTCCGCATTCCCGACCTTGCCGCCCGCCCCGACGAGATCGGTCGCCTGTCGGTCGCCATGCGCGGCATGGTGGCGGCGCTTTATGACCGGATCGACGCCAACGAACAATTCGCCGCCGATGTGGCGCATGAAATCAAGAACCCGCTGGCCAGCCTGCGCTCGGCCGTCGGCACCCTGCGGGTGGCCAAGCGCGACGACCAGAAGGAAAAGCTGCTTGAGGTGATCGAACATGACGTGCGCCGCCTTGACCGCCTGGTCAGCGACATTTCCAACGCCTCGCGGCTCGACAGCGAACTGGTCAAGGAAGAGGAAGAGGAATTCAACCTCGTCAAGACGCTGACCAACCTGTCGGAATATCTGGCCCAGCAGGCCGAGACGAAGGGTGTCGAATTCATCACCGACTTCCCCGCCGACCCGATCCTGATCCACGGGCTCGAGGCGCGTCTGGCGCAGGTTTTCGTCAACCTCATCACCAATGCCATCAGCTTTTGCGAAGAAGGTGACGCGGTGCGCGTCTGGGCGCGCAGGCGGGCCAACCGCGTACTGGTGGTGGTCGAAGATACCGGCCCCGGTATTCCCGAACAGGCCCTGACCAAGGTGTTCAAGCGCTTCTATTCCGAACGTCCGCAGGGGCAGTTCGGCCAACATTCCGGCCTTGGCCTTGCCATCTCGAAACAGATCGTCGAGGCGCATGGCGGGGTGATCTGGGCCGAAAACATCCGCCCCACCAATGCCGATGCCGCGTCCGATCCGCTGGGGGCACGCTTCGTCGTCGGCCTGCCGGTCTGACCCATGGCGCCCGACGCGACACGGATCGTGCATGCCAGTTGCGTTGCGGTGGCGGGGCAGGGCGTGCTGATCACGGGGCCAAGCGGTTCGGGAAAATCCTCGCTCGCGCTGGCGCTGATGGCCTATGGCGCCGCTCTGGTGGCCGATGACCGAACCGAGCTTTGGCCCGAAGGTGCGGCTGTCATGGCCCGCTGTCCCCCCGTCATCGAAGGGATGATCGAGGCGCGCGGTCTGGGCCTTTTGCACGCCGAAATGCGGGGGCCGGTTGCCATTGGGTTGGTGGTCGATCTTGGCCAGACCGAAGGGCAGCGTCTGCCGCCTCATCGGAAGGTGATGTGGTTCGAACGGTCACTGCCCCTTGTGCTTGGCCAGACATCCCCCCATTTTCCCGCTGCGCTTTGGCACTATATCCGTGCGGGGCGGCGGGAATGACGGGCTGACATGGCGCATACCTTGACCGATGGGCACCGGCTGGTGCTGGTGACGGGGCCGTCTGGCGCCGGCCGGTCCACAGCCATCGACGCGCTGGAAGACCTCGGCTACGAGGTGATCGACAACCTGCCGCTCACGCTGGTCCCGCGCCTGATCGACGGCCCGCCGCTGGCCCGCCCCATCGCGCTGGGCATGGATGTCAGGAACCGCGATTTCAACGCCACCGCCCTGATCGAAACGATCGACACGCTGACCCGCGATCCCCGCGTATCGCTGGATGTGCTCTATCTCGATTGCGCGCCCGCCGAACTGATCCGCCGCTATGCCCAGACCCGCCGCCGCCACCCGCTGGCACCGGCCGAAACCCCCGACGAAGGCATCGCCCGCGAAACCGACCTTTTGGCGCCGATCCGCGTGCGCGCCGACCATCTGATCGACACGACCGAAATGTCGCCGCACGACCTCAAGGCCGAACTTGCGCGCTGGTTCGCGGCAGACCGGCGTCAGGGGCTGGCGGTATCGGTGCAATCCTTCAGCTACAAGCGCGGGTTGCCGCGCGGCGTTGACATGGTGTTCGACTGCCGCTTTCTGAAAAACCCCTATTGGGATCCGGCCTTGCGCGCGCTTGACGGGCGCGATCCGGCGGTTCTGGCCTTTATCAAGGCCGATCCGCGCTTTGCCGCCTTTTTCGAAAAGCTGCACGATCTGACCACATTCCTGCTGCCCGCAACGGTGGATGAAGGCAAGGCGCATCTGGCCATCGGCTTCGGGTGCAGCGGCGGACAGCATCGCAGCGTCGCAATCGCCGAAATGCTGGGCAATTCGCTTGCAGAGGCAGGCTGGGCGGTGTCAAAACGGCATCGGGAACTGGAACGCAGGGCGGCGGTTGTGCCGCCTTCGGCATCGGGGTGACGGGCGCGTGATCGGTATCGTGATCGTGGCACATGGCGGGCTGGCGCGGGAATATCTCTCGGCGGTCGAACATGTTGTCGGCAAACAAGACGCGATGCGTGCCATCGCCATCGAGGACGAGCATGATCGCGGCGCCAAACAGGCCGAGATTTGCGCGGCGGCCGATTCCGTCGATCTGGGGCAGGGCGTGGTCGTCGTGACCGACATGTTCGGCGGATCGCCATCGAACCTGTCGCTGATGGCCTGTTGCGGCCCCGACCGGCGCATCGTGTACGGCGCCAACCTGCCCATGCTGATCAAACTGGCCAAATCGCGCGAGATGTCGGTGCCCGATGCGGTGGCCGCCGCGCTTGACGCGGGGCGCAAGTATATCAACAGTCTGGACCTTGGCAGCGGCGCCTGAGCGGCGCGCGGAATTGGATGGAGCCAAGGTGACCACGGCAAGAACCCTGCGGATCGTGAACGAAAAGGGCCTGCATGCGCGGGCATCTGCGAAATTCGTCGAGGTCGTCGAACAGCACGACGCCCAAGCCACGGTAACGAAAGACGGCATGACGGTGTCGGGCGATTCGATCATGGGGCTGTTGATGCTGGCCGCATCGCGCGGCACCACGATCGAGGTGGCAACTTCCGGCGCCGAGGCCGACAAGCTGGCCGATGCGCTGGATGCGCTGGTTGCAAACCGCTTCGGCGAAGATTACTGAGTTGCGTCGGACGCAGGTAAAGGCGCAGCGCGGGTGATCGATACGTCGCACAAGGAAGCAGAGGCCGGCGCGGCGCGGCGGGGTGCTGACGGGGCCAAGCCCTATGACATGCGCCGCCTGTCCTATGCGGGCACCTTCAAGAACCCGTTCAAGGCCAATACGATACGCGCCATCGAATGGCTGACCGCCAAGATCACGCTCTTGCGGCTGATCCGCGATTTCGAACGTTCGGGCGCGCCCTTTGGCCCGCCCTTCTGGCCCAAGGCGATCCGCCAGATGGGCATCGACATCCGGACCCCGCCCGAAGAAATTGCGCTGATCCCGCCGACCGGCCCTTTGGTCGTGGTGTCGAACCACCCGTCGGGGCTGGTCGATGGCATGGTTCTGGCCGAACTGGTCAACCGCGTGCGGCCCGATTTCAAGATCCTGACCCGCAGCCTGCTGACCGGCATCCCCGAAGTCGCGCAATTCATGATTCCCGTGCCCTTCCCGCACGAAGATAACGCGCGCGAACTGGGCCTTCAGATGCGGGATGAAACCATGGCCCATCTGCGCGCGGGCGGGGTGATCATCCTGTTCCCCGCTGGCAAGGTGGCCATGTCAACCGGCTGGTGGGGCCCGGCGGTCGAAGGGGAGTGGAACGTTTTCACCCACAAGATCGTGCGTTCCTCCGGCGCCACGATCCTGCCGGTCTATTTCCCCGGCCAGAACAGCCGCGCCTTCCAGATCGCCAATCAGGTTTCCGATACGATCCGGCAGGGGTTGCTCCTGTATGAAATCAAGCGGTGCCTGTTCAAGCCGACCCGCCCCGTGATCGGCGCGCCCATTCCGGCAGACGAGCTGAAGAAGTGGGAGGGCAATCCGCGCGGCTTCCTCGCATGGCTGCGCGACCATACGCTGTCGCTGAAGAAATAACCCGCACCCCCGCCCGCACCAGCGGCGTTTCGGGCGGTAAGGGCGGAACGGAAAGGAAGCGGTGATCGTGCAAACCCGGATCGAACGCGTGTCAGATGTCGAACTGGTGGTCCGCCGCCGCTTTGACGCAAGCGCTGCACAGCTGTTCCGGGCCTGGACCTCGGCCCCCTTGATGATGCGCTGGTGGGTGCCTGCAAGCTTTGGCATCACCGTGCTGTCGGCAGAAATGGATGCGCGGCCCGATGGCGGATACCGCTTTGTCTTTGCCCACCCGGCGGCCGAACAGCCGATGGCCTTTTTCGGCCGCTATCTGGAATACATCCCCGATAGGCGGCTGGTCTGGTCAAACGACGAATCGCCCGATGGCGCGATCACGACCCTGATCCTGACCGAACAGGGCGGGCGCACCGATCTTGTGCTGCGCGATCTTTATCCCGCCAAGGCGGCGCTCGATGCGGCAATCGAACAGGGCGGCCCCGCCGCCTTTGACGAACAGTTCGCCGCGCTTGACGCGCTGTTGCCCACGCTGTCCTGACCGGTTCTTCCGGCGGGCCTGCCCTAGCGGGTCGGCACCGGCACTTCGCCCCGGTAGTCGTAGAACCCCCGCTGCGTCTTGCGGCCCAGCCAGCCCGCCTCGACATACTTGGTCAGCAACGGGCAGGGGCGGTATTTCGTATCGGCCAGCCCGTCATGCAGCACGTTCATGATGGCAAGGCAGGTATCCAGCCCGATGAAATCGGCCAGTTCCAGCGGCCCCATCGGGTGGTTCGCCCCCAGTTTCAGTGATTCGTCGATCGACTTCACGTTGCCCACGCCTTCATACAGCGTATAGACCGCCTCGTTGATCATCGGCATCAGGATGCGGTTGACGATGAAGGCAGGGAAATCCTCGGCACTCGCCGCGGTCTTGCCCAGTTTGCGAACCACGCCATGCAGCGTGTCCCATGTATCCTGATCGGTGGCGATACCGCGGATCAACTCGACCAGTTGCATCACCGGAACCGGGTTCATGAAGTGGAACCCCATGAACTTTTCGGGCCGGTCCGTCCGGCTGGCCAGCCGCGTGATCGAGATGGACGAGGTGTTCGAGGTCAGGATCGTGCTGGGTTTCAGATGCGGCAGAAGATCCTCGAAAATCGCCTGCTTGACCGTCTCGCGCTCGGTCGCGGCTTCGATGATAAGGTCGGTCGGCCCCAGATCGGCCAGTTTCAGCGTGGTCTTGATGCGGGCCATCGCGGCGGCCTTGTCCGCAGGCGTGACCTTTGCCCGCGTCACCTGCCGTTCCAGATTGCGGTCTATGGTGGCAATCGCCGCATCAAGGCTGGTCTGGCTGATATCGGTCAGCAGAACGTCATAGCCCGCAAGGGCAAAGACATGGGCGATGCCATTGCCCATCTGCCCCGCGCCGACCACGCCCACCGTGCGGATATCCGCCATGACGATCCCTTTCCTTCAATTCCGGCAAAACCTTACGCATCCCGCCCCCCCAGGCGCAAGGCCGCGGCGGCGCGGCTTTACGCTTTCTTGACGGATGCCGCGCCATCCTGCCCGTGGGTGTGACAATGACGGGTGTGTGGGATGACCTTTGCCTTTCCGGGCGAGATGTCGCTTGATTATCTGCCGTGCCGCTATGGCCGGTCCAATCTGTTGATGCGGGGTCCACGGCGTGACCTGTCGGCGCCCTATGCCGCCGTTCTGGGCGGTGGGGAAACCTATGGCAAATTCGTGGCCCGTCCCTTTCCCGCGCTGGCCGAGGCGGCGCTTGGCGCGCCGGTGGTCAATCTGGGCGTGCTCAACAGCGGGCCCGACGCATGGTCGCAAGACCCCGCGCTGATCGATATCGCGGCGCGGGCGCGGGTCACGGTGGTGCAGGTGACAGGGGCGCAGAACCTGACCAACCGCTTCTATGCCGTGCATCCGCGCCGCAATGACCGGTTCCTGCGCGCCTCGCCCCTGCTCGCGTCCATCTTCCGCGAGGTTGATTTCACCGAATTCCACTTCACGCGGCATCTGCTGCAAAGCCTGCACCAGACCTCGCCGCAGAAATTCGCCTTGCTGGCCGATGAATTGCGCGCCGCCTGGGTGGCGCGGATGCGGGCGCTTTTGCCACGGCTGGGCCGCAAGGTGGTGCTGCTGTGGATGGCCGATCACGCGCCCGATGCCACCGGTGACGCCCCTGCCGATGAACCGATGCTGGTGAACCGCCCCATGATCGAGGCGCTGCGCCCCGCCGTGGCCGATGTGGTCGAGGTGGTCTATAGCCCCGAGGCACGGGCGCAGGGCCTTGACGGCATGGTATATCCCGCATTGGCCGAGGCTGCGGCACGGGCCATGCCCGGCCCCGTCCAACATGCCGAGGTGGCCGAGGCGCTGCGCCCCGTGCTGCGGGCCGCCTTTTGATGGCAAAAGGGCGCGGCAGAACCCCGCCGCGCCCTTTCAATCCGTCATGGCCTTGGGATCAAAGCTTTTCGATCATCTCGGGCACAAGCGTGAACAGATCGCCCACCAGCCCGTAATCGGCCACCTGGAAGATCGGGGCCTCTTCGTCCTTGTTGATGGCGACGATGACCTTGCTGTCCTTCATGCCCGCAAGGTGCTGGATGGCACCCGAGATCCCGAGCGCGATGTACAGCGTGGGGGCAACCACCTTGCCGGTCTGGCCGACCTGCCAGTCGTTCGGCGCATAGCCACTGTCCACCGCCGCGCGCGAGGCACCGACAGCCGCGCCCAGCTTGTCGGCCAGCTTTTCGACCAGCGCAAAGTTTTCTTGGGAACCCAGACCACGGCCACCCGACACGACAATCCCCGCCGAGGTCAGCTCGGGGCGGTCCGACGTAGCCACCTTGTCCTCGACCCAAGCCGAAAGCGAACCGTCCGCCGCCGTCGCCAGCTTTTCAACCGCCGCAGACCCGTTCGACCCGACAGCCGTGAAACCCGCGGTGCGGATGGTCATCACCTTTTTGCCGTCCGACGATTTAACCGTCTGGATGGCGTTTCCGGCATAGATCGGGCGTTCGAACGTATCGGCATCGACCACGGCGGTCACATCCGAGATCACCATGACATCCAGCAGCGCCGCCACACGCGGCATCACGTTCTTGCAGAACGCGGTCGCGGCCCCCGCGATGTGGCTGTAGCCACCTGCCAGCGAAACCACCAGCGCGGAAATCGGCTCGGCCATGCCATGGTCGAAACCGGCGGCATCGGCGTGCAGCACCTTGGCCGCACCGTCCAGCTTGGCCGCCTCGGCGGCAGCAGCGGCAGAGGAACCCGCCACCAGCACATGCACTTCGCCCAAGTATTTGACCGCATCCAGCGCCTTGGCCACCGCATCGGTCGCCAGTTGCCCGTCATTCACATCGGCAAGCAGAAGAACGGCCATCAGATCACCCCCGCTTCGTCTTTGAGTTTCGCAATCAGTTCGGCCACCGAACCAACCTTCACGCCCGCCTTGCGGCCCGCAGGCTCGACCGTTTTCACGACCGACAGGCGCGGCGACACATCCACGCCGTAATCGGCGGGGGTCTTGATCGCCAAGGGCTTGGCCTTGGCCTTCATGATATTGGGAAGCGAGGCATAGCGCGGCTCGTTCAGGCGCAGATCGACCGTCACGATGGTCGGCATCTTGACCTTGATGGTCTGCAAGCCGCCATCCACCTCGCGCGTGACAACGGCATGGTCGCCGTCAACCGCCAGTTCGCTGGCAAAGGTGGCCTGCGACCAGCCCAGCAGCGCCGACAGCATCTGCCCCGTGGCATTCATGTCATTGTCGATGGCCTGCTTGCCCGCCAGCACGATGCCGGGCGCTTCTTCCTTGACCACCGCCGCCAGCAGCTTTGCCACCGACAGGGGTTCGATATCGGTATGCACATCGGCCGCCGCTTCGATCAGGATGGCGCGGTCCGCCCCCATCGCCAGCGCGGTGCGCAGCGTTTCCTGTGCCTGCTTCACGCCGATCGACACGACGACAACCTCGGTCGCGATGCCCTTTTCGCGCAGACGGATCGCCTCTTCCACGGCGATCTCGTCAAAGGGGTTCATCGACATCTTCACATTGGCCAGATCGACGCCCGATCCATCCGCTTTCACACGGACCTTCACGTTATAGTCGATCACCCGTTTGACAGGCACGAGCACCTTCATCGGCGATTTCCTTCTGTTCCGGACCGCGCATGGCGGGCCATACCAAAGCTCTGCGGTTTACCTAATCTGACAGGGGCGGCTGTAACAGACCAAATACGACAGCAAAACGCGTCGGGACGTCGCGTTCCGCTGCCGCTTGGCGCCTGTCACCCCTCGCGCGTCAGGCCGGGCACCCACAGCACATCATCCTTGCCGTCATTATTGGCGATACGGCCCGCAACAAAGAACCAGTCCGACAGACGGTTCAGGTATTTCACCGCCTCGGCATTGACCGATTCCATGGTGGCGGTTTCCACCACCAGCCGTTCGGCGCGGCGGCAGACGGTGCGGCACAGATGCAGATGCGCCGCCAGCGCCGACCCGCCCGGCAGGATGAAAGACCGCAGCGGCGTCAGCTTGGTGTTCATCGCGTCGATCTCGCGTTCCAGCCGCAGCACCTGCGCTTCCTGTATCCGCAACGGCGTATAGGGCAGGCTGGCATCCAGATGCATGTCGGGGGTGCACAGGTCCGCCCCCAGATCGAACAGGTCATTCGAAATACGCGCCAGCGCGGCATCGATGTCGCCCGTGGCGTGCTGGCGGGCCAGGCCCACGGTGGCGTTGGTTTCATCCACCGTGCCATAGGCCGACACGCGCAAGGAATGTTTTGCCACCCGCGCCCCGTTGCCAAGCGCGGTTTCGCCCGCATCGCCGGTCTTGGTATAGATCTTTGACAGAACGACCATCAGCGCCCCCCGTGCAAATAGGCAAAGGCCACGATCAGCACGACCGCCACAGCCTGTGCCGCGATGCGCCAGCGCATGATCTTGTTGGCGTTCTTGCGGTTGAATTCGCCCCCTTTGCCGAAGCTGCCGATGCCCACCATCAGGATGGCAAGCACGACAAGCGCCGAAAGCGAGGCGAGGATGAATAGCGGATCGTTCAACATGCGGCAGGTTCCTTCCCGTTCGCCGGTGATCTAGGGGCGAACGCGCGAAAAGCGAAAGGGAAATTCTGTCGCGGGTGCAGGCTGGCGCAGGCGGGGGGCCGTCAGCCCCGTGCAATCAGCCAGTCCAGCGCCCGCGTGGGCAGGATGCGGCGCAACAGGCCCATCAGATGGGTGGGAAAGGTCACATAGTAACGCGCCTTGGGGCGGCGGCTGTCCAAAGCCCGCACCAGCGCCCGCGTCACCGCCGAGGGCGGCAGTTCAAACGTATCCGGCCCCCGGTTTTCATAAAGTCGCCCGCGCAGCTTTTCGTAATCGGAACGGCGGGCCGAACTTTCCCAGTCGATCCACTTCTCGAAATGCGGAATGGCGTTCTGCCGGATCAGCGTGCCGATGGGGCCCGGTTCGATCAGCACCACCTCGATTCCGGTGCCGCGCATCTCGATCCGCAGCACGTCGGTCAGCCCCTCCATCGCGAATTTGGTCGAGACATAGGCCCCGCGCCACTGCGCCCCCACCAGCCCCAGCACCGACGAACAGTTGATGATGCGCCCGTGGCCCTGCGCCCGCATCACCGGAATGACGCGGCGCGTAAGGTCGTGATAGCCGAACAGGTTGGTTTCGAAAATCTCGCGCAACGCCCCGCGCGGCAGGTCCTCGACAAGGCCGGGGCAGGCGAAGGCGCCGTTGTTGAACAGCGCATCCAGCGTGCCGCCCGTGCGCGACACCGCTTCCTCGACTGCGGCGGCGATGCTGGCTTCGTCGGCATAGTCGAGCGGAAAGCTTTCCAGCCCCTCGTCGATCAGTCGGTCGCAATCGGGCGCCTTGCGGCAGGTGGCAAACACGCGCCAGCCAAGGGCCCGCAGGCCGCGCGCGGCGTCAAGCCCGATGCCCGACGAACAGCCTGTGATAAGGATGGACCGCATGACACCCGCCTGTCTGACCCCGTGACCGATTGCTTAGGCGGTCAGGCGGGTCTTGGCAAATGTCCGTAAGGTTAGTTCGTGCCAGTCAGGGCCGCGCCCGATGCCGGATCGGGGCCCGCATCGGCGGCCGCTTCTGTGGCAGGCAACTCTGCGAACAGGCTTTTGTGCACGAAACCGCTGGTCATCCCGTCCTGCGAAATAACCTTGACCCAGCCGTTCGCTTCGGCCCACAGCACCTGCACCGTCGCCCCTGCGGCAAGCTGGCCCACCCTTTCGCTGCCCTTGTCGGCAGCGGCGCGCACATTCGCGGCCTTGTCCCCGATCCGCCCCGCTTGCACGGTCGCGGCCACGCCTGCGGTTTCGGCCGTGGCGGGGGCAAAGACCGAATCCGCCGCCGCATCGGCGGTGGCGATCTGCACGAAAACCGGATCGGGCGCATCGGCGCCGGGTTGGGCAAAGGTCGCATCACTTGCGGTCAGGCTGGCGGGGTCGGTCAGGCTGGGCACGACGGCGGGCGCGTCCTGCGCGATGGCGGCAACGGCCTGCGGGGCGGGGGGGGTGGCGGGGGCAGGCTCGGGTGCCGCCAGAACCCGGATGCCCGATGTCGCCACAGGGTTCGATACGGTCGCCGCCCGCACGATCCGGCCCGCATCCGCCGGTTCGGGCGCATAAACCGCCCCATCGGCGCCGGAATCGCCCGGAACCGGCGCGGTGGGCGCATCGGTCACGCGGTCCAGCCGCGTGGGGCCATCCCCGAAAACCAGCATCGCCCCGTAAAGCGACAGGCACAAAAGAACCAACAACCTGAACACGACTCGCACCTTGCCGATGGATGACCTGCGTTGCATAGCACGGCGCCTGCCCTGCCGGTCAACCGCCCGCTTGGCCTGCGCTTTCGGCTGGACCGGCGCGTCGGGGCGAATTACACAACATCCATGTCAGATGTGCCCCAAGACCCCAATACGCAGTCCGTTACCCTGTCCGAACCGCTGTCGCGGGCCATCGGTGAACGCTACCTGACCTATGCGCTGTCCACGATCATGCACCGCGCCCTGCCCGATGCGCGCGACGGGCTAAAGCCGGTTCACCGCCGCATCCTTTACGCGATGCGCGAATTGCGCCTGTCGGCCACGGGCGGTTTCCGCAAATCGGCCAAGATCTCGGGCGATGTGATGGGCAACTATCACCCCCATGGCGATGCCGCGATCTATGACGCGATGGCGCGTCTGGCGCAGGATTTCAACGTGCGCTACCCCTTGGTGGACGGGCAGGGCAACTTCGGCAATATCGACGGCGACAACCCCGCCGCATCCCGCTACACCGAAGCCCGCCTGACCGCGATTGCCGAAACCCTGATGGAAGGGCTGGCCGAAAACTCGGTCGATTTCCGTCCCAACTATGACGGCACGCTGGAAGAACCGGTGGTGATGCCCGCCGCCTTTCCGAACCTGCTGGCCAACGGGTCCAGCGGCATCGCGGTGGGGATGGCCACCAACATCCCGCCCCATAACCTTGATGAACTCGTCACCGCCTGTCAGGCCATGCTGCGCGACCCCGCGCTCGATGATGCCGCCCTTGTCGCCATGGTGCCCGGCCCCGATTTCCCCACGGGCGGGGTGATCGTCGAACCGCGTGAAAACATCCTTGATGCCTATCGCACGGGGCGCGGGTCGTTCCGCCTGCGCGCCAAATGGCAGGTCGAAGACCTTGGCCGCGGCATGTGGCAGATCGTGGTCACCGAGATTCCCTATCAGGTCGCCAAATCCAAGCTGATCGAAAAGCTGGCCGAGGTGATCCAGACCAAGAAGGTGCCGCTGCTGGCCGATGTGCGCGACGAATCCGCCGATGACGTGCGCATTGTGCTGGAACCGCGCACCCGCACGGTCGAACCCGATGTGCTGATGCAGATGCTGTTCCGCAATACCGACCTTGAAATCCGGTTCGCGCTGAACATGAACGTGCTGATCGACGGCAAGGTGCCGCGCGTCTGTTCGCTGAAAGAGGTGCTGCGCGCCTTCCTTGACCACCGCCGCGATGTGCTGCGGCGCCGGTCCGAACACCGCGTCGAAAAGATCGACCACCGGCTCGAGGTGCTCGATGGTTTCATCATCGCCTTCCTGAACCTTGACCGCGTGATCGACATCATCCGCTACGATGACGACCCCAAGGCAGCCCTGATGGCCGAACGCTGGGGCGTGCCGCACAAGCGGGCGACCAGTGAAAAGGACTATGTGCGCCCCGCAGGCCTTGCCTCGGGCGCAGCCCTTCTCGACGGGGGCGAACTGACCGAGGTGCAGGCCGAAGCCATCCTGAACATGCGCCTGCGGTCCTTGCGCCGTCTGGAAGAGATGGAACTGGTGGCCGAGCGGGACGCGCTGATGAAGGAACGCGCCGATCTGGCCGACCTTCTGGACAGCGAAAAGCGCCAGTGGAAGCGCATCGGCGAAGAGCTTGAGGATATCCGCAAGAAATTCGGCAAGGACAGCGCGGGCGGTGCCCGCCGCACCCTGTTCGCCGATCTGGCCGAGGTCGAGGAAGTGCCGTTCGAGGCGATGATCGACCGCGAACCCATCACCGTGATCTGTTCCAAGATGGGCTGGATCCGCGCGATGAAGGGCCATGTCGCGCTTGATTCGGACGTCAAGTTCAAGGACGGCGACGAAGGCCGCTTCCTGTTCCACGCCGAAACCACCGACCGCATCCTGCTGATCGGGTCGAACGGGCGGTTCTACACGCTTCTGGGCGCCAACCTGCCCGGTGGGCGCGGCATGGGCGAACCCGTGCGCCTGATGGTCGATCTGCCCAACGAATGCGAAATCACCGATTTGATTATCTTCCGCCCCGGTGAAAAGCTGCTGGTGGCATCCACCGCCGGCGACGGCTTCATCGTGCCCTCGGATGAGGTGCTGGCCCAGACGCGGGCGGGCAAGGCCGTGCTGACGGTCAAGGACGGGGTCAAGACCGCGCTCTGCCGCAAGGTGACGGGCGACCATGTCGCCGTGGTGGGCGAAAACCGCAAGGTGCTGATCTTCCCGCTCGCCCAGTTGCCCGAAATGGCCAAGGGCAAGGGCGTCCGGCTTCAGAAATACAAGGATGGCGGGCTATCGGATGCCATCACCTTCACGCTGGCCGAAGGCCTTGCGTGGAAAGACCCCGCAGGCCGCACCCGCACCGAAACAGACCTCAAAATCTGGATCGGTCCCCGCGCCGGTGCAGGCGCCATGGCCCCGCGCGGCTTTCCCCGCGACAACCGCTTTACCTAGGGCCGGAAAGTAAAACGCCCGGAACCATGCGGATGGCCCCGGGACGCGAAATCGTTACGCAAAAACTGGTTACCGCCGCAGGACGCGACACAGACAAAGGTATGTGTGCCCCAGACTAAAGGCAAGGGGCCTTCTGGTAACGATACCATACGTTGCAGCCTTGCCACATCAGGCCGGGCGCGCCTGTAGCCAGACGCCACCTTCGGGCCGCAGGGTCAGGATCATCACGGGTTTCGGGTCGCGCCCCGCCACGGGGGCAAAGCGGAACCGCGCCAGCAGCGTGGCAAGGATGATCACCGCCTCTTGCAACGCGAAATTGGCCCCGATGCAGATGCGCGGCCCGTCGCCAAAGGGCAAATAGGCAAACCGCTCGCCGCCATAGCCGCCTGCGAAACGGTCGGGGTCAAAGGCATCGGGGTTGTCCCACAGCTTGCGGTGCCGGTGCAGCGCATAGATCGGCAAGATCACCGTATCGCCGCGCAACACCTCGCGCCCGCACAATTCGTCTTCGGCGCGGGCGGTGCGCGACAGAAAGGCGGCAGGCGGATAAAGCCGCAGCGCCTCGTCCACGATCTGGCGCAGATAGGGCAGGGCGGCGATATCTGCCGCCGTGGCCGCACGGTCGCCCAGCACCGCCCGCGCCTCGGCCCGCGCCCTGTCTTGCACGCCTTGGTCAAAAGCGCACAGATAAAGCGACCATGCCAGCGTCAGCGCCGTCGTCTCGTGCCCCGCGACGATAAAGGTCAGCAGGTTGTCGCGCAATTCGGCGGTGGTCATGCGCCGCCCGCTTTTGGGGTCTTCGCCCGCCATCATCAGGTCAAGCAGGTCGGGTATCTCGGGCCCGCCCTCGGCCCGCCGCCGCATGATCGCGCCATCGGCCACGCGCTTCATCTCGCGTACGCCCGATTGCGCCAGCATCCGCGACGGGCGCGGCAGCCATGTCGGCGCGCCGATCACATCCAGCAAGGAAACCTTGGCCGTCTGCGCGATATAGCTTTCGATGGACCGGTGGATCGCGTCACGGTCAAACCCGCCGCCCCCCGAAAAGGTGACATCGGAAATCACCTCGAAGGTGGCCGTCACCATCTCGTCGAACACATCGACCGCGCGGCCGACCGTGGCACCGATGCGGGCCACGGCGCGTTCGGCGGCGGCGGTCATCACGGGGGCCAGCGCCGCCACGTTGCGGTGGCTGAACACGGGGGCCGCCGTGCGGCGCTGCCACAGCCAATCCTGCCCTTCGGCCACGAACATCGATTTGCCGATGCCGGGTTCCAGAATCAGCTTGGTCACATCGGATTTGGGGTAATCCTCGACCCGGTCGCGCAGGATGCGGCGCAGGGCTTCGGGGTCCATCACCATATGCCATCGCTTGCCCGTGCGGCCCGAGAGGATGGGCGCATGGGTGGCAATCTCGGGGATCAGTTCCAGCACATTGCGCCGCCCCGCCCGCAGCGTGCCGAACACCCCCAAGGGTTCGGTCGCCAGCGGAACACGGACGGGCAGGCGGGGAAGGGGGGGCGCAGTATCAAGCATGTCGGCCTCGCATCGGATGATCCTGATATGGGGCCGCGCGGCGCAGGGAAAAGGCCGCGATTGCACCACGGGGCGCAGACGGCTATCCATGGCCTTGGTGTGGCACTGGCCCGCCGCTGCCTCAGGAACCGAATCCCCATGTCCGCCTTCCGCGCCGCCGCGCTTTGCCTTTGTCTTGCCCTGATTGCGGGCTGCCAGAAGAACGATCTGAAAGACCCGCCCGTTCCGCTGGGCCCGTTCAAGCTGGGGCTGAACATCGTGGTGGCCGACAAGGTGCAAAAAGTGCCGATCTCGCGCGAGGCATCGCCCGAAGAATGGCAAGAGGCGGTGAAAACCGCCGTGTCCGACCGCTTCGGCCGCTATGACGGCGACAAATTCTACAATATCGGCATCTCGGTCGATGGCTATGCGCTGGCCCCGCCCGGCATCCCGATCGTCGCGGCCCCCAAATCGGTGCTGATGATCACCGCCAATATCTGGGATGACAGCACCCAGACCAAGCTGAACCCAAAAGGCGAGCGTATCATCGTCATGGAAAGCCTGTCGGGCGAAACCGTGATCGGCACGGGCCTGACCCGCACGAAAAAGCAGCAGATGGCGGCGCTGTCCTACAACGCGGCCAAGAAGGTCGAGGAATGGTTGCTGCGGCACCCCGAATGGTTCGGCCTGCCGTCCAAGCCGGGCGCCGCTCCGGCAGGCCCCGTTGCCGCCCCGCAATTCGATATGACCATCCCGCCGCTTCCGCCCGCCGACCCGGCGCTGCGCCCCGTGCCGCGCCCTGCCGGCATGCCCGCACCGGCCCCCGAACGGGCGCTCGCACCGGCCGTGGCAGGTTAGTGCGCCGCGTTCCTTTCGGCTTGATTTTCCCCAAGCGGCGGCATAAGTCGCGCCCCGTGTAGCACAGGGCCGCATCGGCCCCCCAAATTCGAGGCCCGACCATGGCAAAGGCAAAGTTTGAACGGACGAAACCGCACGTCAACATCGGCACGATCGGCCACGTTGACCACGGCAAGACCACGCTGACGGCAGCGATCACCAAGTATTTCGGTGAATTCC
>JAIXRW010000055.1 GCA_027484985.1 Rhodobacter sp. | reverse complement strand
GGACGGGACGATCTGGCGCGCAAGGTGCGCTGGGTGTCGGAGGAGGATGGCGACGGCGCGGGCTACGACATCGCAAGCTTCGCGCCGGACGGGCGGCCGCGGCTGATCGAGGTGAAGACGACGAACGGATGGGAGCGCACGCCCTTCCACATCACCCGCAACGAGTTGGCCGTGGCCGAGGAGCGCCGGTCGGAATGGCGTCTATTCCGGCTGTGGAATTTCTCACGCGAGCCGAAGGCGTTCGAACTGCATCCGCCGCTGGACGCGCATGTCTCGCTGACGGCGACGACGTTTCAGGCGAGCTTTCACTGAGGATCAGTCGAACACCTGCCCCGGCTGTTCGCGCCAAGGCAGGGACGCGACGTCGGTCAGTTTCAACAGGGTCGCGGCGGGCACCTTGCGCTTGTAGATCAGTCGCTTGAGGACGCCCGGCGCGAGATCGGCGAGCCGCAGCTGTCGGCTGACATGGTGTTCGGCCAGCCCTACGGCTTTTGCCAGATCGGTGACCGGATTGAATTCGCCAGCTGCCATGCGCCGCCGCCAGCCCCACGCCCGGCTGATGGCGCGCAAGATACCCCATTGCCAGCCCAAGGCCAAACCTTTCGGCGTTTCGTCACGTTTCTTGCCGTGGTGCGGGGCCATCGGTCCCTTGCAAGCGGCGGTGATCGATGAAGGCAGCACTTTCCCCTGTGCCGTTGGGGTCGGGATATCGCATCGCAACTTTGTATCCGAATTGGATTGCCGGGTGAACAGCTGCCGGGAGGATTGCGTACAGGCACCAGCGTTGACAAAGCGGGGCTGCGCTTCGCACCTGTCACGCGCGGGCGGGTTTTCCCGGCATCATCGCGGTCAGGCAGGCAGTCGTGCCTGACTGCCTGCCCTTACGCATTCGGGAGACTTGCTGCTGCGCAAGGCGCGCCTGGATCAGACAGAAGCAAGACAAGCGGTGGGTCTATGCCGCCGACCGACGCGTTGGCCGAAGATACCGACCAAAAGAAAAGGGCGGGAAGCGGGCGGTTGTCCTTGGTTTCACCGTTCTGGGAAACGTCTTCCCATCGCGGCCAGCGGTTCGCCCGGAACGATTGCCCCGCGTTGCAGAACTGGACCCACAGCGCCAGATCGGGCGCGATCTTCCGCAGGAAGGCCCAGCCCTATCGTCCGAGGGTCAGACGGTTGCCGCTTCCGCGCCCTTGACACCGGTGATGTAGCTGACGATGTCGTTGCCGTCCGTCTCGTCCTTGTTCAGGCTTGCCACGATCCGCCCCCGACGGAACACGACGATCCGATCCACCAGATCGATCACCTGCCGCAGGTTGTGGCTGATCAGGATCAAGGGCACCTCGCGCTCTTTCAGCCCGCGGATGATGTTTTCCACCTGCGCGGTTTCCTGAACGCCCAGTGCTGCGGTCGGTTCGTCCATGATCACAAGCTTACTGGCGAAAGCCGCCGTCCGCGCGATCGACACGCATTGCCGCTGCCCGCCCGACATGTTGCGGATCGGGTTGTCCACGTTCGGTATCTTGACCGCCGTGGTTTTCAGCGCTTCGAGCGTGCGTTCGCGCATCGCCTTGCGGTCGAGGATGCTGAACGGGCCGAAGCGGAACTTGAACATCTCGCGCCCAAGGAACAGGTTCGA
This sequence comes from Rhodobacter sp., assembly GCA_027484985.1. GTDB lineage: Bacteria > Pseudomonadota > Alphaproteobacteria > Rhodobacterales > Rhodobacteraceae > Paragemmobacter. The sequence goes on along the minus strand of JAIXRW010000055.1, from coordinate 77,826 downwards.
TGGCACGTCGAGGTCATCGGCCAGCGCCAGGGTCTGGAACACCGTCTCGATCCCCGCCTCGCGGGCCTGCAACGGGCCTTCGAAATTCACTTCCTTGCCGTCAAAGAAAATCTGCCCCGCCGTTTTCTGTTCGACCGCCGTGATCTGCCGGACAAAGGTCGATTTTCCGGCACCGTTATCGCCGACGACGGCGACATGCTCACCCTTGCGAAGGATGAAATTCGCGTCTTCCAGTGCGTGGACCCCGCCGTAGCGTTTGGTCAGGCCTCGGGTTTCAAGAATAATATTGTCCATCTGCACTACCCCCGTGCCCGCCCTTTTTGACGCCATTGGTCAAGCACGACCGCGGCGACGATGATGATGCCCTTGACCATTTCCTGATAATAGGCGTCGAGCTTGAGGAAGGTGAAACCCGAGATGATCACCCCGAAGATCAGCGCCCCCAGACAAGTGCCAAGGATCGACCCGCGCCCGCCTTGCAGACTGACGCCCCCGATTACCGCCATGGCGATGGCGTCGAGTTCATACATCACCCCCATGCCCGCCTGCGCCGTCAGGTTCTTGGACGACAGCACCACCGCAGCCAGCGCCGCGAGCGCACCGGCGATTACATAGACCAGCACCTTGTGATGCTCGGTGTTGATGCCTGACATGCGCGCCGCCTGTTCGTTCGAGCCGATGGCGTAGCAATGCTTGCCGTATTTCGTGTAGGTCATGATGCAGTGGAACAGCAGCGCGAGCACCACGAAGATAACGACGGGCATCATCCCCTTGCCGATGGCAGCGTAGCTTTCGGTCGGGAACGAGATCGGGTTGCCCTTGGACCACCATTTCGACAGGCCCCGCGCCGTGACCATCATGCCGAGCGTGGCAATAAAGGGCGGGATGCGGGTATAGGCGATCAATGCCCCGTTCACGAAGCCCGCAAGGATGCCGCAGCCAAGCCCAACCAGCAACGGGACGATGACGGGCAGGTCCATTGCCCAATCGCCGAAAATGGCTTTCGGGTTTGGATTGCCGTTGACCATCGCTACCTGCGCAAAGCTCATCGCGATCATCGCGGTCGCCCCGACGATGGACCCCGAAGACAGGTCGATCCCGCCCGAGATGATCACCTGTGTGACCCCCAGCGCGATGATCCCGACGATGGATACTTGCAGAACGATGATCTGCAAGCGCTGCTCGTTGAACAGCGTGTCCACGTTGTCGCGGGTGTTCAAAAGAAAGCTGTCGCCCATCAGCACGCGTCCAAGGATCTCGAACGTCGCGACGATCAGGACGAGCGCCACAAAGACGTTCAGTTCCTGCGGTCGCGTCCGTTTGGCCGGATCGTATTTCAGGCCACCAAGGCCATGCGTCACCTGTGACACAGCTCTTCCCTTCCTTGTCGTATCGTTGGATCATCCGCCCGCACTGGCCCGCGCGGCAAGATGAAAAAAAGGGGCGGCACTTCCGCGCCGCCCCCGTTCACCCCGCAGGGATCAGTTCTTCGCGGCGTAGTCGGCCACGTTGGCGGGCGTGACCAGTTCGAAGGGGATATAGACCTTTTGGTCAACCGTTTCGCCCTTGGACAGCTTGATTGCGGCATCCAGCGCCCCTGCGCCCTGACCGGCGGCGTTCTGGAACACCGTCACGTCGAGGTCGCCCGCCTGCATTGCTGCCAGTGCGTCTTGGGTCGCATCGACGCCGCCGACTTGAACGGTTGCCATGTCGATGCTAGCGGCTTTCATCGCCTGGATGGCACCAATCGCCATTTCGTCGTTGTTGGCGATCACGCCGTCAAATGCGGCCCCGGTTGACAGCCAGTTTGTCATCAGCGATTGCGCCTGATCGCGCGACCAGTTGGCGGTCTGCTGGTCGATCACGTTGATCTTGACCTTGCACTTGCCGGCTTCGATCACGTCATAGATGTCCTTGGTCCGCTGCACGGCGGCTTGGTTCGACAGTTCACCCTGCATGACATAGACGTTGACTTCGGCTTTCCCTTCGGCCGCCCAGTTATCGCACATCTGGATGGTCTCGAGCGTGCCCGACTCTTCTTCGTTCGAGGCAACGAACGCCTGGTTGTCCGGCAATGTATCGACGTTGATCGGCTGGCGGTTCACATAGACCAGCGGGATGTTGGCGGCAGCGGCTGCATCCGACATCGCCTGCGTCGCTGACGTATCGACCGGGTTCACAATGATAGCCGAGACGCCCGAAGCGATGAAGTTGTTGATCTGGTCAAGCTGCTTGGCGACATCGTTTTGCGCGTCTTCGATCTGCAGGTTGACGCCCAGTTCCTTGCCCTTGGCATCCATGCCGTTGCGCAGCACGGTCAGGAAGTTGTCATCGAACAGAGCCATCGAAACACCGATGTCCTGCGCCATGGCGGTCGAGCCGAGAAGCGAGACGAAGCCCGCGGCGATAAGGGTCTTTTTCATGGTTTTCTCCTCCACATGTCGGTGTCCGGCACACCGTCTCTCCCTGCCGGACCGCCCCTTTTTTCGGGCGGTATCCCTTGCGCTCAGGCCTCCACGCCCTTGCGGATGAATTCCATCGACGCCGCGAGCGGCGCTTTCGCATCGGTCAAGGCATGGACCGAAGGGGCGAAAGGTTCGTAGCTGATCGGTCCGGCATATCCGGCTGCGCGCAGCGCACGGATCTGCGCCACGTTGCCCAGCACATCATCTGCATCGACCAGCACGCGATGCGGGTCGCGCATGTCATCGAGCGCGATCATGTCCTTGACGCCCGACACATGGACGATCCCCGTCAGTTCCGGATAGATCGGCCCGAACCCTGCCAGCGCGTGGTGGAAGGTGTCATGCACCATGAAATAGGTGCCCACCCCGCCCACGGCGTGGATCGCATCGGCCAGCACATCCTTGTAGCGCAGGGAACAGACGGCAAAGCCAAGCGGTTCCACCATCGCCTTCAACCCGTGCGCCTTCAGCAGCGGCAGCAGCTCGCGCAGCGCGGTTTCGGTTACCTTGCGGCTTTCGGCGCGGTCGATCGCCACGCCGTCATTGCGCGGGATCAGGCTGATCGCCTCGGCCCCCGCCGCGACGGCGACCTTCATCAGCGCCTCGGCCTCGGTCCGTTTGGCCTCGGACCAGTCGTTGAACATCTTCACCTCGGCCAGCGCCAGAAAACGCAGGCCACGGGCGCGCACCGCAGCGCCCACCGCTGCCGGATCGGCCCCGTCGAAGAGCAGCCCCTTCAGGTCATTGCGGAATTCGACCCCCACGCAGCCCAGCGCCTTGGTCAGATCGAGAAACGCCTCCCATCCCATGCGGGGGGCGGCCATGTGGTTCAGGGCAAAGGGGAGCATCGGGTCATCCTTGGTCAGTCTGCGGGCGGCCTGTCTGGTAGGCCACGTTTCGGACTACAGGCTTATTGGAACATTCATTCCATTAAAGCCTTTTCTTTTCCGTTCCCGCTGTCGTCCTTAGATTCCCTGTCACACCTCGGCAAATTGACGAAAAATCGTCATACTGTCCGCCCTTGGCCCTGCGGCTGCAGCGTCAAAGCGATTCCGCCACATGCAGTTCGATCGGCAGGAACACCTGCCCCGCCCCGCCGATTCCCCCCTGTCCCGCCGCGCGCAGCATCAGCGCCAGCACCTCGCGGCAAAGATCGGGCAGGGGCGTGGCATCGACCAGCGTTACCCAACCCTGCGCCAGACCGGCCCGCGACTCGGCGGTCAATTCGTTCACCACCAGCGCCACCTCGCCGGGGCGCCGCGCCTGTTGGAGCGCGGCAATCGCCCCTTCCATCCCGCCCCCCGCAACAAAGATGCCGCGCAGGTCATCGTGCCGGTTCAGCAGGTTCAGCGTCGTCTCGTATGTCAGCTGCCGCGTTTCGAGGTTCACGATCGACTCGAGCACTTCCAGATCGGGCCGCTCTTCCCGCAGATAGGCGCGAAAGCCCGTCTCGCGCAGGTCATGCCCGTGCCAGCGCGCCCCGCCCACGAACAGCGCCACCTTGCCCGACCCCTTGGCCGACAACGAAATGATCCATGCCGCCGTGCGCCCGACCTTCAGATTGTTCAGCCCGACATAGCCCGCCCGCACCCCTTGGGCGAAATCCGACAGCAGCGAGAAGACGGCGATGCCTTGCGCTTTCAACCCTTCCACCGCTGCGGTGATCTCGGGGTGGTTCACCGCCGTGGCCGCGATCACATCGCAACGCCCCGCCATGCCGCGCAGCAGGCTTGCCACCTCGCTCGGCGCCTGACTGGCAGCAAAGTCGATCTCTAACTGCCCGCGCACGCCGGGCAATTGTGCCACCGCGCCCCGCATCTCGCGCGCAAGGTTCTGATAGAATTCCTGCCCCTGCTTGTGCAGCAACACGCCAAAGCGCACCATCGTTGCAGGCTTGGCCGCCATGTCGCCTGTCAGCCGCGCCGCCGCCGGATGGCCCAAGCGCAGCGCCGCCTCGAGCACAGCCGTCCGCGTGGCCTGCGACACCTGTTCGCGCCCGTTCAGCAAACGGTCCACGGTTGCCACCGATACCCCCGCCGCCGCTGCCAGCGCCGCCATTCCCGGTCGTCTTGCCATCATTCACCTGATGATTTTTCGTCAATTTGCACAAGAACTATGACGAAAAACCGCGGCCCGTCCACCAATTTCCCTGTTCCCCTGCGGAACGATTGTTCTAAGTTTCGCGCAGACAAGAACGGGGTCCGCCCCGGGGATGCGGAGGAATTCAATGACGAAACGCGATTACAGCCTGCTGGGCCCCGACGGTGCGCGCGCTGTCGAAACCGGCCTTGCCGCCGCCGAATGGTACCATACCGAGGTGCCGCGCAAGGTGATGAAGGACCTGATGCAGCGCAGCGATTCCCCCGCCATCCGCGATACGATCATCCTTTACGGCTGCATGATCGGCTTTGCCGCGGGCGGCATCGCGCTTTGGGGCACGTGGTGGTGCGTGCCCTTCTGGCTGGCTTATGGCGTGCTTTACGGTTCGGCCTCTGACTCGCGCTGGCACGAATGCGGCCATGGCACGGCCTTCAAGACCGCGTGGATGAACAACGCGGTCTATGAAATCGCGTCCTTCATGATCATGCGCAATTCGGCCACTTGGCGGTGGAGCCATGCCCGCCACCACACCGACACCTATATCGTCGGCCGCGACCCCGAAATTGCCATCATGCGCCCGCCTGCCTTTGCCAAACTGGTCGCCGCCTTCTTCGGTATTCCCGATGTGTTGGCCTTTTTCCCGCGCATGATTGCCAACGCCCTGTCAGGCCCCACCGCAGACGAACGCACTTTTGTGCCGCAATCGGAATGGGCCAAGGTGCAGCGCGTGGCGATCATTTACACGGCCATCTACGCCGCGACCATCGGGCTTGCCTTTTCCATGCAGTCGATCCTGCCGCTTATGGTGATCGGCCTGCCCCGCATGTACGGCGCATGGCATCACATCATGACGGGCCTTTTGCAACACGGCGGTCTGGCCGACAATGTGATCGACCACAGGCTGAACAGCCGCACGGTCTATATGAACCCGGTCAGCCGTTTCATCTATTGGAACATGAACTACCATGTGGAACACCACATGTTCCCCATGGTCCCCTACCATGCCTTGCCGCGCCTGCACGACACCATCAAGCACGACCTGCCCGCGCCCAACCGGTCGATTGCCGAGGCGTTCCGCGAGATGTGGCCCGCCTTGCGCCGCCAGCTTTCCTATGAAGACTATTTCCTTGAGCGCGCGCTTCCTGCCAGCGCCAAACCCTATCGCACCGATTTCCACAAGGCCGCCCTGGGCGATGCCATTCCTGCCGAATAAGGACAACACCATGCCGCAATGGATACGCGCCTGCGCGACCGACGACATCGACGAAGAAGACCTGATCCGCTTTGACCATGCGGGCCAGACCTATGCCATCTACCATTCGCCCGATGGCAAATTCTTCGCCACCGCAGGCAAATGCACCCATGAAGATGTGCATCTTTGCGATGGCCTTGTCATGGGGCACCTGATCGAATGCCCCAAGCATAACGGCCAGTTCGACTATCGCACCGGCGAGGCGAAACGCGCCCCTGTCTGCGTCAACCTCAAAACCTTCCCCGTAAAGGTCGAAGGTGATGACGTGTTTATCGAGGTTGCCTGACATGGCCAAACGCCTGACCGTCCGCGACCTGCTTGACGCCCGCGGCAAACACCAGTTCGCCATGCTGCGCGTCGAAACGCTGGAAGAGGCCGAAGCCGCCGAACGCGCGGGTGTGGAACTGCTTTCGGTTCCGCCCGCGATGATCATGGATCGCAATTTCCGCGATGCCGCCCCCACCGCCTTTGCCTTTCCGGGGGACAATTTCTACGAGATCGGCGATACGGCCGATTTCCTGAAATGGGCCTTTCCTCTCTACAAAAACGGAGCGGATGGCTTTTACTGTTCGGGTTCGTTGCAAACCGTGCGGGCGATGGCCGACCATGGGCTTCCCGTCTGCGGCCATGTCGGGCTGATCCCGTCAAAGGCAACATGGACAGGCGGCTTCAAGGCCGTGGGAAAGACACTCGAAACCGCGAAACTGGTGTATCGCCAGTGCAAGGCGCTGGAAGCGGCGGGTGCCTTTGCCGTCGAGATCGAGGTGGTGCCCCATTCCATCACCGCCGCGATTGCTGAAAAGACCGGCCTCTTTCTTATTTCGATGGGCGCGGGTCCGGCGGGACATGCGCAATACCTTTTTACAGATGACGTGCTTGGCCAGACCAAGGGCCGCGTGCCGCGACACGCCAAGACCTATGCCGACTTTGCTGCAGAATACGCCCGCCTACAGCAGTTGCGCGTCAAGGCGATGACGGCCTTTGCCGACGAGGTCCATTCTGGCACCTATCCCGCGCCCCAGCACCTTGTCGATAGCGAGGCAGAGGTGGTTGCCGACTTCCGCGACTGGCTAGAGCGCGACGCATGAGGGGCAAAAACAGCATCGCTTGTCCCCGAGCGAGGCAATGGCAAACCAAGGGCTGACCATCGACGCGCGTTGCGGCAATCAACGTCGGAAATGGGCCGATCCTGTCATGCGGCAGATGCAAAGCGGGGGTGCGCAGCGCAACGCTTGGTCAGCATGCGTTCGGGAAGCGATGGCCCCAATCCTTTCGACGAAGATAATGCACGGTGCGCCCTTGATCGCCGCCGCGAAGCCGTTGTGCAGAGAGCGGATCGCATCGCCCAGATGCCCTGTGGCGACAGTCTTGTTCGGACCAATACCGATCCCCAGCGCACGGAAAGTTGCTGTGCGACAGATTGGACTTTAAACCAAGGGGGGCCATGCGAGATATTGAGAAACCTTGCGCTGCGTTGGAAGGTGTTTTTCAGTTTCTATCTGTCTGCCAATACCATCGGACTTATACGCTACCCGATTTTCGCTGGCATGTGAATGGCCGCCAAGCTGGCCTAAGCCGGTAATATGTTTGCGGATGCTAGTTGGCCATCGTTCTGAAAGCCTGCATCCAATCGTGTTGAAAACCTAGAAACGCGCTTCCTTCCTTGCTTAAATGGCGGCGGTCTCGGAAAATGAATATTCCGTCCTGCAAGACATCACAGACTTCCCGGTTGCAGAAATCTTTATGCAGCCAATACACGGCAACTTTATCTTCTACCGCCTTCAGCATGGCAAAAGCACCGGTTGCCATGTCAAGGGGAAAGTTGCAGTTTTGATCGTCGATTGCAAAGTAAATGCTACGGATCGAACATTGGCCGTTATCCCAGCCGCTTGCGGGTGTCGGGGATACGATGACGACCCTTGCGCCCGTTTCACGAATTTTCCCAACTGTCAGCATGAGTGACTGCTTGACAAGGTCTTGTTGATCTTCGGACAAAACGTTTCCATCTTCAAGCAGCAAGTCATCACCGAGGACTCCGTCAAAAGGTGATGACAGGATAACAAGCTTGACCGATTTATGGGCGCGCAGCCAATCGATGACGCTGTTGTTAAAGGAAATGCATCCTGCCGCCCAATCCTTTGTCGTTCCCTTGCCGAATTGCGCGAGGCCGAGTACTGGCGCGCAGGAAGAAAGAGTGTGCTGTTGCAGGGCGATACCATTTTCACTTGCCACGATTCCTTGCACCAGATGCATGGCAAAACTATCCCCCCAAAGCAGCACATCCGGTGAAGGGGATGTATAGCAATTTGGCGAGGTATTGAACTTGACTTCGCAATCAGTATGCAAGCCTTTATTCGCCTCGGTACGGGTGTCGAGGTCGGAAACGTGGATGTCGCTGGGTGAGCGCCATTGGAACCCCTTATCGAGGTATCCGGCCAGTCCGATTACGACAAACAAGGCTGATACCATCGCGCTTGTAGCAAATACACTGCGCTGCGTGGGCAAGACAGGATTTTTGCGGCTTCTGAATGTTTGCTCGACCCAGAACCACGTTGCCCAAGCGAGCAGAACAGACAAAGCTGCCAACGCAGCCATCACCGCGCCGCTTGGTTCGGTCAAACTGCGCAGACGTGCAAAGGCAAATAGCGGCTGATGCCACAAATATGCGCTGTACGAAATCAGGCCGATGCCGACGAGGGCGCGCAAGCCCAGCAGTTTTGCGACCCAAGTTCCTTGTGCTGCAAACAGAAGGATAAGCGTGGTGCCGATGACGGGCGCGAGTGTATAGGCGCTTGGAAAGGGTGTATTCGAGTCGTAAGAAAAGATTGAAAACGCAATCAGGGCCAGACCCAAGGCGCCAAGCATGTTGTTGGATCGTTGTGCTTTTCCAACTGTCAAAAATGCGCAGATTGAGCCCGCCAGCAATTCCCAAGCCCGTGTTGGTGCCAGATAGAAGTTTGCGGTTGGCGAATGTCTTGAACCCCATTCCGACAGCGCAAAGCTGATCAGTGCCAGCGCGACAATACCCAATAAGATACGGGTCCGACCAAGTCGCCAAAGCAGCCGGATGAACAAGGGAAACAACAAATAGTATTGTTCTTCAACGGCCAAGCTCCAGGTGTGCAGCAATGGTTTCAATTCTGCAGCGCCGGAAAAATAGCCAGACTCATGCCAAAACAGCATGTTGGACGCGAATAGGATGACGGCAACGAGGCTTTTTGCGAAGTCGGTTAGTTGTGATGGCGGCATCCACAGATAGGCGAAGGGCAAGCAAGCCGACATCACGACAAACAGAGCAGGCAATATTCTTCGCATCCGGCGTTCATAAAAACGCGCTATTGAGAAATCGCCTTCTTCAAGCTCTGCGATCAGGATGCTGGTGATGAGGTATCCGCTGATGACGAAGAACACGTCAACACCGACGTATCCACCGCTGAATATACCGAAGCCGGCATGAAACAGGATGACGGGAAGAACGGCCACAGCGCGCAATCCGTCGATTTCGGGTCTGTAATTCATGTCACATCCACATCTTGGCGCCGCCACATACATGGCCCGATCTGGCCAGACCAGCCCCATACCGCTGTCTATGGTTGATGCCTTGTCGCGGCGACAGTTGTGCTTTGGACAAGATTGCAGGGTCATTTGGACTAATCAATATCCATAAAGCAAATATCCATCGATCTGGCGGTCAGTCCGCCATCGCCCGTGGCTGCGGCAGAAAGGGCGCAGATATGGGCGTGATTGCCGCATCCGTGGTTGCGGGTTGCCGTCCTGTTGGGAAAATTTGTAATCTAATGGTTTTATTATTCTAATTGGATATGTCCGAAAGATAATTCCGCAGAAAGATATTGCGTGGCCGGTCTGTTGTGGACATCTTGTTGTGTTGCAGTCAGTTCGGGTCTGCCGCGCGCAGAACGGGCTGTGTGCGGGCAACAGGGTATGATTTCGCGCGCTGTCTCGGGCGCTTTTGGCGGGCATGTGATTGCCCCGCCCTGTGTGGCGGGTTAATGGTCCGCTGATCTTAACATTTGTTAAGATGAATCGCCGCCCAAGGCTGGCGTTGATTTTGGCGGTGACCGCAGCGCGGGCGGACGGGTTTGTCCGGATGGGAAGTTGATATGATGGACAGGCAATCCAACGATCCGAATGGTGACCAGTTTTCCAACCTCGTACGGAAGACTCCGCCTAGCCCGGTGATGCGCGCTGCCGACCTCGAGATCGATCTGGGGCGATTGCTGGGCATTTTGTGGCAGGGTAAGGCTTGGGTGGCCCTGTGCACGCTGGTCGGGTTGGCGGTGGGGACGCTACTTTATGCCAATACGCCGCCCACCTATCAGGCCGACGCGCTTTTGCAGCTGGAGGAGAAGGGTTCGGCCCTTGCTTTGCCGACCGGCATTGATTCACTGATTGACGAAAACCCGCGCAGTGAAACGGAGATCGAGATACTGCGCTCTCGTTTGGTTTTGGGGCAGGCGGTTGCCGACCAGAATCTGGATTGGGTTGTGACACCCGAACTGGCGCCGGTGTTCGGGGTCATGTTCGCACGTTATCGGCTGCCGCTGGTTGACCGGGTGCTGCCTGACCGCTACGCGCGCCCCGGCGAGACGCTGGTGCTGACACAGCTGGTCGTGCCCCCGGACTGGTTGAACAAGACGATGGTGCTGACTTCGGCGGGCGGTGGACGGTTCAGCCTGACGGTTCCATCGGGGCAGGTCTTGCAGGGCGCGGTCGGTCAAATGATGGAGCTGGCCGATCAGGGTTTTGCGCTGACGGTCGAGGGGCTGACTGCGCCTGCGGGGCGGCTTTATGCGATTTCGCAGATTGACGAGACGGCGGCGATCAATGCGCTGAGCGACCGGTTCAGCGTCAGCGAACGCAGCCGTGGGTCGGGGATCATCGGGGTTCGGGTTGCGGGGGTGGATCGGCTGGAAAATGCCAGCGTTCTGAATGCGATCCTTGGCGCCTATCAGCGCCAGAATATCGCGCGGAGTGCCGCACAAGCCGAGGGCAGTTTGACCTTTCTTCGCGACCAACTGCCGGCAGCCGAACAGAAATTGCGGGCCGCCGAGGCGGCGCTGAAGGCCTTTCGTCAGGATCGGGATTCTGTTGACCTTTCGATGGAGACGCAGACCCTTTTGGCCCAGATCACGCGTGTAGAAGGCGAACTGTCGGACCTGAAGAACCGCGAGGATGAATTGGCGACGCGCTACAAGCCGTCGCATCCGACCTATCGTCTGCTGCTTGAGGAACGCCAACGCCTGCAAGACCTGCTTGCCGGTTTGCGAGAGCGTGTCAGGGCACTGCCCGAGACCGAGCGTCAGGTCGTAAACCTGACGCGCGATCTTGAATTGGCGCAGCGGCTGCATCTGGACCTGTTGACGCGGTCGCAACAGGTCGAGGTGCTGCGGGCGAGCACGATCGGAAACGTCCGTATCATCGACGATGCCGTGGCGGTTGCGGCCCCGATCGCGCCGCACCTGGTTGTGATGGTGGCACTTGGGGTGGCGTTGGGCGCTGTTGCGGGGGTCATGTTTGTTCTGGTGCGGAACTGGTCGCGAAAGCGTGTCGATGACGCCGCCGAGATGGAACGCATGGGTTTGCCGGTCTTTGCCACGATCAATTACAATCGCGACGCAGACACCCAAAACAGGCGCCGCGACAACCTGCCGATTGTGGCGCTGACCAATCCCGATGACCTGACGACCGAGGCGTTCCGTTCGCTGCGGACCAGCCTGCATTTCGGCATGCTTGACGCAAGAACGCCGACTTTGACCGTGACCTCGACACATCCGGGGGCGGGGAAGAGCTTTTTGCTGGTCAATCTGGCGACGGTTGCGGCGCAAGCGGGGCAACGCGTATGTGTTGTTGATGCCGATCTGCGGCGCGGGCAATTGCGCCGCTATTTCGGGCTGCCGCGCAATCATGCCGGACTGGCCGAGGTTCTGGCGGGCGATATTCATCCGCGGGATGCCATTTTTGCTGCACCGCAGGTTGCCGGATTGTCGCTTCTGACCACGGGGCAATATCCGCCCAACCCGTCGGAACTGCTGATGCGGGCCGAGCTTACCAATCTGATTGAATGGTGCGGGCAGAATTTCGATCTGACGATCTTTGACAGCCCGCCTGTCCTTGCTGTGACGGACCCTGTGATCTTGGCCCGTCGAACCGGCGCGACGATTCTGGTTGCGCGCCATGGCGTGACATTGGCCGGAGAGGTCGATGCAGCGATTAAAACCTTTGCGGCCGTTGATCTGCGGCTTTCGGGCGCGGTGCTGAATGCCTTTGATCCGCGCAAGGCGATTGGCAGATTTCAACAGGGGTATGACTATGGATATCGTTATTCATACCCGCAGCGCAAAGACTGAAACCGCTTCCGCAGGCCGCTGTTTTCAGGCGCAGCCCTGCGCCAAGGGGGATTGGACATGACAGGACGGGTCGAAGATATGCCGGCCGCGTGTGATGCAGATGTTGTTCAGCGGTTTGCGCCTGTTCGATGCAATCCGTTCGCCAGCGGCAAAGGGCAAAAGTGATGGTGCGCCCCGTGTTTATGGTGCTGGAAGCGGCTGGCACCGGAGGAACCGAAGTTTATGTCGAGGGGCTGGCGCGGCACCTTGCGGCCTATGGCAAGGTGACCGTCCTGGCCCTGCATGGTGACGTCGCGGCGTTGCAGAACCGGTTTCACGGTTTGCGCGTTGCCGTGACCGGCGGGGTGAACGGCCTTGGCGCGCTGGCGCGGGAACATCCCGATGCCCTGTTCAACCTGCATGTCTATACGTCGCTTCTGCCCGCGGCCCAAGCCCTGCGTCGTGCCAAAGCGCAGGTGGTGACGACGCTGCACTTGCCGCTTGGCAATTGGAACATCTTGCACCGGATGCGCTGGCGCCTTGCGGTTGCGCGATCAACTGCGGTGATCGGCGTTTCGGCCGCTTGTCTGACAGGTTTCGGGCCGCTGCTGCGCGGCAAACCCGTGGCCAAGGTGGGCGGACCGATGCCTTTGGACATGCTGCCCGTGCCACAACGGGTGTTGCCACTCGATGCGGGCGGCCTGTTCGAGGTGTTCTTTGTGGGCCGACTGGAACGCGAAAAAGACCTGTCCGTTCTGGTCCGGGCCATGGATCGCCTGCAAGGCGCGCGTTTGACGATTATCGGCGATGGGTCCGAGCGCGCGCGGTTGGTGCAAGAGGCCGAGGCACTTGGGGTCAATATCCGGTTTACTGGCGCCCTTGTGCGGGAACAGGTGTTTGACAGATTGGCAGGGGCGCATGCCTTTGTATTGCCGTCGCGCTTTGAAGGTTTGGGGCTTGCCGCCTTGGAAGCGATGGCTTTGGGCGTGCCGACAATTACGGCCGATTTTCAGGCGGCCGAGGAATATATCAGGCCGGAAGAGACGGGGCTGATTTTCAGGCGGGGCGATAGCATGGCCTTGGCCGATTGCCTGAAACGGTTGCGTGACGATGGCGCATTGCGTCAGCGCCTGTCGGAATGCGGCGCATCATTCGTGCGCCAGCACTTTGCCCCGGACAGGCAATATGGCCTGTATCGGGATTTCCTGTCGCGATTAGAAAGGCCATAGGCGGCACTGCCGGATATGGCGGTGTTTGGCGATGATGGTTTTGCCAGTAAGAGTTTGCTGCTTATTCCGCACGATAGCACCATATGAACTGCCGCGATGGCGCTGTTGGCTTGCGTTGTTTTGGCAGTCTGTGCGGTGTCCATTGATTGCCACCTGTTGGTTGGGCAGGATTCCCGAGGAGATTAGGTTTGCGGATCTTGATGGTGGATCGTGCTGGCGCGCAGTCGATCTGGAGCCTTATGGCGGTCTTGCGCGATGCGCTCGTGGCGCGCGGGCACGAGGTGCATACCTGCCGCTGGGATGATGGGCGCGGTGATCAGGAAGACCGGTTTGCCCCCGGTCCACGGGATCATGTCATACCAGTATCGCCAAGGCGGCATGTGACCGATCTTTTGTCGCAGCATCGCCAATTCGCCCGTGCCTTTGCACCCTTGCTGAAAGACCTAAGGCCTTTTGCGGTTCATACCAATTTCGTCATTCCGGGGGGGATTGCCGCATGGCTGGCCCGGCGGAGCGGAGTGCCGCTGGTTCTGGCGACGCGACACGAGCTTGCCGGTTCGATGGGCCCGCATTTGCGCCTGCTCTCGGCCCTTTCTGCGCGCTGGATCAATGCCGAGGTGCATGTTTCGAAGGCGGTGGCGGCCAGTTACGGCACGGCCGGAGCCCAAATGCGGGGGCGCGTGCGCAGCATTGTCATCCATAACGGGGTCGATCTGGACAGTCTGGCGCGGGTCCGGCCATGGCCCCGCCCCGCAGGTGCGCGGACGATTATCGTTTGTGGCCGGATGGTTGCGGTCAAGGGGCAGGCCCGCACGCTGCCGGCGTTTCTGCTGGCCGCGGCGCAGAACCCGCAGTTGCGGCTTGAATTTGTCGGTGACGGGCCGATGCGCCCGGCGCTTGAGGCCGAGGTGGCGCGGCTTGGCTTGGCCGGGCGCGTTGATTTTCTGGGCTGGCGGCCGCGCGAGGAAACCTTGGCGCGGATGCGTTCTGCGGCTTTGGTCGTTGTGCCCAGCAGTCAGGTGCAAGAGGGGTTCGGTCTGGTTCTTGCCGAGGCGATGGCCATGCGCTGCGCGGTGGTGGCATCAAAGATTGCCGTTTTCCGCGAGGTCGCGGATTTGGGAGACGGGGTTTGCCTGCTGGATACCGCGAACCCGCAGATGCTGGCCGAGGCCATGCTGGCGCCGCCGCCCGCTGCAAGCGCGGCCCCTGCCATGATGGACCAAAGCGTCATGGTGGATGCCTATCTGGCGCTTTACGAGGCGGAGATGGTCAGGCGCGGACTTTCCGCCCATTCGGGCGGCTGATCCCGCCTATATCGTGGAAATCCAATCGGGTCGGTCTTTCGAAATGGTGATCATGCTGCATCCTTTCGGATTTTTGGCGGTTCGGAAATTTGTATTCTGTATCTATCGGTCCTTGGTTTCCATCGTCTGGATTTGAAATACGCTTTTGCACCGATGTTTGTGACTTGGTGCGCGGAAGATTCCTTGTCCTTTTGTTGCTAATGATTATTAACAGCAAAGGATCATGCGGTGGTGGGCCCGCAAACCCCAAGCAAAACCAGAGGTGAGAGCGAATGGACCAGGTCGATTTCCTGCACCCGTTTCAAGGTTTTGGCCGAACCCGTAAGGCAGAGGGATTGGCACTTGTAACTGTCATTGCCGTGCTGGCCGGGGTACGAGCGAAGCTGTTCTTTGGACAGGGTCGCATGATCGCGGCGTTTCGCCAGTCGCGCGCAGATTGATGCCCGCTTCGATGCACCGGCGATATGTATCGAAAGAATACATGCAATGACGCTTTCCAATCTTTTTATCATTGGCGCCCCAAAGGCGGGGACGACATCCCTGGCAAACACGCTGGGGCAGCACCCCGATATCTTTTTGCCCCATGTCAAAGAGCCCAATCACTTCGGGCGCGACCTGCGGACCAAATACAAATCGATTTCGGACTACGCGGCGCTTTTCGGTGGATGTGAAGGCGTTCGCTATCGCATCGATGCGTCCACAAATACATTGCGGTCCAAAAGTGCCATTCTGGAAATCATGCGCGTTGTTCCCGATGCGCGCTTTATCGCAATTCTCAGAGATCCGGTCGAGGCAGTGCCATCGTTGCACGGCGAGTTTCGCCGTCATTTTTTTGAACCGGAAATCAATTTCGAGACAGCATGGAAGCAACAGGATGACCGGGCGCAGGGAAAGGTTTCGGGGCCGGTCTATTTTCAATTCTATGATTATGGGCGGCAGATTGCGGCGCTGGTTTCTTTGGTGCCACGGGATAACTTGCGGATATTCACCTTTTCCGAACTGACGCAAGATGGACAGGCGGTTCTGGACGAAATCTTCAGGTTTCTCGATCTTCCCCGCGTCAGGCTCGACCTCGCCCGTGACAATGTCAATCGCACCTATCGCTTCCGTTGGCTGCATCGCATGAAAACGATGCTGGCACAGCCTGCCGCCGCTCTGAAACGAAAAATCGGGTTCCGTGGCAATTTGGGGCTGGGAAAGCTGTTTACTGATTGGAATACCCGAACCGTCATCCGTTCCCCGCTTGATCCGGCACTGGCCGAGGCATTGCGGGTAACCTTTGCCGCTGAATGTGATCTTTGCCGGCAAATCTGCGGCAAAGATCCGCGCGAAACGCGCGGGTTGGCACGATGAAAGTTCGGGCCATTTCCACGGATGTGTTCGGTGTTCAGTTCGCGTTGCTCAACCGTTTGTTTCAATGGTCGATGGTGCGGAGAATATGGTCACGATTGGCGCCGGACGACGGCCCGATCGACGAGAGGCTTCGGCCGGTTTTCGTGATTGGCTGTGGCCATAGCGGAACATCGCTGCTTGCCGCCTTTCTGGCGGCACACCCGTCTTTCGGGGCTGTGGTGGGCGAGACTTATGCGTTTCGGCCTTGGTTCCGGAAACGGCAGATTGCCGCTTTTCTAGGGCAAAAGATCCGCGACCAAGTGCCCGATGGATGTCGTCCTTTGGAAAAGACGCCGCGCCAGGTGCATGAGGTGTTGCGGATAAAGAAGCTTTATCCGTGCGCGCAGTTCGTCGCAATCATCCGCGATGGGCGCGATGTTGTGGCCAGTATCAAACGGCGCACCGGTCGATCAGGCCCGGCGATGGCGCGTTTTAACCGCGACAACAGGGCCCTTCTCGATTTGAGAGGTCAGGGCTGGGTCCATGTCCTGCGTTACGAGGACCTTGTTACCCGTTCCCAAGACACGATGCGCGGCGTTCTTGAATTTCTGGGCGAGCCATATCGCCCCTTGCATGAAGAATTCCACGCACATGGGCGTGACTGGTACAAGGACGCATCCGAACACAGCCAGCGCCGTAACGCGCAGATCAATAGCCCGTTGTTCAACGGGTCTGGCGGGTGGCGCACGGGCCTGTCCCAGAGGGAGTTGAGACGCTTTGTCCGGCGCTGCGGCAAAGTTCAGGGCATGATGGGATACGAGGCGCATCATGCGACCGGATGATGCCCTGCGGGAGCGAGTGGTTCCGGTGGCGCCCGTTCGGGGGAGCGATGCCCCCCGCATCACGGCGCTGATAACCGTTTTCAATGAGGAAAGGTGGATCACCGAGGCTGTCATCAGCCTGTGCCGGCAGACGCTTTCGGATATCGAAATTCTGGTGATCGACGATGGGTCCACCGACGAGACACCCCTGCGGCTGGCGGCCATCGATGATTGTCGATTGAAGGTCTTGCGCTGTGCGCGGATCGGACGGGCCGCGGCGCTGGTTTTGGGGGTAAAGGAAGCGCGCGGTGCCTATGTCGCGATCCTTGATGCCGATGATGTCGCCTATCCGGAGCGGTTGGAAAAGCAGGTCGCCTATCTTGATGCCCATCCCAAAGTGGCGTGGCTGGGCTGTGGTGAGGAGCGTCAGGACAGCCGCCGCAGCGAAACCGCGTTGCGCCTGTATCCGTCGGAAAATGCGGCAGTCCGGCGCATGGCGGCGCGCTGCATCCCCTATTCGCACAGCAGTGTCGTGTTTCGGCGCTCGCTGCTTGAGGAAGGGCTGACCTATGACCCGTCGGTTCCCTATTTGATCGATTTCGAGTTTTTCCTGCGTGTGGCCGAAAGGCACGATGTTGCCAACCTGCCCGAGGTTCTGGTGATGCGCCGCCTGAGGCAGGCAAGTTACTTTCAAAGCCAGTTCAACCGGCGCATCCAGAACCGCGCGCTTGCCAGACTGTCAGCCTCGGCAGTGCGGCGATTGAAATTGCCGATGTTGTATTACCTGTTCAGTCTGGCGCGGCTGTTTTATGACCTGTTCCCCGACAAGCTGAAACGACATGTGCGGGCACGGGCCGGGCTGCGCGAACGGTTCGGGGACCCGACGTGATCATCGCCTTTGCTGTTATGGCGGTTTTGGCGGTGCTGGGTCTTGGCTACCTGCTGGCGAGGATCGCGCGTGATCCGGTGCTGGGTGTTTGCATTTTTGTCTTCATGTCCGCGATCACGGTGACGCCCGAACTGCCCGTGATCGGTGATCGCATCATCGCGGCGGACGGCATCATGCTTTTCGTGATCGTGATCAGTGCCATCAACGGCCTGTTGTTCCGGCCCGCTCCGCCCGGTTTGCGGCTGGTTGACCAGTTGGCGGGGGTTTTCATTGCCATTGCCACGCTGTCGTCGGGGTTGGCCATGTTCACCCGGGGTGACCCCGTCAGGGTGACCCTTTTCATGCTGATTTATCTTTACGGCTATCTTTGCTTTCGCGTGATCCTGCGGATTTTGACAGACGAGGCGGCACTTCGGCGGGTTTTCGCGTGGTGGACATGTGCGATCGTAATGGTGGTCGCGGTCGGTGTCTTGGCAGCGACCGGCCTTTATCGGCCAGCGTGGTCCTATGATGCGACGATCAATCGTGTCAGTTCAACCTTCAAGATGTCTGGACAGGTGTCATCCTATCTTGGCCCTGCCATGTTTCTGCTGTTCTACCTTGCAACCCTAAGGCAGGCCAGCTTTTGGCGCCGGTTGGGTTTTACCGTGCTTCTGGTGGCATCCGCTTATGTGATGCTAAGCACCGGTAGCCGCATTTCCCTTGTTATCATGGTGTTGGCGATGCTGCTGGGCGCGGTGGTCATATTGAAGACATCGCCCCGGCTGGTTCGTCCGGGGGTTTTGCTTGTGTCAACAGGGGTTGGAATTGCGGTCTTTCTTTCCTTTGCCATCAGCGTCTGGACCGACACGACCACCAGTTACAGCATCGTCGAGACATCGCCGTTTGAACGGGCGCTCAAGATGTGGTCAGAGCAAAGCCGGGCCGACGAGATCGAACTGGAGACTGTGGGCGGAACGCGGGCGGTGGAGATTGAAACCGCGTTGGACAATATGCACAGGCACCTGTTTCTGGGCACCGGAAGCGGGATGTTCAGCCAGACCTACCGGATCAACGAAATCCACAACAGCTATGTTTCGGTTTTGGCCGAAAACGGGTTGCTGGCCTTTATCGCCTTGATGTTTTGGTGGGCCGCGATCGGCGCTGTCCTGATCATGGCGGCTGCACGGCTGCGCGGAACCCGGCAACTGATCATGCGCTTGGTGACTTTGGGTTTCGTGTCTATCGCAATCTATCAGGTGACGACCAACGGGTTGCGGCAGCGGCCTTTCTGGTTCGTGCCGGCCATCGGTCTTGCAACGGCAAGCGTGCTGCGCCGCAGCGCATTGTCCGAAGAGGCGGCGGTGCAACCGGATGCTGTCGCCGCAGCGGCGCGGCCATGCTGATTTGGGCCGTTTACTCCGTGGCGGGGATCGCAGCGGGGGTCACAACCATTATGACGCGGGTTGGTCAGATTGCCGGTGCTGCGGGAATGGTTCACGGTGAACGGCGCCCCATAGAGGCCACGGGCAGCGCCTTGCCGCACGAAACCCGGGAATGCAGATGATTTCCGTTCTTTTCGTTGACAGCTATCCGCAAGCCATGGCGGGCCAGCAAGAAACGCTGACAGCCTTGCTAAAGGGTTGTTCCGATCATGGAATCGATCCGACCGTTGCGATGCCGGCACAAGGCGAGTTCGCAGAAGCGTTGCGCGCCGCCGGATACCCTGTCGAGATATTGCAACAGCCTGACCGCATCGGTGCCTATGGCGGTGCGGTCTATCGCTATGGGCTGTCGGGGCGCCTGCATATGGCGGGGCAGGTCGGCGGATATGTCTGGCGCTTGCGGAAATGGATGAAGTCCCGTCGCTTTGCGGCGGTCTATGTCAATGACATGCGTGCGCTTTTGACCTTTGGTCTGGCCGCGCGGTCGCTGGGGGTTCCGGTTCTGATATGGGACAAGCTGGACAAGCCACACGGGCTTTACGACGCCTTGCAACTGCCGCTGGCCAGCCGGAACCTGATGATCGCCCGGTCGGTTGCGGCCAAATATCCGGCATGGCAGCGCCGCGTGTGGCGCGGGAAAATGGCGGTGGCGCGCAATGGTGTCGATCTGCTGCGGTTCCGGCCCGCCGACCGCACAGAGGCGCGCGCGCGGTTAAGCCTTGGTCTGGGTCGGGATGCGATTGTGTTGGGCATCATCGGCACGATATGCGCGCGCAAGGGGCATGACCGGTTACTTGCGGCCTTTCGGGCAGCCCGTTCTGTCCTGCCTGACCTTGCCCTGCTGGTCATCGGTTCCCCCGAAGCGGAGACCGCGGAGTTTGCGGACCGCCTGCGGGGCCAAGCGGACGAGAATGTCCTTTGGCTTGGCGCGCGAAGCGACGTGGCCGAGATTCTTCCGGCGCTTGATTTTCTTGTTTCCCCGTCGCGGCACGAAGGGATGGGGCGAGTGAATGTCGAGGCGATGGCCTGCGGGCTTCCCGTGATCGGCGCTGCGGGCACCGGTATCGCCGAGGTTGTGGAGGATGGCGTGACGGGGCTTCTTGTTGATGCCGCCGATATCGCAGCCCTTTCGGATGCGATCCTTGGGCTGGCGCGAAGGCCCGATTTGCGCAAGCGGATGGGCCACGCGGGGTTGCGGCGGGCGCATGATCTGTTCGACGCCGACCGCCAGACCGCGTATGTCCTTTTGCAATTGGGGGCTATCGCCATCCCGCCGACGTGAATTCCGCTCGTTTACTTGGCAAAAACCATGGGTGCCAGCATGGATGAAGCACTTGCCGTTTACCGCATTGCAGATGATCTGCATGACGGCGATCACGCGCTTGGGGTGATGCGGATCGATCCTGTTTGGGCGAAAGACATTCCGGCAACGCGCTATTTCGAATTGGTGCGCAATGCGATGTCGGTTGGCGATCGGGTCATGACTCCGGCGGAAGTGGGCTGCGCTTTGGCCCATGTCGCCGTATTGGAGCGTATTGCAACATCTGGCCGCCATGGACTGGTGCTGGAGCAGGACCAGCCAGTCACGGCCGCAGAATTGCTGCGGGTGCGGCGCCTGATGGCGGAACGGCCGGATCTGGATTTTCTCCATTTGCAGGGTGATACATTCCGGCCGATGCGGGGCAGGCTGCGGAAGGACGGATTCTACGAGGTGGATTGCGCGTGGGATTTTTCGGGCACTGCGGCCTATGTCGTTTCGCCCCGCAGTGCCGCGTCAATCGCTTCGTTCCAGCGGCGTTCGCTGGTGCGCGCCGATGACTGGAGCAGGTTTGTTGCAGAATGCGGGATCGAACCGCTTTACCTGCCGCTTTTCGGAAAGCTGATCGCGGGCAGCACGATCGAAATCGAACGGGCGGCCCTTGGGACAATCCGGTTCTTTCCCTTCCTGCTGCGCCGCGCGACCGGGCGCATGCGGCTTTACAGGCGGCGCATGAGGAAAGCCCTGAGGCTTGTCCCCCGAACGATCCCGCAAACGGGGGTCTGAACCGCAATAGACCGGCGGCGGAGAGGCTTTCGCTCCGCTTCGCTTATCGATATTAACCTTAGTTAACGACCGTGGCCCAGGCAACCACATGGTCGTGCCCAAGGCGGTGAATGCGGGGACCGGATGGACGATGCAGACCTGAGATATGCTGCCATACGCCTTGACCTTGGTCTGCGTCGCCTGCCGTTCAAGGAAGGCCATGCCGTCGTGCCGGGTGGCAGGATCGACCTTGAGCACCCGACCGATCTGGAGGGGAATAAGGATGCCGACTATCTTGTCGCACGGTTTCCCCGCGATCTGCCCCCGTTCTGGCTGCACCGCCACGCAGGATTGACCGATAGCTACGCGCGTGAACTTGCACGCCAGAACGTTGCTGCTGCGGACGTGTTGAATTGGGAATGGCGTTTGGCAAAGGCCGGTCAGACCGGTGAAATGCCTTGGCCGCTGACGCTGCTTCGCCTGACACTTCGTGTGCTTTGGCCGGTCTTATGGCTGTGCGGCGTCATCCTTCACCTGCGCGAGGTTGGCCGACTTTCGCGGATTGGCGAACGCTTTGGCTGGACAAATCGCGGCCGGCCGGATTGCCGCATCGTGTGGTTGCATGCGGCCAGTCTTGGCGAAGCCAAGCAATTGCGCGAGATTATCGCAAAATTGCAGGCCGAGCCGGACGTTGCGGTTGTTGTGACCACCTTTACCGCGTCCAGCGCGGCATGGTTGGCGCAGGACTGCCCCCAAGCGGTGCATCAATACGCCCCGATCGATACGGCGGGCTGTGTTTCGCGTTTTCTGGACCATTGGCGACCCGATACCTTGATTATTGCCGAGAACGAGCTTTGGCCCGAGATGATCGTGAAATCGGCTGAAGCGGGGCTTGTGCTGATGCAGGTTGGGGCAAGGCCGTCGCGCACGCGCCGCAGGTTTGCGCGATCGGTCGGGTTTCTTTTGAACCATTTTGCCGTGATCACCTGCATTACGCAAAAAGTGCGTGGCGAATTGATCGACTGCGGCGTTGATCCCGCGCGCATCGTGCTGGGTCAGGATGCAAGGAAGGCCACGGCTCGCTTGCCGGTGGACGAAAGGACACGGCAGGAATTTGCACGGCAAATCGGCAAGCGGAATGTTTGGGTCGCCGCCTCGACGCACGGGTCCGATCTGGACGTGGTTCTTGGCGCACATCGTCAGCTTGCGATCAGCGCGGCGCCATTGCTGATTATTGCGCCCCGCCATCCAAGGGATGCATCCGGGGTGCGCACCGCCTGCCTGCGCCACGGTTTCAAGATCGCGCAACGGAGCAAAGGTGAAGCGGTTGCGGATGATACCGATGTCTATATCGCCGACAGCTTCGGCGAGTTGGGAACGTTCTTCAGTCTGACGCGGATCGTTTATCTAGGTGGCGGTCTTGGCGGCGAGGGTGGGCATAATCCCTATGAGCCTGCGGCTTTTGGCTGTGCCCTGCTGTCAGGTCCTCGGGTCGAAAACTTTGAACATGCGTTCCAGACGTTTCGGGACGAAAGAATTGCCGAATTTATCGAAACGCCCGAACAGCTTTCACGATCTGTCATGGCGTTTTGGTCGGCGGGAAAAATCGACGGGGAAGTGAAACAGCCTGTTTCTGCGATCGAGGCCGATCTTTATCCGGCGGCAGAGATCGTGATTTCGCAGATACGCAATGCCGCCCCTTCGTTTCAAGGGGCAGGCATTTGAAGAAGGCGGTCCTTTTGAACGACACCTCGGCCCGGTTTCACCACGGGTGCAGCCGGGTAACGCGTCGCATCAAGACACTGCTTGCGGAACGGGATCTGTCGCTTGTTGCGACCAGTCTGGCGCATCGGGATTGGCGCAAGGATGCTGGATTTCGGGATGCCCTTGCCCATTGCGATGTGATCATCGTCAACGGTGAAGGCACCATCCATGACGCCGCAAAAGGCGGTCACCGCCTGCTTCAGGTTCTGGATGCGCCCGAACGCCGTGGGCGGCCGGTTGCCCTGATAAATGCCCTCTGGCAAAACAATCCATCCGAATGGGCCGAAATGGCCGGGCGCTGTGCCATCGTTTCGGTTCGCGACAGTCAAAGCGCAAAGGAACTTGCTGCGGGTGGAATTTCGGCTGTCCGGCTGATGCCAGACCTTTCGCTGACAGGTGACTTCCCCGAACAAAACGCCACCCGATGGGCGATCATAATCGGTGACAGCGTGCGGCAGAATTCACGCAGCGTTCTTGCGCGGGCTGCGCAGGAACAGAAGGCAATTTATCTACCGACAAAGACCCTCGCTTCGCCGATATGGAAGAACAGATATATGTCTGCCTTGCTTTGGCGCCTGTATAACCGGGTTTGGGATGGGCAGGTTCCCGAATTCCAAATGGCAGAAGCGGATGAGGATTATATCAAACGGCTTCAGACCGCGAAATCGCACATCACCGGCCGTTTCCACGGAGCGTGCCTTTCTGTCCTGACACAAACGCCGTTTCTGGCGGTTGCATCGAAGACTTCCAAGGTTCAGACGTTGCTTGCGGATATCGGGCTGGACAAAGGGCGGTTACTGTCGGATGGTGATCTTGCCACCACTCCCGGTATAACGGCCCCGCCTTTCGGGGCGGCGGAACTATCACGTATCCGGACATATGTAGAATTCGCCAACCGGTCGGCCGAAAGCCTGTTTGATGATATCCGGGCGATGGCATGAACAGGTTTCAATTTCTTCTGGCAAAGATTACCGGCCATGAGAGCAGACTTTCAACACTCTCTGTTCCGATCCAAACCATTTACGATGAGATAACGGGAAAATCCGTTGCACTGGTCGGAAATGCCCGCGGTCTTGCCCAGTCACGCCACGGTGTCCGTATCGATCAGGCGGATCATGTCGTCCGGCTGAATGCTGCGCCTATGCCAGACGCTGCATCCCATGGAACCCGTACGGACTGGATTGCCACGTCGATTCCGCTTGACCAAAGTCTGATTGCGTCAAGAGGGTCGCCACGTATTTTATGGATGACGCCAAGGCGCAAGCGGCTGCAATGGACATTGGCGCGGAACCGGAGTTTCTTTTTAAATCCGCTAACACATCAGGAAGAACTGTCGAAAGTACTGGGATCAAGGCCGTCAACGGGTGTGCTTATCCTTGATCTGCTTCAAAGATCGCAAGCGGCGCAAGTTGACATATATGGGTTCGATTTTTTTGCCAGCCTATCCCTGAGCGGATCGCGCAAAGCCAACGATGTTGCCCATGACTTCAATGCCGAACAAGAATGGGTCATGAACCTTATGCGTCAAGATCTTCGGTTCAGGTTGCATGCACATCACTGATTTTGGTAGCAACCCGCAGCAGAAGAATATGTTTTCGATGAATGGCGACTTAAAGATGCCGATGACTTCGCTGTTTGATCGGCCCCAAAGCACTCGGGCGCCGGTGTTGGCAACATATGTCATCAATTTGGACGGAAGTTCAGATAGGATGCGCGAATTTGCAACGCGTATGAGCATTGTAAAACTTCCCTTTGAACGTGTCGCTGCATATGACGGCCGAGGAAAACCCCCCGAACATGTCAAAGCCTACGACGCCGCGCATGCAATAAAGTACTTTGGACGCGCGTTGAGCGGAGGCGAGGTTGGGTGCTATCTGAGCCATCTGAGTTGCGCTGAACGGTTTCTTTCGAGTAAAGCTGAATTCGGTCTTGTGTTTGAGGATGACGTGGAAATCCGCGCAGAGGATGTGATTATCCTGCGTCAGGTTGTTGAATGGCTATCGGGGCAGAATACCGTGGAATGGGATGTCGTGAATCTCGGCCGAACTCCGAGAATTCTTTCACATTCCATTGCCCGGTTTGAAACGAAAGATCTGTTGCGCTCCAATTACTTCCCGACGACGACCCATGCGTTGCTTTGGTCGCGAAGAGGTGCGAAAAAGTTCCTTTCCGATCATGATCGGATCATTGCGCCAGTGGATCATTATCTCAGGCAGTGGTGCTGCAAGTCCGGTCTTGGATTGGCTTTTGGGCCACCGCTTTTCTTGCCCCGTGATGTCGTTTCGGAAATCGACATCGATGCCGGCAGTGCATTTCGAAGAACATCGTCCAGGAGTTGCTACTTTTTGCTGCGTGAATTCGTCCGCCAGTTTCGAAACCATTTTAACGCATCTTGTCACTTCTTTCATCAATGGTGGAACAGATGAAATCGGAAATGATGCGTGATTTTGACGCGCTCGCCGCGACTTTGCGTCGAATTGTGAAGGATCGACCGATCCTGTTTTTTGTTCTTGCCGGAAACTATGGTGATAGCCTAATCCGCGAGGGGAGTGAGCGGTTCTTCAAACACTACGGGTTCGTTTACAGCATTTGTGATCTGAGGCCGGTTTATCGAGGGAAAGTTTCGGTTGCAGAGGTCATCGCATCGACAGGTTTTCGTTTTCCTGTGGCAGTGTTTAACGGCGGTGGCGCGCTGAACGCGCATTATCGGCAGGGTGTTCGCATCGCTGAAATTGCCAGACAATTCGACCGATCCGTCATCTTGCCTTCTACGATTGCGCTTGATTTACGGGAAATTGACCTGCCCGATTCTGCGACGATCTTTGTCCGTGACCGATTTGAAAGCCAAGCCGCCGTTCCGGACGCACAATTCTGTCATGACATGGCTTTCTTTCTGGGATGTACGGATTTCGGCCTTCCGGTTGGTCACGGAGCGGGGCGGTTATTTCGACGGGATAAGGAGAGAGCTGACGGGACGCGGCGGGTTTGGCCTAACCTGGACATTTCGAAACGGGGAAACGCGATGGCACCAGTGGATGGATTTTTGCGGAAAATTGCCTCGTTTCAAGAAGTGTACACGGACAGGCTGCATGTTGGAATAGCCGCTGCGCTGCTTGGGCGCGAGACTCATCTTTATTCAAACGACTATTTTAAGATTCGCGCGATCTATCACAGTTCGATTCAGGGGAACTTCCCCTGTGTTGCGTATCATGACTCGTTTGATCCGAGTGTTATTCCGTCGATGTCTTTCTGGCGGACCATTTTTTGACTGTTTTGATTTGATTGTGAGAAATTCAGGTTCGTATCTGTGTGGCGGCGGCTTTAAAATCCCTTTCCGGGAGTAGGCGGGAGGTCAGGCATTTGGAGGAGGGGTGAGTCAGATGCGATCCATTCGATTTGCGAAGGTATTTGGTTTGAAACGGAATGAATCGATCAAAGCTGAAGTAAATTGGAGTGGTCAGCGCGCTGTGGTCCGGGCGGGTGATTATGGTTTCTGGATTCAAACTCCCGGGGTTGATGGGCCCGCCGGGACGATAGATTTTGCGGCTTACGGGTTGGCGATAATATCTGCTTCGTTTGGTGTCAGAATACATGTCGAACAGCCGGTCAGCCGCGATGTTGTCGAGCAGATGGAGAAACTTGCTGCGGGATTGGCGGTGTTGAAGCTTCCCAAGACGTTCCCGTTGCAGCTGAGCTTTGGGTCAATCGTTGATGCCCGGCCTGCAAGTGGCAGGAATAAGATCATCTGTGTAAGTGGTGGGGTTGACAGCCTTGCGGCGGCCATACGTGCGAAGCAGGAAGATCAGGTTACCCACGCCTTGTTGATTGCGGGTGCCGACTATAAAGATGGCAGCGCAGGCTTCCGCGACTTGCGTGGCAGGGTAACCACGATCTGTGATCGGCTTGGTCTGGGATTGGAGATTGTCAGCACAAACATACGTTCCATGAAATTCAATTGGAACATGCTTCACGCCGTTAACCTTGCCATGTGCCTGAACGTTTTGTCGGCGCGGTTTTCATCGGGTGCCTATGCGCTGGACAACACCGCCCTTCAGGACCTTGCGCGCCACCCTTGGGGCAATTCCGCACCATTGGCTGATTTACTGTCGTCAAGGGCTTTTCCGATTAAGGCCTATGATCAAGATACAAATCGGGTGGGGAAACTGAGGCGGATTGCAGAATATGATTTGGATTTGTTGTCCTTGCTTTCAGTTTGCTGGCGGGACAAGTCGCAAGGCGGGAACTGCGGAAAATGCACGAAATGCGTGCAGACAAGGCTTGTTTTTGCGTGTCTGGGCATTGATGAAAAGATGGCTTTTCCGGATGTTTTGCCAATCGGGCAGGTGTTTGATATCAAGACCCCGAGCAATTTATATTCACATAGGGGGGTCGTGATCAGGAACGCTGAAATTCTTGATGCCTTGCCTGACGGTAAGGTCCGGCAGGAGTTTTCCCGTGTGGCTTTGAGGGTTGAACGTCAGCTTGAAAGGAAGGAGCGGTCGATGCTTCGGTTTCTATACGCGGATTAAGGCCCCGCGTCGCGACCGGGATTGCGAGGAAGGGGCGAAAGTTTAATGATTTGCCCGCATCCTTGCCGTTACACGGGTAAGGGTCGTCCAGCGGCGATGCGTGGTTTTTTCACTGGTCGCGCTTCTTGCTTTGTGGTCAGCATGGAAGATAGCGTGGGTGGGGGATATCCCTATGCGGGCCGGAACTGGGGGGCCACGATTGCAGCAAGGCGCATTTTTGGTTTTTCCGGTTTGGGCGCCAGATTGTCCGGTCGTACGACCTATTGCTGCCTTTGCGGGGGTAGGCCGTTTTCCTTGCGCGGTGGGCTGTGAAGCGGTGGGTAGGGCGAGCGGTGGAGCGGGCGGTGTTGTGCCTTGGGGCCGTTGGGGATGACCTTGGAATTCGTCACATTTTACGCGGATGGCGGGCGACCGCGCCCGTCGCCAACGGCGGGTCTTTCCGGGTTGGACCAGATTGCGATGTTGTGGGTTTCGATCACGGCGCATGATCCTTTGGCCCGTCTGGTTGTCTTGACGGACGCGTTGACCGATATGTCGGGCCTGCCGCCGGGCGTGGCCTATCATCGTTACGAACTGGACCTGCATCGCATCATGTACGAGCGTATGCGGGTGCAAACGGCATGGCTGGCGCAATCGGATTTCCGGCGCCCCATGGTGTTGATCGACACCGATACGTTGGTCACCGGAGAGTTGGCGCCGCTGTTCGCGCAGGACTTTGACCTTGGCTTCACCTGGCGCAGGAATGATGACATGCCGGTCAACGGCGGTGTGATCTTCGTGAACACCCGTAGGCCCGAAGCCAGCCGCAAGGCTTTTGCCGACATTCTGGCGATCTATCGGGACCGCTATCTTGAGGTCGAGGACTGGTTTGGCGACCAATATGCCATTCAGGCTTTTCTGGGTGTGACCTGTTCCGAAATCTACGCCGCGACCACGCTAAGCTGCGGGGAGGCGGTGATCATGCTGTTCCCCTGTTCACGTTACAACTATTCGCCGCGCACTTTGCCGATGAATGTGGGGCGGCCCGAGGATGCGTTGATCTATCATTTCAAGGGAAACAGCCGCATCCAAATGCGCCCGTTTTTCGAGATCAACTTTCCGGCCAAACGGGGCAACCGGCTGTTCGACCTGTTGACCGTTGCAAGGGCCAATCTTGGGCACTTTGTCGATCTTTTGGGGGTCATCGGCGCGATCCGGCGGGGGCGCAAGCATTTTGACGAGAATGTCAGCGGGGCCGTAGCATGGATCGACCGCGCCGAGATTGCCTGCGATTTCCTTGGCGTGATTGCTGCGGCGGGGCCGGTTTCCACCCTTTGGGACAGCGGGGCGGGCCCACGGTTTGAGCGGGTGCTGGTGCGACGGGGCTTCGGTCTGCGCTATCTTGCGCCGTCCGAAGGGGGGGAAGCGGCAGATGTTGCCATGGCGCTGGAGCATGAAGATGGGGTGGCCTTGCTGGACAGGTTGAAAGGCGGGGGGCTGGCGCCAAGCTGGCTGATCGTCGCGCAGGATCTGACCCGATCGGATGGGCAGGCCTTTGAAAGCCGTCTGGCGGATGCCGGTTATGCGGCCATCCGGAACCGCAAAAGCCTGAACGAACGCGCAACGCTGTGGCTGTTTCGCAAAGAGGGGACCGCGTGAACGATTTTGCCATCCTGTCGCCGTATCTGATCCCTGCCTCGATGCCGAAGAAGAAGGTGAATGTCGGGGACGGCTTCATCCTGCGTGGCATCGAGCGGCAGTTGGGCCAGTTCAGCCCTTCCCGCATTCTGACCGGCCGCAGTGCGCCCGATCCATCGGATCTGGCGCGGTTGGCGGGGGTTCGCACGGTCATTCTGGGGGGGGCGAACCAGCTGGACGACAGGTTTTGCGTCTGGCCGGGGCTGACGGCCGAACAGATGCGGAAAATGCCGACGCGGTTCGTGCCCTTTGCCATCGGTATCAATGGTTTGGCGATGCACAATCAAGGCTTTTCGGCGGCGGCGCTAGAGGTGTTGCGGGCGATCCATGAACGGGTGGAATACTCGTCATGGCGGTGCCCGATCACCCTGCGTGTGCTTGAGGCGGCCTTGCCCGACCTGAAGGGGCGTTTCCTGATGACGGGCTGTCCGGTGCTTTATGATGCGCCATTACTGGAGGAGAGGCCGTTTTCCACGGCCGAGGCTTCGGTCGCCGTCACGGTGACAGAGCGCGATGACTTCTGGCAACGCGAGGCGGGCACGCTGCGCTATGTGGCGGAACGCTTTCGCAAGGCGCGGAAGTTTCTGGTGTTGCACCAGGTGTTTGACCGCATCTCGGCGCTTGAACGCAGCGCGGATGGCTGGCCGGTTTTGGGAGCGTTGCTGAACCGTCGGGCCCGTTTGCGCCTGCTGGCGCGGCGCTTGGGGTTCGAGATTGTGGCCCCCGGCACGGCAGATGCGACACTGGCGTTCTACAAGGGGGTCGATCTGCATTTCGGCAGCCGTCTGCATGCCCATCTGCATTTCCTGTCGCAGGCCAAGCGAAGCTGGCTGACCTATGTCGATGACCGCATGGCCGGTTTTTCCGAAGCTTTGGGCTTTCCGCTTTGCACGCCCGAGACATTTGACCGCCACCGTGGGTTCGACTTTGACATCTGCCGCAACGCTGCGGTTGGAAGCCATGCGACCATGCAAGAATTCGTTCGCAGTCTGGTGCGAGTGTGATCCGCGGCGTTCTTGCCGCCTTAGGCCTGATCCCGCTAGGATATGGCATCAATTACAAAGGGTTCTACTGATGATCGTCGCCCGCAATTTCCGCACATATGCCACGGCGCACCGGTTTGTGGCCACCTGCGATCTGTCTGGTCCGGGGATGCCGGACCATCTGACATTCGAGGTGCCTTTGGATAACGCCGAGGCCGTCGATATCGACGAGCCGAACTGGGCCGCGCTGTCGCTGCTTTATCCGGCCATGATGATGGGCGAGGATCTGACGATCGAGGCCGACCTTTCGCCCATGCTGCTGAACGCGATGCGGAACGATCTGATGGCCCTGATGCGGAACTATGAGCCGCTTCTCAAGAAGATCAGGATCAATGCGGGGGTATCGTCGCGGGTGCTGCCCGACGAAAGCCGCGATGTGATGACAGGTTTTTCGGCTGGGGTGGACAGTTTCGCCACCTTTGCCCTTTACACCGCGCCAGAGGTGCCACCGAGCCTGCGGTTGACGGCGCTGGCGAATTTTCACGTAGGTTCCCTTGGTCCGACCACGGGCAAGCCCGAATTGCTGGACAAGGCCTTGGCCAATATCGGCCCCCATGCGCGCGCAAGCGGGATGAAGCTTTACGGCGTGGCGGCCAATCTGAACGAGGTTTATGCCCCGGCCATGGCGTTCGGGCCAATCGGTTTTGGCAAGACGGTCGGGTTTCGCAATGCCGCTGCGGCGCATCTTTTGCACAAGGGCGTTCGGCTTTATCTGCCGTCTGGCAACCGGTCTTATGCCTTTGCCGAATATGGCCCGACCGACTGCACCGAGCAGTTGGACCCCGTTCTGCAACCCTTGATGCAATCCGAGACGTTGCGGATCATTCCGGCGGGGGCTGGATTGGCGCGGTCTGACAAGGTCAGGCTGATCGTTGACCGCAAGGACGCGCAGGAAAACCTGCATCCCTGCCTGTTGCATCTCGACAAGCGGCCCGAAGAGGGAAAGCTGAACTGCTCGCGCTGCTGGAAATGCGCGATGACGCTGATGACCGTGGAATCCTACGGCAAATTGGACGATTTCCGCGCCGTCTTTGATATTGATTATTACCGCGCGAACCATGCGGATTTGATGCGCGTGCTGCTGGACATGTCGGTGCATGACCAGCGGTATTCGATGCTGGCAGATATCCGGCTTGCAGAACGTCTGGGTGTTGTGATGCCCAAGCCCACGGCGAAAGTGGTTTACAAGGGCCGCAAGATGGCCGTGACGATGCTGCGCCAAGCCAAGGCGCGGGTGCGCAAGGTGATCGGCCGTCGATAGGGGCGCGGTTATGGCGGGGTGTTCAGGCCTGCCGCAACCTCGCGCGCGATGGTTTCCAGCACGGCAAGGCCGGGGGCAGGGTCGCCCTGCTGGCGGGTGATGCCGACCGCGCCCGACAGGAAACGCGCCCCTGTCGGGCGTTCGGCCATTGTGCCGTTGGCCAGTTCTTCAACCACCACCCCGCGCGAGATGAACCACAGCGCGTCAGAGGCGAGACAAATTCCCCGACCCAGCGCCAGTGACACGGTTTCCAGTGCGGGCCGCAACCCGTTCAGCCCGAGCGCGGCAAGATAGGTATCGACCGCGGGCCGGATCAGCGCGGTGGCGGGCGGCAGGATCAGCGGAACGGCAGACAGCACCGCGGCCAGCGGAAGATGGGCCATGGGATGCCCCGCGCGCCCGACCAGAACCACGTCTTCTTCATACAAATGGTCAAAGCCAAGACCCGACATATCCGAGGCGGCGGGAAGGCGGCCGATCATCAGGTCGATCGCGCCGTCGCGAAGTTGGCGGATGAGATAATGATGGGGGCCGGTTTCGACAGAAAGGGTGATGTCGGGTCGCAGTTGGAAAAAGCGCATGGCGACCTGCGGGAAAAAGCGCGTGGCGACCGTGGGCAGCACGCCTGCGCGGATCGACCCGCCCTGACCGGGGCGGAGGGCGGCGAAACCGGCCTCGAGCGCCTGTAGCCCGGCCAGCGCATGGCGGCGGAACAGCACGCCCTGTTCGGTCAGCACCAGCCGGCGCCCCTGCCGCAGGAACAGCGGCTGGCCGAGCAGGCTTTCCAGCTCGGCCAGGGTGCGCGACAGGGCGGGTTGCGTGATGCCCTGCGCCCGCGCCACCGCCGACAGGGTGCCATCGGCGGCAATATTGAGAAAGGCGCGGATATGGCGCAGCTTGATGGCCGGATGCATAGCGAAATGGTTATTCATCTTGGCCCATTTTGCATTATCAATGTCGGAACCGCTCTGTCAGATTATGGATGGACGGAGGATAGCATGCAAGTTCTGACCCGCCCTTGGGGCGCGATGCACTACCGGATCGATGGCGCGGGCCCCGCTGTCGTGTTTGCCAATTCGCTGGGAACCGATCTGCGGCTGTGGGATGCGGTGTTGCCGCTTTTGCCCGGTTGCCGCCCCATCCGCTTTGACAAGCGCGGACATGGCCTGTCGGATCGCGGGCCGCAGGACGGGATTGACGGTTTCGCCGAGGATGCCGCGGCGCTGATCGAGGCGGTGGCAGAGGGGCCGGTGGTCTTTGTCGGGCTGTCGATCGGCGGGATGATCGGGCAGGCGCTGGCGGCGCGGCGCCCCGATCTGGTGCGGGCGCTGGTCCTGTCGAACACCGCCGCACGGATGGGCACGCCCGAGGCTTGGGCCGCCCGCATCGCCGCCGTGCGGGCGGGCGGGATGGGCAGCATCGCGGATGCGGTGATGGAGCGCTGGTTCGCCCCTGCCTTTCGCGCGACGCCGGAACTGGCGCTTTGGCGCAACATGCTGGTGCGAACCGATGCGGAAGGCTACGTCGCCGCTTGTGGCGCCATCGCCGCGGCCGACCTGACCGGGGAAGCCGCGCGTCTGCGCCTGCCGGTGCTGGCCATTGCGGGCGGGCAGGACGGGGCATCGCCGCCCGATCTGGTACGCGGAACGGCAGACCGGATTGCCGGTGCCGCCTTTCACGTGATCGCGGGCGCGGGGCATCTGCCCTGCGTCGAAACCCCTGCCGCATGGGCCGCGCTGGTGGCCCCCTTTCTGGTGGAACAGGCACGATGACCGACCGATACAGCCAAGGCATGGCCACGCGCCGCCGCGTGCTGGGCGATGCCCATGTCAACCGCGCCGAAGCGGCCAGAACCCCATTCGACACGCCGTTTCAGACCCTGATCACCGAAGGCGCGTGGGGGCTGGTCTGGTCGCGCGACACGATCACCCCGCGCGAACGGTCGATGCTGACCATCGCCCTGCTGGCGGGGCTGGGCAATGACCACGAGCTTGCTTTGCATCTGCGCGCAACCGCCAATACCGGCGCCACGCCCGAGGATGTGGCCGAGGTGCTGTTGCATGTGGCGGTCTATGCGGGCGTGCCGCGGGCGAACCATGCCATGAAGATCGCCAAGGAGACTTTCGCCGCGATGGAGGCCGAACGGACATGACCCAGACCCAAGCCAGCCAGCACGGACCGTTGTTCTTTCGCGATCGCGACTGGCATCCTGCGGCCTATACGCCGGGCTACAAGACCTCGATGACCCGCGCGCCGCAGCGGCCGCTGGTCCCGCTGGGGTCAACCTTGTCGGAAGAGACGGGCCCCGCTTTTGGCCAGTCGATGATCGGCGAGCTGGACAACAATCTGGTGATGAACTTTACCGGCCAGCCCGCGATTGGCGAGCGGATCATCATGCATGGCCGCGTGCTGGACGAGAACGGGCGCGGCGTGCCGGGTGTGCTGGTCGAGATGTGGCAGGCCAATGCGGGCGGGCGGTATCGCCACAAGAAAGACGGCTATCTGGCCCCGCTGGACCCGAATTTCGGCGGCTGCGGGCGCACCCTAACGGGGCCGGACGGGCGCTATGAATTCCTGACCATCCGCCCCGGCGCCTATCCCTGGCCGAACCATGTGAACAACTGGCGGCCGATGCATATTCACTGGTCGGTCTTTGGGTCGGGTTTCGGGCAGCGGCTGATCACGCAGAACTATTTCGAGGGCGATCCGCTGATCCCGCTATGCCCCATCGTCAACACGCTGGCGCGGCAAGAGGCCATCGACGTGCTGGTTGCGGCGCTGGACATGAACCATGCGATCCCGATGGATTGCCTTGCCTACCGGTTTGACATCGTCTTGCGAGGGCGGCGGCAATCGTTCTTCGAGAACCGCAAGGAGGGGATGTGATGGTGCAGCGGCTGGACTATCTGAAGGAAAGCCCGTCGCAGACGGCGGGGCCCTATGTGCATATCGGGCTGACGCCGAACCGGCTGGGCATTGCGGGCATCTATCCGGTGGACCTTGGGCTGTCGCCCGTTTCCGAAGGCGCCAAGGGCGAGCGGATCGTGCTGACGGGGCGCGTGCTGGACGGGGCGGGTATGGTGCTGCGCGATGTGGTGTTCGAGACTTGGCAGGCCGATGCGGCGGGGATTTACCCCGCCAATGACCCGCGCGGCGCGGCCGATCCGGCGGTGACGGGCTGGGCGCGGGTGGCGGCGGATTTCGACAGCGGCATCTGGCGGCTTGAGACGGTCAAGCCCGGGCGCGTGCCCTTTCCCGACGGGCGGATGATGGCGCCGCATATATCGGTCTGGCTGGTGGCGCGGGGGGTGAACCTTGGCTTGCAGACGCGCATCTATTTCGATGACGAAGGCGAGGCGAATGATGCCTGCCCCGTACTGGCGCGGATCGAGCATCGGGAACGGCTGGCAACGCTGCTTGCGCGCAAGGTCGGGCCCGGTGCCTATAGTTTCGACATCCATCTGCAAGGTCCGCAGGAAACGGTGTTCTTCGACATCTGATCGCGGCTTGACGCAGGGCAGGGCAGGGGGCATCCCCGCCCTGTCCGCTTTCTGACCAAAGGCCCCCCCATGCCCGCATCGCCCGCCGACAGCCCCCTATACCGTGGTCTTTTCAGCGATGACGAGACCGCCGCCCTGTTCACCGACAGCGCCGAGATCCGCGCCATGCTGCTGGTCGAGGGGGCTTTGGCGCGGGTGCAGGGCCAGCTGGGGCTGATTCCTGAAACGGCTGCCGCCTTTATCGACCGTGCCGCGCGCGAGGTGCTGATCGACCCCGCCGCGCTGGCGGCCGAGACGGCGGTGAATGGCGTGCCGGTGCCCGCGCTTGTGACCGCCTTTCGCAAGGCGATGGAGGCGCCGGACCATGCGCGTTACCTGCATTGGGGTGCGACCAGTCAGGATATCATGGAAACGGGGCAGGCGCTGCGCCTGCGCCGTGTGATCGCGCTGTGGGACGGGCGGCTTGACGCCCTGGCGCGCCAGCTTGGCCGGTTGGCGCTGGCCCATGCCGACCTGCCGATGGCGGCGCGCACCTATGGTCAGGTGGCAACGCCCACCAGTTTCGGCGCGGTGGTGGCGGGATGGGGGCATCCGGTGCTGCGCCACCGTGCAAGGCTGGCCGGGATGCGGGACGAACTGGCATGTGTGTCGCTGTCGGGCGCGGCGGGGACGCTGTCGGCCATGGGGGCCGAGGGTCCGGCGGTGCGGGCCGGTCTGGCGCAGGCGCTGGGGCTGACCGATCCGGGCCATAGCTGGCATGCCGAACGCGACCGTATCGGCGCCTTTGCCGCGTGGATGGCGGGGCTGACCGCAACCCTTGGCAAGATGGGCGAGGATCTGATCCTGCTGACCCAAGGTGGAGTGGCCGAGGTGGCGATTTCGGGCGCGGGCGCGTCATCGACCATGCCGCAGAAGCAGAATCCGGTCGGACCTTCGGTGCTGGTCGCGCTGGCGCGGCAGGTCATCGCGCTGGCGGGGGCGATGCAGGGGGCGGGGCTGCACCGCCAGCAGCGCGACGGGGCGGCATGGTTCACCGAGTGGCTGAGCCTGCCGCAAATGTGCATCCTGACCGGACGCGCCCTGGCGCTGGCGGTCGATCTGGTGCAGCGCCTGCGGCCCGATGCGGCGGCGATGGCGCGGGGCTTGGATGATGGCAGCGGCCTGATCCGCGCGGAAGAACTGACCTTTGCCCTGTCGCGCCACATCCCGCGCCCCGAGGCGCAAGAGGCCGTGAAAAAGCTGTGCGCCAAGGCAAAACCGGGGGGGCCTGCGCTGGGGGAACTGGTGGCTGCGGCCTTTCCCGCGCTGGATATCACCACCAGCGGCGGCCTTGGCACCGCCCCCGACGAGGCGCGCGCCTTTGCGGCCTGCGTGGGGGCGGGCGACTAGCGCGGCGCGCCTTCGGCCACGCGGCGGCGATATTCGGTGGGGGATAGGGTCGTGCCTTGCCGGAACACGCGCACGAAATAGGCCGGATCGTCAAAGCCGAGCGCGAAGCCCACTTCTTGCACCTGCATACGGGTATAGGCAAGCAGGCGGCATGCCTCGCGCAGGCGGGTGGCGGCGATGAAGCCGTGGGTGGACAGGCCTGTCGCCTCAAGGCAAAGCCGGCGCAGGTGGCGGTCGGACAGGCCGAGCGCGCAGGCGTAATCGGTCACTTGCCAGCCATCGGCCAGATGGGCGCGCACCAGGCCTTCGAGTTGCGGAATATGGGGCGGGGCGGTCGGTTCGGCTGTGCTGTCGCCCTGGTCGGCCAGCGCGCAACACAGATCGGTCGCCGCCGCCCGCAGGCGCAACCGCCGCAGCGGGCCGCTTTGCGCGTGGCGCGTGGCGATGCTGTCCATCAGCGGTTCCAGCCCATTGGCGGGCATGTCGAAGGGGCGCAGCAGGGCCGCCATCTCTTGGCCGAAAAGTTCGGGGAAATCGGCGGGCGGCAGGGTCAGGACATGGCCATCGGTTCCGGCGGCGAAGCGGAAGGCATGCACCGTTCCGGGCGGAATGTTGATCACCACCGGCGGGGCGGGGCTGCGGCGCTGCCCGTCGAGCGACAGGTCCACCTGACCGCTGCGTATAAGGAAAATCTGGTGCAGATTGACATGGCGGTGCGCTGCGATGACCCATGCCTGCCCTTCGGCGCGATCAACGATCCGTTCGATATGCAGCAGGTCGGGAAAGGGGCTTGCCTCGCCGTAAAGCTGCCATGTGGGAATCCGCTCCATGGCCGATTTATACAAGACTTCGCGCCCAACGTCCATTCCGCGGCGCCCCGCTTTCGCGCATCTTCCCCGCAAAGGGAGAAGATCAATGCGCACACAGGTCGCCATCATCGGGGGCGGGCCGTCGGGTCTGCTTTTGTCGCAATTGTTGAACCGGGCGGGGATTGCCACGGTGGTTCTGGAACGCAAGAGCCGTGACTATGTGCTGGGCCGTATCCGTGCCGGTGTGCTGGAAACCGGGTTGGTCAACCTGCTGCGCGAGGCGGGGGCGGGCGCGCGGATGGACCGCGAGGGGCATCTGCATGACGGGTGCCATCTGGCGCAGAATGGCCGGATGTTCCGTGTCGATTTCAGGGAAGCCTGCGGCAAGCAGGTCATGGTCTATGGCCAGACCGAGGTGACGCGCGATCTTTACGACGCGCAGGATGCCATGGGCGCGACCGTGATCCACGAGGCCGAGGATGTGGCGCTGCACGATCTGACCGGATCGCCCTATGTGACATGGCGCGACGCGGCGGGCGAACACAGGCTGGACTGCGATTTCGTGGCGGGCTGTGACGGGTTTCACGGCATCAGCCGGCAGGCCATTCCGGCCTCGGTGCGGACTGAGTTCGAAAAGGTCTATCCCTTTGGCTGGCTGGGCATCCTGTCGCGCACGCCGCCGGTCGAGGACGAACTGATCTATGCCGCCCATGACCGGGGCTTTGCGCTGGCGTCGATGCGCAACCCTGCCCTGTCGCGCTATTACATCCAGGTTCCACTGACCGACCGTGTCGAGGATTGGTCGGACGAGGCGTTCTGGGCCGAATTCCGTGCCCGTATGCCCGAGGATGTGGCCGCGCGATTGGTCACGGGGCCGTCGATCGAGAAATCCATCGCGCCGCTGCGGTCTTTCGTGACCGAGCCGATGCGCTGGGGCAAGCTGTTTTTGTGCGGGGATGCGGCGCATATCGTGCCGCCGACGGGGGCCAAGGGGCTAAATCTGGCGGCATCGGATGTGCATTACTTGTTAGAAGGGCTGGTCGCGCATTATCGCGGCGACGGGCGCGGGATCGATGCCTATTCGCAGCGGGCGCTGGCGCGTATCTGGCAGGCGATGCGGTTTTCATGGTCGCTGACCACGATGATGCACCGCTTTCCGGGGGCGAGCGATTACGAGCGCCGGATGCAGGACAGCGAGCTTGCGCTGCTGGAACGGTCGGCCACGGCGCGGCAGTTGCTGGCCGAAAATTACACGGGCCTGCCTTACTGAGGGGCCGCGCAACGAAAAAGGCCCGCCCCGAAACAGGGCGAGCCTTTTTCGCTGCCGTAGGGTTCAGGCTTGGGCCAGCCACGCCTTCATGGCGGGGGCGCCATCCTGCATGAATGCATCGGGCGGGGTCAGTCCGGCGTCGAGCAATTGGCGGGCGATCATGTGATCGGCGGGGCTGTTCAATGTCTCGACCGATACCAGACGATCCCCCGCCAGATGGAACACGGCCAGACGCGCGCCATCGTCGCGCAGAACGCGCCGGTCGGCACCAAGGGCGAGACCTGCGATTTGCAGTTTCAGCGGGCCGATATCGGACCAGAACCACGGCACGGTGCAGAACGCGGCGGGGGCCGCGCCGGCAAGATGGCGTGCCAGATGGCGGGCCTGATCGGTGGCGTTTTGCACGCTTTCCACCCGCAACGGCGCATCGGCCTGCCAGTGCGGGGTTTCGGCAACATCGCCTATCGCCCAGACATGGGGCGCGCTGGTGGCAAGATGGCTGTCGGTCAGGATGCCCTGATTGCAGGCGATGCCCGCCGCACGGGCAAGCGCGGTGTCAGCCTGCGCGCCGATGCCGACAAGCAGCAGGTCGCAGGGGACGGTATCCTGTGCCCCCTGCACGGCGTGGATGCGGTCGCCTTGGCGCGTAAAGCCGCCTGCGGAAAAACCCGTGCGGATCGTCACGCCCAGACCGGCAAGCGTGGCTTCGACCCGCGCCGAGGTTTCGGGGGCTGCAACCCGGGCCAGCACGCGGGGGGCGGATTCGAGCACGGTGACGGTTTTGCCCATGGCGGCAAGGGCGGCGGCCGATTCCAGCCCGATGAAGCCCCCGCCGATCACCACCACATGCGCGGCATCCGCGAGTGCGGCGCGAAGGCGTTCGGCATCGGCAAGGTCGCGCAGGGAATGGACATTCGCGGCCCCTGCAAGATCGGGCAGCATCCGGTTGCGCGCACCGGTTGCCAGAACGAGATGGTCATAATCCAGCGCCGCGCCGTGCAGGGTGACGGTTTGCGCGGCGGTATCGATGGCGGTGACGGTTCCGGTCAGACGGGTCACGCCCGCGGCCTTATAGGCCGACGCCGCGCGCAGCGGTTGGGGCAGGGCAGCGGGGTCTTTCAGGAAGGTCTTGGACAGCGGGGGCTTGTGATAGGGCAGGGCATCGGATGCATCGATCAGTGTCACCGCGCCGGCATAGCCTTCGGCCCGCAGCGATACGGCCAGTTGGCTGCCCGCATGGCCCGCCCCGATGATGACAACGCCGCTCATTGCGGGGCAACCTGCAAGACAAGCCCTTCCATGGTGTCGGTC
Organism: Rhodobacter sp.; assembly: GCA_027484985.1. Taxonomy (GTDB): domain Bacteria; phylum Pseudomonadota; class Alphaproteobacteria; order Rhodobacterales; family Rhodobacteraceae; genus Paragemmobacter. The sequence continues at coordinate 38,087 of JAIXRW010000055.1, read as the reverse complement.
ACGGTGATCTGACAGGACAGGCGGCTGGTTGCGCGGGTGTTGCGGGCGACGAATTCAAGGGTTTCAGCCTCGAGCGGTTCGGCTTCGGGCAGGGTGCCCGCGACAAGGTAGCAATGGCAGGTCGCGCACATCGCGCTGCCGCCACATTCGGCGATGATGCCCGCGACATTGGCGCGGGTGGCGGCGGCCATCAGGCTTTCGCCGGGGTGTGCGGCAACATCCCGACGGGTGCCATCGGGTTCGACAAAGGTGATTGTGGGCATGGGCTAACCTTACAGGAACTGGCGTCCGCCATCGATGATGATCGTCTGTCCGGTGATGAAACCGGCCAGAGGTGAGGCAAGGAACAGCGCCGCACCGACCATGTCGTCGGACCCGGCGGCGCGTTTGATCGCGCCCCGTGTGACGCCATAGCTGGCGGCATCCTCCATCAGGCCAAGGCTTGCCTCGGTCAGGGTGAAACCGGGGGCGAGGGCGTTGACGGTGACGCGGTCATTGCCCAGCTCGCGGGCCAGCGCGCGGGTCATGGCGATGACGGCGCCTTTCGAGCTGACGTAGTGCAGCCATTCGGGTGATCCGCTCATCACCGTGGCCGAAGAGACGTTGATCACCGCCCCGCCGCCCGCCTTTCGCAGATGCGGTGCTACGGCGCGGGTCATCTGCCACGGGCCCTTGACGTTGACGGCCATCACGCGGTCCCAGATGGTTTCGTCGATCTGTTCGAAGCCCTTGCGTTCGAGTCCGGCATAAATGGCGGCGTTGTTCACCAGCACGTCGATGCCGCCCATGGTTTCGGCCGCTTGTGCCGCAAGTGCCGCCGTGGAGACCTGCGAGGTGACATCCACCTGTGCCGCAAAGGCCGCGCCGCCGATCAGCGCCGCGGTTTCCTGTGCGCCGGTCAGGTTGATATCGGCTGCAACCACGGATGCGCCTTCGCGGGCGAAGGCTTGGGCAAAGGCGCGGCCCAGACCGCCCGCCGCGCCAGTGACGACCACGCGTTTGCCTGCAAGATCAAGTCCGCTCATCCCCGCATCCTTTCTTCATGTTCGGCCGAGGCCCAGCCTTCGGCCAGAAAACCCTGCGCCATGATCCGCGCTTCGGGCGTCAGGAACGAGGGCAGGACGAAATCTTCCAGCATCGCCAGCGTTTCTGGCGCGGGCGTCTGGAACCAGCCGCCGATGGTTTCGACCCCGTGCGGGGTGAAACGCCACAGCTTGTCGGCATCTTTGACGATGGCATCTTCGGCCGAGCGGGCGGCCTTGGTCGTGTCATGTCCGTCGATGATGGCAAGGATTGCCGCGTCATCAAGCCCCAGCCCCAGATGGTGCAGAATATCGCGCCCGATCGCGACCCCCGCCACTTCGTGGTCGCGCTGGAGTTCGGGGAATTGCGGTTTGGGCCCCACGGCCAGCGCCAGCTTGTCCTGTGGCATCTTCTTCCAGCCGGTATCGTGCAGGATGATTGCGGGCAGGACCACGCTTTCATCGGCACCGGGGCGCAGCGCAAGCAGCGTGCGGGCCAGACGCCATGCAATCAGCGTATGCACATCGTTCGAGCGCACATCCAGCCACGGGCGCGCCGCCTGCCACAGTGCAAGGTCGCGGGGGGTCATGCCAGCGCCTCGTCATAGGTCAGATAGAGGGTCTTGTATTCGAGGTAGCTTTCCACCCCGTAGCGGCCCTTTTCGCGCCCGATGCCCGATTGCTTCATCCCGCCGAAGGGGGCCGAGTGGTTCGAGCGGTGGATGTCATTGACCCAGACCGAGCCCGCATTGATGCGTTCGGCCAACGCCATGCCGCGGGCAAGGTTGCCGCTGAAAACGAATCCGGCAAGGCCATAGACGGTATCATTGGCGAGGTGCAGCGCCTGTGCGGGGCTTTCAACGGACATGATGCCAAGCACGGGACCAAAGGTTTCTTCGGTCATGATCTGCATGGAATGGTCAGTATCGGCGATGACGGTGGGCGGCAGGAAATAGCCGCCGTCATAGATGCCGCCCGACAGCCTGTCGCCGCCGCAGCAGATGCGGGCGCCCTTGGCGCGGGCATCGGCGATCTGGCCAAAGGCATTGCCGAAGATCTTGGCATTGACCATCGGGCCCATGGTCACGGGGTCGGTCTGGCCATCGCCTACGGTGATCTTGGCGACTTCGGTCAGAAGGGCGGACAGGAAGGCGTCATAGGCGGGCCGTTCCACATAGACGCGGTTCACGCGGTAGCAGAACTGGCCGGAATTGGCGAAACCGTGGCGGGCGATGGCGGCGGCGGCCTTGGCAAGATCGGCATCGGCGCAGATGATGGCGGGGCTTTGGCCGCCCAGTTCCAGCGTCACGCGCTTGACCGTGCCTGCGGCGGCGGCCGCGATGGCCTTGCCCGCCGCCGTGCCGCCGGTGAAGGCGACCTTGCCGGGGATGGGGTGGTTGACCATGGCCATGCCGATCCCGCGCCCGCGCCCGGTGACGACGTTGAAGCAGCCCGCCGGAAAGCCCGCCTGATGGAACAGTTCGGCCAGCAGCAGGGTGGAAAGCGGCGTATCCTCGGCCGGTTTGGCGACCACGGTGCAGCCCGCGATCAGGGCTGCGCCCAATTTGAAGCACAAAAGGGTGATGGGATAATTGAAGGGCGTGATGGCGACCACGACGCCCACGGGTTCGCGGCGCACCATGATCTTTTCGCCGGGCTGGCTGACAATCACCTCGTCATGCAGGCGCAGGCCTTCTTCGGCATAGACATCGAGCAGGTCGGCGGAGCGCTGGATTTCCGTGATCGCGGCGGCCACGGGGCGGCCGAGTTCCGAGGTGAGGACGCGCCCGATCCGGTCGGCATTTTCGCGCATCAACTGTGCCGCGCGCTTTTGCAGGCGGGCGCGTTCGGCCACGGGGACGGCGCGCCATGACGCCAGCGCCCGGTCGGCGGCGCGGATGGCGATATCGGCATCCTGTTCATCGCCGGTGGGAACCGTGTCGATGATCGCGCCGGTCGTGGGGTTGGTGACAGGCTGGGTCGCGCCGGAAACCGCAGGTTTCCAGCAGCCGTCGATGAACATTTCCATCGGCTTTGTCCTTCAGATCACATGCAGCATCAACGCGGCACGGGTGGCGCGCAATTCCTGCGCGGCCCAGGCGCGGCCGGTTTCGGTTTCCAGTTGGGCGACCTGATGTTCCAGCCGGTCGGCATATTGGCGCGGGGTCATCTTGAACCAGTCGCAGGCGACAGAAACGCCGGTGACGGAAAAGCGCCACAGCTTGTCGGCATCGCGGACCAGCCGGTCGTTCAGGTGGCGGGGATGGGGGCGAGTATCATGGCCGTCGATGATTTCGGCCACGGCGCGGATGGTATCTTCGCCCCAGCCGGTTTCTTCCAGCACGGGGCGCGACAGGCGGACGCCTTCGCTTTCGTGCAGAAAGCGAACATCGGATTGCATCATATTGGGGCCAAAGCCTTTTTCAATGATGTCTTCCATGTCGATGGAATACCAGCCGATATCGTGCAGCAGGATGGCCAGCGAGACGATGTCGGCATCTGCCTCGGGGTGCGCGGCCAGAAGGCGCTGCGCCCAGTCAAAGGAAAGCGGCACATGCACATCGTTCTTGCGCGCGCGCATGTAGGGTTCGGCTCGCCGCCAGACGGCATCGTAACGGGCGGTGGGGGGGGCGGGCATCTGCATGGCGCTTCCTTGCGGCATCGGGACGGCGGTTGGGGCGTCGGGGGGAACGGGCCGCCGTGGTGGCGGCGGCCCGTTCGGGTTGGTTCAGGCGGCCGACAGGATCGTCACCTCGCCCGTGGTGCCATCGACGCGCAGCATCTGCCCGGTCTTGATGGTGCTGGACGCGGTGCCTGTGCCGGTCACGGCCGGAAGGCCGTATTCGCGGCAGACGATGGCGGCGTGGCTCATCATGCCGCCGATATCGGTGACGGTGGCCTTGATCTTGCCGAAGACGGGCGCCCAGCTGGGGGCCGTGACCGGGGTGACCAGGATTTCGCCCTCTTGGATCAGGCCAAGGTCGCTGGCCGAGCGGATCACCCGCGCGCGGCCTTCGACCACGCCGGGCGAGGCGGCCATGCCTTCGAGCTTGGTCGAGTCGCTGGACCCGACAAGCCATTTCTGCACGGCATCGGTGGTGATGCCCCACAGCATGATGGTGAAGGGTTCGGTGATCACCGCAGGCGGGGTGTTCAGCGCGGGCTGCGGCGGGGCCGATTGCAGGGCGGCAAGGATCGCCTTGCGGCGCTTGATTTCCGCAGGCCAATAGGTCGGGCCGGTGGCAGGCGCCCCGACACCCCAACCCATGCCAAGATCAAAGAGCGCGTCGCGCACTTCGTTGCGGTTGAGGTAGAACATGTCATCGGCGTTTTCCCAGAAGCCTGCGCGGTGGAACAGGGCCGACAGTTCGCGCATCTTGCGCCAGAACACCGACATCGACCAATGTTCGATGTAGAAATTGTGGTTTTCGACGTAAGGGAACACGGTCCGTGCCAGACCCAGCTTGCCGTCAAAGGCGCCCTGCGCCTCGGCATCGAGAAGGTCGCGGTATTCGGCGGTGATGCGGTCACGCTCGGCCGCGATCTGGGCGGTGGGGCGGTCAATCTCGTCGCCCTTTTGCACGCGGGCGGCGTAGTCGCGGATATAGCCCATCGGGATGTCGAGATGCTCGATCCAGTATTTGTCATCCGAATAGAAGCCGTTGCCCGAGGTAAAGTTGAACCACGGGTCTTTCGCGCCTTCCCATGCGGCAACCCAAGCGCGTCCTGCATCGCTGCCCGCCATCGCGGCCAGAACCTGATCGACCGAACCGGCCGACAGATGCGCGGCCAGGCCTGACGAAACCGCGAGTTTGGCGAGTTTCTTCAACTCGTCATCGGGGCGGAACAGATCGCTGTCCACGCCCTGCACCATTTTGGCGATGGACTGGTCGGAGATGGTGGGAAACTGCGATTTCATGAAGCCGAAGAAATCGAGATAGGCGGCATAACCGAGGTTGAGGAATTCGAAATGGTAGTTCCACGTCCGGTAAAGCAGCTGGATCGCCTTGTCATAGGCTTCCGACAGCGGGACGGTGTTGTCGAGACCGCGGCCTTCCTTGACCCATTCGACCGGCACCACCTCGGGCAGGTCGTCGAAGCGCAGCGCCTCCATCTCGGCGATGTTGGCCTTGACCTTGACCAGCCACTGATCGAGCAGGCTGTTCCAGTTCATGAAATAATGGCCTGCGCGGTCCATGAATTGCGGCACGCGGGGGCCGATGTTTTCGGGCGCGACGCCGACGGGCGACATATAGACATAGCCGTTGTGGATGCGGAAATCGACGCCATTGGCGGGCGGCACAAGGTAATGGCGGGTGTTATACTGGCCAAGGCATTTGACCGCATATTCCACCGTCACGGCGTCAAAGGGCTTGAAGGGGTTGGGCCAGTGCTGGCTGTCGCAGAACCAGAACTTGCCATCTTCTTCGGCGCGGCGGTTGTCGGCGAACATCAGGTAATAGGGATACAGGTCGCGCCACGCCTCGGCCCCCGCCGGTGCGGCAAGGTCATAGGCGCTTGGAAAACTCGTGCGTGCAGTCATGGGTCTCTCCTCCCCGAGAAACGTTATGGCGGTCAGTTTTTGTTCTGGATCGGGGCCATCAGCGTGCCGAGCACGCCTTCGATCCCCATGGCAAAGCTTTGCGGTGCGGCCTTTTTCTGGCTCCAGACCGTTTCGGGCCGGCATTGCAGCGCGACCAGACGACCCTGACGGTCAATCGCCCATTCAAGGTCTTGCGGCCCGCCGATGGCCTTTTCCAGCCGCCGCGCCAGTTGCGCCACGGCGATCACCTCGTCATCCGACAGGCTGGGCTGCGACTGGCGATCGGCCTCGACTTCGCGGTCGACGGTGCAGCGGGCGGCGGGGTCGGCGATGATTTCGTGGGTCTTGACGGAAATCTTGCGCTTTTGCACCTGCATCAGCACCTTTTCGACAAGGAAGTTGTCGGGGGTGATTTCGCCCGACACCACGCTTTCGCCAAGGCCCCAAGAGGCATCGATCACGATCTTGGTGCGATCGCCGTTGATGGGATCAAGCGTCATGGCCACGCCCGCGCTGCGGGCATCGACCATTTCCTGCACGGCCACGGCCATCAGCACCTCGATCTGGCCGAGGTCATGGTCGGCACGGTAGCTCATGGCGCGGGCGGTGAAGAGGCTGGACCAGCAGGCGCGGACCTTGGCCACCACCTCATCGGCGCCGACGACCCACAGATAGGTGTCCTGCTGTCCGGCAAAGCTGGCATCGGGCATGTCTTCGGCGGTGGCAGAGGAGCGCACCGCGACCGGCAGGTCATCGGCCGGTGCCATCAGGGCATAGGCTGCACGGATGGCGGCTTCCACCTCGGGCGGCATGGCGCGGTCATTGACCAGTTGGCGGATCGCCTGACTGCGGGCCTCTTCGTCCGTGACGTTGTGAGTGTCGAGATGCGACAGCTGGGCGCGGATCGCGGCATTCAGCCCGCCCGCCGCCAGATGGGCGGCATAGGCATCGGTCGCCACGGCAAAGCCGCGCGGCACGGGCACGCCCATGGCGATCATGCGGGCAAGGCTGGCGCATTTGCCGCCCATGCGGGGATGGTCGGCGTCTTGCGCGGTTTCGAAGGGCAGGATGTAGCGGGCGTCGATCATGGCGGCCTGAGCGGTAAGGGTGGGGGACAGGGGGGCGGTCATCACAGATCCCATTCGATATGCAGCGCGGTGGGCACCCGGAACGAGGTGTTGTGCGCGAAGGTGAAGTCCTGCCCCGGCGTCAGCCGCAACGAGGGCAGGCGGCGGGCGAGTTCGCGCATGGCGATGCCGAATTCCAGCTTGGACAGTTGCTGGCCAAGGCAGAAATGGATGCCATAGCCGAAGGACAGGTGGTTGCGGGCATTGGGGCGGTCAATGTCAAGCCGGTCAGGCTGATCAAAGACCGTCGCATCGCGGTTGGCCGAGCCCAGAAGCAGCAGGATATTCGCCCCCTTGGGAATGGCGACCCCGCCGATTTCGGCATCTTGCAGCGCCCGGCGCCGCCAAGCCACGATCGAGGGGCTAAAGCGCAGGAATTCTTCGGTTGCGGCGGTCCATTTGTCGGGGTCGGCGGTCAGTTTTTCCCACTGGTCGCGGGAAAGCAGCGACTCGCGCAGGGCGTTGGTCAGAAGGGTGGTGGTGGTTTCGTGCCCGGCAAAGAGGACCGAGTACAGAACGCCTGCGATTTCGTCATCGCTGATTTCAGCGCCGGCCAGTTGGGCGCGCACCATATCGCCGGGCAGGTTGTCGCCGGGGTTCTGGTGGGCGGCGGCGACAAGGGCGCGGCAATAGGCCCAGTATTCCACCATGTTGTGAACATGGGGGATCTGTTCTTCGTCCGACAGGTCGCCCCATGTCAGGACAGCGCGGCTGACGGCCCATGATTTGACCTTTGGCACATCGGCATCGGGCACGCCGACCAGACGGAACAGCACATAGGCGGGCACGTCATAGGCAAATTCGCGGAAGAAATCGGCGCTGCCCTTATGGGCGAACTTGTCGATCTCGCGGTTCACGATTTCATAGATCTGGGGTTCGATGGATTTGAAACGGCGCGGGCCGAAGCAGCTTTGCGCCACCTTGCGGATGCGGGTGTGGTCCGGCGGGATGCGGGCCGACAGGCCGGAATAGGCGGTGAAGCCCCCCGCCTTCATCACCGCGCGGCCGGGTTCGCCCAAGGGACGGATCGGGGCCTGCGCGTTTTCCGACGAAAAGACCTGCCAATCGTCGAACACCGCCTTGATGTCGGCATGGCGCGAGACGACCCAGTAGCCCAGCTTTTCGGAAAAGAACACCGGCGCCTCGTTACGGGCATAGGCGTAAAAGGGGAACGGATCGGTCAGATCGAAGGGGTCGAAATCTTCGGCAGCATTGGAGAACGGGCAGGCTTTCGCCGGGGCCATGGTGTTCATTCTGTCCTCCCAACAGAAAAGGCGGAACCGGCACGGTGGCCAGCTTGGAAACAAACATGCAACAGTGATCTTTGGTTTTTCTTTAGCCGTTAAGATGCTGTTACATATCAGGAAATTTTGTTTCACGCGGTCAGGCTGCGGTAAAGTTTTACCAGTTCCGCGCTGCGCGGGCGGTCATCGAATCGTGACAGCGAATCAAGGTAGAGCGCGTATTGGCGTTCGATCGCCTCGCGCCGTCCCTGTGCGGCGAAAACCTGCATCGCCTCTTCATGTGCGAACTCGGCCAGCGGGTCGAGTGCGAGGGCCTTGTTGCAATGGCTGAGGGCGGCGGAATGGTCGGCGCGGCGGCGGTAGATGCGGGCGGCATCGCGCTGCACCTTGAGATACATGTCGCGCAGCCAGTAGCGGCGGGTCCAGCACCAGTCACGTTCCTGGTCATCGACATATTCGGCGGGGATGTCTTCGAACAGGTCGCCGGAATAAAGCCGGTCTGCCGCGCGCAGGCAGATCAGGGATTCGTCCAGATCGCCCGCCTTGAGATGGCTTTGCGACTGGCGGCACAGCTGTTCGAAGGTCGAGATGTCGAGCCAGCTGCGTTCGGGCGGGACAAGCACATAGCTGTTGCCATCGCGCCGGACCGTGCTGGCCCCGCGCCGGGCTGACCCGCCATCAAGCGCCTGCCGCAGACAGCCCACCGTGTGGTAAAGGCGGTTGCGCGCGGCCTCGATGCTGGTGGCATCGGGCCAGAGAAGATCGGCAAGATCATCGGTCTGCGCCCCCTTGCCGCCCTGCTGCAACAGATAGGCAAACAGGGTCTTTGTCTTCATCGTAGCGCCGCCCGATGCGGCCCAGTCAATCTGGCTGCCATCGGCGCGATAGACGCGCAGGCGGCCGAAGCAGCGGATTTTCCAGCGTTCGCGCACGGCTTCTTCGGTGGGGATCACCTTTTCTTCGGCGCGGCGGCCCAGAAGCCACATCGGATCGGCGCCTTCGGCGGCGTGCCGGTCGGCAAAGGGGTTGTTGCGGATCAGACTGGGCGACAGGCCGCCCAGCCAGTGGTTCACATGTTCGCGCAGGGTGCCCTTTTCTTGCAGCGCGCGGGGCAGCCAATGCGGGTTATCCACCACGCCTTCGGGGGTCAGCACGGCAGAATGACCGCGCAGGGCCGCGAGCAGGTGTTCGTCGATTAGCAGGCTGCGATTGTAAAGCGACACGACCGTGTGGCCTGTCGCCTCGGCCAGATCGGCGGCAACGCCGGTCCAGCCTTCGAAATTGGCGGTGGCCGAGGCGGTTTGCAGGCCCCAGCCCATATCAACCGCAAGGACCGTGCCCTGGGGCGCGCCCGAAAGCCGGTCGGCCATTGCCCGCCCCACCGCGCGCAGCGAGATCGGCACCCGTTCAAACCCCATCTCGGCGGCGGGTATCACCTCGAACGCGCCCTTTCCGGCCAGAAAGGCGGGCTTTCGCAGCCGCGCGGGCGACGGAGCCACATAGACAAGCCGCGTCATGCCCAGATGCAGCCGCGCCCATTGGCCGAAGTCGCGCAGCAAATCGCCCTGACGGATGCCGAAACAGGACAGGCTTCCCCGCGCCGACGAAGCGGCAACCGGGGGGTGGCTTTCATCTGCCATCAGTCGTTTCCCCTGAAGTCGCCGCAACCCCGCAGGCAGGCAGCTTGCAAGACTTCGCCGCCGTTCACAACCCGTTCGCGCTGCGTGCTCATGTGCCGCGGATCGGTGCCGCCCCGGCCGGAATGTCTTACGCTGCGGTGCGGCGCGGCCGATGATGGCGTGTTGCGGTCGGCGCGCGGCGGGCAAAAGGGCTTGCGACCCGGTGGCGGATGGCGGATGATCAGTGTGGCGGGTATGGCTGCGTTTCAGTGGTCCGACCCCGTGGTGCCACGGTTTCGTTCGCGTATCGCGCGGGACGCCCGCGAGGCGATTTGGCCCGCGTTTTTGTGTTCAACGGTAATTCAATCGCAGTTTGGGCGACAGGTTTTCAGAAGGCCCTGATCTGGGCCGGTTTGGGACAGAATGGTTGACATCAGATTGCACCTTGGGTGTGGCGCCAAGCGTATTCCGGGGTTTTTCCATATTGACGTGCAAAGCTATCCGCATGTCGATCATTGTGGTCCGGTCGAGGACCTGTCGTTCCTTGGGGATGGCACGGTCGCCTTGATCTATGCGTCGCATGTGCTGGAACATTTCGGGCGCATGACCTATCAGGCGGCGCTGCGCGAATGGCGGCGGGTGTTGCGTCCGGGTGGGGTGCTGCGGCTGGCTGTGCCGGATTTTGCGGTGGCGGCGCGGCTGTATCTGGCGGGTCAACTGGCCGATGGGATCGAAGGGGTGCGCGGTCTTGTCAGTGGCGGGCAGCGGGACCGCAACGATTTTCACGGAATGATCTTTGACGAGGCCGACCTGACGCGCGCGCTGCTTGCGGCGGGCTTCGCGCAGGTGCGGCGGTGGGACTGGCGGCTGACCGACCATGCGTGGCTGGACGATTATTCGCAGGCCTATCTGCCGCATATGGACAAGGAAAACGGAACGCTGGTTTCGCTGAACCTTGAAGCGGTGGCCTGACATGACAAAGCGCGCATTGATCACGGGCATCACCGGGCAGGACGGGTCTTATCTGGCGGAATTCCTGCTGGACAAGGGGTATGAGGTCCATGGCATCAAGCGCCGGTCCTCGATGTTCAACACGGCGCGGATCGACCATCTGATCGACGATCCGCAAGGAGGCGGGGCGCGGCTTCGGCTGCATTACGGCGATATGACCGATAGTTCCAACCTGACGCGCATCCTGCGCGAGGTCGAGCCGGACGAGGTGTATAATCTGGCCGCGCAATCGCATGTGGCTGTCAGTTTCGAGGCCCCCGAATACACCGTGGATGTCGATGCCATGGGCACGCTGCGCCTGCTCGAGGCGATCCGGTTTCTTGGGCTTGAGGGCAAGACGCGGTTCTATCAGGCGTCAACGTCCGAACTGTTCGGCAAGGTGCGCGAGGTGCCCCAAAGCGAGACGACCCCGTTCCACCCGCGCAGCCCCTATGCCGTGGCCAAGATGTATGCCTACTGGATCACGGTGAATTACCGCGAAGCCTATGGGATGTATGCCTGCAACGGCATTCTGTTCAATCACGAAAGCCCGCGCCGGGGTGAAACCTTTGTCACCCGCAAGATCACCCGCGCCCTTGCCCTTATCGCGCAAGGGTTGCAGGATTGCGTGTATCTGGGCAATCTGGGGGCGTTGCGCGATTGGGGCCACGCCAAGGATTATGTCCGCATGCAGTGGATGATGCTGCAACAGGATGCGCCCGACGATTTCGTTATCGCAACCGGCGTGCAACATTCCGTGCGCGATTTCGCCCGCTGGACCGCCGAGGAGCTGGGCTTCACCCTGCTGTTCGAGGGCGAGGGGGTGAACGAGGTGGGCGTGGTGGGGGCTGTCCATTCGAACATGCCGCATGGGGTGAAACCGGGGCAGGTGGTGCTGCGTGTGGACCCGCGCTATTTCAGGCCCGCCGAGGTGGAAACCCTGCTGGGCGATCCGTCAAAGGCCAAGGCCAAGCTGGGTTGGACGCCCAAGATCACCGCGCGCGAGATGTGCCGCGAGATGGTGGCCGAAGACCTGCGCGTGGCGATGCGCCATCGGCTGCTGCGGGCCAACGGGCTGGCGGTTGCCCTGTCGGACACGGCCTAGCATGAAGACCTTTGTTGCGGGGCATCGGGGCATGGTCGGCAGCGCGATCCTACGGCGCCTGCGGGCCACGGGGGCCGAGGTGCTGACGCGCAGCCGTGCCGAGCTTGACCTGACCGACCAGAGTGCCGTGCGCGCCTTTATGCAGGCAGAACGGCCCGATACCGTAATTCTTGCCGCGGCAAAGGTTGGGGGGATCATGGCCAACCAGTCCTTTCCGGCAGATTTCATCTATCAGAACCTGATGATCGAGGCTAATGTGATCCATCAGGCCTTTGCCGCCGGGGTGACGCGGCTTTTGCAACTGGGGTCATCCTGCATCTATCCACGGGATGTGCCGCAGCCGATGCGCGAAGAGGCGCTGCTTACCGGCGTTCTCGAGCCGACGAACGAGCCCTATGCCGTGGCCAAGATCGCGGGCATCAAACTGTGCGAAAGCTACAACCGCCAATACGGGGTGGATTACCGGTCGGTCATGCCGACGAACCTGTACGGGCCGGGCGACAATTTCCACCCCGATCACAGCCATGTCCTGCCTGCCCTGATCCGCCGGTTTCACGAGGCCGTGGTATCGCGCGCGGACGAGGTGGTGATCTGGGGCACAGGCACGGCGCGGCGAGAGTTCCTGCATGTGGACGATATGGCCGAGGCGTCGTTGTTCGTGCTGGACCTGCCCAAGGCGGTCTATGATTCCAAAACCCAGCCGATGCTGAGCCATATCAATGTCGGCACGGGTGTTGACATCTCGATCATCGAACTGGCGGAACGGGTGGCCGCCCTGACCGGGTTCACGGGGCGTATCGTGACCGATCCAACCAAGCCGGATGGCACGCCGCGCAAGCTGCTGGATGTATCGCGTTTGCGCCAGATGGGGTGGGCGGCGAAAATTCCGTTGGAGCAGGGTCTTGCGGAAACCTATCGCGATTTTCTCGATCGGGGTGCGGCGGGGCGGCTTTAGGCGGGATTTGCACGCTGCATCTGCCCTTCGCTATCTGCCCATCCGTTTGCCCGTGTTGGAAATGGGAAGTGTCCTGCTAGCACCGGCCTTAGCATCTGGAATTCCCGCGTGATCTTCGTTCGTCTGACCGGTGGCCTTGGCAACCAATTGTTCCAATATGCCGCAGGCCGCGCGCTGGCGCTGCGGCGCGGCACCGAATTGCGGCTGGACTGCCGCCTGCTGGACGGTCGCGAAAACCACAACCTCTTTGCGCTTGACCGCTTCCAGATTGCAAAGGCGGCGGGCAAGGCGCGATTGCCGCCCCGGCGCGATCAGGTCGCGCCCTATGCGCTGTGGCGTGCCGGGCTTTGGCCGGGGCCGCGACCCTTGCGCGAAAGCAGGCCCTTTCCGGACCCGCGGGTGCTAAGCGCGCCGGACGGGGTTTATCTGGAAGGCTATTTCCACAGCGAGGCCTATTTTGCCGACCAGACCGCTGTTTTGCGGCGGGATTTGAGCCATTGCACGGCGCCAAGCGGGCAGACGGCGCAGATGCTGCAAACCATCGCCGCCGACCGCCAGGCGGTTTCGGTGCATGTCAGACGGGGCGATTACCTGCTGTTGCAGAAATATGTCATTTGCGATGCTGACTACTACGCGCAGGCGCTGGCGGCTATCGCGGGGCGCACCGGGATCGTGCCACGGGCCTATGTGTTTTCGGACGATCCTGACTGGGCATCGCAGAAGCTGGATCTTGGGGTCGAAAAGATCGTGATCCGCCACAACGGGGCGGCAGCGGCCGAAGACCTGCGGTTGATGTCGGCCTGCCGCCATCATGTCATCGCAAATTCCACCTTTTCATGGTGGGGGGCATGGCTGAACACGGACCCGGCCAAGGTGGTGGTCGCGCCAAAGGTCTGGTTCGCAAAAGACGATGCGCGCCCCGAGCTTTGCCCGCCCGAGTGGGTGCGCCTGTAGATCACGGCACCCCGATCAGATCGCGCAACTGCGCTGCGCTTTCCGGCCAGTCGAGAAACCGGCGTGGCGCTGCGGGCCGGATCGTTCCTGACCGAAGGGCCGCGATCCAGCCTGCAAGGGTCTGTTCAAGGTCTTGCGGTGCAAGGCCCGTGAACCATGTCACGTCGCCTTGTGAAACCTCGCGATAGACGGGAAGATCGCGCGCAAGGACTGCGCAGCCGCGCTGAAGTGCCTCGACCAGCGGAAGCCCGAATCCTTCGCCTTCCGAGGGGGTGACGACGCCGCGGCAGGCGGCATAAAGCGCCGCCAAAAGCCGGTCAGGTGCATTGGCAAACCAGAACAGCCTGCGGCCGTTTTCGGGATGGTGGGCCAGACGGTCGATCAGCCGGTCAACCCCGAAACCCGCTGCGCCGACATAGACCAGCGCGGTATCGTGACCAGCGGCCCAAAGGCGTTCAAACGCATCGAGAAGCTGTTCTTGCCCCTTGCGGGCATAAAGGGTGCTGACCGTCAGAACAAATTCGCGCCCCGCAAGTGCGGCGGGCAGCGGATCAATTGCCGTTTCCTCAAGCCCCGTGCCAAGGTGGAAATAGCCGACTTTTGGCGCAAGCGGTCGGTCGGTCAAGGCAAGCTCGGCCCTGACGGCATCGGCCACCGCGCCCGAGATGCAGGCCAGATGGTCGAAACCGGCCACGGTGTCGAACCAACGGTGGTGCCGCAACCCGAGGCCCGGCGCGAACCAGTCGGGGCGTTGCATCGGCAAAAGATCATAGACCACGGCGGAAAGCTGGCCGCCCACGGCGCGGATCGCGTCGAGAAAGGCGGTTTGGCGGGGCAGGGCATAGTTCAGGTCAAGCGCGAGGAAATGATCGCCTGCTTCGGGCAGGAGGGTCGCGCCGTCATCTGGCCCTTCGACAAGCCCGAGGCGGCGCAGAAAGGCGGGCGGGGCCTGCCGCCAATCGCCTTCGGTGGGATGCAGGTAAACTGGCACGACCCGCGATTGCAGCCCCATCGCCGCCAGCGCGCGCAGGGCCTGTCGCACGGTCCGGCCGATGCCCGAGGCCGTATGGGTAAACTGGGTTTCGGTGCAATCAACCAGAAGGCGGGGGCGGGCGGACGGGACGGTGCGGTTTTGAACCATGGCGCGGGCCAGACGAGCCGCCTGTTCGGGGGCCGCAGGGCCAAAGGCGGGCAGGGTATCGGCAAGCCTGCGCTCGATACGGCGTTGGGCCAGCGCGGATGACTGCGGGTTGCGCGGTTGGCGCCGGTCATGCGCGGCGTCAAAGGCGGCCCAAATACGGTCGGCCACGTGGTTCCAGTCGAAGCGGGCCGCGCGGTCCGGCCCAGTGTGCCGCAGGTCGCGGGCGAAGCCTTCGTTGTCAAGCACCTGTGCGATGCGGCGCGCCATTTCGGCCGGATCGTCGGGGGGAAACATCGCATCAGGGCGGCCGATGATTTCGGGCAGGCTGGTTCTGTCACCGCACAGGACGGCTGCACCTGCGGCCATCGCCTCGGCCACGGGCAGGCCGAAGCCTTCGGACCGCGACGGATAGACCACGACATTTGCCGCCCAAAGGTGGTGCAGCAGATCGCCATCGTCGAGCCGCCCGAGCAGGCGCAACCGGTCGGCAGGCAGGCCAGCCGACAGGGCTGTGGCCTGAAGCGCCTGCAACCGATCAGGCGCGATCTTGCCGGCAAGGGCCAATGTCACCGGTCGGGCATGATGGCCTGCAAGCGCGATGGCGCGGATCAATCCTTCGATATTCTTGTGAAGGTCGGTTCCGCCATAGCAGAACACCGTCCGTTCGCCCAAGCCCAGCTTTTGGCGCAGGGCCTGCCGGTCGGTGCCCGGGGGGGCGGGGTAAAACAGGCTGCGGTCCACCCCGGCGTGGACAGTCACGACCCGTTCGGGCGCCGCGCCCAGAACGCGGATCGCGTCGCGGCGCGTCGCCTCGCTGATGGCGAATAGCAGGTCATGGCGGGATTGGGCCTGAAGCACCTCGTCATACCAGTCGCGCAGGGGGCCCGCTGCCAGATAGCCATAGGCGGGATCAAGCGGCGTGAAGTCATAGACGATGTTGCCGGTGGTGAACGCTTTCGGCGTTGCCGAAAGCGGCGCGTGATGCAGATCGACGAATCCTTCGAAGAGCGACATCACCAGCAGCGCATCGGGGTTCAGCGCGCGGATGGCATCTTCGCGCAAAAGCGTTGCGGCGCGGCCTTGCGGGGTGGAAAACAACGCCTCGGCCCCGCCCGGCGCGGCGTTTTGCCATGCCCTTTGCCGCCCCGGGCCAAGCTGGCCCGAGAACCGCGCCCGCAATTGGGCGAAATCGGTTGGATAGGCAGCGGAATAAAGCAGATGCACCTCATGCGTGCCGGCGCGGGCCAGCATGGCGGCGGTCAGGTCGGCGGCATAACGCCCGACGCCGCGCAGCCGGTTGGCCGGCGCCTGCGCGCCATACATGTCGATCACCAGACGCATCGGGCCGGTCATGCCAGACCTGCCGCAGCCAGCAGCCTGTCGCGCAGCTGATCGATCCGGCATACCGCTTCGGGCGCAGGACCGCCTGTGCCCTGCGCGGCGGGGGCGGGGCGTTGGGCCCAATGGGCGCGGGTGGTGGTGAAGCCGTCAAAGATATTCGGCGGCGCGGCAAAGAAAGCGCGGCGGTGGTCTTGTCCGGGGGCAAGGTAATAGCGGTTCAGCCCGTCGAACATGACCATGTCATAGCCTTTTTCCAGCAAAAGCGGTTCCCAGTCCTGATGCATCAGTTCGGGCGAACCGGGTCGTGTCGCCTCGACCGCCACGATCCACGGGCGGATGGGCGAGGTGCCCCAACTGGCCAGCACATCGGCCTCGGCCCCTTCGACATCGATCTTGAGCCAATGGACATCGCCTTTGGCGCCATGGCGGTCTAGCAGCGTTTCCAGCGTCATGGTGGCAACGGTGCATGTGCCAACCTGCCAGCCCGCTTCGCGGTGGGTTTCGGCAAGGTCGGCATCCAGCGTGCTAAGGCCGATGCCTTCACCCACTTCGAACAGGGTAATCGGCCCTGTTTGGCTGCTGACCGCAACGTCAAGCACGGTATCACCGGGGCGGTCGCGGCGCAGACGGGCGGCGACCTTGGGCAAAGGTTCGACATGCACGCCGCGCCAGCCCATCCGGTGAAAGGCCAGACTGACCGAGCCGTCACGCGGATGCGAGGCGCCGATGTCGATGTAAAGCCCGCGCGAGATATCGCGCAGGGCGCGGTGCAGGATGATATCCTCGAAATTCTGCGCGTGGCTGACGAAAAGGGGGGCCGGTGTTTCCTGTGGGGCAAAGGCATCTGGCCGGTCAAGCCGCCGCTGGGCGCAGTGTCTGGCGATGTTCTGTTTGGCCAGATGCAGCGCGCACAGCAGGTTCATCGCCCCGAAACGGGCCAGAAGGGCCGGAAATGGCGGATCAATCGCGGCTTGGCGCGGGGCCGCGGCAAGGGCGGACGGGCTGACCACGGCAGCACGCCCGTTCAGCGCGGCGTGCAGCAGGTCGGCCGGACTGGGCGGAGCGGCGGGCAAGCCGGTTTCGCCCCGTGCGACCAGCAGGGCGACTGGCGCGGCAAGGGGGATGCGCCCGAGCGCAAGATCGCCCGTTGTCAGCTGCCTTGCGGTTTCTTCCAATGACAAACGGTCCGTCACACCCTGTGCGCCTGTGCCCCCCCAGAGCAGCGGAACGGCGGCGCAGGCCGAGGGTTCTTCCACCAAGGCGTCGCGCAGGGCATCGATGGCGCCGGGTGCCAAACGGGTATCCGGGGCCAACCACAGGACAAAAGCGGCGTCTTGCGGATTGTCAGTCACAGCAGAACTGTCGGGACAAGGCGGCGTGATGGGATCGCCCTGCCAGGACCGGACAAGGACAGGGCCCGCCGCCCGTTCGGCCACCGGTTGGGATGGGTCGCCAAAGCCTTGGGCGGTAAAGAAATTTTGTGCCGCTGCCGTGTCACGTTGCACAAAAAGTGTCAGGCAGGCATCGAAGGATGCCGCAATTTCGGACAGGGCGGCGGGGGTGCTTTCGGCCTGTTGCGCAAGCAGCAGCAGGGCTTCGGCCCATTGTCCCTTGGCCATGGCCAGTTCGGCGCGCAGGATGGCCAGCGCGACCGGTTCCTGCGCCGAGGTGGCAAGCGGGGCGATATCGGCCTCGGCCGCGGCGAAATCGCCCTGCGCCATATGGGCCTGCGCCAGTATCAGCCGTGCGGTTGTCATCGTGCCGCCTGACAGGCGCAGCGCATGGCTGGCCTGATCGGCTTGGCCCGCTGTGTCGCCCGCGGCCCGAAGGGCGATGGCCGCGATCAGCCGGATGTCAGCCGATGCGGGGGCAAGGCGCAGGGCGCACAGGACATGCGCTGCGGCATCTTCGGCCGCGCCCCGTTCCAGCAGGCATTGGCCGATGCCCATCCAGATCGCGGCCTCGTCCGGCGACAGATCGCGCGCCCGTTGCAGCCATGACAGCACGTCATCCGGGCGTGCGGCACGGCGGGCGAGTTTTGCGGCGAGCAGGGCAAGGTCACGGTGGCGCAGGCCGTCCGACCAACCGTGATCTAGCGCGGCCAGCGCCGCCCCCGGCCCCGAAGCGTGAAACGCGGCCTCGGCCCGTTGGCGCAATTGGGCGAGCGCCTTGGGCAGGGCGTGGATCGGGTCTGGCATGCGTGGGCCTATGGCTATTGCTGCCGGTTTATAGGGGCAGCCGCCGCGCCGAAGGAAGCGGTGCAAAGGACAAGGGGGATAAACCGAAGCGTTACAGGATATAACACTAACGAATTTCGGTTGAACTTTTTGTCTTTTACCAAGAGTATTTTAGCGCGGAACCTAGCCCATTTCGCGGGTCATCGCGTTTCGGCCCGCCTTTTGATTGCTTGCGCGCTGGCGGTGAATTGGCAAACAGGCCTTATCGCATTTTGCACCGGCCGATTTCCGCATGGGGCGCAAGCGGGGGACATACGGCAGGATGGGACGATCTGCATTTATCACCGGAATAAGCGGGCAGGATGGCGCCTATCTGGCGGCCTTTTTGCTGGACAAGGGCTATGAGGTGCATGGCGGTATCCGGTCGGTCGCCCATTCGGGGCTGGAGCGGCTGGAATTTTTGGGGCTGCGCGACCGGATCAGGCTGCATCCTTTCGATCTTGCCGACCATAACAACATCTTTCGCGTGCTGCGCGAGGTTTCGGTTGACGAGGTTTACAACCTTGCCGCCCAAAGCTTCGTCGGCGCGTCCTGGGACAATGCGATTCAGGCGCTGGACATTCATGCGATGGGGACGGCGCGTCTGCTGGATACGCTGCGGACGCTGGGCGGCGATACGCGGATCTTCCAGGCCTCGAGCAGCGAGATTTTCGGCACGGCCCGCACCTGCCCGCAGACTGAACTGACCGCGCTTGCGCCACGCGCGCCCTATGGCACGGGCAAGGTGATGGCGCATTGTCTGGTCGAGAATTACCGCACGCGGTTCGGGATGCATGCGTCTTGCGGTATACTTTACAACCACGAAAGCCCGTTGCGCGGCCGACAATTCGTGACGCGCAAGATCACCCTGGCCTTGGCGCGGATTGCGGCGGGCGCGCCCGAGATATGTCGGCTTGGCAATCTTTCGGCGCGGCGCGATTGGGGGTACGCGCCCGAATATGTCGAAGGCATGTGGCGCATGCTTCAGCAGGACCAGCCCGAGGATTTCATTCTTGCGACTGGCATCGGAACGACAGTGCGTGATTTCGCCACCCATGCCGCCGCCGCATTGGGGATCGAGATTGACTGGGAAGGCAGCGGGGCCGGCGAAGTGGGGCGCCGGCGCAGTGATGGGCGGATTATCGTCGCGGTCGATCCGGAATTCTACCGGCCGGCCGAGGCTGTGGACCTGATCGGGGATGCGGCAAAGGCGCGGGATCGGCTGGGCTGGTCCGCGCAGACGGATGTGGCCACCTTGGCCGCCCTGATGGCGCGGGCCGAGGCGGCGGTGCCGGGGTGTGCGCTGTGGTAGCGATCGGGTCAGGCCGCGCCGTGCAGCGTGGCGGTGATTGCCAGCAGATCGGCGGCAACATCGGCCCAGTCGCGCTTTGGCGCGGTTTCTGACAGGGCGTGCAGCCCTGCATGAAAGCCGCGGTCCAGAAACAGCCGCAGCACCGCATCCTGCACCTGACCGGGTTTGGCCGGATCGACGTAATGCGCCGCGTCGCCCGCCACTTCGGGCAGCGAAGTGCGGTCGCTGACGATCAGCGGTTTGCCGTAAGCCAGCCCTTCCGATACCGGTAGGCCCCAGCCTTCGGCGTAGGAGAGCAGGGCCACGCCCCAACAGGCGCGGTAAAGCTGGTCAAGCAGGGTATCGCTTGGCACGTTGAGCCACATCATGCGGTCGGGGTGCCGTTCGAACAGGGCCGTCAGCTGCGCGGCCTCGGGTAGATGGGGCTGAAAGCGTCCCGCCAGAACCAGAACCGCATCGGCGGGCAAGCGGTCGATCGCGGCGGCAAAAGCCTCGGCCAGTTCGACGAAACCCTTGCGCCATGACAGCGTGCCGACCGACAGCAGCAAGCGTCGGCCTGCCAAGCGTTTGAGCGTGTCGGATTCGATCTGCCCCAGCGGGCCGTCGGGGGCGATGCGGGCATGGGCAAAGCGCAGGGCGAAAACCGGCTTTTGCAGGCCTTGGGTCGCAAGGAACCGGGTCAGGTCGGTGCGCGTGGCCTGCGACTGGGCGACAAGCCCGTCAGCCAGCGCGACCATGCGCGGCAGGGCTGCGGCAAAGCGGCGATTGGTGACGACCGCGTTTTCCTGCGGCAGGTTGATGCCGATCAGATCATGCACGAACAGAAGCTTGCGGCAGGGGTAATGGCTGAAAGCCGAATGCAGGCGGCTGAAATAGACCGACCAGAACACATCCATGACGAAAAGCGTGTCCGACGGGCCGGGCAAGGCGGACGAGACATCAAGCCCTGACAACAGCCCCGATAGCGGATGGTCTGCGGGCGCGGAAAGCAAAAGATCGGACGCCAGCTGTTTCAAGCCGACCTGTTCGAGATGGGCGATGAAATCGGTCAGCGCGACCGAAAGGAACGCCCCCGAATGGCGGGCAAAGAAACTGACACGAACCCGTTCGCACGCGCTGTCAGCCGCAAGGGCGCGCAGCAATTCGAGGATCGACCGCTGGATGCCGGTCAGATGGCCGCCATGGCGCAGGTTATCAAGAAAGCAGGTGGCATCGATATAGATCAGCCCCTTGGCGGGCGGGGCGGCGGGCGCGGCTTCGGAAAGCGATGGCAGCGCCGAATGAAGCATGGCCCAAAAGGCAGGCAGGCGCACGGGACAGCCGATGCCATCGACATAGGCCAGCAAATCCTGATCGATGGCCCATGGTTTGGCGGCCAGCAGGTCGCGCAATTGGGTCAGGGGGGCGTCCAGTCCGTGGCGGGTGAACCGGTCGCGGATTGCGGCATGAAGGTCGGGCCAGCGGCGTTCGGTTACCAGAAGTTGCAGCCCAAGGCCGGTCAGATCGGGGTCAAGATCGGTGTCCAGCGCACCGAGCAATTGGCGCAGCGCGGCGTGATCGCCCAACTGGAACAGCGACAGGGCGACGATCTTCAGCGTTGAAACCCTGAAATCCTGCCGCAGCGCGCGATCCGCGAAAACCAGCGCGACCTCGTATTCCTTGGCCTTGAAGGCCGCAACGGCCAATTCGACATCGCTTTGCGTCTGGGTCATGCGTCCGGGCGGGTCCTGACGGTAGCGGGCCGCCCAAAAGGGCGGCCCGTCGCGTGTCACTGGGTCAGCGGGTAAATCTCGACCCGCCGCGAAACGGCAGGATCGCCGAATTCGGTTTCGGTCTTGCCGCCGTTGCTGTCGGCCGCGATCGAGATGGCGGGTTTGGGGATGCCAAGACCCACCAGCGAATTGGCCACGGCCAGCACGCGTTTTTGCGCGGTATCTGCCGGTTCGGACGGATCGTGGAAGCCCACGATGGCCAGACCGGCATAGCCTTTCTCGGCAAAGTCCTGCTGAACCGTCTGCAACACGGCCATATCAAGGGCCTGCGTCTTGTACTGGTCAAAGAACATCACATAGGCCGAGGTGTTTTCGGGCAAGGCGGGGGCTGCCGCTTCGGGCGGGCTGCCCGCCGTATCGCCGCAGCCTGTCAGGGCGAACCCAGACAGGGCGACAGATACGGCAAGCAGAACCCGTCTTGCGTGAACAAGGTTGGTCATCGTGTGATCGAGACCTCGTTGGCATTCACGCCCGTTTTGGGATTGGCACTGGCCGAATAGCCGCCCGCTGTGGCCGTGGTGAAGGTGGCTTCGCGCGTCTTGTTCGCCATCGAGCTTGCGCCGCCCACGTTGGAATAGGCCGTTGCGCCGTTTTCGTTGCGGGTTGCGGTGCCATTGGCCGACCCCGCGTTCGATCCGATCGAGCCATATTGCGGATCGGGTGACGGCGGCGGCGGCGGGGGAGGCGGCGGCGGCAATCCGCCGCCCGGCACGGTCACGGCTGCAACCTGTGGCCGGCACTGTTCGATGAACCGCTTGGGCAGCGGAAAGACCAGATGGCGGCACAGAACATCGATTGCCGTAGGCGTGGCAACGGCGGTGCAGGCCGGATACTGGCCGCGTTCGGCGGGCGAAATCTCATCGCAGGCGACGGGGCCCGTGACAAGCTGATCGCCGAAATCGCGGGCCACGGGCGCCTCGGCCACGGTGCAGCCTGCCATCAGCAGACCGGCTTGAAGCAGCACGAGGATGCTTGAATGTTTCATCTTTCCCGACCTCATGCTTATTGCACCATGCGGATCTGGCAGCCGCGTGCC
Source organism: Rhodobacter sp. (assembly GCA_027484985.1). Lineage (GTDB taxonomy): Bacteria > Pseudomonadota > Alphaproteobacteria > Rhodobacterales > Rhodobacteraceae > Paragemmobacter. The sequence goes on along the minus strand of JAIXRW010000055.1, from coordinate 15,710 downwards.
TTGATCGCGTTCAGATAGGCCACCGGCGATGCCGCCGAGGCGGCGATCAGGCAGGTGTTTTCCGCCGTATCGGCGTTTTGCGACGAAATGCTCAGCCCGACCTTTTTGGGCGTTCCGGCATCGGCGGCGCGTTCCTGTGCGGCGCCCTTTGCTTTCTTGTCGTCGGGCGTGCGGCCCAGCACGGCATCAAAGGCTTCGCCCACGATGGGGTCGCCTTCCATCACCTTGACCGCCACGGCGCGCAGCACCTGACCGTCTTTGTCGTTCATCTGTTGTGCGGCGCCCAGCAGGGTTTGCACCCAAGCGCGGCGGTCGCAGCTTTCGTCGATCTTCTGTTTGCCGACACCAAGCGCGACGCCCGTAACTGACAGCGACCCCGTCACACCCCCGCCACTGCACGGACCGGCAGCGATATTGGCCAGACCCGGCGGCGGCACGCGCAGCGAGCCGTCGGAATTGCTGGAGAAATCGAAATTGTTGCCGCCGACCATCGTGGTGTTTGCCGCATGGGCATCCGAAGCCGAGTCGGAATTGGCGGACCCGTCAAAGGTGCCCAGCGTCGATTGCGCGAGGCTCGGGGTGGCAAGGAACAGGACTGCCAGCAGTCCAAGGACAGGTCTCAGCATGATATTGCTTTCGGTTGGAAAAACGCCCTTCCCGCGCCGTTGCGCGGAAAGGGCAATCATCATCACGGGGTCGGGATGCCGCCGTCGTAGTTCAGCGTGCCATCGAGCGAGAACTTGCTGTCCATGCTGAAGGTGCCGAAGCCCGACGAGGTGTTTTCGCCCTTGGCCGAAACAACGCCCTTGCCGAGGGTCGAGATCGCGATGCCCACGCCGCTTTCCGATGCGTCGAAGTTGGCGAAGTTTTCGTCCCCGCTCAGATCGATTTCTTCGAAGGGGTTCTGATACCCTTCACGGTCCGTACCGGTATAGACCGCCGAAGTGTAATCGGAATCGGCAACGATGCCCGAGTTGAAGGCGGACACGAAGTCTTCGTTTTCGCCGGTCATGCGGAATTCGAACGCGGTCGCGTTGTCGAGACCGCCGGTCACTGCGCCTGCGCGGTCAACTTCCGTGGTCAGCATGCCATTGATCGTGACATTGTCACCGAACATGCCATCGACATCACCGATCAGGCCGCTTTTCAGCATGCCCGACGTGGCAGCGCCGCCTTCGGCTGCACCGGTGGTTTCGGTATAGCCGCGCACATCGGCGGTGCCGATGACCGAACCGCTGACCTGAACGTCACGCTCGTTGTTGGCGTCGAAGCGGGCGCCATTGGTCATGACGCCACATTCGGACATCAGGCTGATGCAGACGGGCGACTGGGCGCCATAGGTGCCGGCAGAAGCGTCAACCGACGTGTCATTGTTCTGGGCGAAGACCGCAGCGCTTTGGATACCGTCGATGTTGCTGTCAACCGACAGACCCGCGCCCGAGTAGAACTCGCCCGCTGCCGCGCCAGACACGCCGCCTTCGAGACCGGAAGAGAAGGTCAGCGTCATGTTGTTGGGGACAGGCTGGGCGTAGGCGGCATTGCCCAAAAGGACAAGTGCAGTGCCGCACAATAGTTTTTTCATAATTCATGCCTCCGATGTTAGATAACCCGGACGGGGCCGGATTGCCGATCAATCACCGAGGGATCAATTTGATGCAAGTTATCCTCTGGTTATGGGCGTTCCATTGGATACGGGAGTTGGGGGGGTACTTTTAACTTAAGATATGTTTGATTTATTTTGGATAATCTAAATTGTGTAGATGGTTATTTTTTATCTTTTGATCGACACCGCATGGCGAAGCAACGGCAGACTGGTCCTGTTCTTATGGCCGCGGATCACGCTGCAAGGGTTTATGGCGCAAGGCTTTGCGCTGGCCTGTCGGGAAAGGCACCGTCAAGACGCGACCATAGCGCGCCCAGTTCGAAATCAAGGCCGGGCGGATCGAATCGACGGTGGCCCCCGCTGTCATAGGGGGTGAGTTCGCCTATTCGGGGGCCTTGATCGGTCAGGTAGAAATCGACCCGCAGCTGTGAAAAACCGGTGGCAACCTTTTGGGCGAGGGGAACGACATCGCGCAAAATGCCCTGTGGAAGCGGGCCGTGGCGCAGCGGTTGGCGGGCGCGGTTCGCAGGGCGGGTTCCGTCGGGGTAGAACCAGTCGCCATAGCGGTCGGGGGTGCCCCTTTCGCCCGTGACCAGCCCGATCAGGACGGTCTGTCCCGCGACCACCTGAACCTGCACCTCGAGCGCGGGGCCGCCATCGGGGCCGATCAGCAGCGGTTCGGCAAGGATGCGGCGAGGCGCGCCCAGATATCCCCATTCGAGCGAGCGGTGGAAGTAATCCTGTGCCAGCCACCTTTTGGCCCATCGCGCCAGCTTGTGCCCGTCATAAGGCCCGCGCACCAACTGGACAGGGCCCGAGAAATGGCTTGGTTTCAGCACGAAACGTTCGGGCAGGCGGGTCCAGTCGATGGCATCGGCATTGTCCCAAACGCCCAGCAACGGTACCACGAATTCGGGGCCAAGCGCGGTTGCGATATAGCTGCGCAGGGCGACCTTATCGCACAGGATTTTCAGGCGCGGGTCGCGGTCGTGGATGATGCGGCGCAGGATATATTCGCTAAAGCTGCGCGGCGCGTCGAGATCGGGCCAATGGCCGATCAGGCGGTGGAATCTGCGGCACAAAAGATACCGGATCGCGCGGTCTTGCACGGGCGGTTCCAGACGGGCAACGCCAAGGCCAAGCAGCCGGTCAAGCGCGCTGCGGGGGCTTCTTCTCAACAGCGGGAGCCAGTGCTTTCGCAAGTCGGATCCAAAGGTTAAGGTATGTCGATGCAATGCTTTGCCGATCTGTCGAATGTCTTGGTGTCGCCCGTGCGGTGCATGCGCGCGGCTGTTGTCGCGGATGGGTCAGGGTGATGCGGGTCGGTATCCTTGCCCATGGGCAGGGCAGCGGCAGCACGCGTGCGGCACTGGATTTAGCCATAGCATTACACGCGCGGGGGGTGCAAACGCTGTTGCTGACGCTGGGTCAACCGCGTTGGCGCGTGCCGTGCGGCCTGCCGCATCGGTCTCTTTTGCCCGAAGGGGGCGGTCTGTCAGTGGAGGCGATCGACAGGGTCTGGCAACCGGCCGAGATTGCATGCCTGTCGCAGGCGCTTGCGTGGCAGTGCCGCGTGGCGGGGATCGATGTGCTGAATTATCATTTCGGCTTGCCCTTTGCCGAGGCCTGTGCCGGTGCAAGGGCGATGCTTTCCCCGTCCCCCCTGCGCCTGATCGCCACGCTGCACGGCAGTGACATCCAGCGCGCCCAAGGCGACCCTGCGGGCTTTGACGGGTTTTGGCAGGCGGTGGCTGCGGCCGATGCCGTTGTGACGGTGTCAAAGGCCTATCACGCGCGGTTGGCGGCGCTTGCGGCGGGGGGAAGTGACTGTCGGATGATCCCGAACTTTCTGCCAGCGGCGCGACAGGTGGCCGTGGCAAGGCCCCCCCTGCGCCGCCCGCCCGCCATGCCGACCCTGGTGCATGTATCAAGCTTTCGTCGCGTCAAGCAGGTGCGGCAGGTGGGGCTGGTGTTTCTGGCGCTGGCCCGCCGCATGCCCTGCCGGTTGATCCTTGTGGGCGATGGGCCGGAACGTCCCGCCTTGCAGGCGATGCTGCGGGCGCAACGCGGCAGGGTGCGGTTCATGGGGCGGCAGGACAGTTCGGCTGCGGTGCTGCGACAGGCGGACCTGCTGCTGTTGGCCAGTGCTGCGGAAAGCTTCAGCCTTGTCGCGCTCGAGGCGATGGCGGCAGGGGTGCCGGTCGTGGCCCCGCGCATCGCCGGATTGTGCGAGACGGTGCCACATGGGCAGGCGGGGTTGCTGTTCGCCCCGAACCGCCCTGCATCGGCGGTTCTGAATGTGCTGCGCCTGATCGGAAGTCCGGCCTTGCAGCGGGCGATGGCCCGCAACGCCCCGCGCCTTGCCGCGCGGTTTGACGAAGGGCGCAGTGTGGAGGCCTATCTGGCGCTGTTCGCGGCGGTGGCGGGCTGATGCAGACGCTGGCAGCCCTGTTGTCCGATCCGCGGGGGGCCGATCTTTTGGCCGGTCACGGCGTGTTTTCTGCGCCCGAACCGTTTCTGGCCGCGCTGCGCCCTGCGATGGGGCCAAAGGGCGCGTCGGGGTCTTTGCCCGTCTATCTGCACCAGCAGCCCGCGCCCGATTTCGGGGCGGGTGTGGTGGCCAAGATCGCGGCGCTGATTGACCTGAGCCAACGCAGCGGGGGCCGCGTCATGCCCCATCTGGTGGCGATAGATACGGATCGTGCGGCCTCGTCGCGGGGGGCGACGCGGCTGGTGCTGGATGATGACGGGCCAAGGCCGCAGGTCTTTCCCTTGACCCCGCCGGGCAGCAAATATTTGGAATTCCGCCATATCCGCACCGATCCGGCGCAACTGGCCGGTGTGGTCGGCCGTCTGGCCGCGCATCTGGCGCGGCATGGCACGCCTGCACAGCAAGCACGCTTGCAGTGCATCGCGCCCCATATCGCGCCCGAAGAAGCGGGCAAGGGGGCAGGCGTGGACTATGGCCGATTGGCGGCGGGGATCGGGGCCTTTCTGATCGGCGCGCAGTTCGGGACTGTGCCCGAAATCAGCTTTTCATCGGCCTTGCAGGACCACCCCGTCGCGAGGCGCGCTTTGGTGGGGGTGCTTGGCGGGCTGGACGGATTTGTTGCCGCGGTCAACGACCAGATCGCCGCGCATCACGCGCTGGGGTTGGGCACGGCCATCGGCCCGCTGCCGCCCGATTACCTGCCGCTGTTTTATTCCTGTCCGGTCACGGGCGAGCGGATGCGCCTGCACCGGCGGCGCGAGGGGGGCGTGGTCATGGCCGAGGCCCTGTCGCGCCATGGCCGAAGCTATCGCTTTTCCTTGGGGCGTGGCGACGAGATCGACGCGCTGGCCGCAACGGGGCGCTGGAGCGTGGATGTGATGCTGCCGGTCCTGCTGGCGGATATGTTCAGCGGGCTTGTCGTGGGGCGCAGCTCGGCGCTTTATGGCATGGTGATGCAGGCGGGCCTTCGCAAGGCGTTTGGCACGTCGATATGCCCGATGCTGGTTCCGCCGGCGCTGGCGGGGTGGCAGCCGGGCGGGGCGGGGCTGTTCCAGCTGTGGCTTAGGGGAGAGCAGCCGTGATGGAATATGATATCCTTGCCATCGGGGCGCATCCCGATGATGTCGAACTAGCCTGTGGCGGCAGCCTGATGCTTGCCGTGCAGGCGGGGCTGAAGGTGGCGGTGCTGGACCTGACGGCGGGCGAGATGGCCACGCGCGGGGCGCCGCATATCCGCGCCGCCGAGGCGGCCGAGGCGGCGCGGCTTCTGGGTGTGGTGCGGCTTGCGCCGCTGGGGCTGGCCGATACAGGGCTAGGGCAGGGGCCGGACGAGGCCGAGGCGCTGGTGGCGGTGTTGCGGCAGGTTCGCCCGCGTCTGGTGCTGGGGCCGGTCGGACCTGACCGCCACCCTGACCATACGGCGGCGGCCACCATCGTGCGGCGGGCGGTCTTTCTGGCGGGACTGCCGCGCCACGGGACGGGCGAAAGCCACCGCATCGCGGCCTTTGCGGCCTATCCGGGGCATCATCCGGTGGCGCCCGGTTTCGTGATCGATGTCACGGCGGTGTGGGAGGGGCGCATGGCAGCCCTGCGGTCCTATGCCAGCCAGTTCGGGCCGGTCGGGGGCGGTGGCGGCGACACGGCGCTGAGCGGCGGGGATTTCCTGCGCGCGGTCGAGGCGCGGGCCATCCATTACGGCAGCATGATCGGCGCCAGATATGGCGAGGGTTTTGTGCTGGACGGGCCGGTCGCCTTGGGCGGGTTGGGGGCTTTGCTGGGCGGGCGCAGTTCGGCCTACCGGTGTTTTCTGTAAAGCCGCGCGGGGGTCAGGCAAGCGGCGCGATGACGCGCATGGCCATGGCCTTCCAGTCATAGGCGGTTCGGGCATAGGCGGCCATGGCGGCGCGGTCGGGCGGGTTGGCGAAAAGGCGGTCGAGCACCAAAGCGCAGCGGCTGGCCGAGCCTTGCGGATCGGACAGCGTGACCGGCACGCCCGACAGAAAGCGCGTGGCATCGGGATCGGCGCGGGCGGTGACATCGCCTGTCACGACGGGCAGGCCGCAGGCCATGGCCTCTTGCACCACAAGGGGAAAGCCTTCGCCCACGCTGGGCAGGACAAGCGCATCGGCGGCGCGGTAGAGTTGGGCCAGTGCGGGCTGGTCAAGCTGGCCAAGGGGATGGACATTCGCCAGCCCCCATGTGGCAGGATCGATCGGGCCGCGCCCGACAAGGGCGATGTGAAGATCGGGCCGCAGGCGGGCCAGCGCGTGCAGGATGACCAGACCCTTCTTTTCCACGAAGCGGCCGACAAAGACGACCAGCGGTGCCGACACGGGCAGGCCATGGGCGCGGCGCAGGGCGGCGCGGTCGGCCGATGGATCGGGGGAAAAGATGCGGGCATCGATGCCGTTGAACAGCAAGAGTGACGGCAGGCGGCGCGTATCGGGGGCGAGTTCGTCACGCACGGTCGCGCTGATAAAGACAAGGCGGTTGGCAGCTTTCATCATCGGGCGGGTGACGATCCGGTTGGCCAGCCGCATCACCGCCGCCAGCACGCGGCTGGCAAAATCGATCGATCCGATATGCTGGATCAGCACGGCGGGGCGCCGCGCTGCCTTGGCCATCAGCATGGCAAGGACCGATCCGGCATAAAGCGCGTCATGGATGACCACCAGATCGGCCCCGCGAACCGCCCGCCACAGCCGCATGACCGAGACGGGGCCAGGCAGGGGCAGGGGCAGGCCAGTCAACCGCTCGACCGGATTGGCGCAGCGCAAGGGCACAGGTTCGGCGGGGCTGTCGGGCAGGCCGTCGGCATCGCAGGCGGCCCAAAGCGCATGGTGGCCGGCAGCGGCAAATTCACGCGCAAGCTGGCCTGCGACCCGTTCCAGCCCGCCGCCATGCGTATCGTAAAAATTGCTGACCGTCAGGATACGCATGGGAACCGGGCCTATCGCGGTTCAAGGCGCATCGCGCGTTCCAGCCGGTTGGGAAAGACCGCTGCCATGGCACCGCTGCGATAAGGGCCGCTTTCGGCCGCAACGATGCGGTAGCCCGCCCCTGCGGCCAGCGCCTGCCAGTCCCCCTCGGACAGATACCATGCGGTGATCTGGCCGCTGAAGGGCAGGTTGCCGATGGCGTCAAGCGCCATGAGGCGGCGGTGGTCAAGCCAAGACCGCGCCACGTGGTCCTTGATATAGACCGGCCCCGTCACGCAGCGCCGCACCTCGGCCATCACAGCGGGGCGCAGGGCGGGGGGGATGTGATGCATCACATTGTTGATGGTTGCGCCGTCAAACGCGGCATCGGCAAAGGGCAGGCGCGTGCCATCATAGACGCAGGTTTCGACAGTCAGGGTCTGGAAGAAGCGGTCCACCACATCGACGCTGGTAACTTGGCCCACGGGAAGCAGGTCTTGCATGGCTTGGGCGATGACGCCGGTGCCGCCGCCGATATCGAGCAGGCGGTCATGCGGGCCGCGCCAGAGGCTGGCAAGTGCCGCCAGCATCACCGTCTGATAGACCGGCGGGCGGCGGCGATAGAGCGGTGTGTGCCGCGACAGGCAGGCGGAGACAGAATCAAGGGTGATGTCAGTCATGCAGGGGTGCTCGTTCTTGCGGGGCGCGCTGGCTGCCGGTGATGGCCCAGCGGCTTGAGACGAAGTTGTAAAGCGTCATCGCCAGCGTCGAAGCGGGTGCCGCGATGGCCATGGGCTGGCCGAGCAGGCGGTAGAACAGCCAGACCGCCAGGATCGACAGCGGATAGTTCAGCGCCATGGCCAGCGTATAGCGCGACAGGCCGCGCAAACTGGCCGGAACGCCGAAGGTCAGGCGCGAATGGAGGCTGTAGCCGATGGCGACACAGCTGATGAAGGATAGCGTGGTCGAGAGGGCATAGTGCAGGCCCAGCCTGTCGCCACCCACAAGGATGGCCAGATGCACCACCACACATAGCCCCGCGACAAAGCCGTAAGGGCCCAGCAGGCGCGCCGTCATGCCGCCGCCCCGCCGGATTTGCGGGCGGTGACGACATAGACGCAGGCATTGTCTGCGGTGATTGCGGCGGGGGTGATCGCATCCTCGAACGCGGCGCGCAGGTTCATCACGATGGCCAGCAGGGCCGTCAGCACCGGCCCGGCAACCGGGATCGGCCGCAGCGCATAGGCAAAGCCGGTCAGCCGCAGCATCGTGGTCCAGCCGAGCGGGCCGACCAGCGGCACGATGCCCGTGACCGTGAAGCCGCGTGTTTCGATGTCATGGATCAGCCCTGTCCTTGTCCAGCGGCGGTGATCTTCGGGATGGGGGTGGTAAAGCCATGTGCCATGGGTGGATAGGATCAGCCGCCCGTCGGGGGCCAGCACGCGGGCGGCTTCGGCGAAATAGCGGTCAAGATCGCGCACATGTTCCAGCACCTGCACCGAAAGCACCGCATCGACACTGCCATCGGGCTGGGCGATGCGGCCGTCGGGGGTGATTGCAACCTCGGCTTCGGTGCCGAAATCGGCGCCGGTGTAGCGGGCGCCGCAGGCTTCGACCATGGCGCGGTAGGGCATGGTGCCGCAGCCGAAATCGAGCAGCCGCGTGCCCGGTTGCACGCTGCCCGCAATGGCTTGCTGCAAGGCGGCGGTCAGACGGCGCAGCAAAAGCCAGTCGGTATCGATCAGGCGCGGGAACAGGCGGCGCGTCGGGTCGGCGGTGCGGGTCATGGCATCACCGCGGCGATTGCAGCACGGCATGGATGCCGGGCAGGTCAAGATAGCGCAGGCGCTTGGCCTCGTTCCGGCCGCGCGTCACGGTATCAAGGATCAGCCCGCAGCACAGGCTGAGAAAGCCGAGGATCATCAGCCCCGTCGCCAGCACCGCCGAGGGCAGCTGCGGCACGGTATGCGAGCGCAGGAATTCGATGATCACCGGAGCGCCCGCCAGCAGCGAGGCGGTGACAAGCAGCACGAAGGCCAGCCCGAACAGGTAAAGCGGGCGTTCCTGCCGCAGCATGACAAGGATGGTTTTCAGGATGCGGATGCCGTCGGGAATGGTGCGAAGTTTGCTGGTCGAACCCAGCGGGCGTTCGCGATAGTCGGTCACGCTTTCGCGGACGGGCATTTCGAGGTGCAGCGCGTGGATGGTCAGTTCGGTCTCGATCTCGAACCCTTGCGAGATTTGCGGGAAGGATTTGATGAAGCGGCGTGACATGATGCGGTAGCCGCTGAGCATGTCGTCAAAGCCCTTGCCGAACATCTGTTTGACAAGGGTGGTCAGCAGCCAGTTGCCGAACCTGTGCGCGGGGCGATAGGCGTTTTCGCCCACCTCTTGCCGGGCGCCGACGACCATGTCGAGCCCGTCTTCCAGCAGCAGCGCCACAAGGCGTGGCGCGGCGGCGGCGTCATAGGTGTTGTCGCTGTCGCATAGCAGATAGATGTCGGCATCGATATCGGCAAACATACGGCGCACTACAAAGCCCTTGCCCTGCCGCGTTTCGCGACGGACCGTGGCCCCGGCCTGCCGCGCCAGTGTGACCGAAGCGTCGGAGCTGTTGTTGTCATAGACGTAGATCGTGGCTTCCGGCAGGTGGGCGGCGAAATCGGCCACCACGGCTGCGATGGTCGCGGCCTCGTTGTAGCAGGGCAGCAGGACGGCGATGTTCAGGCCTGCGAACCGCGTTTGGGGGGCGGGGTCGGGCGCACTGTCTGGCGGGGGGGCAAAGGCTGTTGCGGGTTGCATACTCGTCACTCCTTACCACTTGACTGCCCGAAGATTGTGGTGCTTTCGGGACGGCAGCTTGTCATTTGTCGTCAGGGCGGCGGGCAGCCGCCTGCGTCAGGGCGTGCCTGCGCGATGTTTTCAGCAGGCGCGGGCTGGCCGAAATACTGCCGGATCGGGGCATACGCGGCATCGGGCAGGCGGTCCACCGTCGCGCCATCGCGGCATAGCTGTGCCAGCAGCGCCGCATCGACGCGGTCGGCCAGCAGGCGGACGGGGCGGTTCGTCAGATCGGGCGTGTTGATGACAAGATCGCCCGCAAAGGGCGCGGCGGCGGGATCGACCAGAAGGTAGGTGGCCGCGCTGCGGTCGATCAGACGCGCTGCGCTGGCGAAGGGGGCATAAAATGCATGGGCCAGCACCAGTTGCAGCGGCAGCACAACCACCAGCCCCGCCACCGAGGCGCGGCGCACAAGCCCGTTCCACGCCGCCCGTTCCGGCCCGAGCGCATGCCAGCCCGCCACGGCCAGCAGGATCGCATTGCCGATCAGCCCGTGCAGATAGCGATAGCCGAAGCCGTGGCCCTGATAGGGCAGGATGACCGCCATGACGCCCAAGGTCAGCGCCAGCCCGCCCGCAAGCCCCGCCATCGGCGCGCGGCGGGCGGGCCCTGTCAGCCCCAACCGCAGCAGCGGCAACAGCAGCAGGTGCTGCCATGTAAAAAAGCGCAGGATATTGGCGATCATCTCGGGCAGGCCGCCTGACTGGCCATGCAGCAACTCGTCCGTCAGCCGCTTGATATAGCCCGCATCGCCGCCGGGCAGGGGCGTTCCTGTCAGCGCGGCGGAATAGGTGGGCCAAGCGAACCAGAAGGCCCCGATCAGCGCATAGCCGCCCAGAAACAGCGCCGCGCGGGGCCAGTCGCGCCGCACGACCAGCCCCAGCAGGACGGGAAAGGCGAACATCGGGTGAAAGACCGGCTGGTGCAGGCCGACGGCGATAAAGGCGATGCCCAGCGCGGCAAGGTCGGCAGACCGGCGGTCTTGCAGGAACAGCCACAGCCAGATCAGATTGGCGGCCAGATGCAGGGGCATGGCATAGCTTGTCATGCCGTTGACCAGCACCTGACCCGACCCGAGGTAGAGCAGCAGCGCAAGGGTCGCGCAACTGAGGTCTTGCGGCCACAGATGCCGCGCACATCCCCATAGCGCGACCGCCCCTGCCAGCACCGCCAGCGGCCCGACCACCGCCTGCATCCCCAAAGGAAACAGCAGCGCGCGGATCGCGGCGTTCATCGGCAGATAGCCCGACACCCAGGCGATGCGGTCCGCGACCGGCAGCATGAACAGGGTGTTGAGCGCGTCCTCATGCCCGACCCAGCCCGCAGGCAGCGGCGCGACCAGACGGCCCGAGGCGAAGATCATGGCGTCGAAATTGGCCATCTGTTCATCGCGGCTCAGATCATGGCCCATCAGAACCAGATGGTGCCCCGCCCATGCCGCAAGCGCCGCCAATATGCCCAGCCACAATACCGGCCCAAGGGTCAGGCCGCGCGGGTCGGGGGCGGGTCGGGGGCGCAGGGCGCAGAGCGCGAGCAAAAGGCTGGCGGCAAGCGCAAGCGGCAGGTCCTGGCGGTGCAGGAAGGTGATGGCGAGCGAGGGCGTCAGCCGCGGGTTCAGCGCATAGGCCGAAAGCAACGCCGCCGCCACCGCGGCCAGAAAGACGGACGGTCCAAGAAACTGCGCGCTTGGCGGCTTGGCCATCGGCTTGTGCGGTCGGATCACAGGGGCACCATTCACAACGGGTGGCAGGCCGCGGTATCCTGCCGGTCATCTTGTAGAATGCACATAGTTTGCCACCATAGCTTGTGATGAATGAAAGGGCCCGGTCAACCGGAAATGCGGCTTTGCGCCTGTTCGGGCGGTGGCGGGGCGCGGCGGGGCGTGGCATGAAGGGCGCAGGGGCCATGCGCCCGGGATGGCGAGGGAATACGGGATGCGGAACGGCGGGCAGCTTTTGGTGGAATGTCTGGTGGCGCTGGGCGCGACCAAGGCCTTTGGCGTGCCGGGGGAAAGCTATCTGGCTGTTCTGGACGCGCTGCATGATACGGGCGGGCGGCTGGATTACGTGCTGTGCCGCAACGAGGGCGGAGCGGCCTTTATGGCGGCGGCCTATGGCAAGCTGACCGGATCGCCTGGTCTGTGCATGGTGACGCGGGGGCCGGGGGTGACGAATGCCAGCATCGGCATCCATACCGCCATGCAGGATTCGGCGCCGATGATCGTGCTGGTGGGGCAGGTCGGCACCGACATGACGGGGCGCGAGGCGTTTCAGGAAATCGACTATCGCGCCATGTTCGGCAGCGTGGCGAAATGGGCGGTCGAGATCGACCGCGTCGAACGTATTCCCGAAATCATCGGCCGCGCCTGGGTGACGGCCTTGACGGGGCGGCCCGGCCCCGTGGTGATCGCCCTGCCCGAGGACATGCTGACCGCGCTGACCGATGCCGCGCCGCTGGCAGCCCCCGCCCGCGTGGCCGAAGCCGCGCCCGACCCGGTGGCGTTGGCCGAGGCGCTGGCCCTGCTGGGTGGCGCGGCGCGGCCGCTGGTTCTGCTGGGGGGCTGCAACTGGACCGGGGCCGGACGCCGCGCCATGCAGCATTTTGCCGAAGCCTCGGACATTCCGGTTGTCGCGGCCTTTCGCTATCAGGACCAGTTCGACAATTTCTCGGCCGTCTATTGCGGCGAGGCGGGGGTGGGGATGCCGCCCCATGTCAAGGCGCTGATCCGCGAGGCGGATGTGATACTGGCGGTGAACATCCGCTTTGGCGAGATGACGACCGATGGCTATACCTTGCTGGATGTGCCCGCCGCGCGCCAGCGGTTGATCCATGTGCATGGATCGGACCGCGAGATCGGCAAGATCTATCAGCCCGAGATCGGCATCGTGGCGGGGCCGAATGCGCTGGCGGCGGCCTTGCGCCCCGTGGCGGGCGGGTGGGCCGCATGGCGGGCCAAGGGGCGGGCGGATTGGGAGGCAAGCTTTGATCTGCCGCCGCAGCCTTCGCCGGTGGATATGGGCGTGGTGACGGCGCATCTGCGCGCGGTTCTGCCGGAGGATGCGATATTGACCAACGGGGCGGGGAATTTCACCGTATGGCCCAACAAGTTCTACAAATTCGGCCCGAAAGCGCGGCTGCTTGCGCCGCAATCGGGGGCGATGGGCTATGGCCTGCCCGCCGCCATTGCGGCGCGGATCGCCTGCCCCGGCCGCGTGGTGGTGTGTTTCGCCGGTGACGGCGATTTCCAGATGACCTGTCAAGAGCTTGGCACCGCGATGCAGGCAGGCGCGCAGCCTGTGGTGCTGGTGCTGAACAACGGCACCTATGGCACCATCCGCGCCCATCAGGAACGGACCTATCCCGCCCGCGTTTCAGGCACCACGCTGCAAAACCCCGATTTCGCAGCCCTTGCCCGCGCCTATGGCTTTCACGGCGAACGGGTCGAGACGACCGAGGATTTCCCAGCCGCCTTTGCGCGGGCGCTGGCCTCGCCCACGGGGGCTGTGCTGGACCTTGCCATTTCGGCCGAGGCGCTGACCCCGCGCCAAAGCCTGAGCGCGATGCGCGCAGCGGCGCTGGCAAAGCGGAACGGGTGAAGGCGGCGGTCCTGTGCGGCGGGGGTCTTACCAGTTCGGCCGGTCGCCCGCGGCGGACAGCAGGGGCCGCCAGCCCGCCCGCATGACCTGCACCAGCGGTTCGGGGGTGAGAACGGTCACGGTACCATCGGGGCGGGTCACGGGGGGCGCGTATCCGTGCGGCGCATAGGGCAAAAGCGCGTCATCGGTGACCAGATGGGGCCGGTCCTGCCACAGGATGAACGCACCGAAGGGCAGGGTTTCCGCCCGCGTCGCATGGCGGATTGGGCGGCGGGTCGCGGTATCGAAGCGGGCGGCGTGCAGGATGCGGTCCATCGCATCGGCCTTTTCCGCCTGCCCGAAGGCGCGGGCCCAAGCGGCGCGGAAATCGTCATAGACCGCGCGGCGACATTCGGCGCAGGGGCGGTGGCCAGCGGCGCAGGCGACCGATTCATCCAAGAAAAACAACGGTGTATAGCGTCCGGGCGCAAAGCGGGGCACCGCACCGCGTGATGGCTTTTCGCGCAGCGTGCAGGTGATCCAAAGCTTGCCCGCATGTTTGCGCCGGATGTTGCCCGCATCATCATGCAGGCATCCGCGATTGCCCATGAACTGCCCGCGCTGCGGCAGCCTGTCGAACGATCCGTCAGGCTGCACGCGGTTGGCGGCCATCTTACACCATCATCGCCTTGGTCGCGGTCAGGGTGATCTTGGGATAGTCCCGCTCGATCCGGTCGATATCCCATTTCAGGCGGGTGAGATAGACAAGGTCGCCATCGCTGTCATTGCCGATATGGCCCTTGTTGACGTTGACGAAGCGGTCAACCTCGTCCTTGGGCCCTGATACCCAGCGCGCCGAGGTGAATTGCGACGGCTCGAACCGGACGGGAAGGCCGTATTCCTGTTCGATCCGGCTGGCCAGAACCTCGAACTGCAACTGGCCCACCACGCCCACGATGAAGCCCGAACCGATCATGGGCTTGAACACCTTGGCGGCGCCTTCCTCGGCGAATTGCATCAGGGCTTTTTCCAGATGCTTGGCCTTCATCGGATCGCCCGCGCGCACGCCTTGCAGCAGTTCGGGCGCGAACGAGGGGATGCCGGTGAAGCGCAGGGCTTCGCCTTCGGTAAGCGCGTCGCCGATGCGAAGCTGGCCGTGGTTGGGGATGCCGATGATGTCGCCCGCCCATGCCTCTTCGGCCAGTTCGCGGTCGGCGGCGAGGAAGAGGACGGGGTTGCTGACCGCCATCTGCTTCTTGGAGCGGACATGGGTCAGCTTCATGCCGCGTTCGAAATGGCCCGAGGCGAGGCGGACAAAGGCTACGCGGTCGCGGTGTTTGGGGTCCATGTTCGCCTGCACCTTGAACACGAAACCGGTGACGGGCGTTTCCTCGGGCGCGATCTTGCGTTCGGCGGCGGTCTGGATTTGCGGTTCGGGGCCGTAATCGCCCATGCCGTCCATCAGTTCGCGCACGCCGAAAGAGTTGATGGCGGAACCGAACCAGATGGGGGTCATCGATCCGTTCAGGAAGGATTCGCGGTTGAAGGCGGGCAGCAGCTGGCGGGCCATGTCCACTTCCTCGCGCAGTTTGGCGAGAAGGTCGGCGGGGACGTGATCGGCAAGTTTCGGGTCGTCAAGCCCGCTGATCTGCACGGTTTCGGCCACGCGGTTCCTATCGGCGCGGTCCATGATTTCCAAGCGGTCACGAAGCAGGTCATAGGCGCCCACGAAATCGCGGCCCATGCCGATGGGCCACGAGGCGGGGGTTACGTCAATGGCAAGGTTTTCCTGAATTTCATCAATGATTTCAAAGGTATCGCGGGATTCGCGGTCCATCTTGTTGCAAAAGGTCAGGATCGGCAGATCGCGCAGGCGGCAGACCTCGAACAGCTTTTGCGTCTGGGATTCCACGCCCTTGGCGCCGTCGATCACCATGATGGCGGCATCGACGGCCGTCAGCGTGCGGTAGGTATCTTCGGAAAAATCGCTGTGGCCGGGGGTATCGACAAGGTTGAAGCGGAATTTGCCATAGTCGAAGGACATGGCGGATGCGTAAACGGAAATGCCGCGTTCCTGTTCCATCTTCATGAAGTCGGACCGCGTGCGCCGCGCCTCGCCCTTGGCGCGGACCTGGCCTGCCATCTGGATGGCACCGCCGAACAGCAGGAACTTTTCGGTGAGCGTGGTTTTTCCGGCGTCGGGGTGCGAGATGATCGCAAAGGTCCGGCGGCGGGCGATTTCGGTCGGGAGTTGGGGGCGGTTGTCCAGCATGGCGGGGAT
>JAIXRW010000064.1 GCA_027484985.1 Rhodobacter sp. | reverse complement strand
TGTTTGAACCGCTCGCCCGATCCGCAGGGGCAGGGGTCGTTGCGCGACGGGTTGCCCCATGTCGTGCGGTCATTCGCATCAAATCCGGCAGCCGCTGCCGCAGGGGCCACGGTGGCCGAGGCCACCACGGCAGGGGCCGCCGCTGCCGCCGCCGCGCGCTGCTGGGCCACGATCTGCGCCATCATCGCCTCTTGCTCGGCCTGCGTCATCGGGCGCACCTGCGACAGCTTTTGCGTCACATCCTGCCGCAGCCCGTTCAGCATCGACTCGAACAGGGCGAAGGCCTCGGTCTTGTATTCTGCCAGCGGGTCGCGCTGGGCATAGCCACGGAAGCCGACGACCGACCGCAGATGTTCCAGCGTCAGCAGATGTTCGCGCCATTTCGCGTCAATCGTCTGCAACAGCACCTGCTTTTCGATGTTCCGCATGGTGTCGGGCCCGAAACCCGCCAGCTTTTCGGCCATCAGCGCATCGGATTGCGCCACGATCCGCTCGCGCAGAACGTCGTGATCGACGCCTTCTTCGGCCATCCATTCGACAATCGGCAGATCAAGGTTCAGCTTTTCGGCCACCGCCTTTTTCAGCCCCGGCCCATCCCACTGGTCGGAAAAGGTTTTCGGCGGCATGTAGAAATCGACCAGATCCTCGATCACCTGCAACCGCATGTCGGCGGCAATCTCGCCGATATCTTCGGCTTCCATGATATCAAGCCGCTGGGCAAAAATCGCCTTGCGCTGGTCGTTCATCACGTCGTCGAACTTCAGCAACTGCTTGCGGATGTCGAAGTTGCGGCCTTCCACCTTGGCCTGCGCGCGTTCCAGCGATTTGTTCACCCACGGGTGGACGATGGCCTCGCCTTCCTTCATGCCCAGTTTCGACAGCACCGCATCCAGCCGTTCCGACCCGAAAATCCGCATCAGGTCATCTTCCAGCGACAGGAAGAAAGACGAACGCCCCGGGTCGCCCTGACGGCCCGAACGGCCGCGCAGCTGGTTGTCGATGCGGCGGCTTTCATGCCGCTCGGTCGCCAGCACGAACAGCCCGCCCGCCGCTTTCACAGCTTCCTTTTCGTCGGCATGTTCGGCCTCGATCCGGGCGCGCACCTCGTCGGGGTGCAGGTGCGGATCGGCGGCAATCGCCTCGAGCACCTTCATCTCGACATTGCCACCAAGCTGGATGTCGGTCCCGCGGCCGGCCATGTTGGTGGCGATGGTCACCGCCCCCAGCTTGCCCGCTTCCGATACGATCTTGGCTTCCTGCTCGTGGTGGCGCGCGTTCAGCACGTTATGCGGAATACCCTCGGCCTTGAGCAGGCCCGACAGGTATTCAGACTTTTCGATGCTGGTTGTGCCCACAAGGATCGGCTGGCCCTTGGCATGGGCTTCCTTGATCTCGGCCACGATGCCCACGTATTTCTCGCGCGCGGTGCGATAAACCTTGTCGTCCTCGTCCTTGCGCGCCACGGGGCGGTTGGTCGGCACTTCGACCACGCCCAGCTTGTAAATCTCGGCAAATTCCTCGGCCTCGGTCTGGGCCGTGCCGGTCATGCCCGCCAGCTTTTCGTAAAGCCGGAAATAGTTCTGGAACGTCACCTGCGCCAGCGTCACGTTTTCGGGCTGGATCGCGACCTGTTCCTTGGCCTCGATCGCCTGATGCAGCCCTTCGGAAAGGCGGCGGCCCTTCATCATGCGGCCGGTGAATTCGTCGATCAGCATCACCTCGCCATCGCGCACGATGTAATGCTGGTCGCGGTGGAACAGCTTATGCGCCTTGAGCGCCTGCGTCATGTGATGCACCAGCGTGGTGCTTTCGGGGTCATACAGCGATTGCCCTTCGGGCAGCAGACCCGCGGTTGACAGAAGCTGTTCGATCAGCTCGTTGCCGTCTTCGGTATAGGTGACGTTGCGGGTCTTTTCATCCAGCGTGAAATGTTCGGGGCCCAGTTGCGGGATCAGCCCGTCCACCTTCATGTAAAGCTCGCTGCGGTCTTGTGACGGCCCCGAAATGATCAGCGGCGTGCGCGCCTCGTCGATCAGGATGCTGTCCACCTCGTCCACGATGGCAAAGTAATGCCCGCGCTGCGACATCTCTTCGATCGAGGCTTTCATGTTATCGCGCAGATAGTCAAAGCCCAGTTCGTTATTCGTCGCATAGGTGATGTCGCAGCGATAGGCGGCGCGCTTTTCGACCTCGCCCTGAAACGGATAGACAACCCCCGTCGTCATCCCCAGCGCGGCATAGACCTTGCCCATCCAGTCGGCATCGCGCTTGGCCAGATAGTCGTTCACCGTCACGACATGCACGCCCTTGCCCGTCAGCGCGTTCAGATAGACGGGAAAGGTCGCCATCAGCGTCTTGCCCTCGCCCGTCTTCATTTCGGCAATATTGCCCTGATGCAGGAAGATGCCCGCCTTCAACTGCACATCGAACGCCCGCAAACCCAGCGCCCGCTTGGCAGCCTCGCGGCAATTGGCAAAGGCCTCGGGCAGGATCGCGTCAAGGCTTTCGCCGCCGTCCTGCACGCGCTTTTTGAACTCTTCCGTCTTGGCCTTGATACCATCATCGCTCAGCGCGGCGAATTCCGCTTCCAGCGCGTTGATGCGGGCCACGATCGGGCGAACCGACTTGACCTTGCGGTCGTTCGGCGTGCCGAACACCTTCCGCGCGAGCGTTCCGAGACCCAGCATGTTTTCTCCGCCTGGTCGTTACCTGACATGAACGTGTGGCGCAGTGGCCTTGCCCGTTCCCGATGCCTTCCCTAGAAGGACCGGGTGGACCCGGCCGGACCCGCCGCACGCGACCCCCGCGAAATAAGGGACCGGCCCGTCATAGTCAACGCCGCGCGAACCCGCGGCACGATCAGGAGAAGGTGAGATGGCGAAACATACCGGTATCTGGGCGGGCCTTGCGCTTGGCCTTGCAGTGGCCCTGCCGCTTTCGGCCCAAGACGCGCCCACGGTCGATACCGTCGTCGCCACCGTAAATGGCCAGAACATCACGCTGGGCGAACTGATCGTGCTGCGCGAAAAACTGCCCGCGCAATACCAGCAGCTTCCCGATGACGTGCTGTTCAAGGGCCTGATCGACCAGGCTGTCCAGCAACTCGCCCTCGAACAATCGGTGGCCGATACCAAATCGAAGCGCGACGAGATGTGGCTTGAAACCGATGCCCGCAGCTACATGGCCGGCAAGGCGCTGGAAGCCGTGGTGAAACAGGCCGTCACGGACGAGGCGCTGAAAGCCGCCTATGACGAGAAATACGCCAACGCCCCCGACACCACCGAGTATTCCGCCGCCCATATCCTTGTGGCCGACGAAGCCAAGGCCAAGGAACTGAAAGCGCAAATCGACGGCGGCGCCGATTTCGCCGAACTCGCCAAGGCCAATTCCACCGATACCGGTTCGGCCGTGAACGGCGGCGATCTGGGCTGGTTCGGCCCCGGCATGATGGTCAAACCCTTCGAAGATGCCGTCATCGCCATGAAACCCGGTCAGGTCTCGGACCCGATCAAGACCGATTTCGGCTGGCACATCATCAAGCTGGCAGAAACCCGCACCGCCGCCAAGCCGACGCTGGACCAGGTCAAACAGGATCTGTCCTCCGAAATCGAACAAAAGGCGGTTCAGGCCCATATCGAAGAAATCACCGCCGCGGCCAAGATCGAAAAGCCCGGCGAAGGGCTTGACCCCAAGCTGATCCGCGACGCAACTCTGTTCGACAAATAACTGCAAAACGGGGGGCGGGACCATGTCCAAGACCGATTGGAAAGCCGAAGCCAAGACGCTGAAGAAAAAGGTCAAGGAACTGCGCGCCCGCCTTGCCGATGCGGCACCCGCCCAGAAACCGGCAAAGGGCGCGAAACCCGTCTCGCCCCTTGCCCCCAAAGACGGCTTCCCTGCGCTTCCCCTCATCAAGGGCGTCGAATTCGCGGCGGTCGAGGCGGGGGTGCGCTACCAGAACCGCAAGGATGTGATGCTTGTCCGCCTTGCCCCCGGTACCAGTGTGGCCGGGGTCTTTACCCGCTCGTCCACCCGTTCGGGCTGCGTGCGCGACTGTCAGACCAAACTTGCCACCAAAGTGCCCGCCGGCGCGGGGGCCGCGATCATCGTCAATTCCGGCAATTCCAACGCCTTCACCGGCCAGGTCGGTGACAAGGCCGTTGCCGCCGTGACCGGCAGCGTGGCCGAAGCCCTTGGCATTCCGGCCAGCCGCGTGTTCTCGTCCTCCACCGGCGTGATCGGTGAACCCCTGCCCTACGAACGCATCACCACCCGCATCCCCGACCTTGTCACGCAACTGCGCGAAGAGGCCATCGACATGGCCGCCCTTGCCATGATGACGACCGACACCTTCCCCAAGGGCGCCGCCGCCACCGTGCAGGGCGATGGCGGCCCGATCCACATCGCCGGCATCGCCAAAGGCTCGGGCATGATCGCGCCCGACATGGCCACCATGCTGGTCTATATCTTCACCGATGCGAAACTGCCGCAGGCCACCCTGCAAAAGCTGCTGTCGCGCAATGTCGATGCCACGTTCAACTCGATCACCGTTGACAGCGACACCTCCACCTCCGACACGCTGATCCTTGCCGCCACCGGCCAATCGCCCGCCGCCGAACCCAAGGGCGCCACGCTCAAGGCCTTCGAAGCCGCCCTTCACGGCGTCATGCATGACCTTGCTTGCCAAGTCATCCGCGATGGCGAAGGCGCGACCAAACTCGTCGAAATCCGCGTCACCGGTGCCGCCTCCGATGCCGATGCGGCACGCGTCGCCTTCTCCATCGCCAACTCGCCCCTCGTCAAAACCGCCATCGCGGGGCAAGATCCGAACTGGGGCCGCATCGTCGCCGCCATCGGCAAATCCGGGGCCGAGGCTGACCGCGACCGCCTCTCCATCCGCTTCGGTGACATCCTCGTTGCCGAAAAGGGCTGGCGCAACCCGAACTACCGCGAAGAAGACGGCGCGACCTACATGCTGCAAGACGAACTTGTCATCGCCGTCGACCTCGGCCTTGGCAAATCCAAGCGCTCTGTCTGGACCTGCGACCTCACCAACCGCTACATCGAGATCAACGCCGACTACCGCTCCTGATCTTTCCCATTTTCTGCCTTCAAATATCCCACGGGGGGTCCGGGGGGTGTGAAACCCCCCGGCGCTTGCCACAGGAACCACCCATGAAAACCATCCTCGTCTCTGCCGTGGCCCTGATCGATACCGATGGCCGCGTGCTGCTCGCCCAGCGGCCCGAGGGGAAATCGCTGGCAGGCCTGTGGGAATTTCCGGGCGGCAAGGTCGAACCGGGCGAAACGCCCGAAGCCGCCCTGATCCGCGAGCTGAAGGAAGAGCTTGGCATCGACACCCAGGCTTCGTGCCTCGCGCCGCTCACCTTCGCCTCGCATACTTACGAAACCTTCCACCTTCTCATGCCGCTTTTCGCCTGCCGCCGCTGGCAGGGCACGCCGCATGGCGCCGAAGGCCAGACCCTGGCATGGGTGCGCCCCAACGCCTTGCGCGATTATCCCATGCCCCCCGCCGATCTGCCGCTGATTCCGGTCCTGCGCGACTGGCTTTGAACCAAATCTTAACCCTTGCGGCGCAAAAATGGTTGGACTGCGGCGAAAGCTGGTCTAACTTTTTGTGACAGGCCAATCTGGGGGGATACGGCACATGCTTAGAACCATCACGCTCGGCTCTTGCGTCTCGGTGCAGGGAATCGTCGTCAAACAGCTTGCCGACGGCAAACTCGTCGTCCGGGTGGACGAAAGAAACTTTGTCGGCCATCCCGTCGCACAGGTTCGGGCATCGTAACGCGGCCGCCCCGACCGACCCTGCCCTGACCGGCCCCGCCAATGAAAAAGGCCGCGCAACCGCGCGGCCTTTTCGGTTTCATAAGCCAAAGGTCAGGCAAGCGTGCGCTGCACTTCCTCGCGTTCGAAGATTTCGATGACATCGCCTTGGCGAACATCCTCGTACCGTTCAAAGGCCATGCCACATTCCTGACCGGAAATGACTTCCTTCACTTCGTCCTTGTAGCGCTTCAGCGTCTTGAGCGTGCCTTCGTGGATCACCACGTTGTCGCGCAGCAGGCGCACGCCGGCGGAACGGCGGGCAACACCCTCGGTGACGATGCAACCGGCCACCATGCCGACACCCGTAACCTTGAACACTTCCTTGATCTGCGCATAGCCGATGAAGGTTTCGCGCACTTCCGCCTTCAGCAGGCCCGAGGCCGCTTTCTTGATGTCATCCACCAGATCGTAGATGATCGAGTAATAGCGGATCTCGACCCCTTTCTGATGGGCGCTGTTGCGTGCGCTGGCATTGGCACGCACGTTAAAGCCGATGATCGGCGCCTTCGACGCTTCGGCCAGTGCCACATCGGTATCGGTGATCGCACCCACACCCGAATGCAGCACGCGCACGCGCACCTCGTCATTGCCGACCTTTTCAAGGGCCTGCACGATGGCTTCGGCAGACCCCTGCACATCGGCCTTCACCAGCACCGGCAGTTCCGCAACCGACTTGTCGGCCTTGGCCTTGGCCATCAGCTGTTCCAGCGTGGTCGCGGCACCGGCGGCGGCGCGTTTGTCCTTGGTGACTTTTTCGCGGTAGTCAGCGATCTCGCGCGCCTGGGCTTCGGTTTCGACCACGTTCAGCACGTCACCCGCCTGCGGCGTGCCGTTCAGGCCCAGCACCTCGACCGGAACCGAAGGTCCGGCTTCCAACACCGTTTCGCCCTTGTCGTTGATCAGCGCGCGCACCTTGCCCCACTGTTCGCCGACAACGAAGATGTCGCCCTTCCGCAGCGTGCCGTTCTGCACCAGAACCGTGGCAACGGGGCCACGACCCACATCAAGCTTGGCTTCGATCACCGCGCCCTGCGCCGCCCGCTTGGGGTTGGCGCGCAGTTCCAGAATCTCGGCCTGCAAGGCGATGGCTTCCAGCAGGTTGTCCAGCCCCATGCCGGTCTTGGCCGAAACCTCGACATCCTGCACATCGCCCGACATGGCTTCCACCACGATCTCGTGCTGCAACAGATCGGTCCGAACCTTGGTCGGGTCGGCGCCGTGCTTGTCCATCTTGTTGATGGCCACGATCATCGGCACCTTGGCGGCCTTGGCATGGGCAATCGCCTCGATCGTCTGCGGCATCACCGCATCATCGGCCGCGACGACCAGCACCACGATATCCGTCACCGCAGCCCCGCGCGACCGCATGCTGGTAAAGGCTGCGTGGCCGGGCGTGTCAAGGAAGGTGACAATCGCGCCGCCTTCGGTTTTCACCTGATAGGCGCCGATATGCTGGGTGATGCCACCGGCTTCGCCCGACACCACATTGGCCTTGCGGATCGCGTCCAGCAGGCTGGTCTTGCCGTGGTCCACGTGGCCCATGATCGTCACGATCGGCGGGCGCACCATCTTGTCCTCGGCGCGGTCCGTGACCGTTTCGATGGCCTGTTCCACATCGGCATCCGACACGCGCACCGCCTTGTGGCCGAATTCCTCGATCACCAGTTCGGCGGTATCGGCATCGATGGCCTGGTTCATCGTGACCATCATGCCCATCTTCATCAGGCTTTTGACCACATCCGCCGCGCGTTCCGCCATGCGGTTCGCCAGTTCCGACACCACGATCGTTTCGGGCAGCTGCACATCGCGCACCTGCTTTTCCGATTTCTGGCCCAGACCCAGCGCCTTTTGCCGCGCCTTTTCCTGCTTGCGCTTCATCGCGGCAAGCGACCGCTGGCGCCCGCCTTCATCGGCGGTCACGTCAGACAACGTCAGCTTGCCCGAACGGCGGCCTTCGTCGCCCTTGGTCTTGGCGCGGTCGCGGTCGGTCGCGCGTTCGTCCCGCTCGCGCTCCGATTTGCGCGGTGCCAGCGCGGGCGCAAGGTTGCGCGTCCGCGTCGTGGCGGCATCGGCCCCACCGGGCGCCGCGGCGGGCGCTTCGCGTTGTTCGGCAGACGGCTTTTCGGCCGGGGCCGGTGCGGCGGGCTGGCGGCGGCTGGTGCCCAGCACATCCGCCTTGCGGGCAGCGGCGGCGGCAACGCGCGCCTCTGCCTCGGCCTTGCGGGCCGCTTCCTCTTCTTCCGCCTTCAGGCGCAGGGCCTCAAGACGGGCGCGCTCTTCGCGCTCTTTCGCCTCGATCTCTTCGCGGCGGCGGGCACGATCCTCGCCCCGCAGCTTTTCGTCCTCGGCCCGCTTGGCCGCGTCCTCTGCTTCCCGCGCCTTGGCTGCCTTCAGGGCCGCCAGACGGCGCTCCATCTCGGCATCCGAAATGCCTGCGGGCCGCTTCGACGGGTCGCCCAGATGCGGGTTCGCCCCCGGCGCTGCCGCACCGGCAGCACCAGGCTTCGCGGGAACCACAACGCGTTTGCGCTTGGTCTCGACCACGACGCTTTTCGTCCTGCCATGGCTGAAGCTTTGCTTCACCTGCCCCGAACGCGGAGCACCACCACCCAGGCCGAGGGGTTTCTTGCCGTCAGTATCGCTCATGCCGTCTTCGTATCCTCTCCGGCGGTCTCGCCGCCGATCAGCCCGCGG
>JAIXRW010000057.1 GCA_027484985.1 Rhodobacter sp. | reverse complement strand
GCTTCGCCCATCGAAGCCGAAAGGCTTCGACCTCCGGTGGGGTCATAGCTCAGATGGGAGAGCGCTTGAATGGCATTCAAGAGGTCGGGAGTTCGATCCTCCCTGGCTCCACCAAAAAATTCCTTGATCATGGGTTAACGCAGTAGGCGGCACGTTTGCTGCTTTGCGTTGTCCAACCGTCGGCCACCTGCATCACCAGGTGTTTGCCCCCCCCTTGCGGGGCTGTGCCGGGTGGGGTGGCCCCACCCGGGCGCTCAGCGGAATCGGCGGCCGTTGAGCGTGTCGCGAACCTTGCGGAAAGCGCGGCTCAGCTTGCTTTTCTTGCGGCTGTCGGAGCGGACATAGACCACAACCTCTTCGGGTTTCGATTTCATGTCCTCTTGCACCCCGACATGGGTCCAACCGGTCATGGTCGACTCCCCGCGCAATACGCGTGCTGTCGCCTCAAGAAAGGCGTGGCCATATTTCTGATCGGGTTCAAGATGCGCGCCCTCGGCCCATTCGTTCCACGCGTTGATGAAAACGAATTTCTCTCGCCCCGGATAATCGGCGCAGCTTTGACCCACCGCGCGTTTCAGCCAATATTCATAATTCTCGGGGGTGCCGTTCAGGATCGTGGTCGCCCGCCCGCCCATCCGCGCGGTATTGTCCCAAGATGGAAAGACCGTGCGGAAACCTAGCGACTCATTGTCGTATTTGTAGGCCAGATACTGTTCGGCAATATCCTTGTAATCTGGGCAATAGCCAGTGAAGGAATCATGGAAATTGATCTGTGATGCCAGATTTTCGCAGTTGATGCTGTGGGGCGGAAACTCGACCGCTCCGTCGAAATCGAATTGCTTGTAGGTGTGGTTGCGGTGTGTCAGCGCGGCGCGGACGTGGATTTCACCGATCCCTGCCTTGCGGCAATAGTCGCGCCAGATGGCCACGCTGCGGCGCGCATTCGGCATCTGTTGCGGGCGATAGACAATCAGCAGCGGCTTGCCCTCGAATCGGATATAGCGCGGATCGGCCAGATATTTGGCGATCGACTCGATAAAGCCGGTATCGTCCTGTTCGGTATATTTCTGCTCCATCAGGATTTCGGACGATCCCGCATCCCAGCGCCGCGTCCAGTTCTCGTTCGCCCAGCACAGGCAATAGGGGAAATCCGACTCGGGATCATTGAACATATCGTCCAGCGGCCGCTCGAGAATGCGCTGCCCCGAAAACCAGTAATAGTAATAGCAGAACCCGTGTATCCCGTATTGCTTGGCCAGCTTGATCTGTTCGTGGCGCGTTTCTTTCAGGCGCAGATCATAAAACCCAAGATCGGCCGGAAGATGCGGCTGGTAATGCCCCTTGAACAGGGGTTTGGCCTTGGTCGCGTTGGTCCATTCGGTAAAGCCTTTGCCCCACCATTTGTCATTTTCGGGGGTCGGGTGGAACTGCGTCAGGAAATAGGCAATGGCCTTTACATTCTCAACCACGGGTCTGGACCTTCAGAACAAGCTTTGCATAAAGACGCCGAAGCCCGCGAAACCGTTTGCGACGCATCGGCGGGGGCGGGACGAAATCGGAAATGGTGCTGCGGGTATCGCGCGTCTGGTCCAGCGGAAGGCCGGCCATGGTCGTCAGCCAATAGTTGGCGATGGCAGGCGCAGGCGGGGGCACCGGCTGCTCCATCAGATCAACCCGCACCTGCGCCCGCGAGACGGGCACGGCCCGGCTGACAACCTGATAGACATCGGCAAAGCGGTTGCGGCGCAACGCGGTCTGCACATCAGCGGGCAGGCGGGCCCAGCGGGCGACAAATTCGGTCATTTCGGGCGTGCGCACGACAAACTGTGCCTCTTCGATGGCCATACCCTGACCGGCATAGAGCTGCGCCACGTTCTTGATGCCGAAAAAGCGCAAATGCGTGCGGTCCAGCAGTCCCCAGTCGCGATACTGGAAATCTTCGTCCACCAGACAGGCAAGCACCGCGCAATGGCCCGCATGTGGCAGCGACAGGATGACCGATCCGGTATCGTTCAACAGATCGCGCATCTCTTGCAACACGGCATCGGGGTTGAGGACATGTTCCAGCACATCGGCCGCGATAACGTAGTCGAACTTGCCATGCGCGGCCTCAATCTCGGCGCTCCAGCCCCTTGTATTCAGATCCGAGGCGAAGACGGTTCCGCAAATCTGCCGCAGCTTTTCCAGCGCGGTCTCCTCGACCTCGAGAGCGACGACAGAACATTGCTTTTCGTTGACCAGCACGCGGGTGATCGACCCCGGCCCTGCCCCGATTTCCAACACCTTGCTGCCCGGTTTCACCATCGAAAGCACGCGGGCGGGCGCGGTATCAGACTGCGTGTCGATCTCGTATTCATAGGTGTGACGCTTGGTGTTCACTGGTTCTTTCCTTCTACTCGCTGGTCTGTCGGCGCGGTCCGCTTGCAACGGGTTCCGGTTACGTCACGGGATTTGGCACAAAGGCAGGCATCGCGCCGGCACCAGCAGCCTCGTGCACCCAGTCAGGCCGCGCTGTCCGTTGGAACGCGCGGTCGAACGCATCGCGCGTGACCTCGGGGAACAGGTGCTGCAGGCTGGCATGGGCATAGGCGGCATCGCGCACCATACGCGGAAAGGACAAAAAGGTCATCGGAACACCGCGACGGGCGGCGGCCTCGACCAGTTTCAGGAATTTCTCGGCCAGAACGGCCTCTTGCTCGGCAGGGTTGGCAGTGCCCCATAATCCGCCCGGCACGGGCGTGCGGAGGGTTGGGGCGGCACTTGTCGCCTGAACCCGCCTGCGGCTGTCGGCGGCCTGCCGCAAATCGCGGACCGGTATCAGCAGATGCGCGATGCGGATACCGGCATCAAGCACGTCATCCAGCCGATCGCACAGAAGGCCGGATTTGACGATGCGTGGATTGTCATAGCCAAAGGGATCATGGTCGAAACCGGCTCGAATCCGGTCATCAAAACCTGCGGCTAGGCCCGTCGTACCGGCAGGCGCGGCGGCACCATCGCCAAATCCGGTATCAAGCCCCAGCGCGGTCAACAACTGCACCAGAAAGGACATGCCCGCGCGGCCAGTTCCGGTGATAAAGATCCGCTCGCGCAGCGGCTGGATCATGACCGGCTCGACCACCGGTGCCGGGCGCAAAGGTACGATTCGGCTGACCGCTTGCTTGATCCGGGCGCGCAGGGGCATATCGGCCGATCCGAGAGGGGGCGCCGCATCGTTGATGCTGTCGCGCACCGAAACAGCATAGTCATAGAACGGCTGGTCATGCCGGGTCAAATCCTCCAAAAGGGGGATTGCCGCACGCGGTATATCGGCGCCAGACCGCTTTGACACATTCGACCGCTCGACGGTCACATGCGCGGCCCCAAGGGCGCGGAACACGGCACGGACGTCGCTGTCAAAGGTTTCGACCAGCCCGACATGGTCAAAAGCGAACAGGTTGCGCTTTGCCACTTCCAGCATATGGGCGGGGTCAAGCTGAGCGGCGGTCAAGGTCCGGCCCAGAACATAGCGCGAGCCGAAGCCATAGGCGATCTGAAACACCTGATGGTCCCGCACATGCAACAGATAGCCCTTTTCGATGCAAAAACGCAGGAAATCGGGCAGGTCATAGATGCGCGCGCTGTTGAACAGCTCGGTCTCGACCTCGGTCGCGCCACGGAAATAGTGATACAGCGACACGATGCGCTGCTGCGGGTCGCGCAGGAAGGTAAAGCTATAGCGCCCCGGCATCAGGCGGCGGGCGAATTCAAAGCCGAAATGGCCCGAGGCAAAGGCTTTTTGGGCGCAGCCCGGAATTTTCAGCTGTTCGTAATCGCCATGGCTGATGACATTCCCGGCGCCATAAAGGTCATAGGCCATGCGCTGGATCGACGTTCCGGCAGTTTTCTGGATATGCAGGAACACAGCCGGACGCAGGTGCGAACGCGGCCCTGCCACGCCATTCGTCATCCCTTCAGGCGGGGTGTCAGCTTGCATGGGCTGGCGCCTCTTTCTGCCGGGCTTCCGCGCCGAACATGGCGGCAAAACGCGTATCACCGCCCATCAGTTCAGCCAAAGGACCCCGTTCAACCACGCGTCCAGCCTCGATATAGACAACTTCATCGGCCGCCAGCACGGTTGAAAGGCGATGCGCGATCAGGATCGTGGTGCGCCCACGGGTGGCCGCAACGATGGCATCACGCACCAGACCCTCTGACTTGTTGTCAAGCGCACTCGTCGCCTCGTCCATCAGCAGGATCGGCGCGTCTTTCAATACGGCCCGGGCCAGCGAAAGGCGCTGGCGCTGTCCACCTGACAGGCGCGCGCCATTTTCGCCGACCTGAGTGTCATATCCCTGCGGTAAGGCCATGATGAAATCATGCGCCTGCGCGGTATGGGCAGCCTGCTCGATTTCAGCATCGGTCGCATCGGCGCGGCCCATACGAAGATTTTCGCGCACAGTGGTCCCGAACAGAAAGGTCGCTTGACCCGCATAGGCGATGCAGTCGCGCAACGAAGCGCGGGTCACGCCGCGCAGGTCCATCCCGTCAATTTCGACCGATCCCTCCAACGGATCATAGACCCGAAGCAGAAGGCTCATCACCGTCGATTTCCCCCCACCCGAGGGGCCGACGATTGCGGTGATCTTGCCGGGCGTGAAATCGATCGACAGGTTTTTCAGCACATCGCGGCGGTTCTGGTAGCCAAAAGTGACGTTGCGAAAGGCGACCTTGCCCTTGGTGCAAACCAAGGGGCGCGCATCAGGCCGGTCGATCATCGCATCGGGCCGATCAAGGATCGAAAGCATCATTCGAACCCCGACCATGGCCGATTCCAAGGTGACGCGCACGCGTGACAGCCGCTTGGCCGGTTCATAGGCCATCAACAGCGCGGTGATGAACGCCATCACCTTGCCCGCCGCATCAGGATTACCGGCGCGGCCCTCGAAGACGCTGACCCAGACGACCGTGCAGATCGACAGACCGGCAAGAATATCCATCATCGGCACGGTCACGCTTTCCAGTCGGACAATCGCGTTGGCGCGATGCTCGACATCGCTTGCCGCTTGGCTGACACGCGCACTCATCAGATGTTCCAGACCGAAAGACCGGATCACCCGCAGCCCGAGCGAGGTTTCTTGCACCACCTTGGTGATTTCGGCCATCGAGACGAATTCTTCCTTCATCACCAGCCGCACACGGCCCAGAACGGCGCGAACCCCGAAAAGTGCGACTGGCAAGACAATCAGGAAGATGGCTGACAGGGTCGGGTTCTGCCAGATCATCACGCCAGCCAGTCCGATCACCGTCAGAGTATCGCGCACCCCCGAGGTCACAAGAATGTCGATCACGGTGCGCGCTGAACGAGCGCTTTGGGTGACACGGACCAGAATTTTCGACGAATCTGTCGCATCGAACCACGCCATCTCCTGCTGCAACAGCTTGTCGAACATCTGGCGCTGCAACTTGGCGACAATACGGTTTCCCGCGCGGCTAAGCGTGACCTGCTGCACGTAGCCTGCGATCCCGCGCGCGGCAAAGATACACAACACAACGGCCGTCACTACGGAAGGGGCATGGGCGTCCTTGGCACCGGCCAACACGCTGAAGATCGCATCCATGATATAGGCCGACGCAGCGGTCGATCCGGCCGCGACAACCATGGCCATGATTGCAACCGCATAAAGCCATTTCTGTTCGCCAAAATTGTCACCGACGACACGACGGATCAACTCGAGCGGCGGCGCTTCATGGGCCTTGCCGTGATTGAGCGGCGCAGACGCAGACTGCACCGGCGGTTCGGGTGTCTTTTGCGTCAACAGGACTAACTCCAGATCGTGCAGGCAATGCAGCCGAGGTCGATGATCCAGACCAATGGGTCTGGCTTCCGCGTGAAATGCACGACAATCACCTCAACCACTCATTAAATTCCTTGTCCTTTAGGATGACATTCCAGCAAGCGCAACTTGCTTTTTCCCTTTGGTATGGAAAACCGCACTCATCTTGCTGTCCAAGGGGCAAGTGCTGGCAAAATCTTGCTGCCCCCCCTGCAAAAGCGGGCCATACCGACGGTTCGGCGGCTGTGTTCCGCACTTAGGGGTGCAACGCCACCCTTTGCGCGTGGCGTGCGAAACCTCGCATTTCGGCAGATTGGGCACATGCAGGAACGCGGGTTGGCGGGTGCTTGTCGATATCCGCATCGTCATCAGCTAAGTCGTTCCCGCTTTTGCGGACGTTCCCTTTGGCGCTGCTTTCGAACCTGTGGACAGCAGACACGATTTTCCGGCCTCGGCCCGTATCACCGCCGCCGAAAAAAGCGTGCAGAATGCCGATGTCCAGATTGTCCATTCCGGCGTGCCCGACAGCGGCTATCGCCAAGCGCCCCAAATGTCCGAAAGGCCGATCTAGCAGCAGCGACTCGGCCCAGCCGTGATGTTCATAAACTGCCCTAATTTTCAGCAAAACGCCCATGTTTTCGCCTATAGGCGGGAACACACTCTCATATTGAAAGCATGCGGCGAAAAACCCGCCGGCAGGGCCCGCCGCCCGCTTCACAGACAGCCGTATTGCGCCACCATCAGGCACAGCGGGTATAGGGCGGCGCGGGTGCGCCGACACCATCAACAGGCCCGCAAACAGGGGAGCAATTCACGAATGTCCATCAAACGTCTGATCGTCCTGTCCACGGCACTGGTGGGGCTGAACGCCTATGCCGCCAGCGCCGAGGGTGTCACCGTCATGTCCTGGGGCGGCGCCTATTCCAACAGCCAGATCGAAGGCTACAACAAGCCCTACACCGCCGAAACCGGCATTCCCGTCACCATGGTTGATGCCGACAACCCGGCCACGCCGGTCAAGGCCATGGTCGAGGCCGGCAACGTCACCATCGACGTCGCCGATGTCGAATATGCCGATGCCGTGCGGATGTGCGACGAAGGCCTGCTTGAAACGATCGATCCCGCGATGCTGCCCGCAGCGCCCGATGGCACACCCGCCACCGACGATTTCCTGCCCGGCGCGATCACCGATTGCGGTGTGGCCAATATCGTTTTCTCGACGGTCTTTGCCTTTGACAGCACGAAATTCCCGACCGCGCCCACCAGCATCGCGGATTTCTTCGATACCACCAAATTCCCCGGCAAGCGCGGCATGCGCAAAGGCGCCAAGGCCAACCTTGAAATGGCGCTGATGGCCGATGGCGTACCCGCATCCGAGGTTTATGCCACGCTCGACACGCCCGAAGGTGTGGACCGCGCCTTTGCCAAGCTTGATACCATCAAGGCCGACACGATCTGGTGGGAAGCCGGCGCCCAGCCGCCGCAACTGCTCGCCGATGGCGAGGTTGCCATGACCACCGCCTATAACGGCCGCATCTTCGCCGCCGCCGTGACCGAAGGCAAACCCTTCCAGGTGGTCTGGGACGGTCAGGTCTATGAATACGACATGTTCGTGATCCCGAAGGGCACGCCGAACCTTGATGCCGCCAAGGCCTATGTCGCCTATGCCACTGGCACCAAGCCGCTGGCCGAACAGGCCAAGTGGATCAGCTACGGCCCCGCGCGCAAATCGTCGGGCCAGTTCGTGGGCCTGTTCAACGACGGCAAGACCGAGATGGCCCCGCACATGCCCACCGCCGAAGCGAACCTGAAGAACGCGCTCGCCTCGTCCTACGAATTCTGGGTCGATCACGACTCGGAACTGAACGAGCGTTTCAATTCGTGGCTCGCCGCGAACTGAAACCCCGATCCCCGAGATGCTCCCATGACCATCTCGCAACTTGGCCCCCGGAGGTTCCGGGGGCCCTTTTGATTGGCCTCAGAACGCGTTGAGCAGCGCGAAGATGGCGATCTTGGTCAGCGCATAGACAACGCCCCACACGATCACCAGCGACCCCGCCCCCACCAGCGCCCCCAGCACGACCCAGATGCCATCACGCTCCAGCACGCCCAGCGCCATAAGTGAAATGGCCAGCGCGGGCAGCATGTTGCCAAAGGGAATAGGCAGCGCCAGCACCAGCGCCAGCAGCAGGCAAAAGCCCCCCACCACCCGCTCCACACGGCCCGAGGTCAGAAACAGCAGCCGCGGTTTGAGCAGCCGTTCCGCCCGCGCCAACAGGGGCGTCACACGGCCTACGAAATTGCTGTAATCGGCCCGCGCCATGGACCGGTCGGCAATAAAGGCGGGCAGCCATGGCAGCTTGCCCAGCATCATCTGCGCTGTCAGGTAAAGCAGCGGCAAGCCAAGGATGGCCGAGGTTCCGGGCGGCGCGGGCACCACATTGGGCAGCGCGAACAGCAGGATCAGCGCCGCCACCGCCCGCGCGTCCATCGCGCGCATCAGGTCCGAAATAGATACCCTCTCGCGCCGTTCATCGGCCCCGATGGCATCGAGTATCTGCGAGAAACGCTTCTTGCCCTCGGGCTGCGGGCCGGTAACGCCCCTGCGGAAACGCTTTGCGATCGATCTTCCCTTCGCCATGCGGCGCCGTCCCTTTTCTGTCTGGTCCTGCTATGCCCGAAAGCCCGCCAAACCGCATCCCCGCCCGTGCGAACGGCCGTTCACGCCTGCGTCACCGCCCCGTCACGGGATGATCTCGAACCTGTCCACATCCACCATGCCGTGATCGGTGATCTTCAGATGCGGAATGACCGGCAGCGCCAGAAAGGCCAGTTGCAAAAAGGGCTCCTCCAGCACGACCCCAACCGATGCCGCCGCCGCCCGCAGGGCCACCAGCCGCGCCCGCACCGCCTCGAACGGCTCAAGGCTCATCAGCCCCGCCACGGGCAGCGCCAGTTCGGCCAGCACCTTGCCGCCTTCGACCACCACAAAGCCCCCTTCGATCTCGCCCAGCCGGTTCGCGGCCATGGCCATGTCGTCATAATCGGCCCCTACCACGGCAATGTTATGATGATCATGACAAACGGTTGAAGCGATGGCCCCCCGTTTCAGGCCAAAGCCCTTGACGAACCCCGTGGCGCGGTTGCCGTTCACCCCGTGCCGCTCGATCACCGCGATGCGGACCAGATCGCGCGACAGGTCGGGCCGCTTGTCGCCACCCTCGGGCGCGATGTCATGGGTCAGGTATTCGGTGATGATCTTGCCCGGCAAGATGCCGATCACCGGCGTTTCGACCTTGTTCCCCCCGCAGCGGAAATACTGCGGCTCGACCCGCCCCGCCTTGACCGAATGGCGCGCCACCGGCGGCACGATGGTCCGCGCGGCAAAGGCCGCATCCGTCACCTCGCGCCCGCCCGCAAAGACGGCACTGGCATGGCACCCGTCCAGACTGTCGATCACCACGATATCGGCCCGTTTCCCCGGCGCGATCAACCCGCGATCCTTCAGGCCAAAGGCCTCGGCCGCCGACAGACTGGCCGCGCGATACACCGCCAGGGGCGGCGCACCAAGACCAATCGCCGTGCGGATCATATGGTCCAGATGCCCGTGTTCCGCGATATCAAGCGGGTTACGGTCATCGGTACACAGGCACAGATAGGGCGAGAACCGCTCGGTCAGCAGCGGCGCCAGCGCGTGCAGATCTTTCGAAACCGATCCCTCGCGGATCAAGACCCGCATCCCCTTGCGCAGTTTTTCCAGCGCCTCTTCGGCCGTCGTCGCCTCATGCTCGGTCCGTATTCCGGCGGCGATATAGCCATT
The DNA here is from genome assembly GCA_027484985.1 of Rhodobacter sp. Classification (GTDB taxonomy): domain Bacteria; phylum Pseudomonadota; class Alphaproteobacteria; order Rhodobacterales; family Rhodobacteraceae; genus Paragemmobacter. Next base: position 101,804 of record JAIXRW010000057.1, on the reverse strand, counting down.
CAGGTCATTGCCCCGCAAAAGCGGCGCATGCCCGTCGATATGCCGCCCCTGCCAGGCCTCAAGCTTTGCCATGCAGCCCGCATCACTGTGCAGCACACCCGGAAAATTCATGAACTCGGCCAGCCCGATCACCCGCGGATGGTCCATCAGCGGGATCAGATCCGCCGCCTCAAGCCGCGCGCCTGCGGTTTCCATGTGGGTCGAGGGTACGCAGGACGACAGTTGCACCCTGATATCCATCAGCGTGTGGGCCGAGGCTTCCAGAAAATACCCGATCCCCGCCAACCCGCAGACATTGGCAATTTCGTGCGGGTCGCAAATCGCCGTCGTCACCCCCCGCGGCAGCACGCAGCGGTCAAATTCGAACGGCGTGACAAGGCTGCTTTCGATATGCAGATGCGTGTCGATGAACCCCGGCACAAGCACGCGGCCCGCAACATCAACCTCGCGCCGCCCCGCATAGTGCCCGAACACGCCCACGATGGTATCGCCGCAAATCGCCACATCGGTTTCGACCAGTTCGCCGGTGACAAGATCGAACACCCGCCCCCCCTTTAGCACCAGATCGGCGGGCACAAGGCCACGGCCCTGTTCGATACGGTCGGCCAGCGGGGCGGTTGGCGGCATGGGCATCTCCCTTTTCCTTGCAGGATGGCCTGCCCCCCGTGGCGGGTCCAGCCCTATCCCGCGCCGGCAAACCGCCTTATAGTTGCGATACGCAATCCGAGAATTCCATGCGCCCGCTGCGCAGCATCACGCTGAAAATCTGTTCCGTCCTTGTTTTCATCGTGATGTCCGCGATGATCAAGGCCACCGCCCAGCATGTGCCCGCCGGACAGGCGGTGTTCTTCCGGTCGTTCTTTGCCATTCCCGTCATCGTCGCATGGCTGGCCCTGCGCGGGGAACTGGCGCTTGGCTTTCGCACCGCCAACCCCTTGGGCCATGTCTGGCGCGGCTTTGCGGGCACCATCGCCATGGGTCTGGGCTTTGCGGGCCTTGCCTACCTGCCCCTGCCCGAAGTCACCGCCATCGGCTATGCCGCCCCGCTGCTGACGGTGGTTTTCGCCGCCATGTTCCTGAATGAGGAGGTGCGCGCCTTCCGCATCTCTTGCGTGATCCTTGGCCTGACGGGGGTGCTCGTGGTGCTGTCGCCGCGCCTGACCGTGCTGCGCGACGGCATGGGCCAGACCGAGGCGCTGGGGGCCATGCTGGTGCTCGGCGGCGCGGTCTTTGCCGCGCTGGCGCAGGTTTTCGTGCGTAAGCTGGTGGCAACCGAACGCACGGCCACAGTGGTGTTCTGGTTCTCGGCCACCGCATCGGCGCTGTCGCTGGTCACGCTGCCCTTCGGCTGGGTCATGCCGGATATGACCGAACTTGCCCTGCTGGTCGGCTGCGGCATCCTTGGTGGGATCGGGCAGATCCTGCTCACCTCAAGCTACCGCGAGGCTGATGCCTCGCTGGTGGCCCCCTTCGACTATGCCTCGATGATCTTTTCCATCGCCATCGGCTATTTCATCTTCGCCGAGGTTCCGACCACCCCCACGGTGGCGGGCGCGGCGCTCGTCGTTACCGCAGGCATCCTGATCATCCTGCGCGAACGCAAACTGGGCAAGGACCGCGCCGCCCAGCGCAAGGCCCTGACACCCTGACCCCGCACCGCCTGGGGCGTGATCAAACGAAAAGGGGGGCTTTCGCCCCCCCCTAATGCCCCCGAAGGGCGCGCCTCGGTCAGACCGTCAGGCCATGACCTCGTCTGGCACCTTGGCGCCGGTCATATAGGCCACGGCATCCGACATAGTGTGCTTCTTCGGGTCGATCACGCAAAGCCGCTTGCCCAGACGGTGCACGTGGATGCGGTCGGCCACTTCGAACACATGCGGCATGTTGTGGCTGATCAGGATGATCGGCAGCCCCCGCTTCTTCACGTCCAGAATCAGTTCCAGCACGCGGCGGCTTTCCTTGACGCCCAGCGCCGCGGTCGGTTCGTCCATGATCACGACCTTCGACCCGAAGGCCGCCGCCCGCGCCACGGCCACGCCCTGCCGCTGGCCACCCGACAGGGTTTCCACCGCCTGCCCGATGTTCTGGATCGTCATCAGTCCCAGTTCCGTCAGCTTGTCGCGTGCGACCTTTTCCATCGCCGCGCGGTCCAGCATGCGGAACACCGACCCCATGATCCCGGGTTTGCGGATTTCGCGCCCCATGAACATGTTGTCGGCAATCGACAAGGCGGGCGACAGCGCAAGGTTCTGGTACACCGTCTCGATACCGGCATCGCGCGCCTGCATCGGGTTGGTGAAGTTCACCACCTTGCCTTCCAGCCTGATCTCGCCCTCGTCCGGCGTCACGGCGCCGCACAGCGCCTTGATCAGCGTCGATTTGCCCGCGCCGTTATCGCCGATCACGGCCAAGATCTCGCCGGGATACAGGTCGAAATCGCAGGTATCCAGTGCGGTCACGCGCCCGTAACGTTTGGTCAGGCCGCGTGCGGTCAGAATGGGTTCAGCCATGTTCTTTGCTCCTCAGCCCGAAACCTTGCGGATCCACTGGTCCACCGCCACGGCGCCGATGATCAGCACCCCCGTCAGCAGCACCTTCCATTGCGGATCGGCGTTCAGCATGTTCAGCCCCATCGACATCACGCCCACGATCAGCGTTCCGAACAGCACGCCCAGGATCGACCCGCGCCCCCCGAACAGCGAGATGCCGCCGATCACCGTCGCGGTAATGGCCTGAAGGTTGTAGTCCGTCACCACCGTCGAGGGCGAGATCGACCCGTTCCGCCCGATGGAAACCCACGCCGCCAGACCGGCAATCAGCCCCGCCAGCGCATAGGTGCCGATCAGCACGCGCCCCGTGCGGATACCCGAAAGCTCGGCCGCATCCGGATCGTCGCCCACGGCATAGATATGGCGGCCAAAGGCGGTGTTGTTCAGCATATACCACAGCGCGATATACAGCAGGATCATCGCCACCACGCCCAGCGTCACCACGGCTTTGCCGACCTTGAAGTTCAGCCCGTAGAAATGCAGCCAGCTGGTGATCGCGGTCAGGTCGGCCTCGCGCAGCGTCTCGTTGGCGGAATAGATCAGGCAAATCGCCATAACCACGTTCCACGTGCCCAGCGTCACGATGAACGGCGGCAGCTTCAGCTTTGACACCAGAAACCCGTTCACCCAGCCCCAGAACCCCGCCATGGCAAACCCCATGACAATGGCGACCGGCGCGGGCAAACCGTAATGCAGCACGGCATTGCCCATGATGACAAAGGCAAAGACCATGATCACCCCGATGGCAAGGTCAATGCCCGCCGTCAGCACCACCAGCGTCTGCGCCGCGGCAAGAATCCCCACCACCGCCACCTGCTGCATGATCAGCGTCAGCGTATAGGCCGAAAAGAACTTTTCGCCCTTGGCGATTCCGAAGAACACGATCAGCGCCACCAGCACGATCAGCGGAACCATCGCCGGATTGGAATGCAGGAAATGTTGCAGCTTCTGCAACGGCGTGCGGTCCTCGTCGAAATGGGCCACGGTGGTGGCGCTTCCCGACAAGACCTTTTCGAATTCCTGTGGCTGGCTCATGGTCCCCCCTGAGGCTGTTGCCGCCCTTTGGCAGGCGCGGCGCGCGGTGTGTCATTTGAAAAGGGCGGCCCGAGGGCCGCCCCGATCTTCTCGCCGACTGAAATCATGCAGCGACCAAGGCCGCTGCACAACTGTCAGATATCAGCCCCAGCAGAGCTCGGTGCCCTTGGCGGTGTCGATCGACGGCACGCCTTCGGCGGGCTTGTCGGTGATCAGCGCCACGCCGGTGTCGAAGAAGGCCTTGCCGGGGGTCGGCTGCGGCTTTTCGCCGGTGTCGGCGAACTTCTTGATCGCTTCCACGCCCAGAGCGGCCATTTGCAGCGGGTACTGCTGCGAGGTCGCGCCGATCTGGCCATCCTTGACCGCGGCAACGCCCGGGCAACCGCCGTCAACCGACACGATCAGCACGTCGTTTTCCTTGCCGACAGCTTTCAGCGCCTGATAGGCGCCAACGGCGGCGGGCTCGTTGATCGTGTGGATCACGTTGATGTCGGGGTCTTTCTGGAGAAGGTTTTCCATCGCCTTGCGGCCGCCTTCTTCGTTCCCGTTGGTCACGTCATGACCAACGATGCGCGGATCATCTTCGTCGCCGATCTTGTTCGGGTCTTTCGGGTCGATGCCGAAGCCGATCATGAAGCCCTGGTCGCGCAGAACGTCAACCGTCGGCTGCGACGGAACGAGGTCAAGGAAGCCGACCTTGGCGGTCTTGGCGCCTTCGCCCATCGTCGCGGCAGCCCAAGCGCCGATCAGCTTGCCAGCTTCAAGGTTGTCGGTGGCAAAGGTCGCGTCAGCGGCATCAGCCGGATCAAGCGGCGTGTCGAGGGCGATCACGACCATGCCAGCGGCTTGGGCTTTCTTGACCGAATCGACGATTGCCTTGGTGTCCGAAGCGGCGATCAGAATACCCTTGGCGCCGTCGGCGATGCAGGATTCGATGGCAGCAACCTGGCTGTCATGGTCGCCGTCAACCTTGCCGGCATAGGTCGAAAGTTTCACGCCCAGTTCTTCGGCCTTGGCCAGCGCGCCTTCTTTCATTTTCACGAAGAAGGGGTTGGTGTCGGTCTTGGTGATCAGGCAGGCCGAAACGTCCTGCGCCATGGCCGGAACGCCCGACAGCAGGGCAAGCGTGGCAGCGCCCCAAAGGGCTTTCGCTTTGAATTTCATCGATTTTCCTCCCAAGAAAATCCGGGGCTTCACCCCTCGTGTTGCGTGCCGACAAGGGTGTTTCCCCCCGGCGACAGCGGTAAGAAAACCGATTCCCCGCGCCCCGTCAAGATAATTAAATCACTCTGAATTATTATTGACATGCTCCGTCAATCCGCCTCAATCTTGGGCGGGAACGGGGGCCATACCCCTGTTCGGGGAGGAAGTTTGAAGCAGATGGCCGAACCGGCAACGGATCGAGCGATGCCCGAGGCTGGCAGCCTTCGCGGCTCGAATCAATCCGGAATGCGCGCGCATAACGAGCGGCTCGTGCTGTCGCTTGTGCGCCAGCAGGGGGCGTTGTCGAAATCCGATATCGCGCGGATGACCGGCCTGTCGAACCAGACGGTTTCCGTCATCATGCGCAGCCTTGAAACCGAAGGGCTTTTGCTGCGCGGCGAACCCGTGCGCGGACGTATCGGCCAGCCTTCGGTGCCGATGTCACTGGCGGCCGAGGGGGCGTTCTTCCTTGGCCTCAAGATCGGTCGCCGCTCGGCCGACCTGATGCTGGTCGATTTTCTGGGCAGCGTGCGGGCCACGCGGCGGCAGGTCTATCGCTATCCCACGCCCAGCAATGTCGTGGCCTTCGTGACCGAGGCGCTGCCCGCCGTGCTGGCCACCCTGCCCCCCGCCCAGCGCGACCGCGTGGGCGGGATGGGCATCGCCATGCCGTTCCAGCTGTGGAACTGGGTGCGCTATATCGGCGCGCCGCAATCGCAGATGGACCAGTGGCGCGACCGCGACATACAGGCAGAAATCGCCGCCATCACCGGCATGGCCGTGCATGTCCAGAATGACGCCACCGCCGCCTGCGGGGCCGAACTGGTGTTCGGCACGGGCGAAAAGCCCAAGGATTTCCTTTATTTCTACTTCGGCACCTTCATCGGCGGCGGGCTGGTGCTGAACGGCCAGCTCTTCACCGGGCGCACCGGCAACGCGGGCGGCGTTGGCCCCATGCCCGTTCCCGGCCCCGACGGCACGCTGCAACGCCTGTTCGATGTCGCCTCGATGTCGCGGCTTGCCGAAACCATGGAGGCCGCGGGCGAAAGCGCCGACCATCTGTGGCAACAGCACGCCCAATGGCATGTCTCGCCCGCGATCCTTGACGGATGGCTCGACCATGCGGCGCAGGGCATCGCCTATGCGGCCCTGTCCGCCGCCGCCCTGATCGAGCTTGAGGCGGTGATGATCGACGGCTGGATGCCCGCCCATATCCGCGCCGACCTGACCCGCCGCACCGATGCCGCGCTGATGCGGCTCGATCTTTCTGGGGTCGAACCGCCCGTGGTGCGCCAAGGCACCGTGGGGGCCGACGCGCGCGCGCTGGGGGCTGCGGCCATCCCGCTGGCGCATCGCTATCTGGTCGATCCGAACGCGCTGATCCGCGACGCGTGAAAGGCGCTAAACACTTCCGTCCCCTGCCGTTATTGCGACGGCAGGCTTGATTGGCTTGCGGGATTGCCCAGATCGGGCATAACCGGACGGCGCGCCGCGCCCGTTTCGGCATCGGACCGGACACCAAGGCAGGGGAACTCGCAGGACATGACACTCGCGCTGATTGCGGCCCTGCCCTTTCTTGCCGCGCTGTTGCCGGGCCTGACCATCCGTGCGGGCCGCACGGCCTGTGCCGCCACCAGTTTCGCCGCCTCGGCGCTGGCCTTCCTGCTTTTGGCGGCCAAGGCCCCCGCCGTGCTGGCGGGCGAGGTGCTGATCTACCGCCTTGACTGGCTTCCCGCGCTTGGCCTGTCGGCCGGCTTCCGGCTCGACGGGCTGGCGCTGTTCTTTGCGGGGCTGATCCTTGGCATCGGGATGCTGGTGATCGCCTATGCCCGCTTCTACCTGTCGCGATCCGACAATATGGCGGTGTTCTACACCTATCTCATGCTGTTTCAGGGCGCGATGACGGGCATCGTGCTGTCCGACAACATCCTGCTTTTGCTGGTGTTCTGGGAACTGACCTCGCTGTCGTCCTTCCTGCTGATCGGCTTCTGGAACCACACCGCCCAAGGCCGCCAAGGCGCGCGCATGGCGCTGGCCGTCACGGGCGGCGGCGGGCTGGCGCTGATTGCGGGGATGCTGATCCTTGGGAATATCGCGGGCAGCTACGACCTGTCGGTGATCCTGACCAAGGGCGACGAGATCCGCGCCTCGTCGCTCTATCTGCCCTCGCTGGTCCTGATCCTGCTGGGCTGCTTCACCAAATCGGCGCAATTCCCCTTTCACTTCTGGCTGCCCCACGCCATGGCCGCCCCCACGCCCGTTTCGGCCTATCTCCACTCGGCCACCATGGTAAAGGCAGGCATCTTCCTGCTCGCCCGCCTCTGGCCCATGCTGTCAGGCACGCCCGAATGGTTCTGGATCGTCACCTCGGCGGGGCTGGCCACGCTGCTGATCGGGGCCAAGACGGCCCTGTTCAAGGATGATCTCAAGGCGCTTCTCGCCTATTCCACCATCAGCCATCTGGGCCTGATCACCCTGCTTCTGGGCCTTGGCACGCCCGCCGCCGCGACTGTAGCGATGTTCCACATCCTGAACCACGCCACCTTCAAGGCCGCGCTGTTCCTCACCGCTGGCATCATCGACCACGAAACCGGCACCCGCGATCTGCGGCTCTTGGGCGGCTTGCGCAAACTCATGCCCGTCACCTTCGCCATCGCCGCCGTGGCCTCGCTGTCCATGGCAGGGATGCCGCCGCTGAACGGCTTCCTCTCCAAGGAAATGATGCTCGAAGAAACGGTCCACGCAGGCTACGGCCCCGCATGGCTGCTGCCCGTCCTTGCCACGATCGGTGCCGCCTATTCGGTCGCCTATTCCCTGCGCTTCCTTGTCCACGGCTTTTTCGGCCCCGCCAAACCCACCCCGCAGAAACCGCATGACCCGCCCTTCGGCCTCTGGGCACCGCCCGCCCTTCTGGCCGCCCTTGTCATCCTGATCGGCCTCCTTCCCATGACCATTGCCGCATGGCTGGTGAACGCGGCCAGCAGCGCCACCACGGGCACCGCCATCTCGGTCAAGATCGCGCATTGGCACGGCCTCGCCTCGCCCGCGCTCTGGATGTCGGTCGCTGCATTTGCGGGCGGGGCGCTGGCCCTTGCCGCCTATCGCCCCTTCCGCCACCTCTGGGACGCCGCCCCGAAGCCCGACGCGAAGGCGATCTTCGACGCCGCCATGGCAACCCTCACCCGCGCCGCGACCGCGCTGAATGACCGCCTGCATGACGGGTCGTTCACCCGCGCCACTGCCATCGCACTCGCCACCCTCGTCGCCACCTGCGCCTATGCCTTTGCCACGGCAACCCACACGGCAGGCACCCGCCCCCTTCTGCCCGTCACCCCCATCCCCGCCATCGGCTGGCTGCTGCTGGTCACCGCCACCCTCGCCGCCACCCTGCACCACCGCAACCGCCTGATGTCGCTTCTTTTCGTCGGCGTGATCGGGCTGATCCTGTCGGCGGGTTTTGCATGGCTTTCGGCCCCCGACCTTGCCCTGACCCAGATCACGGTCGAGGTCGTCACCGTCGTCCTGATGCTCCTCGCCCTCCACTTCCTGCCCAAGGAAACGCCCCGCGAAAGCACCGCGCTGCGCCGTCTGCGCGACGTTGCCCTGTCGGGCGCGGCGGGCCTTGGTCTCGCCGCCCTCGCCTATGCCATGATGACCCGCGCCACCGCCTTCCCGCCGATCTCGGCCTACCACCTCGCCCAATCGAAACCCGGCGCGGGCGGCACCAACGCGGTCAACACCATCATCGTCGATTTCCGCGGTTACGACACGTTCGGAGAGATCATCGTGCTGGGCATCGCCGCCCTGATCCTGTTCGCCCTGACCGAATCGCTTCTGGCCAATGGCGCGGCCACCCGCCGCCTTGCCCAATTCGCCGCCAGCCGCCCCGAACCGGCAGGCGACCGCCACCCCCTGCTCATGGTCATGGCAACCCGCTTCATCCTGCCCTTCGCCCTTATGGTTGCCGCCTTCCTTTTCTTCCGCGGCCACAACCTGCCGGGTGGCGGCTTTGTCGCGGGGCTGATCGCCGCCATCGCCTTCGTGCTGCAATACATGGCCTCGGGCCTCGGCTGGACTGAATCCCGCCAGCGCATCGCCTTCCACAGCCTGATCGCGGCAGGCATCCTGACCGCCGCTGCCACAGGCGCGGGCGCGTGGATTTGGGGCCTGCCCTTCCTGACTTCGGATTACGGCTACATCCACCTGCCCCCCTTGGAGGAATTCGAATGGGCCACCGCCGCGATCTTTGATCTGGGCGTATTCCTCACCGTCCTCGGCGCGGTGATGCAGGCGCTCAACTCCCTCGGCCGTCTTGCGCGGCGGGCCGGCGAACGCCCAGCCCGCACCCCCTATGACATCGACATGGGCGAGGGTCTGTGATGGAACTTCTGATCGCCGCCGCCATCGGCCTTCTCACCGCCTGCGGTCTTTACCTGATCCTGCGCCAGCGCACCTTTCCGCTGATCGTGGGGCTGTCGCTGCTGTCCTATGCGGTCAACCTGTTCCTCTTCGCCAGCGGTCGCCTTGCGCCCGACCTGCCGCCGATCATCTCGAAAACCGCCACCGCCTATACCGACCCGCTGCCGCAGGCGCTGGTGCTGACGGCCATCGTCATTTCCTTCGGTATGACCGCCGTGATCGTGCTGATGTCGCTGGGCGCGTGGCTGACCGCAGGCCATGACCGCACCGACATGGACGGAGGCGACGACAAATGACCCACGCCATCATCCTGCCCGTCGTCCTGCCTGCCGTTCTGGCCCCCCTGCTGGTTCTGCTGCGCCACCGACTGCCGCTGCAACGCGCCCTCGGGTTGGCGGGATCGGTGGCGCTGGCCGCCCTGTCGCTGGCCCTTCTGGCCCAGTCCGCCACGCCGCACCTCTACCGCCTTGGCGACTGGCCCGCCCCCTTTGGCATCGTGCTGGTGCTTGACCGGCTTTCGGCGCTGATGCTGGTGCTGACCGCCACCCTTGCCCTGATCGTCCACGCCTATGCCGTGGCCACCGGATGGGACAGGCGCGGCCCGCATTTCCACGCGCTTTACCTGTTCCAGCTGATGGGCCTGAACGGTGCCTTCCTGACGGGTGATCTGTTCAACCTGTTCGTGTTTTTCGAAGTGCTGCTGATCGCCTCATACGGCCTTATGGTCCATGGCGCGGGGCGTGACAGGCTGCGCGCAGGTATCCAGTATGTCGCCTTCAACCTGATCGCATCGACCCTGTTCCTGTTCGCGCTGGGGCTGGTCTATGCGGTGACGGGCACGCTCAACATGGCCGACATCGCGGTCAAGGTCGCGGCCCTTCCGCCGGGCGACCACGCCCTGATCCGCGTGGCCGCCGTGATGCTGATCGGCGTCTTTGCCATCAAGGCCGCGCTGGTGCCGCTGCAATTCTGGCTGCCCGGCACCTATGCCAACGCCCCCGGCCCCGTGGCGGCGCTGTTCGCCATTATGACAAAGGTGGGCGCCTACGCCATCCTGCGCACGGTCACCCTGATCCTGCCCGCCGCCAGCCCCGCCATCGGCCCCCTGCTGACCGACATGCTTTTGCCCGCCGCCACGCTGACCCTGCTGGTCGGTGCCATCGGAACCTTGGGCGCAAGAACCCTGCCCCGCCTCGCCGCCCTTGCCGCCATCGCTTCGGTCGGCACGCTGTTTATCGCCATCGCCACGAACAGCCCGCAGGCCACCACCGCGGCGCTCTACTACCTCATCCACTCCACCCTTGCGACCGCTGCCATCTTCCTGATCGCGGATCAGGTCACCACCCGCCGCAACGGCACCCTGACCGAAGGCCCCCGCCTGCCCGCCCCCCTCGCCGCACTCTACTTCGCCACGGCCATCGCGCTGGCAGGCCTGCCGCCCCTCTCGGGTTTCCTTGGCAAACTTCTCATCCTCGATGCCCTGCGCGGCCACCCATGGCTTTGGGCGCTGATCCTTTGCTCCTCTTTCCTGATGATCCTCGGCCTCGCCCGCGCAGGCTCGACCCTGTTCTGGAAATCCACAGAACCCGTCGAAGCCAAACCGCAAACGCTCGCCCTGACCGCCATCGCAACCCTTCTCGCCCTTCTCGCTGCACTCACCGTCCTCGCAGGCCCAGTCACCGACTGGCTCGCCCTCGCCGCCGCCGACCTGCATGATCCCGCCGCCTATATCGCGGCCAACGGGTTGCCCCTGCCATGATCCGCCGCCTGTTCCCCCATCCCGTCCTGTCGCTGCTGCTGGTCGGCACATGGTTCCTGCTGGTCAACAAATGGGCCGTGGGCAGCCTTGTCATGGCAGCCATCCTTGCCACGCTGATCCCGCTGGCGACCCATGCCTACTGGCCGCACAAACCGCGCCTGAACAGCCTGCCCCTGCTGCTTGCCTATATCGCGCTGGTGGTCTGGGACGTGATCCTGGCCAATATCCAGGTGGCGAAAATCGTCCTTTTCATGCCCCGCGACCGCATCCGCTCGCGCTTCATCACCGTCCCCGTCAGCCTCAAATCGCCCGAGGCCATCGCCCTGCTTGCAGGCACCATCACCATGACCCCCGGCACCGTCACCGCCGACATGAACGGTGACGGCACCGCCCTGCTGATCCATTCGCTGCACGCCCCCTACCCCGATGCCATCAGGGACGAGATCAAGTCCCGCTACGAAGCCCGCCTGAAAAGGATCTTCGAATGACCGACCCGATCTTTGCCTACGCGCTCGCCTTCGCCTTTGCCTGCTTCGGCGCGGGCTTCCTGCTGACGCTTGCCCGCCTGCTGATCGGCCCCGCGATGGCCGACCGCATCCTTGCCGTGGATACGATGGTGGTGAACGCCATCGCCCTGATCGTGCTTTACGGCATCAAGACGGGGATGGGCCTCAACTTCACCGCCGCCATGCTGCTGGCCATGACGGGCTTTGTGGGCACAGTGGCCTTCTGCAAATATCTTCTCAGGGGCAGCGTGATCGAATGACCGTGATCCTTTCCCTCCTCCTCGTCATTGCCGGAGCCTTCGGCCTGATCGGCAGCTACGGCCTGATCCGTCTGAAAGACGGCATGCAGCGCCTGCACGCGCCCACCAAGGCCTCGACCGTCGGCCTCGGCGCGGCGCTGCTGGCCTCGATGCTGCACGGGCTGGCCAATGGCGCGGGCTTCAGCTGGCAGGAACTGCTTGTCATGGTCTTCATCTTCGTGACCGCCCCCATCACCGCCAATTACCTGTCAAAACTGCATCTGTCATCGCGCCGCGCCGACCTGCCCGAAACTGGCACCCCGCGCCCTTGGGGCACCTTTGATGCAACGCTCGACGACGAAGAACCCGTCCTGCCCCAGCGCCCGCAAAGCTGACCATCCGGTCAAATTTCTGCAACCGCAGGGCTTGCCACCCGCGCGGGCGCCGTGCATCCTCGCCCCGACAAAACCCGAAGGGGCGACCCAATGACCACCCTCAGCACCGCCGTGGCGCATCTGCCGCAAGTTGCCCATGCCCGCAATCCGGGCATGCCGCTCGATCTCGACTGGGTCGCCTCGGTTCAGGCCAACACCTCGGCCATCGAACGCCGCGCCGCCAGCTTGGGCGGTCGCCGCTCGGTCAAGAAAGACTATCAGGCCGCATGGCTGCTAAAGGCCATCAGCCTGATCGACCTCACCACCCTGTCGGGCGATGATACATGGGGCCGCGTCGAACGCCTCTGCGCCAAGGCCCGCCAGCCGGTCGCCCCGTGGATGCTGGAAAAACTGGGCATGTCCGGCCTGACCGTAGGCGCGGTCTGCGTCTATCACGACATGGTCGGCACGGCGGTCCGCGCCCTCGAAGGCACCAACATCCCCGTCGCCGCCGTCTCGACCGGCTTTCCCGCGGGCCTGTCGCCCTTCCACCTCCGCATCGCGGAAATCGGTGAAAGCGTGCGCGCAGGGGCCAAGGAGATCGATATCGTCATCTCGCGCCGCCACGTCCTGACCCAGAACTGGCAGGCGCTTTACGACGAGATGCGCGAAATGCGCGAAGCCTGCGGTGACGCGCATGTGAAAGCCATCCTCGCCACGGGCGAGCTTGCCACGCTCCGCAACGTCGCCCGCGCCTCCCTCGTCTGCATGATGGCAGGCGCCGATTTCATCAAAACCTCGACGGGGAAAGAGGGCGTCAACGCCACCCTTCCCGTCAGCCTCACCATGATCCGCGCCATCCGCGATTATCAGGACCGCACGGGCTTCAAGGTCGGCTACAAGCCCGCAGGCGGCATTTCAAAGGCGAAAGACGCCCTTTTGTACCTTGCGCTGATGAAAGACGAACTCGGCCACCCGTGGCTGCAACCCGACCTCTTCCGCTTCGGCGCATCGTCTCTGCTGGGCGATATCGAACGCCAGCTTGAACACCACCTGACCGGCCACTATTCCGCCGCCAACCGCCACGCGATGGGTTAAGATCATGACGATCAAGGAAATCTTCGACGCCATGTCCTATGGCCCCGCCCCCGAGGCGAATGGCGAAGCCCTCGCATGGCTGGCCAAACACGGGCACCGCTTCGGCCACTTCATCGACGGCAAATTCACTGCTCCGGCCGCAGGCTTCGCCACCGCCAACCCCGCCACCGGCGCGCACCTTGCCACCGTCACCCAAGGCACCGCCGATGATGTGGCCACAGCCGTCGCCGCCGCCCGCCGCGCCCAGCCGAAATGGGCGGCGCTGTCGGGCCACCAGCGGGCAAAATACCTCTACGCCCTCGCCCGCCTTGTGCAGAAACATGCCCGCCTGCTCGCCGTGCTTGAAACCATGGACAACGGCAAACCCATCCGCGAATCCCGCGATATCGACGTGCCCTTGGTCGCCCGCCACTTCTACTACCACGCAGGCCTTGCCCAACTCGCCCCCACGGAACTGCCGAACCACGCCCCCCACGGCGTTGTCGGCGCGGTCATCCCGTGGAACTTCCCCCTTCTGATGCTGGCATGGAAAGTCGCCCCCGCCCTTGCGGCAGGCAACACCATCGTCCTGAAACCCGCCGAATACACACCCCTGACCGCGCTCCTTTTCGCCGAAATCAGCCGCGAGGCGGGGCTGCCCAAGGGCGTGCTGAACATCGTCACGGGTGACGGCGAAACCGGCGCCGCCCTCGTCGCCTCCCCTGTGGACAAGGTCGCCTTCACCGGCTCCACCCCCGTGGGCAAGGCCATCCGCCGCGCCACGGCGGGCACGGGCAAGGCGCTTACCCTCGAACTGGGGGGCAAATCCCCCTACATCGTGTTCGACGATGCCGATATCGATTCAGCCATCGAAGGCCTCGTCGATGCGATCTGGTTCAACCAAGGCCAGGTCTGCTGCGCCGGCTCGCGCCTTCTGGTGCAGGAAGGCATCGCCCCCCGCTTCCACGAAAAGCTGAAACGCCGGATGGACGGCCTCCGCATCGGCGACCCCTTGGACAAATGCATTGACGTGGGCGCCGTGGTTGACCCGATCCAGCTTGCCACCATCACCGACATGGTCAACGGCTCGGATGGCGAAATCTACCGCGCCAACACCGCCCTGCCTGCGCAAGGCTGCTTCTACCCGCCCACCCTCATCACCGGCCTCGGCACCGCCTCGCGCCTGATGCAGGAAGAAATCTTCGGCCCCGTCCTTGTGTCGATGACCTTCCGCACCCCTGCGGAAGCGGTCGAGCTTGCCAATAACACCCGCTTCGGTCTGGCGGCCACGCTCTGGACCGAAAACATCAACCTCGCCCTCGACGTGGCCCCGAAACTCAAGGCCGGGGTCGTCTGGGTCAACGCCACCAACCTTTTTGACGCCGCCGCAGGCTTCGGCGGCGTGCGAGAAAGCGGTTTCGGCCGCGAAGGCGGGTGGGAAGGCCTGATGGCCTATCTGCGCCCCAAAGCGCAGGGCAAACCGCTGAAACCCGTGGCCCCCTTCCCCGAACCCGCAACCCCCGAAGCCCCCGCCCTCGACCGCACGGCAAAACTATATATCGGCGGCAAACAGGCCCGCCCCGATGGCGGCTATTCGCGGCCCGTCTGGTCGCCCAAGGGCAAACTCTTGGGCCATGTGGGCCTCGGCAACCGCAAGGATATCAGGAATGCGGTCGAAGCCGCCCATGCCGCCAAAGGCTGGGCCAAGACCACAGGCCACGCCCGCGCTCAGATCCTCTACTACATGGCCGAAAACCTCTCGGCCCGCGCCGAGGAATTCGCCCGCCGCCTGAAAGACATGACAGGCCGCAACGGCGAGGCCGAGGTGGAAGCCACCATCGACACGCTTTTCACCTATGCCGCATGGGCCGACAAATATGACGGCGCCGCCAAATCCGTGCCCATCCGCGGCGTGGCGCTGGCCATGAACGAACCCTGCGGCGTCATCGCCGCGCTCTGCCCCGATGACGCCCCGCTTCTCGGCCTCGTCTCCCTGATGGCCCCCGCCATCGCCATGGGCAACACCACCGTCCTTATCCCGTCCGACCCCTTCCCGCTGGCCGCGACCGACCTTTATCAGGTGCTCGAAACCTCTGACCTCCCCGCAGGCGTGGTCAACATCGTCACGGGCAGCCATACGGAACTCGCCAAACCCCTCGCGGGCCATATGGATATCGACGCGCTCTGGTCCCTCTCCGCGGCCCCCGTCTCGAAGTTGGCCGAGGGAGAAAGCGCCACCAACCTCAAACGTACATGGGTCAACCACGGCCGCAGCGTGCCCCTGCCCCTGCCACCCCGCGACATCCTCGCCCAGGCGACCGAGGTGAAAACGGTCTGGATTCCCTACGGCGAGTAACCCTGCCCGACCGCGAAAGGGGGGCTGTCTGCCCCCCACGGCGCGTGCCGCGCCTCCCCCCGAGGATATTTTCGGGCAGAAAATGACGGGGGCATGGTCATTTTCTGCCTGCAAATATCCTCAGGGGGTGAATTGGCGCGTAACGCGCCAAGAGGGGGCGCGAGCGCCCCCTAAGCCCGCCCCGCCACGGCAGACAGTGTCAAGGGGTCGATCCCCAGCCCTTTCAGCGCGCCCACCCATTTTCCCGCATCGTCCGCGGCAAAGACCAAAGCATCAGGCGCCTCGCTCACCAGCCAGCCATTGGCGCGGATCTCGTCCTCCAACTGCCCCGGCCCCCAGCCCGCATAGCCCAGCGCCAGCAGCGCCTGACGCGGCCCGCCGCCCTGCGCCAGCGCCTCGAGGATGTCCAGCGTCGCGGTCATGGCATAGGTGGCATCGATCCACATCGTGGCGGCCCCCCCCGCATAATCGGTCGAATGCAGCACAAAGCCGCGCCCGCGTTCGACGGGCCCGCCCAGATGCACACGGATATCGCGCCCCTCGGGCGCCTGCGGGATGGACAACTGTTCCAGCAGGCCCGAAAAGCTAAGCTCTGCCGCAGGCCGGTTCACGATCAACCCCATCGCGCCGTCTTCCGAATGGGCGCAGATCAGGATCACCGCCTTTTCGAAACGCGGATCGCCCATGCCGGGCATGGCGATAAGCAATTTGCCGTCCAGCCCGATCACCTCAGCCATCGCGACTCTCCTTCCCTGTAAGGGGAATGTGGGCGCCCCGTGCCCCCGGCTCAACCCCGTTTTCCATGCCTTGGCGCCTGTCGCCAATGTGATTTCCCATTTTCCGCCTATGTCGTAAATTCCGGCCATGCCGCACCAGACCCGTCTTGCCGCCCTTCTTTGCCTTGCCGCCCTGCCCGCGCAGGCCCTGACACAAGATGACGTGCTGGCCGCGCGTCTGCTGTCGGGCTGGCAGACGGACAGCGGCACCCGCATGGCGGCGCTGGAACTGGCGCTTGCGCCCGGATGGAAGACCTATTGGCGCAGCCCCGGCGAGGCGGGCATTCCCCCCAGCTTCGATTTTTCCGCCTCGCGCAATGTGCGGTCTGTGGCCTTCCACTGGCCGCGCCCTTCGGTTTTTGATCTGAACGGGGTCACAACCATCGGCTATCACGACCATCTGGTCTTGCCGATCGAGGTGACGCCGCTTGATCCCGCCATGCCCGTCACCCTGCGGGCCACGGTCGATCTGGGCGTGTGCAAGGATATCTGCCTGCCTGCCAGCGTCACGCTGACCACCGATCTGGCCCGCGATACCGACGCCGCCCCGATCCGCGCCGCCCTGTCCGACATGCCAACACCCGCCAAGGCGGCGGGCCTGACAGGCATCGGCTGCACGCTCGATCCCATTTCCGATGGCCTGCGCCTGACGGCCGCCATGGCCCTGCCCGATCAGGGCAGCCCCGAAACCGTGGTCTTCGAAACCGCAACCAACGGTGTCTGGGTCAGCCCCGCCACCGCCACCCGCAGCGGCCCCACCCTGACCGCCACCGCCGATTTGGTCCCCCCCGATGGCGCGCCCTTCGCGCTCGACCGTGCGGGCGTCACCGTCACCGTGATCGCCGAAAACAGCGCAGTCGAGGTCAAGGGCTGCCCCGCCCCCTGACCAAAGGGAAAAGCGCGTCCCCATTCACCCTTGCCAAAATACTCATGGCCAACCGCAGGGCAGCCCCGCCTTGTCAGAACCGGACCCCGATTTTTCGCAGAAAACGCGCCCCTACTTCCGGCGCTTGTGTTCTTCCAGACGCGGCAGGATTTCCACGAAATTGCAGGGTCGGTGGCGATAGTCGAACTGGAGCCGCAAGATCTCGTCCCAGGCATCGCGGCACCCACCCGGCGATCCTGGCAAGGCGAACAGATACGTCCCCCCCGCCACCCCGCCACAGGCGCGGCTTTGCACGGCACTCGTTCCGATCTTCTGCATCGACACGATGGTAAAGACCGTGCCGAAGGCCTCGATCTCTTTCTCGTAAACATCCCGATGCGCCTCGACCGTCACGTCGCGCCCTGTCAGCCCCGTTCCGCCCGTCGTCAGCACCACATCCACCGCAGGGTCCGCGATCCAGTCGCGCAACCGCGCCGCGATCACCGCACGGTCATCCCTGACGATCCCCCGCGCCGCCAATTCATGCCCCGCCCCCGTCAGCCGTTCGACCAGCGTATCGCCCGATCTGTCATCGGCTTGCGTCCGCGTGTCGCTTACCGTCAGCACGGCGATGCGCAACGGTATGAACTCGCGGCTTTCGTCGATCCGGCTCATGGCCCTACCCCCGTTGCATCAGCGCCAGACGCAGCGCCAAACCTGCGAAAATCGCCGCACTCGCCCGCCCCAGCCAGCGCCCCAGCGCCGCCGACCGTGCAAGCCGCTGCCCGATCGAACCTGCAAACAACCCCACCACCCCGTTCACGATGAAACCGCCCGTGGCAAAGACCAGCCCCAGCACCATGAACTGCGGCAATACGGGGCGTGCGGGGTCAATGAATTGCGGCAACAGCGCAAGGATGAACAGAATGACCTTGGGGTTCAACAGGTTCACCAGCATCGCGTTCAGGAATACGCGCCATACCGGCTGCACCGCAACCGTGCGGGCCGAAACCGGCCCCGACCGCAGCGCCTGAACGGCCAACACCAAAAGATAGGCCACCCCGCCCCAGCGGATGATGTCGAACGCCAAGGGATGCGCCGCGACCAGCGCCCCCAGCCCCAGCGCAGCAATCAGCGTCTGCACCAGCCCGCCCGCCGCAATGCCCGCATTGGCAGCCATCGCCGCCCCGCGCCCCGACCGCAGGCCTTGGGCCAGCGTGTACATCATATCCGCACCCGGCGTCAGGTTCAGCGCCAGCCCCGCCCCGGCAAAGGCCAGCATGACAGGCGGCTCGACGATCCAGCTCATCCCCGCAGCCTCGCCCTGATCGCCAGCAGGTCGGCCCATGCCTCGCGCTTCTGGGCGGCGTTGCGCAGCAGATGCGCGGGCGTCACCATCGGCATCACGGGCTTGCCCAGCGCCTCGGCCCATGTTCCACGCAGCCGCAACACACCCTTGGCCCCCAGCAGTATCGCACAAGGAGAATTGCCCATCGCCACGATCATATCGGGGTCGGCCAAAGCGATATGCCGTTCGACAAAGGGGCGCAGCATCGCCATCTCGTCCGGTGTCGGCTCGCGCTCGCCGGGGGGGCGCCACGGCACCACGGGCAGCGCATAGACCCCGCTTTCCGTATCGGGGCTTTCGCGTGACAGGCCGATCGCCGCGAACATCGCGTCGAACAACTGCCCCGCCGCGCCTGCAAAGGGCTTGCCCGCCACATCCTCTTCGCGCCCCGGCGCCTCGGCCAGCACCAGCACCCGCGCCCCCGCCCGCCCGTCGGCAAAGACAAGGTTCCGCGCTCCGCGCTTCAATTCGCAATGCTCGAACCCCGCCAAGGCCTCGCGCAGCGCCTCCAGCGTGCCCGCCCCTGCCGCCGCCGCCCGTGCAGCCTCGACCGCCAGCCCCGCCTCGGCCACGGCCCGCGCCTCGGGCGAAAGCTGGGGCGCGGGGTCGGGCGCCGCGGCCTTGGGCGCAGCCTTGGCCTTGTCGGGCAGGACATAGGCGTTCAGGGGCTCATCCCCGATCACCTCGGTCACGCCCAGATCGACCTGCCACGCCAGCGCCGCCAGCGCCGCATGCCAGCCTTCGGGCGTGCCCATGTCGAATACGATTCCCATGACGCCGACCCTAAGGCGCAGGCCCCCGCGCGACAACCCGCGCCTCTGTCCCAGGCGGCGTTTTCTGACGCAGAAAACGCGGCGGAAACTGACGCAGTTTCCGCGCACTCTCTCCGACCGTTCCCCTAAGCGAGAAACCGGAGTTTGCGTCAAACTCCGTCGCGTTTTCTGCGTCAGAAAACGCCCTCCCTGCCGCGACACGCGTGCCCGCTTGTCGCAAGCCCCGCCCCTCCCTATAAGCCGCACAGCAAGATGCCGCCCGAAGAGGACAACATGACCTTCCGCGCCCGTCACCTTCTCGGCATCGAACAGCTTTCCCCGCTTGAAATCACCACGATCCTCGATCTTGCCGACCGCTATGTCGATCTCAACCGCCGCACGGTGAAATCGTCCGACGTTCTGGCGGGCATGACGCAGATCAACATGTTCTTCGAAAACTCGACCCGCACGCAGGCCAGTTTCGAACTGGCAGGCAAACGCCTCGGGGCCGATGTGATGAACATGTCGGTCGCGCAATCCTCGGTGAAAAAGGGCGAAACCCTGATCGACACCGCCATGACCCTGAACGCCATGCATCCCGACCTGCTGGTGGTGCGGCACGGCGCATCGGGCGCGGTCAACCTTCTGGCCTCCAAGGTCAACTGCGCGGTGCTGAACGCAGGCGACGGGCGCCACGAACACCCGACCCAGGCCCTGCTTGATGCCCTCACCATCCGCCGCGCCAAGGGCCGCATCCAGCGCCTGACGGTCGCCATCTGCGGCGATATCGCCCACAGCCGCGTGGCCCGCTCGAACCTCATCCTGCTGGGCAAGATGGAAAACCGCATCCGCCTGATCGCGCCCCCCACCCTCATGCCCGCAGGCGTGCAGGAATTCGGGTGCGAGCTTTACGACGACATGAAGAAAGGCCTTGAAGGCGCGGATGTGGTGATGATGCTCCGCCTGCAAAAGGAACGGATGGACGGCGGCTTCATCCCGTCGGAACGCGAATACTACCACCGCTACGGGCTTGATGCCGAAAAGCTCGCCTTCGCCAAGCCCGATGCCATCGTCATGCATCCCGGCCCGATGAACCGCGGGGTCGAAATCGACGGCGAGATCGCCGATGACATCAACCGCTCGGTCATTCAGGAACAGGTGGAAATGGGTGTGGCCATCCGCATGGCCTGCATGGACCTTCTCGCCCGCAACTTGCGCGCCGAACGCGGCCGCGCCCTGGCGGGCAACCTGGCATGACTGACCCGCTCTACATTCCCCTCACCCGTGACCGCGCCGTCTGGCTGTTCGCCATCGACCTGCCCGATGCGGAGATTGACGCCTTCCTAGCGGGCGATCTTGCCGCAGCCCTTGGCACTGATACCGTCGATGCGGGGCAGGTCGAGGTCTTGGATACCGATACGATCCGCGTGATCGGCCTTGCCACCTACCTGACCGAGGCGAACGCGATGGACGAAGCCATGGTCGCCCCCGATGCCGCCATGCTCGACGCGCTCAGGGGCCGCCTGCTCTTGGTGTTCCGCGCCGCCTTGGGCGATGGCGGAACGCGGCTGAACCCGCAAGCCCCCCTGCGCTTCATCGGCCATTACGCCGAACCCATGGCCGCAGCCCCCCTGCCCATGCCCGCCGCCGATGCCGCCAAGGGCGTGCTTTCAGGCCCGCCCGCCAAAAAGCTGTCCGATGCGGCGATGGGCGGCCGCGTGGCCACCGCCGTGCTGGTGTTCCTGTTCGTCTTCACCGCCCTTTTCGTCTGGATGTCTGGCCGATGACCACACTTCACCTGACCAACGCGCAAGTGATCGACCCCGAAGGCGGCACCGTCACCTTGGGCAGCGTCACCCTTACCAAGGGCGTGATCGCCGCGATGGGCGGCGCCAAACCCAAAGGCGCCACCGAGATCGATTGCGCAGGCCACTACCTCGCCCCCGGCATCGTCGATATCGGGGTCAAGGTGGGCGAACCGGGCGAACGCCACAAGGAATCCTTCCGTTCCGCAGGCCTTGCCGCCGCCGCAGGCGGTGTCACGACGATCATCGCCCGCCCCGACACCACCCCCGCCATCGACACGCCCGAAACGCTGGAATTCGTCACCCGCCGCGCGGCCGAGGCCAGCCCCGTCCGCATCCGCCACATGGCCGCCCTGACCAAGGGCCGCGAGGGGCGCGAGATGACCGAGATCGGCTTTCTGCTCGACGCAGGCGCCGTGGCCTTCACCGATGCCTTTGCGGTGACAACCGATACAAAGGCCCTCTCCCGCGCCCTCACCTATGCCCGCTCGCTTGGCGCCTTGGTGATCGGCCACCCGCAGGAACCCGGCCTGTCGGCAGGGGCTGCCACCACCTCGGGCAAATTTGCCTCGCTCCGCGGCCTGCCCGCCGTGTCACCCATCGCCGAACGCATGGGCCTCGACCGTGACCTTGCGCTGGTGGAAATGACGGGCGCGCGCTACCACGCCGACCAGATCACCACGCGCCATGCCCTGCCCGCGCTGGAACGGGCCAAGGCGCAAGGCCTTGATGTCACCGCAGGCACCTCGATCCACCATCTGACGCTGAACGAAATCGACGTGGGCGATTACCGCACCTTCTTCAAATTCACCCCGCCTTTGCGGTCGGAAGAAGACCGCCTCGCCATGGTCGAAGCGGTCGCGAACGGTCTGATCGACACCATCAGTTCCATGCACACCCCGGCAGACGAGGAATCCAAACGCCTGCCCTTTGAAGAAGCTGCCAGCGGTGCCGTGGCGCTTGAAACCTTTCTGCCCGCCGCCATGCGCCTGTTCCATGCGGGCCATATCGACCTGCCGCACATCTTCCGCGCCATGTCGCTGAACCCCGCCCGCCGCCTGAACCTGCCACAGGGGCGCATGGCCCTTGGCGCCCCCGCCGACCTGATCCTGTTCGACCCCCACGCCCCCTTCGTGATGGACCGCTTCACCCTGCGGTCAAAGTCGAAAAACACCCCGTTTGACGGCCAGCGGATGGAGGGTAAGGTGCTCGCAACCTTCGTCGCCGGAACCCAAGTTTTCAAGGCCTGACCCTATGCCAGATGTCACAAGTGCCCCGCTCGCGCTGATCCTGACGGCGGCTTTGGCCTATCTTCTGGGGTCCATCCCCTTTGGTCTGGTGATCACCCGCGCCCTCGGGCTGGGCGATTTGCGCCAGATCGGGTCGGGCAATATCGGCGCCACCAACGTGCTGCGCACAGGAAACCGCCCCGCAGCCCTTGCCACGCTGCTGCTTGATGCGGGCAAGGGTGGCATCGCCGTGCTGCTGGCGCGGGCGCTGGTGGGGGCCGATGCGGCGCAACTGGCCGCGCTGGCCTCGTTCCTTGGCCATCTGTTCCCGGTCTGGCTGGGCTTTCGCGGCGGCAAGGGGGTGGCAACCTTCCTTGGCACCCTGCTCGCGCTGGCATGGCCCGCAGGCCTTGCCGCCTGCGCCACATGGGCCGTCACGGCCGCGCTGTCGCGCATCTCGTCGCTGTCGGCACTGGTGGCCGCAGCCCTTGCCCCGGTCTGGCTGATCCTGCTGGAACAGGGCGAGATGGTCATTCTGGCCACCCTGCTGGCCGCCCTTGTCTGGCTGCGCCATGCCGCCAATATCCGCCGCCTGCGCGATGGCACCGAACCCCGGATCGGCGCGAAAAAGCCCTAAGCGCGCAAAGACTTCGCCCCTGAATTGAACATTTCAGCCACCCTTACAGGGCAAGGCTGCAAAACATCGCAAAACCCTTCATATCCCTGCATAAACCGTCGCATCCTTGCTTGACCCGACCTTGGGCTTTTGCCAGCGTGCGCCCCGCGGACGGCAAGATCCGTGTTTAACGAGTAAGGGGAACCGGACATGAATATGGTTCAGGCGGTCTCATCCGTCTTTTCGAAATATGTCACTTTTTCGGGCCGCGCTGCCCGGTCTGAATATTGGTGGTGGACACTGGCCTATGTGATCATCACCCTGATCCTTGGCTATCTTGACCGCACCCTGCTGGGGTCGGGTGACATGCAGGCCGCCGCCGCCGCGGGCGAGGTGTCGTTCTCGATGAACCTTGGCCTTCTGGGCGGCATCTGGACACTGGTCTGCCTGCTTCCCGGCATCGCCGTGTCGGTCCGCCGCCTGCATGATGTTGACCGTTCGGGCTGGTGGCTGCTGGTGTCCTTCGTGCCGCTCTTGGGCTGGATTCTGCTGTTGGTCTGGTATTGCCGCCGTGGCAATGTGGGCGACAACCGTTTTGGCGGCGATCCGCTGGGCTGACTATCGGCCCCGGGTCTGTTCCAGCCGCTGACGGGCAATCGCCTCAAAGCGGTCGGCTTTCAACTGGTCGTCCAGCGCATCGGCGACAAAGCCCAGATGCGCCTCGACCGCAGCGCGCGCGGCCACAGGGTCGCGCGCCTGCAAGGCGGCATTGATGGCGCGGTGCTGGTCCAGCAGGACATCGCGGGTCGTGCGCACCCGAAACAGCATCTGGCGGTTATAGAACA
Source organism: Rhodobacter sp. (assembly GCA_027484985.1). GTDB lineage: Bacteria > Pseudomonadota > Alphaproteobacteria > Rhodobacterales > Rhodobacteraceae > Paragemmobacter. Next base: position 78,051 of record JAIXRW010000057.1, on the reverse strand, counting down.
CCCCCTGCCGCAACAGATCGAACATCGACCGCAGCATGTGCAGCATCACCACATTATGGCTGGCCTCGATGATGGCCATGTGGAATTCGGCATCCAACCCCGCCTCGTCCGACGGATCGCGCTTGGAATGGGCAGCCTCCATCTTGCGAAACACCGCATCCACCACGGCAAGGTCGGTATCCGACCCCAGCCGCGCCGCCCGTTCCGCCGCCAAGCCCTCGATATCGCGGCGAAAGGCCAGATAGTCGAACACCGCCTCGTCATGCCGCGCGAACAGATCGACCAGCGCGGGCGCAAAGGCCGATCCCAGCACATCGGCCACATAGATCCCCGCATTGGGCCGCGCCACCAACAGCCCCCGCGCCGAAAGATCCGCCACCGCCTCGCGCAGACTGGGGCGCGACACATCCATCCGCTCGGCCAATTCGCGTTCCGATGGCAGCCGCTCGCCGGGCCGCAGGATACCGCGCAGGATCAACAGTTCGATCTGGCGCACCACGCTTTGCGACAGTCTTTCGGTTTCCACCTTGTGAAACGGCATTATCCCCCCGCGATCTGGTCCGAACCTAGGGCCAAAGCCGCCAAACGGAAAGGCCGGACCACCGGCCCGGCCTTGCCGCTCGTCCCCGGCCCCGCCGTCAGCGCAGCGGGCGGATGATAATCTCCACGCGCCGGTTGGCCGCGCGCCCCTCGGGCGTCAGGTTCGACGCGACGGGCTGATCCTCGCCGCGACCAAAGGCCTGCACCCGCTGTGTCGGCACCCCGTTCTGCCACAGCACCTGCGCCACTGAAACCGCACGGCGCTGCGACAGGTCCTGGTTATAGGCCGCCGACCCGCTGTTGTCGGTATGCCCGATCACCTGGATCGTGCTGTTGGGATAACGCATCAGGTTGCCCGCAATCGCCCCCACATCGCGGATCAGGTCGGGGCGCAGCGCGGCGCTGTCCAGCGCGAACAGCACGTCCTGCGGCATATTCACGACCAGATAATCACCCATATTCGTCACATTGAACGACCCGTTGATCTGGCGCAGTTCGTTCGCCTGCGCGTCCAGCGAATTGCCGATCGCCCCGCCAACGGCCGCCCCGATGGCCCCGCCGACAATGGCCTTGGCAAAGCTGTCATTGTCGGCATTGGCACCCGCCGCGGCCCCGATCAACCCGCCGATAACCGCCCCCGCATTGCGGTTGGCGTTCGGATTGGTCGCAACCGACCCGCCCGAGGGCACCCCGGCATAGGGATCGGTGCAGGCGCTCAGGCCCAGAACGGCCAGAACCGAAAGGGAAATGGAAACTTTGATGCTCATGATGGCAATGCCTCGACTGTATGTCTGGCCCGTGTTTCGGGCTTGTGGCGCAAGATATACCAGCCCGCACAACCGGCAGATAGCCCAAGGCCACCGGCGGCAGCTTTCCGCCCATCACATTTGGGTGCGGGCGGCCTCCCATGCCAGAATGGCGCGCTTGACGGGCAAACCCCAGTGATAGCCCCCCAGTTCCCCGCTTTTGCGAAGCGCGCGGTGACAGGGGATCAGAAAGGACACGGGGTTGCGCCCCACCGCCGTGCCAACGGCCCGCACCGCCTTTGGCAACCCTACCGCCCCCGCCAGTTGCGAATAGGTGGTCACATGCCCGTCCGGCACGCGCAGCAAGGCCTCCCACACCTTGATCTGGAAGGGCGCCCCGATCAGGTACAGCGGCACCTCGCCCCCCTGCCCGCCAAAGGCCGCCGCGACCCATGGCGCCAGCAGCGCCGCATCTTCCACATACTCGGCCTTGGGCCAGCGCCGCCGCAAATCCTCGACCGCGGCGGCCTCGCCCATCGCGGCGGCAAAGCCCATCCCGCAGATGCCCCGCTCGGTCCCCATCACGATGGTGCGGCCAAAGGGCGTGTCGAACCACCCCTGCCGGATCACCAGCCCATCGCCGCCCCGCGCATAGTCGCCGGGGCTCATCGCTTCCCACCGGATGAACAGGTCATGCAACCGCCCGCCACCCGAAAGCCCGGTGGCCAGCGCCGTATCCAGCACCGTGAACCGCTCGGCCAGCAGCCGCCGGGCATGGTCCAGCGCCAGATATTGCTGATAGCGCTTGGGGGACACGCCCACCCACTGGCTGAACACCCGCTGGAAATGCGCCACACTCATCCCCATCCGCGCCGCCAGATCCTCCAGCGTCAAGGCAGGCCCGCCTGCATCGATCTCGCGCAGCGCGCGTTCGATCACGCCGTAATGGTAGCCGGGGCTTTGGTCGTTCATGGCAAATCTCCCTCTCCGCACCCTATCCCATCGCCCCCGCCCGCCGCGACCCGATTTCTGCGCTTTCGTCTTGCCTGCCGGGCCCCGCTCGCCTAACCAATCCGAATGGTGCGCCAGCTGTCATACCCCGAGATGAAGGACATCTTCACACGGTTCCACGCCCTCGCGGCCGAACCGAAAGGAGAGCTTCACCACACCAACGCCTTTACCCTGCTCGTCGCCGTGGCCCTGTCGGCCCAAGCCACCGATGCCGGCGTGAACCGCGCCACAGGCCCCCTTTTCGCCGTGGCCGACACACCCGAAAAAATGCTCGCCCTGGGCGAAGAAGGCCTGACCGACTATATCAAGACCATCGGCCTTTACCGCAACAAGGCCAAGAACGTCATCAAACTGTCGCGCATCCTCGTCGAACAATACGGCTCGCAGGTCCCCTCGTCCCGCGCGGCGCTGCAATCCCTGCCGGGCGTGGGGCGCAAGACGGCCAATGTCGTGCTGAACATGTGGTTCCACCAACCGGCCCAAGCGGTCGATACCCATATCTTCCGCGTCGGCAACCGCACCGGCATCGCCCCGGGTCGCGACGAAACCGCCGTCGAACGCGCCATCGAAGACAACGTCCCCGCCGAATACCAGCTCCACGCCCATCACTGGCTTATCCTGCATGGCCGCTATATCTGCGTGGCCCGCAAACCCAAATGCGGCATCTGCCCGATCCGCGACCTTTGCCTGTACGAGGAAAAGACCGATGAAAAAATATGACGTGATCGGCATCGGCAATGCCATCGTCGATGTGTTCACCCAAGCCGATGACAGCTTCATCGAACTCATGGGCATCGAAAAAGGCATCATGCAACTGGTCGAACGGGAACGGGGCGAAGTGCTCTACGCCGCGATGAAAGACCGCGTGCAGGCCCCCGGCGGATCGGTCGCCAACACCATCGCGGGCTTGGGCAACCTCGGCCTGCGCACCGCCTTCATCGGCCGCGTGCATGATGATGCGCTGGGCCGCTTCTATGCCCGCTCGATGCTCGATGCAGGAACCGCCTTCCCCAACCCGCCCGTGGCGGGGGGCGAATTGCCCACCTCGCGCTCGATGATCTTCGTCTCGCCCGATGGCGAACGCTCGATGAACACCTATCTCGGCATCTCCTCCGAACTCGGGCCCGATGACGTCTCGGGCGAGGTGGCGGGCGATGCCGCGCTCCTGTTCCTCGAAGGCTATCTCTACGACAAGCCCAAGGGCAAACAGGCCTTCGAACGCGCCGCGAAACTGTGCCGCGCGGCGGGCGGCAAGGCGGGCATCGCGCTCTCCGACCCCTTCTGCGTTGACCGCCACCGCGATGATTTCCGCCGCCTCGTCAAGGACCTCGACTATGTGATCGGCAACGAACACGAATGGTCCTCGCTCTACCAGACCGACCTGTCCGCAGCCCTCGAACAGGCCGCACGTGATGCGGGCGTCGTCGTCTGCACCCGCTCGGGCGATGAAGTGATCCTTGTCCGCGGCGATGAAACCGCCACCGTCCCCGTCAACCGCGTGGTCCCCGTCGATGCCACAGGCGCGGGCGACCAGTTCGCGGCAGGCTTCCTCTACGGTCTCGCCACCGGCCAGCCGCTTGCAACCGCAGGCCGCATGGGCTGCGCCGCCGCCGCCGAAGTGATCAGCCATTTCGGCGCAAGGCCGGAAACCGACCTCAAGGCGCTGTTCCGCAAGGAAGGCCTGATCTGAACCGCAAAGGCGGCTTGCTCGGGCCTCCCCCTTACGGGGGAAGCCTTCGCGCGCCGCCGCTGCCGCCCGATGGCCCCCGCCGCCATGCCGGGGCACGCGCGCGCAAGGGGGCTTTCCGCCCCCTCTTGGCCGTTCCGGCCAATTCACCCCCGAGGATATTTGTACAAGCGTGAAAGGGAAATCGTCACACCCCTTTCACACTGGTCCAAATATCCTCGGGGGTCCGGGGGCAGACAGCCCCCGGCGCGCCGGGCCGGGCAAAGGCCAGCCGTAACGCGCGCGGCAGCGGCGGCGCGCGAAGGCTTCCCCGCAAGGGGAGGCCCGAGCAAGCCGCCCCGCCAGAGCGGTCAATCGCCCAGCTTGGCATGCACCTCGTCAAGATCGATATCGCCCTTGGGCAGCTTGTTGGACGGATCGTCGAAATCGTATTTGAACAGCTGAAAATCGCGCTTGTAGATTTCCCAGACCAGATGGCGCGACAGGTCGTCGAAATAATCCTCGACCGGATGCAGCCGCTTGGGCCCGTGCCCCTCGCTTTCATTGAAGCGCGGGATTTTCTTGAGGTCGATCCTGTGCCTGACCTTCATATTGTCCAGCACGACCTGCATGCCTTCGTCGAATTTCTCGGTGAAGAAGATATGGTCATAGCGGCCACCATTGACGATGAAGGTCGAGATATGCCCCGACATGGCCGACCAGTGGATATCGGGTTCCATCGGCTTGCGGAACCGGATCGTATCGCGCGCGAACAGAAGAAAGCGGCGGAAGCTGGCGATCTGGTCGAACTCGGCCCGCCCGTCCTCGCCCCCCACCTCGATGCCGTATTTCTGCACCAGCATCGGCACGAGGTTTCCGCGATAACGTTTCCCGTTGCGCTGGATGCCGCAGATCTTGTCGAAGAACGAGGACAGGATGCGCGTGTAGGGATTGCGCACGCAGGTGAAGGCATAGGATTTGTGCGCCTTCACATTGGCCTCGATCAGGGGCTGGCTGTCTTCCTGCGCCCATTTGTGCAGCCCTGCGGTCGAATCGTGGATATCGCCGTCAAAAAAGCGTCCATGGTCGGAATAGAACATGATCTGCCCGATGGTCGAACAGGCGCATTTCGGCACCACGCGATACACCACGCTTTCGCTTTCGGTCATCCATGTGCCTGGAAACCCCATACCCGCCTCCACTCGTCCGGCCCGGCCGCCGCGTATCGGGGCCTCTTTTGCCCGTCACCGTGATCTTTCGTTGCAAAGAAGCAAAGAAAGGCTGTCTTTTCAATGACCGTTGCCGTTATTTGTCACAGCGCGGCGCATCCTGCCCGCAAATCTGGTGCTGGTGTGCTGTGTCATGGCGAAGATCGCCTATATCCTGCTCTGTCACAAGGATCCCGAAGGGATCATCGCGCAATCCGAACGGCTGACCGCTGCGGGCGATTTCGTCTCGATCCATTTCGACGCCCGCGCCCCGCGCGCCGCCTATGACCGCATCCGCACCGCGCTGGCCGACAACCGCAGCGTCACCTTCGCGCGGCGACGCATCAAATGCGGCTGGGGCGAATGGAGCCTTGTCGCCGCCACGCTGCAAGCCGTGCAGGCCGCCGTCGATGCCTTTCCGCGTGCCACGCATTTCTACATGCTGTCGGGCGACTGCATGCCGATCAAGACCGCCGAATACGCCCATGCCTTCTTCGACCGCGAAGAAGCCGACTATATCGAAAGCTTCGATTTTTTCAATTCCGACTGGATCAAGACCGGCATCAAGGAAGAACGGCTGATCTATCGCCACTGGTTCAACGAACGCACGCATAAAAAGCTGTTCTACGCCTCGATGCAGTTGCAACAGAAGCTGCGCCTTTCGCGGTCGATCCCGGCCGATCTGCAAATCCAGATCGGCAGCCAGTGGTGGTGCCTGCGCCGCCGCACGATCGAGGCGATCCTCGATCTGTGCCGCACGCGGCGCGACATCATGCGTTTTTTCCGCACCACATGGATTCCGGACGAGACGTTCTTCCAGACCCTTGTGCGCCATCTGGTGCCCGAACACGAAATCCGCTCTCGCACCCCGACCTTCCTGATGTTCACCGATTACGGGATGCCGCTGACCTTCTACAACGACCATTACGACCTGCTGCTCAGCCAGGACTATATCTTCGCCCGCAAGATCTCTCCCGATGCCAAAGACCTCAAGGACCGGCTGGGGCGGCTTTACGCGGCAACCGGGGTGCGGTTCATCATCTCGAACGAAGGGCGCAGCCTGTTCGGCTTTCTCACCGGGCGCGGCCGCATCGGCCGCCGCTTCGCGCCGCGTTTCTGGGAACGCGAAACCTCGGTCGGGCGCGAGCGGACGCTGATGATGGTGACCTGCAAGAAATGGCACGTGGCCAAACGGCTGGTAGAACGCGTGCGCGAGGTGACGGATATTCCCGCCATCACCTACCTGTTCAACGAAACCGCCACCGAACTGCCCGATCTGGGCGGCATCCAGACCACGCTTGAAAAACGCACCCGCCACCGCCGCGCGCTGGTCCGGATGCTGTTCGACTACTGGCACAGCGACCGGCTTCTGTTCTGCCTCGATACCGCCAATATCGACCTGATGCAGGATTTCTACAACGACCGCGCCGCCGTCCGCCTGCTCGAGGTGGAATGCGATTTCAGCGATGACTACATCATTGGCCATGCCCGCCGCGTGGGCCTTGCGGGCGAGAACACGCCCAAGGAAACGCTTGACCGGCTGCTGCCCACGATCCGCTTCGATGTGGCCTTCGAAAGCGACCGCATCCGCGATGCGGGTTTCGGCGGCTATCACCGCATCCGGCAGGGGGCGGATGCGGCGGAAAACGCCGTGCCTCTGGCGCATTTCCTTGGTATTCCGGTCGCCATGGCGCGCGAGATCGCGGCCACCCCGCATCTGTTCACCGACTGAAGGCACGATCATGGCCCATGCTTACGACCCCACCAATATCTTCGCCCGCATCCTGCGCGGCGAAATCCCCAACAAGACCGTGATCGAAACGCCCCATACACTGGCCTTCCGCGACATCGCCCCGCAGGCGCCCGACCATGTGCTGGTTATCCCCAAGGGCGCCTATGCCACCTTCGACCATTTCTGCGCCGAGGCGTCCGAGGCCGAGATCGTCGATTTCCACCGCACCGCCGCGAAGATCTGCGCGATGATCGGCGCCAGCCTTGCCCATGGCGGGGCAGGCTACCGCGCCATAACAAATGCCGGCGGCGATGGCGGGCAGGAGGTGCCGCATTACCACCTGCATATCCTTGCAGGTCGCCCGCTGGGACGCATGCTGCAACCCTGATGACGCGGCGAAACCGCAGCTTTCGGGTCGCGGCACAGGGCCAGGGCGCGGCAGGATGTGGCAAACAGCCAAGGATCGCCCCATGCGTTTCACCCCCATCCCCACCGATCTTGCCCGCCATTACCGCGCAGGCGGCCCCGATGCCTATGGCCTGCCCCCCGAACGCAAGACCAGCGATGGCGACGGCAATCCCTGCCGCCATTGCCTGAACATGATCCCTAAAGGCGCGGGCATGCTGGTGCTGGCCCACCGCCCCTTTCCCGCCCTGCAACCCTATGCCGAAACGGGGCCGATCTTCCTTTGTGCCGACGATTGCCCCGCAGGCGGCGGCAGCACGCTGCCCGCCATGCTCGACAGTCCCGAATACATCCTGCGCGGTTACGGGCCCGATGACCGCATCGTCTATGGCACGGGCGCGGTCGTGCCGACAGCGCAACTGGCCGAAGAAGTCGCAACCCGCCTGACCGATCCGCGCGTCGCCTACCTTCACCTCCGCTCAGCCCGCAACACCTGCTACCAGCTGCGCATCGACCGCGACTGACCACATCGCGCGGCGTGCCGCCGCAAGCCTGTTCCCCTCACCCCGGCTGGCGCCGGGCCTCGGGCTGAGGGGGCGTTCCGCCCCCACGGGCCGCGGGGCGCGGCCCTTCCCCCTGAGAGTATTTGGACAAAGGTGAAAGGGAAAAAGGCTGCTTTCACGCTTGCCCAAATATCCTCGGGGGGAGGCGCGGCACGCGCCGTGGAGGGCAGACAGCCCCCCCTTGCCCGCGCCTCCGGCGCGGGCGCATGGCGTGCGGCGGAACGCCGCTCCGTTTGGCAAGGGCAGGGCCTGGGCTAACGGTCCAGCGCGCCTTTGCCCGCCATGATCGCGGGCCGCGCCCTTTCGATCCGTGCGATGCGTGTGGCCACCTGCTTGGCCTGCCCAATCTGGATCACCCAGCTTTTCCGCCGCCCCGGTGTGAGGGCATGGAAAGCCCCGGCCAGTTCGGCATCGGCCTCCAGCGCCTCGGCCAGTTCCGGGGGCAGTTCCACCTCGCCTGTCTCTTTCGGCATCACGCGCCCCGCTTCGGCATGGCCCATGGCTTCCGCAAGATAAAGCCCGATCGCCTGTTCCATAGCCGCAGGTTGCCCCGCATCGGTAAAGCGGATCATGTCGGGATGGCGTGTGTTCGGCCCCTGCCGTTCCAATATCCCCAGCGGATCGGCCATCAGCCCAGCATGGAAAAAGACCAGCCGGAAATCGCCGCGCAGTGCCCCGATCAGCACCACGTTGCGCCCTGCATGCATATAGCAGGGATGGCCCCATTTCGCCGTCTCGACCAGCCCCGCGCCAAGGCAGATGCGGCGCAAAGCCGCCAGCCCCTGCGCCCAGATCATGGCCGAACAGTCGGGCGTGTCGAACCTTGCGCAGCGCCCGCAGCCCTTGGCGAAGAAATCCTCGATCCCGGTGATCATCGCGCCCCTATCTGCGAAAGGGCGAAGGCCGCAGCCCCGCCGCAGCCGACCCCGCCACATCGGCGATGCGCTTGGCCCGCGTCTCAGCCCCCTTCGCCGTCTTGATCCATTCCAGCGCGCCGCGCTTGATGCTGCGCGGATAGGCCGCCCATCCCGCCGCCCCGCCATACGCCAAAGCGGCGGTCAAATCGCCGGGCGCCTCAAGCCGTTCCACATCGTCCAGAAATTCCCACATCCCGTTCGCCTGTGCCGCCGCCACCAGCGCCTCGCCCGCGGGCATCATCAGCCCCGCCGCCCGCGCCGCCGCCACATGCGCCTTGTTCAGCGCCGACCAGGCCGAGCGCGGATTGCGCGGGGCGATCAGTATGGCCGAACGGTCCGCATCCACCGCCCGCGTGCGGCTGTCGATCCAGCCCCAGCACAGCAATTCCTGAACAATCGGCTCATAGGCCAGATAATCCGGATGGTGCCGCTTATAGGTGGCCAGCCACTGGCTGGGCGCCGTGGCATCGTGGGCCGCCAGCCAGTCGCGCAATTCGGCCCTGTTCCGCAGGGTCAGAACGGGCAGGTCGCTCACCTGTGCAGCCTTTCCCCGCGTTCCAGCAGGGCCACGAAATCGGCAATGCGCTTGGCCCGCGTTTCGGGCCGTTTCGCCGTGGTCAGGCGATGATACAGCGCATAGCGGTTCTTGGCGTCATAACCATCCAGCGTGCGCTGCGCCTCGCGCGATGCCGCCACCGCTGCCAGAAAATCATCGGGCAGTTCGGCGCTTGCCGCCCCGGCATAGGCCGCTTCCCACCGCCCGTCGGCCTGCGCCGCCGCCACCGCCGCCAGCCCCGGCGCCTGCATCCAGCCCCCCGCGATCAGCCGTTCCGCCGTGGCGCGGTTCTTCTGCGACCACGGGCTTTTCGGCCCCCGCGGGCTAAAGCGTTGCAGCCAGAACCCGTCTTCGTCGGCCTTTTTCTGGCTGTCGATCCAGCCCCAGACCAGCGCCTCTTCCACCGCCTGTTCCCAATCGACCGAGGCGATGCCCGTCGCCTTTTTGGCCAGCCGCAGCCAGACCTCGCGGTCCTTGTCATGCCGTGCGGCCAGCCAGTCGCCCCAATCCTCGGGGCGGGCAAAGGTCAGGGCGCGGGGCGGTGCCATCAATGCGCCTCGGCCCAGTTGCGGCCCTTGCCCGCCTCGACCACCAAGGGCACCTTGAAGCTGACAGCGGGATGTGACGCCCCTTCCATCACCGCGCGGGCACGGGCGGCCAAGGTGTCGGCCGCGCCCTCGTCCACCTCGAACAGCAATTCGTCATGCACCTGAAGCAGCATGGTCGCGGGCAGGTCCGCAATCGCCGCAGGCATGCGGATCATCGCGCGGCGGATCACATCGGCCGCTGTGCCCTGGATCGGCGCATTGATCGCCGCCCGCTTGGCAAAGCCCGCCGTCGGCCCCTTGGCATTGATCTCGGGCGTGTGGATCTTGCGACCGAACAGGGTTTCCACATAGCCCATGGCCTGCGCCCGTTTGACCGTTTCGGTCATATAGCCGCGTATCCCCGGAAACCGCTCGAAATAGCGGTCGATGAAGCCCTGCGCCTCGGCCCGCGGGATACGCAGGTTGCGCGCAAGGCCAAAGCCCGAAATCCCGTAGATCACCCCGAAATTGATCGCCTTGGCCTTGCGGCGGATCTCGCTGGTCATCTGGTCCAAGGGCACGTTGAACATTTCCGATGCGGTCAGCGCGTGAATGTCGATGCCGTCGCGAAAGGCCTGCTGCAATTCGGGAATATCGGCCACATGGGCCAGAATCCGCAGCTCGATCTGGCTGTAATCCAGACTGACCAGAACCCGCCCCTTGGGGGCCACAAACGCCTCGCGGATGCGGCGGCCCTCTTCCGTCCGCACCGGAATGTTCTGCAAGTTCGGATCGTTCGACGACAGCCGCCCCGTCACCGCCCCGGTGATGGAATAAGACGTATGCACCCGCCCCGTTTCGGGGTTGATATGGTCTTGCAGCGCATCGGTATAGGTGGATTTCAGCTTGGAAAGCTGCCGCCAGTCCAACACCCGTGCCGCCAGCCGCGCCCCCTGCGGGTGGCTGTCCTCAAGCGTGGTGATATCTTCAAGGATATCGGCCCCCGTGGCATAGGCCCCTGTCTTACCCTTTTCGCCCCCCGGCACCGCCAGCGTGTCGAACAATATCTCGCCCAACTGCTTGGGGCTTCCCACATTGAAGGGCTGGCCTGCCAGTTCCTGTATCTCCGCCTCAAGCCCCGCCATCTTCTGCGCAAAGGCATTCGACATGCGCGATAGCGTATCGCGGTCCACCGCGATACCGGCCATCTCCATATCGGCCAGCACGGGCACCAGCGGGCGTTCCAGCGTTTCGTAAACTGTCGTCACCCGCGCCTTGTGCAGCATCGGCTTGAAGCGCAGCCACAGGCGCAGCGTCACATCGGCATCTTCCGCCGCATAGCGCGTGGCCTGATCTATGGGCACGCGGTCAAACGTCACCTGCGCCTTGCCCGACCCCAGCAGCGATTTGATCGGAATCGGCGCATGGCCCAGATAGGCCTCCGACAGCGCATCCATGCCGTGGTTATGGATGCCCGCATGCAGGGCGTAAGACATCAGCATCGTGTCGTCGATCGGTGCCACACGCACGCCGCGACGGGCAAAGATCTTGGCGTCATATTTCATGTTCTGCCCGATCTTCAGGATCGACGCATCCTCAAGCACCGGCCGCAACACCGCCAGCGCCTCGGCTTCCGTCAACTGCCCCGTGGCGCGCTGTGCCGACCCGAACAGATCATCCACCCCCGATGTGTGGCCCACGGGAATGTAGCAGGCCACCCCCGGCTCGGTCGCAAGCGAGATGCCCACCAGTTCGGCCCGCATCTCGTCAAGGCTGGTGGTTTCGGTGTCCACCGCCACCAACCCCCGCTCGCGGATGCGCACCACCCAGGCCTCCAGCGCCGCCAGCGTGCCCACCGTTTCATAGGCATCATAGGGAAAGGGCAGCGTCGGCGCGTCAAAGGTCTTTTCCTGAACCTCGGTTCCCTTCTCGGCCTCAAGCACAGGCGCTTCCACCTTCAACCGCTCGGCCACCCGCCGCGTCAGCGTGCGGAATTCCATGGAGTTAAGGAAACCAAGGATCGTGTCAGGCTCGGGTTCCTTCAATTCCAGCGCATCCAGCCCCACATCCAGCGGCATATCGGCATCCAGACTGACCAGCCGCTTCGAAATGCGGATCAGATCCGCATTGTTCACCAAGGCCTCGCGCCGCTTGGGCTGCGGAATTTCCCCCGCCCGTTCCAGCAGCGCCTCCAATGATCCGTATTCGTTGATCAACAGCGCCGCCGTCTTGATCCCGATCCCCGGCGCGCCGGGCACGTTATCGACCGAATCCCCCGCCAGCGCCTGCACATCGACCACGCGGTCAGGGCCGACCCCGAACTTCTCGATCACCTCGTCCGGCCCGATCCGCTTGTTCTTCATCGGGTCGAGCATATCGACGCCATTCCCGATCAACTGCATCAGGTCCTTGTCCGAGGAAATGATCGTCACCGTCCCCCCCGCCTCGCGCGCGCGGCGCGACAGGGTGGCGATGATGTCATCGGCCTCGTATCCGTCGATCTCGATACAGGGCACGTTGAAAGCCCGCGTCGCCTCGCGGGTAAAGGCGAATTGCGGGCGCAGGTCTTCGGGCAATTCGGGGCGGTTGGCCTTGTATTCAGGGTAAATCTCGTTGCGAAACGTCACCGACCCCGCATCGAAGATCACCGCCAGATGGGTCGGCGCTTCCTGACTGCGGGTCGTGGTCAGCTCGTTCCAGAGCAGGTTGCAGAACCCCGCCACCGCCCCCACCGGCAGCCCGTCCGACTTGCGCGTCAAGGGCGGCAGCGCGTGATAGGCGCGAAAGATAAAGGCCGATCCGTCGATCAGGTGAAGATGGCAACCCTTGCCGAAAGCCATGCGCGGCGTCTCCCATTGCTTGGCCCCGTTATGGCATGGACGGTGGGGCGGGCAAAGGGCGGAAGGGCAGACCGAACACCGGAACCGGCAGCCCTGCCCCAACCGGCGAAAGGGGGGCTGTCTGCCCCCCTGCCGGGCCGCAAGCGGCCCTCCCCCCCGAGGATATTTGAACGGCAGAAAATGCCGGCGATCCCCCATTTTCTGCCTGCAAATATCCTCGGGGGGTGAGCCGCCCGTCAGGGCGGCGAGGGGGGCAGAAGGCCCCCCTTGCCACGGCCAGTCCCAGAGCGCCGCCCGCGCCAAGGCCGAAGCGGTCGCTCCTTCTCCCGTACCTTGCGCGGCCGGCGCGTCCGGCATGGACGGTGGGGCGGGCAAAGGGCGGAAGGGCGCGGTTGACCCAAGCGCGATCTACACCCTAAGGTTGCAATACACCAAACTACCCGTCTCGAGTGCCCGCGATGCCCCCCATTCTGCCCGCCTTGACCGCGCTTGTCCTCACGGCCCTGCCCGCTCGCGCCGAAACCCCGTCCGACGGCCTATGCCCCCTTGCCGATGACAGCAGCAGTTGTTCGCGCATCCTTGCCTGCATCGGGCAAGACGGGCGCTGGTTCCATGGCCGCGCCTTTGGCCGTGGCGCAGGCCGCCTGACGGGAAAGATGGATGATGGCGTCACCTGCACCGGCGATTGGGTCTCGCGCAATGCCTTTGGCCTCGGTCAGGCCGATGTCACCTGTTCCGACGGCATGACCGTCACGGTCTATTATTATTACCAAGACCCCTATACCGGCACCGCCACGGGCCGCGGCCTCGCCAGCACCGGACACGTGGTGCAAAGCTGGTCGGGCGACCATGTCCTGTCCTATTTCGCCAATGGCAAACCGCTTGCCTCGGCCCGCCTGCGCTGCGGGTCGCACGACATCCCGATCAGCTGACCGGTCAACGCCAAACAAAACCCGTCTATCGGCGCATTGCGGCCCGTTCTCGGCGGCCCGCTACCCGCGCCGCGGCCGGTCAGTGGTCGTCATGCGCGTGATCGCGGTCGATCACGTAGCGTTTGTCGCAATAGCCGCATTCGACAAAGCCCGTCTCCTGCGGGATCGACAGCCAGACGCGTGGATGGCCCAAAGCGCCCTCGCCCCCGTCACAGGCAACCTTCCATGTGGTCACGACCTGGGTTTCCGGCGCTTCGATCGTCATGTCAGGCTCATCCTCTCGCACAATGGCGGCATTTTACCCCAGCCCGTGGCAGGGGCAAGCCCTTCGGCCCATCCTTCGGCCCGTTCTCAGGCCCCGATCATCCGCGCCCGGCTTTTCAGCGCGTTCAGCCACATCAGCCCATGCACCGTGGCGCGGGCGGGCAGGTATTCGGCCGCCACCCAGCCCTGCCAATCCGCGCCGTCCAGCTCGGCGCAAAAGCCTGTCAGGTCGAACCCGCCGCCGCCCGGCTCGTTCCGGCCCGGAAAGCCCGCAATCTGCACATGATTCACGCGGGCCTTGTGCCGCGCCCAGACCGCATCGGCATCGCCATGGATGCGGGCGGCGTGCCACAGATCGAACTGGATCCCCAGATTGGGCAGGGCCAGATCATCGACGATCCGCGCCGCCTGATCGAAATCGTTGAGGAAATACCCCGGCATGTCATCGGGGTTCAGTGGCTCGATGCACAGCGCAAGCTCGGGCGCCTGTGCCGCTGCCCATGCCAGATTCTCGCGGTAAACCGCCTCGGCCTGTTCGCCCTTGGCCACGCCCGCCATCACATGCAGCCGCCCCGCACCCAGTTGTGCGGCCACCTCGGCCCCGCGCAGGAAACTCTGGCGGAAATCGCCCTCGGCACCCGGCACGGCGGCATAACCGCGATCCCCCGCCGCCCAGTCGCCCGGTGGCGCGTTGATCAGCGCCAAGGGCATCCCCGCCAGCGCCGCCTGCCAGTCCTTCAGCGGATGGTCATAGGGAAACAGCACCTCGACCCCGTCAAACCCCGCCTCGCGGGCAAGGTCGGGCCGCGCCAAGGGCGGCACCTCGGTGAACAGCATCGTCACATTGGCGGCAAAACGGGGCATCAGGTCAGGTCACTCGTGGGAATCACCGGAAAGAACCTGCCCGAGGACCACAGCCCAAACCAGCTTTTTCCCGCATGCATCGCCGGAACCCCCAGATCGACCAGCCGGTAAAAGGTCTTGCGGTCGATCAGCGCCTCAAGCCCCGCGCGCACATGGACGTAAGGCGCGGGCTGCCCGTCCGCCCCGTCCCGCTCGACGCGTATCGCATGGTCCGGCCCCGCCACCACCTCGTCGCCCACCTGCGTGACAAAGCGCAACACCTGCGCCTCGCCCGTCCCTTCCGCCGTCACATCCACCGCGACAAAGGGCGCATCATCCACGCGGATGCCCACCTTTTCCACCGGCGTGACCAGAAAATACCGGTCCCCCTCGCGCTTCAGGATCCCCGAGAACAGCTTGACCAGTCCCGCCCGCCCGATGGGCGTGCCCTCGTGGAACCATGTGCCATCCCGCGCGATGCGGATATCGATCTCGCCGCAATAGGGCGGGTTCCACAGATGCACCGGCGGCAAGCCACGCCCCGCCGCAGCCCCCGCCGCCCGCGCCAGCCCGTCGGCCGAGGGGCCGGATGTCTTGTCATCGCCAGCAGCCATGGCCAGTCCTCCGGTCGGTTCCGCGCCTGTCTAGGGCGCAATTGCGCCTCTGCCAACCCTGACGGTCAGCCCTGCCCGAACGCAGGGGCCGCGTTTTCGCGCCATGGCACGGCATTTGCACATGCGGTGGGCAATCACACGGGGGCCATCTTGGATATCGCAACGCTCATCGGGCTTGTCGGCGCGGTCGTCATGATCGTGGGGTCGATGATCTATGCGGGCGGCGTGGCGCCCTTCATCGACATTCCGTCGGTCATCATCGTCTTTGGCGGCACGCTGTTCGTCGTGATGATGATGAAGCCGATGCCTGTGTTCCTTGGCCATTTCCGCGCCATGGCCAAGGCCTTTGCCCCCTCCACCTTCGATACCGAAACCCTGATCGAACAGATGGCCGAACTTGCCGCCGTGGCCCGCAAGGACGGGATGATGGCACTGGAAGGCAAGGGCCCCGCCGAGCCTTTCTTCACCAAGGGCCTGCAAATGCTGATCGACGGCACCGACGAGGCCAAGCTTGTCAAACAACTGAAATACGAGATCAAGGCGATGAAGGCCCGCCACGGCGCCTATCACGGCGCGATCAAGGCATGGGTCGATATCGGCCCCGCCATGGGCATGGTCGGCACGCTCATCGGGCTTGTGCTGATGCTGGGCAACATGTCCGACCCCAAATCCATCGGCCCCGCCATGGCGGTCGCCCTGCTGACCACGCTTTACGGCGCGCTGGTCGCCAACGTCATCTTCGGCCCGATCCTTGCCAAGCTCGAAGGCTATTCCGAAGACGAAGTCACCTACCGCGACCTTGTGATCGAAGGCCTGCGCGGCATCGCCCGCGGCGAAGCCCCCCGCGCCATCGAAGAACAGCTCCTTTGCGCGCTCGACGCCAAGACCCAAGCCAAACGCAAGGCGGCCTGACATGTCCGCCGCCAAGGCCAAAGCCCCCTATCAGCCCCCCGTCGATGACTCTGACGACGATTGCGATTGCCCCAAATGCCCCCCCGTCGGGGCACCGGCATGGCTGGCCACATTCGCAGACATCGCCACCAACCTGATGGCCTTTTTCGTGCTGATCCTCGGCTTCGCGCAATTCGACGAACCGCAGTTCGAGAAGTTCGCTGGCGCCATGCGCGAACAGTTCGGCCCCAGCCTGCGCCCCACGGTCGAAGGCGAAACCATCATCGACCTGCACCCCATGCCCAGCCCCGATGACAGCGAGTTCGACGAATCAGCCCCCGGCGACGGGGCCAGTTCCGGCGACGCCGAAAAAAGCGCCCGCGCCGCGGCCGAGGCCCTGCGCGATGCGCTGGCTGCGGGCAGTCTCGAAATCGAAACCGGCTCGGGCACCGTGACCGTCCGCCTGCCCGATGTGCAGGGCCCCGAGGCCGCGCTTGCCTTGGCCGATGCCATCGCCGCCGCAGCGGGCGGCAGTGTCGAACGCCAACCCGAAGCAGGCCAACCCGCCACCGGCCCCGACCCCGCGCTCAGCGACCAGCCCGCACCGGCCGAACCCGAAGCGACCGAACCGCCCGCGCAGGGCCAGCCCGAAACTGCAACCGGCCAAGGCGCAGCAGGCGCCGCAGGCCATGCCGAAACCGTGGCCGAAATGCGCGCCAAGCTCAGCGCCATGGTCATGCAATCCCTGCTCGACCGCGAAATCGCCGACGGCTCGCTCGCCGTCGAACCGCGCGACGGCAAGGTTGTGGTCACGCTCGGCGCGGGCGGGTCGTTCGAATCAGGTTCAGCCGACCTGTCGAACGAGGCGCGCGCCATCATGGCCCGCATCGCCAGCGCGACCGACCGGCCCGGACGGTCGATCATCGTCACCGGCCATACCGACGACCGCCCCGTCACCGGCGGCGCCTTTACCGACAATTTCGACCTTGCCGCCGCCCGCGCCGCAGCGGTGGTGCGCGAACTGGTGCAAACCGACCGCGTAAACCCTGCCCGCATCTCGGCCGTCAGCAAGGGCGAATTTGCCCCCGTGGCCGATAACACCACCGAAGAGGGCCGCGCCAGAAACCGCAGGATCGAGATCGAGATCAGCTTCGAAGGCTAGGCCCGAAACAGGCCATTACGCCGCAATCGGGCAGACAGGCACGCAGGGGCGAAGGGCACGGTCACGATGATTTGTGCCCTTCACCTTTTTGCCATTTGTGCAACCCGGCATAGTTGGGTCTAATGACCCCACCACATCCATAGCGGAGCCACCCATGTCCGACGCATCCGACCTTGTCCCCCGGATCGAAGCCCTGGGCGAACGGCTTGCCCTGGCCAAGGCCTCGATCAACCGCCGCTTCATCGGGCAGGAACGGGTGGTTGACCTTGTCCTTGCGGCCATGCTGTGCGGCGGGCACGCCCTGCTTGTGGGCCTTCCGGGCCTTGGCAAGACGCGGCTTGTCGATACGCTTTCGACCGTCATGGGGCTCAAAGGCAGCCGCATCCAGTTCACCCCCGACCTGATGCCCGCCGATATCCTCGGCTCGGAAATCCTCGATACCGCCGCCGATGGCGCCCGCGCCTTCCGCTTCATCGAAGGCCCGATCTTCTGCCAGCTTCTGATGGCCGATGAAATCAACCGCGCCAGCCCCCGCACCCAATCGGCCCTGCTGCAAGCCATGCAGGAACGCGAGGTGACGATCGCAGGCCAGCACCGCCCGCTTGGCCGCCCCTTCCACGTTCTGGCAACCCAGAACCCCATCGAACAGGAAGGCACCTATCCCCTGCCCGAAGCGCAGCTTGACCGCTTCCTCGTGCAGGTCGATGTCGAATACCCCACCCGCGCCACCGAACGCGATATCCTCATCGCCACCACCGGCGCCGCCGAGGACGAAGCGCATCAGGTCTTTACCGCCGCCGATCTGCTTGACGCCCAGCAAATCCTGCGCCGCATGCCCGTGGGCGATACCGTGGTCGAAGCCATCCTCGACCTCGTCCGCGCCTGCCGCCCGGGCGAACCCGAAGGGGCCGATCTTGCGGGCAGCCTGTCATGGGGCCCCGGCCCGCGTGCGGCACAGGCCCTCATGCTTGCCACCCGCGCCCGCGCCCTGCTTGACGGCCGCCTTGCGCCCTCGGTGGCCGATGTCGCCGCCCTTGCCCGCCCGGTCCTTACCCACCGCATGTCGCTGTCCTTCGCCGCCCGTGCGCGGGGCGACAGCCTCGCTGGCCTGATCGACCGCACCGCCACCCGCACGCTGGGGCTCGGGGCCGCCGCGTGACCACAGCGCCCGATCTTCGCACCTCCGCCGAAACGCTCGGCCAATCCCTCCCCCCCCTGCTGGCCGAGGCGGAACTGCTCGCATCCACCATCATGCTGGGCGAACATGGCCGCCGCAGGTCGGGCCAGGGCGACGAATTCTGGCAATACCGCCCCGCCCATGCAGGCGACAGCGCCCGCTTGATCGACTGGCGCCGTTCCGCCCGCTCCGACACCACCTTCGTGCGCGAACGCGAATGGCAGGCCGCGCAATCCGTCACCCTCTGGGTCGATACCTCGCGCGCCATGTCCTTCGCCAGCGCAGCCACGACCAAGGCCGACCGCGCCCGCCTGCTGGCCCTTGCCACCGCCGTCCTTCTGCTGCGCGGGGGCGAACGTGTGGGCCTGTCGGGCAGCGACACACCCCCCCGTTCGGGCCGGTCGCAACTGCTGTCGATCACCCGCGCCCTGACCGCCCAAGACACCGCCGCCGATTACGGCGCCCCCGATCCCACCGGCATCGCCGCCCATGGCCGTGCCCTGTTCCTGTCCGACTTCCTTGGCGATATTGCAGGCGTCGAAACCGCCCTTGCCCGCGCCGCCGACCGCGGCGCCCGTGGCATCCTGTGCCAGGTGCTCGACCCCGCCGAAGAGGATTTCCCCTTTGACGGGCGCACCATCTTTGAATCCATGGGCGGAAGCCTGCGCCACGAAACCCTGCGCGCGGGCGACCTGCGCGCCCGCTATCTTGACCGTCTGGCCGAACGCAAGGACCGCCTGCAAACCCTCGCCCGCGCCTCGGGCTGGCATTTCACCAGCCACCATACCGGCGATGCCCCCCTTCCCGCGCTGCTCTGGCTTTACCGCGCCATCGAAGGGGGCCGCTGATGTGGATGATCGGCCCCTTGGGCTTTTCCGCGCCGCTCCTCCTGCTGGGCCTTGCCGCCCTGCCCGTGCTGTGGTTCCTGCTGCGCGCCGTGCCCCCCGCGCCCATCCGCCGCCGCTTTCCCGGCGTGGCGCTGCTTCTGGGCCTGACCGATGATCAGGCCGAAACCGACCGCACGCCATGGTGGCTGCTGCTGCTGCGCATGGCCGCCATCGCCGCCGCGATCATCGCCTTTGCTGGCCCGGTGCTGAACCCCGAACAGCGAAAGGCGGGCACCGGCCCCCTGCTCATCGTTTTTGATGCCTCATGGGCCGATGCCCGCGACTGGCCCCGCCGCCTTGACCGCGCAACCACCCTGCTGGACGAGGCATCGCGCACCGGCCGCCCCGTCGCCGTAATCCGCCTGACCGACACCCCCGAACCCGTCGAATTCCAATCGGCCGAGGCATGGCGCGGCCGCCTTGCCGCCCTGTCGCCCCAGCCTTGGCTGCCCGCCGCCAATGCCGCATGGGCCGCCAAACTGCCCGCCGGAGATTTCGACACCTTCTGGCTCTCCGACAGCCTTGACCACCCCGACCGCAGCGCCCTGTTCGTGGCCCTGGCCAAACGCGGCGCGGTGACGGTGTTCCAAAGCCCCCGCCCCGTCCTTGCGCTTGCCCCTGCCACCTTTGGCGATGGCTCGATCCAGCTTTCAGCCACCCGCCTGCCCGCCACCGACCCGGTCGAGGTCGAGGTGATCGCCCGTGGCCCCGACCCGTCCGGCATTGACCGCGAACTCGCCCGCGCCACCCTGTCCTTCGGCCTTGGCAGCGCCACGGCCAAGGTCGCGCTCGCCCTGCCGCCCGAACTCAGGAACCGCGTCAACCGCTTCGAACTGGCGGGCATCCGCTCGGCGGGCGCGGTCAGCCTGACCGATGACAGCCTCAAACGCCGCAAGATCGCGCTGATCGGCGGGCGCGAAGACCGCGAAGGCCTGCGCCTTCTGTCGCCCACCCACTACCTGCGCCAGGCCCTTTCCCCCATGGCCGACCTGATCGACGGCACCCTGACCGATGCACTTCTCGCCAGCCCCGATGTCATCATCCTTGCCGATGTGGCGAAACTCACGCAAACCGAACAGGACGGCCTGCTCGACTGGCTCGACAAGGGCGGCATGCTCCTGCGCTTCGCAGGCCCCACCCTTGCCGCCTCCGATATCAGCCGCAGCGCCGAAGACCCGCTTCTTCCCGTCCGCCTGCGCGAAGGCGGCCGCACCGTCGGCGGCGCCATGAGCTGGGGAGAGCCGAAAACCCTCGCCCCCTTCCCCGAAACCTCGCCCTTCCACGGCCTTGCCATCCCCGATGATGTGACCGTGACCGCGCAGGTGCTGGCCCAGCCCGACCCCGACCTTGCCACCCGCACCATCGCGGCCCTTGCCGATGGCACCCCCCTTGTCACCCGCAAGGCAGCGGGTCAGGGGCAGGTCGTCCTGTTCCATGTCACCGCCAATGCCGAATGGTCCAGCCTGCCGCTGTCGGGCCTGTTCGTGCAGATGCTCGAACGCCTCGCCGTCTCGACCCGCCCCGCCGCACCCGATGCGGCTGATCTGGAAGGCCAGACTTGGGTGGCCGAATCCCTGCTTGATGCCTACGGCCAAAAGGCCGATGCCGCCGCAAATGCGGGCGTAGCGGGCACAGACCTGGCCACCGCCATCGCGGCAGGCCCCTCGGCCAACCTGCGCCCGGGCCTTTACACCGGCGCCGACCGCCGCGTGGCGCTGAACGCGGTGACGGCGGCAACCACGCTTGCCCCCGCGCTCTGGCCCGCAGGCACCACGATCGAAGGGCTGGAAAGCACGCCGGAACGCTCGCTCAAGGGTGGCTTCCTGTCGGCGGCGCTGGTGATGCTGATGCTCGACATCCTCGCAGCACTTGCCCTGTCGGGCCGCCTGCCGCGCCTTGCCCGTGCCGCCCCCCTGCTCGCCGTGCTTGCCCTGCTGCCGCAGCATGCCCGCGCGCAGGACGATGCCGATGCCAAGGCGATCCGCGCAACCGAAGCTGTGGTGCTGGCCCATGTCCTGACCGGCGATGACGGGGTGGACAAGATCGCGCAGGCAGGCCTTGCCGGCCTTGGCGAACGGCTGTGGGAACGCACCTCGGTCGAACCCGAACCGCCCGTGGGGGTGAATATCGAAACCGACGAACTGGCCTTCTTCCCCTTTCTTTACTGGCCCGTCACCACGACCCAAGCCCTGCCCAGCGCCACGGCCTATGCCAAGCTGAACGACTATCTCCGCACCGGCGGGATGATCCTGTTCGACACCCGCGATGGCGACATCACGCGCGGCGGCGGCACCTCGCCCGAAGGGCAGGCCCTGCAACGCATCGCGGCGGGGCTCGACATTCCCGCCCTCGAACCCCTGCCCAAAGACCATGTGCTGACCCGCACCTTCTATCTGCTGCAAGATTTCCCGGGTCGCTACGATGGCGCGACCGTCTGGGTCGAAGCCGCCCCCCCCGATGCCGAACAGGTCAAGGGCATGCCCTTCCGCAACCTCAACGATGGCGTGACGCCCGTGGTGATCGGCGGCAATGACTGGGCCGGCGCTTGGGCCGTCGATGACATGGGCGTGCCGATGTTCCCCGTGGGGCGCGGTTTCGCGGGCGAACGCCAGCGCGAAATGGCGAACCGCTTCGGCATCAACCTCATCATGCATGTGCTGACCGGCAACTACAAATCCGATCAGGTCCATGTGCCCGCGCTGCTGGAAAGGCTGGGCCAATGAATTTCGGCGCGGCCTCGCTGCTGTTCGATCCGCTGGTCGCTTGGCCCGTGCTTTATGCGCTGGCCGCCCTTGCAGCCCTTGGCCTTGCCCTTGCGCTGTGGCGCGGCCTGTCAGGGGCGTGGCTGCGCGTTCTGACCGCCCTTGCCCTGCTGGCCGCCATCGCCAACCCCGCCCTGCAACGCGAAGACCGCGCGCCGCTGTCCGATATCGTCCTTCTGGTGGTGGACGAAAGCGCCAGCCAAACCCTGTCGGATCGCAAGGCGCAAACCGATGCCGCCGTGGCCCGCATCACAGCGCAGGTCGCGGCCCTGCCCAATACCGAACTGCGCACCATCCGCTTTTCCGACGGGGCCGAGGATGCAGGATCGCTCGCCATGACCGCCTTGGCCGAGGCGATGGCCGAAGAACCCCGCGCCCGCATCGCAGGGGCGATCCTCGTGTCAGACGGCCGCATCCACGACCTTGGCCTTGCCCCGCAGATGCCCGCCCCCCTGCACCTGCTGCTGACGGGCCGCGAAACCGACTGGGACCGCCGCCTTATCGTCAAGAACGCCCCCGCCTTTGCCATCCTGAACGAAGAGGTGAAACTGACCCTGCGGATCGAGGATGAAGGCGCCGCCCCCGGCGATACCCAAGCCGACCTCACCATCACCGTCGATGACGCCGCCCCGCAAACCTATACCATCCCCGTGGGTCAGGATATCGACCTGCCCGTCCGCCTGCCCCATGGCGGCATGAACGTGCTGCAATTCGCCACCCCGCAGGCCGAAGGCGAACTGACCGACCGCAACAACGCCGCCGTGGTGCAGATCAACGGCGTGCGCGACCGCCTGCGCGTGCTGCTGGTGTCGGGCGAGCCGCATGCAGGCGAAAGGGTCTGGCGCAACCTTCTGAAATCCGATGCCAATGTGGACCTCGTCCATTTCACCATCCTGCGCCCGCCGGAAAAACAGGATGGCATCCCCGTCTCGGAACTGTCGCTCATCGCCTTTCCGACCCGCGAATTGTTCGTCGAAAAGATCAAGGATTTCGACCTGATCATCTTTGACCGCTACCGCATGCGGGGCATCCTGCCGATGTCCTATCTTGAAAACGTGGCCAATTACGTGAAAGAGGGCGGCACCGTGCTGGTGGCCGCCGGTCCCGAATATGGCGCGGTCGATAGCCTGTGGCGCTCTCCCTTGGCCGAGGTGCTGCCCGTCGAACCCACCGCGCGGGTGATCGAACAGGGCTTCCGCCCCGAACTGACCGAACTGGGCAAGAAACACCCCGTCACCGAAGGGCTCGAGGCGCTGGCCCCAAAGGGCGGCTGGGGCCGCTGGTTCCGGCTGGTCGAGGTGAAACCCGTCGCGGGGCAGGTGGTGATGTCGGGCCCCGATGACCGCCCGCTTCTGGTGCTCAACCGCGTGGGCAAAGGGCGCGTGGCCGTGCTGGCATCAGATCAGGCCTGGCTCTGGGGTCGCGGCTTCGAAGGCGGCGGGCCGCAACTGGAACTGCTGCGCCGTCTGGCGCACTGGATGCTCAAGGAACCCGATCTTGAAGAAGAGGCGCTGACCGCCACCGCAAAGGGCGATCGCCTGACCATCACCCGCCGCAGCATCGCGCCGAACCCGCCCGGCGACGTGACGATCACCGCCCCCGATGGCAGCACAACCGCCCTGCCGATGCCCGAAACCGGCCCCGGCCGCTATCAGGCCGACTGGCAGGCCCCGGCCATGGGCCTGTACCGGCTGGAACAGGGCGATCTGACCCGCGTCATCGCCGTGGGCCCCCCCGCCCCGCGCGAATTTGTCCAGACCATCGCCAGCGGCGCCGAGCTTGACCCCGTGATCGCCCCCACCAATGGCGGCATCACCCGCATCGAGGGCGGCCTGCCCGAAATCCGCACCGTGCGCGAAGGCCGCCCCGCCACGGGTCGCGGCTGGATCGGCATCACCCCGCGCGGGGCCTATGTCACACAAGACATCACCCTGTCGCCCCTGCTGCCCGCCTGGGCCTGGCTGTTGCTGGCGGCCCTGCTGGCCCTGACCGCCTGGCTGGTCGAAGGCCGCCGCCCCCGCCCCGCCCCCTGACCAAGCGGAGCGGCGTTCCGCCGCACGCCACAAGCCCGCGCCGAAGGCGCGGGCGCGCGGGGGGCTGTCTGCCCCCCGACCGGGCCGCAAGCGGCCCTCCCCCCGAGGATATTTGGACAAGTGTGAAAGGGTCAGCCGCCCAGCATGACCTTGCGCGAATGCGACCAGAATTCCCGCCGCATCAACAGGGCCCCCGCCGCCAGCGCGGTGGCCGCCAGCACCCATGGGCCGAGCAGCCAGCCCAGTGCGGCAAGGGCGAAATAGATCGAACGCAGGCCCGAATTGAAACTGCGCGCCGCCGTGATGTTGATTTCCCCCGCCTGCGCGGCGCGGGGCTGGCAGGCGGGATCGGAAACGTCGTTCGGGACCGCGGCCATCAGGATCGAGCAATAGCCGAACAGGCGGTGCGACCAGATGAATTTCAAAAGCGCGTTGGACAGGAAGCCGATGATCAGGATGATCTTGATCTCCAGCATCACCCCTTCGGATTGCAGCGACAGGTCCGAGGCGAGGCTTTCCAGCCGCTGGCTGTTGCCGATCAGCGCCACCCCGCCGCCAATGGCGATCATGCTGGCCGAGGCGAAGAAGGCCGTGCCCTGCCGCAGCGAATCGAGGATCGTCGCGTCAAAGATGCGCGGCTGGCGGGTGACGAATTCCACCATCCATGCGCGGCGATACCGCTCCATCAGCACCGAGACCGAGGGCCGCGCTGTGGGCGGATGTTCCGACAGCCAGCCCGACAGCAGGAAGCATGCAAACAGCACCGCCAGACCGGCGGCATCGGCGGGCGACAGGGGGCCAAGGTGAAGCAGGCGTTCCATGCCACAGGTCTAGGCCAAGGCGGGGCGGCTTGTCATCTGCGGAAATTGGTTCTACCTCCTGACCAATCCCAACCAAAGGCCGCGCCATGGACATGCCCCTGCCCGATGCCGCCATTCTGGCCCGCCGCGACCGGATCGTGGCGCGTCTGGCGGCGCTTTTGCCCGCCGATGCGCTGATCACCGATCCGGTCGAGACCCGCGCCTATGAATGCGACGCGCTGACCGCCTATCGCTGCCAGCCGCTGGCCGTGACCCTGCCGCGCACGACCGAGGAAGTGTCGGCGATCCTGCGCGCCTGCCATGCCGAGGGGGTCAAGGTCATCCCGCGCGGGGCGGGCACCTCGCTTGCGGGCGGGTCGCTGCCCACGGCGGATGCGGTGGTGCTGGGTGTGGCGCGGATGAATGCGGTGATCGAGACCGATTACGCCAACCGTTTCATCCGCGTGCAATCGGGGCGCACCAACCTGTCGGTCACGGGCGCGGTCGAGGCCGAGGGCTTCTTTTACGCCCCCGACCCGTCCAGCCAGCTGGCCTGCGCCATCGCGGGCAATATCGGCATGAATTCGGGCGGGGCGCATTGCCTGAAATACGGGGTGACCACCAACAACCTGCTGGGCGTCACCCTGGTGACGATGGCGGGCGAGGTGGTGCAACTGGGCGGCCCCTTCCTTGATGCGGGCGGGCTTGACCTTCTGGGGGTGGTCTGCGGGTCCGAAGGCCAGCTTGGCGTTGTTACCGAAGCATGGCTGCGCATCCTGCCCAAACCCGAGGGCGCGCGCCCCGTGCTGATGGGCTTTGGCGCGAACGAGGTGGCAGGCGCCTGCGTGGCCGACATCATCAAGGGCGGGCTGCTGCCCGTGGCGATCGAATTCATGGACCGCCTCTGTATCGAGGCGACCGAGGCCTTTGCCCATGCGGGCTACCCCGATTGCGAGGCGCTGCTGATCGTCGAGGTCGAGGGCAGCCCTGCCGAAATCGACGACCAGCTTGCCCGCATCCGCGCCATCGCCGAACGCCACAACCCCGTGGCTTACCGCGAAAGCCGGTCCGAGGAGGAATCGCGCCGCATCTGGCTGGGGCGCAAATCGGCCTTTGGCGCGATGGGGCAGATGGGCGATTACATCTGCCTTGACGGCACCATCCCCGTGTCGGAATTGCCCCATGTGCTGCGCCGCATCGGTGATCTGTCGGCCCGATACGGGCTGCGCGTGGCCAATGTCTTTCATGCCGGTGACGGCAACATGCACCCCCTGATCATCTTCAATGCCAACCAGCCCGGCGATCTGGACCGGGCCGAGGCGCTGGGCGCCGATATCCTGCGCCTTTGTGTCGAGGTGGGGGGCTGTCTGACCGGCGAACATGGCGTGGGGGTGGAAAAGCGTGACCTGATGCATGTGCAGTTCAGCCACGCCGACATGGAGGCGCAGTTGCGGGTCAAGGATGTGTTCGATCCGCGCTGGCTGCTGAACCCGGCCAAGGTGTTCCCGCTGGATGTGACGGCGAGCCGCCGCGCCGCCTGAACCCGCGGGGGGTTTCACACCCCCCAGTCCATCGGTTTCTCGAACCGATGGCGAAACCGACGGACTACCCCGTGGGATATTTAAGGGCAGAAAATGGAAAGGGTCGGGATGCGACCGTCAAGCGAGGCCGAACTGGCCGAGATGATCAAGGGCGCGACAGGGCAGCTGGCCGTACGGGGTGGCGGCACGCGCAGCCTTGCGCCCGCATCTGGCGCCGTGATCGAAACCGGCGGTCTGTCGGGCATCCGCCTTTACGAACCGGGCGCGCTGACGCTGGTGGCGCAGGCGGGCACACCCTTGACCGAGGTCGAAGCCGCCCTTGCCGCCCAAGGCCAGCGCCTGCCCTTCGAGGTGCCCGATATGCGCGGCCTTCTGGGCCGTAGCGGGCAAAGCACCATCGGCGGGGTGGTCGCCGCCAATGCCAGCGGCCCGCGCCGCGTGCAGGCGGGGGCCTGCCGCGACAGCCTGATCGGGCTGCGTTTCGTCGATGGCACGGGCATGCCAGCCAAGAACGGTGGCCGCGTGATGAAGAACGTGACCGGCATCGACCTTGTGAAGCTGATGGCCGGATCGTGGGGCCGTCTGGGCGTGCTGACCGAAGTGGCCTTCAAGCTGCTGCCGGTGCCGGAAACCGCCGCCACCCTGCGCGTGGCGGTGGCGGGCGCGGAACCGGCCGTGGCGGCGCTTTCCGCTGCCCTTACCTCACCCTTCGATGTTACGGGCGCGGCCTTTGTGCCGCACGAAGGGGCCTTTGTCCGCGTCGAGGGCTTTGCCCCCTCGGTCGCCTATCGCAGCGGCGAACTGACCCGCCGCCTTGCCGCCTTTGGCGCGGTGGATGTGGTGGCGCATGACCCTTGGCCCGCCATCCGCGATGTGGCCCCGTTCCATCAGGCCAAGGGGGATGTCTGGCGCATCTCGACCACCCCGTCGAAAGCGCCCGCCCTTGTGGCCCGCGCCGAAGCCCGTGCCGCGATTTACGACTGGGGCGGCGGCCTGATCTGGCTGCTGGTGGACGAAGGCCGTGACCTGCGCGCTGCCCTTGGCGCCTTTGACGGCCATGCAACCTTGGTCCGCTCCGCCAGTGCCCTGCCGCGCTACCATCCAGAACCCGCCGCCATCGCCGCCCTGACCTGCGGCATCGCCGCCAAATTCGACCCGCGCCACCTGTTTGGGGAATAAGATGCAAACGACCTTTACCCCCGAACAACTGCGCGACCCCGCCACCGCCCGCTCGAACGAGATCCTGCGCGCCTGCGTGCATTGCGGCTTTTGCACCGCCACCTGCCCCACCTATCAGGTGCTGGGCGACGAACTCGACAGCCCGCGCGGGCGCATCTACCTGATCAAGGACATGCTGGAACAGGGCCGCCCCGCCGATGCCCGCACGGTGAAACATATCGACCGCTGCCTTTCGTGCCTGTCCTGCATGACGACCTGCCCCTCGGGCGTGCATTACATGCACCTTGTCGATCACGCCCGCGCCCATATCGAAGCGACCTACCGCCGCCCGCTGGCCGACCGCGCCCTGCGCTGGCTGCTGGCCAATACCCTGCCCTATCCGATGCGCTTGCGTGTGGCACTCGCGCTGGCCAAACTCGGCCGCCCCTTCGCCGCGCTGATCCCCGATGCCCGCGTCAAGGCGATGCTGGCCATGGTGCCCAAACGCATCCCCCCCGTCAGCCGCAACGATGACGCCCAGACCTTCGCCCCCACCGCGCCGCGCAAGATGCGCGTGGCCCTGATGACCGGCTGCGCGCAAAAGGCGCTGAACACCGATATCAACGATGCCACCATCCGCCTTCTGCGCCGTCTGGGCTGCGAGGTGGTGATCCCGCACTCCATGGGCTGCTGCGGCGCCCTGACCCATCACATGGGCCGCGAGGATGAAGCCCATGCCTTCGCCCGCGCCAATATCCGTGCCTTCACGGCCGCGGGCGACCTCGATGCCATCGTGATCAACACCAGCGGCTGCGGCACCACGGTCAAGGATTACGGCCATATGTTCCGCAATGACCCCATCGCCGCCGATGCGGCCAAGGTTGCCGCCCTCGCCCTCGATGTGACCGAACTTCTGGCGCGGCTCGACATTCCCGCCACCGCCCCACAACCCCTGCGCGTCGCCTATCACGCCGCCTGTTCGCTGCAACACGGCCAGCAGATCAAATCCACGCCAAAAGATCTGCTCAAACGCGCGGGCTTTGACGTGGTGGAACCCGAAAACAGCCACCTCTGCTGCGGCTCGGCCGGCACCTACAATCTGCTGCAACCCGAGATTTCGGGCGAACTCAAGCGGCGCAAGGTTGCCACGCTGGAAGCCCGCAACCCCGATGTGATTGCCGCCGGAAACCTTGGCTGCATGATGCAGATCGGGTCAAGCACCGCCATTCCGGTGGTGCATACCGTCGAACTGCTCGACTGGGCGACAGGCGGGCCGAAACCGGCGGCCTTGGGCTAAGGCCCGACCGCCTCAGTTTCGCCCGATTCGTTTTCTACCCAAGGCTGCATGATCCACGCGCGCCGTCTTGCCCTTGCCCTTGGCCTTGCTGCCCTTGCCGCCCCGGCATCGGCGCAAACCATGCGCGCGCTGCAATCGGCCGATCAGGGGCGCGGCTGGGATGCGGTCGGGCGCATCAATATCGGCCAGACCGGCTTTTGCACCGGCACGCTGATTGCCGACGATCTTGTGCTGACCGCCGCGCATTGCCTCTATGACAAGGCCACGGGGCAACGCGTGGCCGACAGCGACCTGACCTTTCTTGCCGGCTGGCGCAATGGCCGGGCCGAGGCCTATCGCCGCGTCTCCCGCGCAGTGACCCCGCCCGCCTATCGCTTTGGCGCCAAACCGCTCGACATGGTGGGCAATGACCTTGCCCTGCTGCGTCTTGACCACCCGATCCGCCTGCCACAGGTCGCCCCGGTTCCGACCGCCCCCGCCGCAGCGCCGGGGGCCGAAGTGGGCATCGTCTCTTACGCCGAAGACCGCTCGGAAGCCCCCTCGCTCCAAGAGGTCTGCACCGTGCTGGGCCGCAAACCCGGGCTGATGGTGCTCGATTGCGCGGTGGAATTCGGCGCCTCGGGCGCGCCGGTCGTTGTGGCCGACCAAACGGGGGTGTCCATCGTCTCGGTCATCTCGGCCAAGGCGGAAATGGACGGAACGCCCGTGTCACTGGCGGTTCCGCTTGCGGGCACACCCGAAAGCCCGCTTGCCCGCCTGCGCGCCGATATGGCGGCCGCCGAACCCGGCACAGGCGGCGTGCGCGTGC
Source organism: Rhodobacter sp. (assembly GCA_027484985.1). GTDB lineage: Bacteria > Pseudomonadota > Alphaproteobacteria > Rhodobacterales > Rhodobacteraceae > Paragemmobacter. The sequence continues at coordinate 48,171 of JAIXRW010000057.1, read as the reverse complement.
TGTCCAGCGGCACGGGCGGGGCGAAATTCCTGCGCGTCTCTCCCTGACCGCCCCCTTGAAAGCGGAAAATCCGCTTCCCAACTTATGCGTTGCCGGATGCCATGATGGGTCCGGCACAGCCATCGGCCCGTTCCATCCCGGAAGGGCCAAGACATAGCATCGCTCAACGGAGGATGATCCATGCGGAACCTTGATTTCGCCCCCCTGTACCGTGCCACGGTCGGCTTTGACCGGATTGCCGATCTGATGGACCGCGCACTCAGCGCCGATCTGGCCCAGCCCACCTATCCGCCCTACAATATCGAAAAGACCGCCGAAGACGGCTATCGCATCTCGGTCGCCGTCGCGGGCTTTACCCCTGACGAGCTGAATGTCGAGGTCAAGGACGGCACCCTGTCCGTCACCGCCCGCAAGGGCGACGACCCCGACGGCAAGACCTACCTTCACCGTGGCATCGCGACCCGCGCCTTCGAACGCCGCTTCGCGCTGGCCGACCATGTGCGCGTGACGGGTGCCAGCCACGAACACGGCATGCTGCATATCGACCTCGTGCGCGAAACGCCCGAGGCGCTGAAACCCCGCCGGATCGAGATTGCCTCGGCCACCGCTCCGGCGCTGGAAGCACGGGCGAACTGACCCCTCGCCACGGCAGAACGGAAAGGGGCGCGCCAGGCGCCCCTTTTTTCGTTTCTCTCCGCCGCGAAGAATTTTCGCCGAAAATTCTTCGACCCGGACCGGCAGGCCGCAAAGCAGAAAGGGGCGCAGCTCGCGCCCCTTTTTCTGCATCCGCTCTGCGGGTTGGCGAAGGGCCAGGAATTTTCGGAGAAAATTCTTGGCCCCCTCCCGACCCTTTGGTCAGAAGATCAGCCCGTCATAGATGCCAAAGGCACCCTCGCGGCTGGCAAGGCGGCCCGACAGGCCAAAATCGGCGGCATAGGCCGCAACCGCGCTATAGGTGCCCGGCCCGAATGACCCGTCAATCCCGCCATAGTAATAGCCCTGCGCCGCCAGCCTGCGCTGGATCGCGCGGCGTTCCGACGGGGCATAGCTGTTGAAGGCCTGCGCAGCGGCGGTGCGATAGACGCTGGTCGTATAGACCGGCCGCTGCACATAGACCGGCGGGTCCTGATAGACGGCTGGCGGCTGGCGGTAGATCACGCGCGGCGCTTGCGGAACCGGGTCGCGATAGACCGGCTGCGGATAGACGGCGCGCGGCTGGGGTTGCAGGATACCGTATTGGCGCAGGACCGATCCCACGACCACGGTTCCCACCACACCCTTGAGAACATCCTGCTCGCGCTGGCCCCATGCCTTGGCGGGGGCGGCGGCGGTCAGGGTCAGCGAAAGTGCGGTCAGCGCGGTGATGGCGAAAGTTTTGACAGGGGGCAGCATGTCGAACTCCTTTGGTTGGCGGTTGCCTTGACCCGAAGATGGGCCACACCGCCGCGCTAGGCAAAATCAGGGGTTTGATATCCGATAACAGCCCGCCAAAAGGTTGAACTGAAAAGAAAAGGGGGCTGCCGCCCCCTCGCCGCGCCAAAGGCGCGTCTCACCCCGGCGAGTATTTGTGCAAAGGTGAAATGGCAAAGGCAGGGCGCTTTGGCCCTGCCTCAACCTTCGGTACAGGCCGTTCTGCTGCCGCGTCAGACCGACAGGCAGATATATTTCATCTCGAGGTAATCTTCGATCCCGTGGCGGCTGCCCTCGCGGCCGAGCCCCGATTGCTTGACCCCGCCGAAAGGGGCCACTTCGGTCGAGATCAGGCCGGTATTGACCCCTACCATCCCGTATTCCAGCGCCTCTTGCACGCGGGTGATGCGCCCGATGTCGCGGGCATAGAAATACGAGGCAAGGCCGAAGATCGTATCATTGGCCAGCCGGATCGCCTCGTCCTCGGTCTCGAACCGGAACAGGGGGGCAAGGGGGCCGAAGGTTTCTTCCTGCGACACGATCATGTCGGGTGTGATTCCGGTCATGATGGTGGGTTCAAAGAACGTCCCGCCCAGCGCATGCCGCTTGCCGCCCATCGCGATCCTGGCACCTTTTGCCAGTGCATCGGCGATATGTTCTTCAACCTTTTCGACCGCATCCGCACTGATCAGCGGGCCAAAGGTGACATCCTCGCTCAGCCCGTCACCGACGCGGGTTTTGGCCACCGCCTCGGCCAGCTTTTGCGAAAAGGCGTCATAGACGCCTGCCTGCACATAGATGCGATTGGCGCAAACGCAGGTCTGCCCGTTGTTGCGGAATTTCGACACCATGGCCCCGGCCACCGCGGCATCGATATCGGCATCGTCGAACACGATGAAGGGCGCATTGCCGCCCAGTTCCATCGAGCATTTCATCACCTGATCCGCCGCCTGCCGCAGCAGGATGCGGCCCACCTCGGTCGATCCGGTAAAGGTGATCTTGCGCACCGTGGGGTTCTCGCAGAACTCCTTGCCGATATCCGACGCGCGCTGCGACGTGACGACCGAGAACAGCCCCCCCGGCACCCCCGCCCGTTCCGCCAGCACCGCCATGGCCAGCGCCGAAAGCGGGGTTTCCGAAGCGGGTCGCGCCACGAAACCGCAGCCCGCCGCCAGCGCGGGCGCCACCTTGCGGGCGATCATCGCGTTCGGGAAGTTCCACGGCGTGATCGACCCCACCACCCCGATGGGCTGCTTGATCACGGTGATGCGCTTGTCACGCTGGTGGCCGGGAATGGTTTCGCCATAGATGCGCTTGGCCTCTTCCGCGAACCATTCGACAAAGGACGCGCCATAGGCGATCTCGCCCTTGGCCTCGGCCAGCGGCTTGCCCATCTCGGCGGTCAGGATCTTGCCCAGATCGTCCTGGTTGGCCATCATCAGCTCATACCACTTGCGCATGACCGCCGCGCGTTCCTTGCCGGTGCGGGCCGCCCATTCCTTGCGCGCCACATCGGCGGCGGCGATGGCGCGGGCCACCTCGGCCCGGCCAAGGTTCGGCACCTCGCAGATCACATCGCCCCGCGCGGGGTTCTTCACGGCGAATGTCGTGCCGTCATCCGCCCCCACCCATTGCCCCGCCACATAGGCCTTGGTCGAAAGAAGCGAGGGGTCGGCAAGCAGCGCAGACAGGTTGGTGACGGAATCGAGCATGTGGGCCTCCAGCATTTCGGGTTAAGGATGGATTGCACCGCAGGCCCGCATTGTCCAGTTTCGCGACAGCGCCCCATCAGGCCAACAGCCGATATTTGATCAAACCAGAGAAGACCATGTTCCCCGCAGACACCCTCGACGACGATTACGCCAATGGCGCCTATATCAAGGGCGGTGAGACCTATCTTGCCCGCTGGCAGGCGCAAGCAGCGGCCTTCCGCGCGGCGATGGGTGACAGGGCGCGGCTGTGCCTGCCCTATGGCGCAGGCCCGCGTCAGGCGCTTGACCTGTTCCTGCCCGAAGCCGCGCCACGCGGGCTGCTGGTCTTTGTCCATGGCGGCTACTGGATCGAAGGGCACCGCGATCTGTGGTCGCATCTGGCCGCAGGGGCCACGGCGCGGGGCTGGGCCTGTGCGATGCCCTCTTACACGCTTGCGCCCGATGCCCGCATCACCGCCATGGTGGCCGAAATCGCCGCTGCCGTGGCCCATGCGGCGTCACTCGTGGCGGGCCACGTGGTGGTGACGGGTCATTCCGCAGGCGGGCACCTTGCCGCCCGCATGGGCTGCGCCGATGGCCCCGCCCAGGTGGCCCGCGTCGTGCCCATCGCCCCCCTGGCCGAACTTGCGCCGCTGATGCAAACCTCGATGAACGCCGAACTGCGCCTCGATCCGGCCGAATGTGCCGCGCAATCCCCCGCCCGCCTGAAACCGCGCGCAGGCGTGCAGGCCCATATCTGGGTCGGCGCGCAGGAACGCCCCGCCTTCCTGTGGCAGGCCCGCCTGCTGTCGGAACGCTGGAATTGCCCGTGGACGCCCGAGGCGGGGCGCCACCATTTCGATATCATCGACGGGCTGACCGACCCGCTGTCGCCGCTGATGGAAACCTGCCTCGGCGGGCTATAGGCAGATGGCGACCCTATGCCGCGGAATGGGCCACCCCCTCGGGCCGGACCAAATTCGTCCGAACGAATTTGGAAATTTCTTCGAAGAAATCTGCGCGCCCTAATTCGCGGCGTGCATCCGCTCGATATAGGCGCGCATTTCTTCCGCCTCGTGGCGGGCATCGCGCAGGCCTTCCATCGCGGCGCGCAATTCGGCCTCGGTCTGGGCGATCTGGTTCATCAACTGCCCCTCGCGCTGTTCCAGATAGGTCAGCGCCTGATCCCGCGCCTCTTCCGCCTCGTGCAGCGATTGGGCCAGCTTGTCCATCTCGGCCACATCGCCGCCTGCCACCCGCGTAAAGCGGTGCAACAGCCAATAGGCGAACCACCCCATGGCAAAGGCGGCAAGCAGGATGATGGCTGTCGCCGCGATGAATTCGGTGCGGTTCATTGTAACACTCTGGTGACTGGTCAATTAATCGCGGGGCGCGGCTTCGGGCGCAAGGTCTTTTCCTGCGGCGCGATCGACGGGCTGGTATCGGCGCTGAAATCGGGCGTGGCCGCTGGCGCTGCCTCTGCCGCACCCGCACCCGCACTGGCACCCGCACTGGCACCCGCACTGGCACCCGCATCGGCCGCCACCGCCTGCACCCCGCCGATCAGCGTGAACTCGATCCTGCGGTTCGCCTCGCGGCCGTCCTCGGTCTTGTTGTCGGCAACGGGCTTTTCCTCGCCATAGCCCACCGCCTTCATGGCCGACACATCGGCCCCCTTTTTGGCCAGCGCCACCAGAACCGCCTTGGCGCGGTCCTCCGACAGGGTCTTGTTGCCGCCTAGCGATCCTTGGGCATCGGTATGGCCCGCAACCTCGATCGGCACGCCGGGGCACGACCGGACCAGCCCCGCCAGATCCGCGATCAACCCCTCCGATCCGGACGAGATGGTCGCCTTGCCCGGATCGAAGGTGATCTTCTGGCGCGCCAGCAGCGCCTGCATGCCCTGAACGCAGGCCATGCCATCGGGCGCCGTGGCCGCCCCGCCGGCCGCTGCGGGCTGCCCCCCGGCCTGCGCCACCGCCGCTTCGGGGGCCGCCCCGATCAGGTGGAATTCGATCCGCCGGTTCGCCTCGCGCCCCGCATCGGTTTCGTTATCGGCAACGGGCCGTTCCTCGCCATAGCCCACGGCGGTCATTTCCGACACATCGACCCGCCGCCCCTGCAAGGCCAGCAGCACCGCCTCGGCCCGCGCCTGGCTCAGCGCCTTGTTGCCGCCCTCGCTGCCCTGCCCGTCGGTATGCCCCGAGATTTCCAGCTTCAGCGCCTTGCAGGGCGCCAGGGCCTCGGCAATCGCGGTCATCAGCGGGGCGGCGCTGCCGTCAATCTCGGCCGATCCGGGCGGGAAGCTGATCTTCTGCTTGGACACCAGCGCGTTGACCCGCCCTACACATTCCTCGGGCGTCGGAACCGAGGCCAGCGGATCAAGCGCCTCGTCATACCGGACCGAGACCTTGAAGGTCTGGCCCTGCCCCAGCTTGTCCGACAGGATCTGGCTGATCCGCCCCTTGGCCCCCTGCGATCCGGTCACGCCCGACACTTCCACCGTATCGGCCCGCACCAACAGCTTGCCCTCGTCCAGCAGCGACAGCGCCTCGATCCCCGCCAGCACGCGCAGGGGCCAGCCCTCGGGCAGGTCGGGGTCTATCCGCGTCGCGGTATAAACCCTGTCGGTTCCGAACCGCGCCTTGGCGAAACTGTCCACCGCACGGCGCAGCATCGCATCGGTTACACGCCCGCGCAGTTCGACCTTGCCCTTGCTGGCCAACGTGGCGGTAAACTCGGCCGGCCCCGCCGCCGCCGCATCGGGTTTCTTGGGCAATTTGGCATCCAGCGAAAACACATCCGGCAGCGCCGTCTGCAATTCGCCCACCACGCGGTCATACACCTCTTGCGGCGTATCCTCGACCGCCACAAGCGAGACATCGGCATCCGAAAACGTCACCGTCCCCGCCCCCAACGCCGCGACCGCACGGATCCCCGCCTCGGCCGCCGCGCCCCATGACGGGCTTGGCACACCCAGCCCGATCACGCAATTGCCGCGCCCCTCCATCCCCGCCGCCGCCGCCGCCGCCAGAATCCTGTTGCGCGCGGCCTCGGTATCGGCCGAACAGGCATCGAACCGCGCCCCTTCGGCATCCTTCACAAAGCGCAGGGTAAAGGGCGTCAGCACCGGACGCGGGGCCGAAACATCGATACTCACCGCCAGCCCTGCGGGCTTCTGCCGGTTCAATTCCGCCTCGAAGGCCCGCTTCTCGACATCGCTCGACGCGATGGCCGTCACCGCAACACTGTCGGCCGCAACCGAAATCTTCGACCGTGGCAGCAGCTTCAACGCGGCCAACCCATAGTCGAACGCCCCCTGCCACCCTGCAGGCGCCGCATAGGACGATGTTTCCAGCATATCCGAAACCGGCACCCCGCCCGAAATCGATGCCGCCGCCTCGGCCAGCACCTGTTGCGCCCGTCCCGTGGGCAAAAGCCCGATCAACTGGATGCCGTCGTCATTGCGCAGCATCTCGACCGAAAAGCGCGGCGCCTCAAGCTCGCGGGCGGGGGCTACGGTCATCCGGTCACGGATGCGGCTCGAATCGATGGTCGCCCCGATCAGGTTCAGCAGGCGGAACCGCGCGGCTTCGGTCGGGGCCACGCCGTAAACCTGCACCAGCATCCCGTCCGGCTCGATCCGCGCCCACGAGATTTGCGCCGCAGCCATCCGCTGATCCAGTGCCGATTTCGACAGATGTTCGACCACCAGCATCGACAGCCACGCAATCAGCACCGAAACCAGCCCCGCCACCACGAATGCGAACCCGGCAAGCAGCCCCTGTGACAGCTTCGTGTGGCGCATCGACAGTGCGGACATTGCGGCGGCTTTCCTTTTGGCGCGCAGCGACGGCGTCGCCTGCGGGGCCACGATTCCCGCAGCCCCGTTGTGCCTATCGCCCTGCGGGGCGGCGATCAATCAAAGCCATGCCGCTGCGGCAAGAAACAGCGCAACGATCAGCCCCGCATCGCGATTCGACCGAAAGATCACCATGCACATCGCCGGATCGTCCACATCCAGCCGCCGCATCTGCCACACCAGATGCCAGCCAAAGGCCCAGACCCCCGCCAAGGCCACCCCCAGCGCCACCACCGACCCTGCGGGCAGCAGCGCGGCCAGCACCGCCCCCGCCAGCAGCACCACCGCCACCACCATGAACCCCGCCAGCCACTTTCCCGTGGCCGCCCCGAACAGCCGCGCCGTCGATTTCACCCCGATCAGCGCGTCATCCTCTTTGTCCTGATGGGCATAGATCGTGTCGTAAAACAGCGTCCAGGCAATCCCCGCACCATACAGCATCACCGCAGGCCAGCCGACATTCCCCGAATGTGCCGCCCACAACAGCACCGCCCCCCAGTTGAACGCCAAGCCCAAAAAGACCTGCGGCCACCAGGTGAACCGCTTGGCAAAGGGATAGATCGCCACCAAAGCCAGCGAAGCCACCCCCAGCCCCACCGCCAGCCAGTTATAGGAAAACAGGATCAGCGCCGCCGCCAGCGCCTGCACCACCATCCACACCACCGCCCCGCGCACGCTCACCTGCCCCGAAGGGATGGGCCTGCTTTTGGTGCGGGCAACGGCCGCGTCGAATTCGCGGTCAGTGATGTCATTCCACGTGCAGCCCGCCCCCCGCATCAGGAAGGCGCCCATGGCGCAGGAAACCGCCAGCCACGCATCATGCCACACGAACCCGCCCGATTGCGCGGCCGCCAGCGCCACCGCCCACCAGCAGGGCAACAGCAAAAGCCATGTCCCGATGGGACGGTCGGCACGGCTCAGCCGCAGATAGCCCCGCGTCGCGGGCGGGGCGAAACGGTCCACCCAGTTGCCACGCGGCGCATCGGCCACCGTTCCGGCCTCGGTTCGGGCCTCTGGCATTTCAACGGGTCTGACCATAGGGTGCCGCCATGTCGATTGCGAAAATCCGTCTCTATGTAGATCACCCGCTCGGGCAGGGGCAAGCCGTGCCCCTGACCGCCGATCAGGCGCATTACCTGTTTTCGGTCATGCGCCTTTCCGCCGGTGATGCCGTCCTTCTGTTCAACGGGCAAGATGGCGAATGGCGCGCCTCCGTCGAACAGGCGGGCAAACGCGGCGGCATCCTTGTCGCACAGGACCAGACCCGCCCCCTGCACCCCCCGCCCGACCTCTGGCTTCTCTTTGCCCCGATCAAGAAAGCCCGCACCGATTTCATCGTCGAAAAGGCGACCGAGCTTGGCGCGGCCCGCATCATCCCCGTGCAAACCCGCCACACCAATTCCGAACGCATCCGCCAGGACCGCCTGCAAGCCCACGCGACCGAGGCCGCCGAACAATGCGGCGCGACCTGCGTGCCCGAAGTGACCGCCCTCCAGCACCTCGACCGCCTGCTCGGCCAATGGCCACAAGACCGCCGCATCCTCTGGGCCGACGAAACCCTCACCTCCACCCGACACACCCTTGCCACCGCCACACGCGGCCCATGGGCCATCCTCATCGGCCCCGAAGGCGGCTTTTCCGCCGAAGAACAAAAACGCCTCCGCGCCATGCCCCAGGTCACCCCCGTCAGCCTCGGCCCCCGCATCCTGCGCGCCGATACCGCCGCCGTAGCCGCCCTGACGCTGTGGCAGGCCACACTCGGGGATTGGCCATGATCCGCGACGATGCCGCCACCTTCCTGACCCGCTGGCGCGAAGTGATCGCCGCCGCAGCCCTTGGCGCGGCAGGCCTTGGCATCGCCAGCCTTGGCGGGCTGTTCTTCATCCCCGTGGGCCTTGGCCTTGCCGCCATCGCCACGGGCCTTGCCGTGCAAGCCTTCCGCCGCCTGCGCTTTGCGGGGCAAACCGCCGCCCCCGGCCTGATCGAGGTGGACGAAGCCCAGATCGCCTATCTCTCGCCCCTTGGCGGCGGCTTCGTCTCTTTGCGCGAACTGGCCGAAATCCGCCTTGTGACACGGCAGGGCCACCGCTACTGGCACCTGCGCCAGACCGATGGCACCGCCCTGCCCATTCCCGTCGATGCCACGGGGTCCGATGCGCTGTTCGATGCCTTCGCCACCCTGCCCGGCCTTGATACCGGCGCGCTGGTTGCGGCCCTGTCGCCCGGCGGCAGCACCGGCCCCTCGGCCCCCGCGCTCGACGGGCTGTCGCGCATCATCTGGCAACGCCCCGGCCGCGGCCTTGCCCACCGCTGACCGCAACCGACAGGCCTTGACTTCACCCTGACACCAAAGCACGTCATGTTTCCCTGACTGCAACCCTGCGAGGCGCCCTTCATGTCGATACCCCAGTCCGGCGGCGGAGTGATCGAACACTTCGGACAATTGGCCGAATTGATGGAATCGGGCTCGAAACCAAAGGCCGACTGGCGCATCGGGACCGAACATGAAAAGTTCGGCTGGCTCACCGCCACCCGCCGCCCCCTGCCCTATGACGGCCCCGCCTCGATCCGCACCCTGTTCACCGAACTCGAATCCCGCTTCGGCTGGGCCCCGGTGCGCGAAGGCGACAATGTCATCGGCCTGACGCGCAACGGCGCCAACATCAGCCTCGAACCCGGCGGGCAATTCGAACTCTCGGGCGCCGCCGTGGCCAGCTTGCACGAAACCGCCACCGAACTGCAAAACCACCTTGATGAGGTGCGCGCCATCGCAGACCCCCTCGGCATCAAATTCATGGGGATCGGCGCCGCACCGGAATGGCGGCACGATGACATGCCCGTCATGCCCAAGGGCCGCTACCGCCTGATGACCGATTACATGGGCCGCGTCGGCACCCATGGCACGCAGATGATGTACCGCACCTCGACCGTGCAGGTGAATCTCGACTACGGCTCGGAAGCCGACATGGTCAAGAAACTGCGCGTCTCGCTCGCGCTGCAACCCGTGGCGACCGCCCTTTTCGCCTCAAGCCCCTTCTTCGACGGCAAACCCAACGGCCACAAATCATGGCGCTCGCGCATCTGGCGCGGGCTCGATGACAGCCGCACCGGCATGCTGCCCTTCGCCTTCGACGAAGGGTTCGGCTTCCAAGCGTATGTTGACTGGGTGCTCGATGTGCCGATGTATTTCGTCTATCGCGACGGCAAATACATCAACGCGCTCGGCCAAAGCTTCCGCGCTTTCCTGCGCGGCGAACTGCCCGCCATGCCGGGCGAAAAGCCCACCCTGTCGGACTGGGCCGACCACATGACCACCGTGTTCCCCGAAGCGCGCGTCAAGAAATACATCGAAATGCGCGGCGCCGATTGCGGCGATCAGGCCCATATCGTGGCCCTTCCCGCCTTCTGGGTCGGCCTGATGTATGACCAGACCGCGCTCGACGCCGCATGGGATCTGGTCAAGGGCTTCGATACCGAAACCCGCGAAGGCCTGCGCGTCGCGGCCTCGGTCTCCGCCCTGCAAGGCGAGGCGAATGGCGTCAAACTGCTCGACCTTGCCCGCGCCGCCGTGGGCCTGTCGCATGCCGGCCTTGCCGCGCGGGGATTGGGCGAAGAAAGCCTGCTCGCCCCCTTGGTCGAAAACGTCAAGACCGGCAGCACCCAAGCCGACCGCTGGCTTGCGCTTTACAACGGCGCATGGGGCAATTCGTTGACCCCGATCTACGAAGCATCCAGCCTTTAAGCGTTTTCTGACGTCCGATCCCGCGCCGGAATTTGACGCAAATTCCGGTTGCCCTCGGTCCCACCCGATTTTTGCGTCAAAAATCGTCGCGAAATCTGCGCCAGATTTCGCCTTCCGCCCAAAACGAAACGGCCCGCAAGTCACCTTGCGGGCCGCTCCCATTCCGTCACCGCACCGCTCAGTGCAGCTTGGCATCCACCTGCGCGATGGCCGCATCGATCGAGGCCGCAGCCCCCTCGGCCGTCATCTGCTTGGCCAGCACATCGCCCGCAGCGGCCACGGCAACCGTAATCGCCTTGTCCTTCACCGCGCGGATGGCCGATTGCTCGGCCGAAGCGATCTGCTCTTGCGCCGCAGCAACCCGCCGCGCGATCGACAGCTGCAAATCGGCCTTGGCCTGCGTCGCCGCCGCCATCGCCTCTTCCTTGGCCGAAGCCACGATGCGGTTCGACTGTTCGATCACGTCCTTCTGCTTGCGCTCATAGGACGCCAGCAGCGCCTTGGCCTCTTCGCGCAGCGCCCGCGCCTCGTCCAGTTCCGCCTTGATCTGCACCGCCCGTGCATCCAGCAGCGACCCGATCTTGGCCGGAACCTTCGCGTAAAGCAGGATGCCGACAAAGACGAGGAAGGCCAGCAACACCACGAAATTGGTATTGTGGAGCGAGAAGAACGGCCCCCCCGCAGCAAAGGCCGGCGACGCCGACATCACGGCCAGCAAAGCAATCAGCTTCTTCATCGCCTTACCCTTTCAGACGGGCGGAGACCGCCGCATTCACGCCCGCCGCATCGGCCGTGCCGCCCAGCGCCGCCACCAGTTCGCGCGCCGTGTCCATGGCGACCGAGGTAACAGCCTCCATCGCACCGGCCCGGATTTCCGCGATCCGCCCCTCGGATTCAGCCGCCTTGGCCGCGATTGCGGCATCGGCCTTGGCCATTTCCGCATCGAGGTCTTTCTGGATCTCGGCACGGGCTTCGGCGACGATCTTGGCCGCTTCCACCCGCGCACGGGCCAGCGCATCATTATAGGCCTGTTCGGCGGCAACGGCCTTCTGCTTCAGCTCTTCGGCTGCGGCAAGGTCATTGGTGATCGCGCCCTTGCGCTCGGCCAGAACGGCGCCGATGCGCGGAAGCGAAATCCGCGACAGGATGAGATAGATCACGACAAGCGTGACAACAAGCCAGAAGATCTGGTTCGGAAAGGTCGAGAAATCCAGCTGGGGCATGCCCGCGGAACCCGCCTCATGTGCGGCGCCGGCTGCTTCGGCTGCCACTGTTTCGGTCGCCATGTCGTCCTCCGTCGGCCCCTAGAACTTGCAAGGGGGGCGCAGGCACCCGCCCGCGCGCCCCTCTCGTCAGGATGCGACTGGGATCAGACCGCGAACATCAGCAGAAGTGCCACGAGGAACGAGAAGATCCCCAGCGCTTCGGCAAAGGCCAGACCGATGAACAGCGTGGCGGTCTGCGAACCGGCCGCCGACGGATTGCGCAGGGCGCCCGCCAGGAAGTTGCCGGCCACGGCGCCAACGCCGATGGCGGCTGCGCCCGAACCGATGGCGGCCAGACCGGCGCCGATGAATTTGCCCAGAGCGGCTGCTGCGACGAGTTCCATTTGTATCTCCTTGACGATGGATATTCGCGGGTTTGGTCGAACTGACAGACGTGCGGGGTCAGTGCCCCGGATGCAGGGCATCCTTCAGATACACGCAGGTCAGGATGGTAAAGACATAGGCCTGGATGAAAGCGACCAGCACTTCCAGCCCGTAGATCGCGGTGATGGCCAGCACCGAAACCGGCGTCACCACAACCCCGATGGTCGAAATCAGGATCATCGGCGCAAAGGCGGCAAACACCTTCATCACGGCGTGGCCCGCCATGATATTGCCCGCCAGACGGATCGAATGGCTCACGGGGCGCACGAAATAGGAAATCAGTTCGATCACCGCGATGATCGGGCGCAGCACCAGCGGCGCATCCTTCATCCAGAACAGGCCAAGGAAATGCGCGCCATTCAGCACGAAACCCAGCACGGTGACCGCGATGAACACCCCGAAACCCAGAATCGCCGTCACGGCGATATGCGAGGTGGGCGTGAACGATCCGGGGATCAGGCCAAGGAAGTTCGAGAACAGGATGAACAGAAAGACGGTAAAGATATAGGGGAAGTATTTCACCCCGTCATGGCCCGTCACATCCTCGACCATCCTGTAGATGAAGCCGTAAGCCAGTTCCGCCACCGATTGCACGCGGGTCGGAATGACCGCCCGGCCGCGGGTGCCGATGACGAACAGCGCGATGATGCAGATAACCGCCAGCGCCATCCACAGCGTCACATTGGTGGGCGTGTACCACTGGATCGGGCCTTCGCCGAACAGCGGGTGGATCTTGAACTGGTCCAGCGGATGGAACGCCAAACCGCCTTCGCTGTGTGCCTCGGTTGCCACGTTCAGTCTTCCTCTTTCTTGGCAGCCGCCGCCGCCGTCCGTTCCTGCACGTCTTGCGCGGATCGCAGCATGGTCTTTATGCCCGCTGCCAGCCCCGCCAGTATGAACAGCACCAGAAAAACAGGCATCGTCCCCAGCAGGGTATCCAGCCCGTATCCGATGCCAAAGCCGATCGCGAGACCGGCCACAAGCTCGATGACCATCCGCCACGCCAGTTGCGCCTGCGAATAGTCCTCCTTCTGGTGGCTGCGGCGCGGCCCTTGGGCCGCCTCCTTCGCCGCGGCGATCCGTTTCTCAAGCGCGTCGAGACGCTCTTGATCGGGGTCTTGGGCCACGGCGCTGCCTCCAGATCAGTCGCGCCCTAGTTACGAAGCGCACCCCCGCAAGTCAAGCCGCGAATCCGCGCCACCGAAACCAGTCAAACCATTGAAATTCCGCCATAAAGAGAACATCACCCAATTCGCCGCAGCCCCGCCCGCCTTCCGCGCCAGCCGCTGCCCGCCCAAAGCGCATATTCAACCATCCGGTTGACGATCCTGCCGCCTGCCGCCACTGTCTGGCCCATGTCCCCCGATCTTGATACCATCTTCGCCGCCCTTGCCGACCCGACCCGCCGGGCGATCCTGACCATGTTGCTGGAAGATGACATGGCCGTCACCGATGTGGCCCAACCCTTCGACATGTCGCTTGCCGCCATCTCGAAACACCTGACGGTGCTGGCCGAGGCGGGGCTGATCGCGCAGGAAAAACGCGGCCGCGTGAAATGGTGCAAGCTCGAACCCGACAGCTTGCGCGCCGCCTCGGTCTGGATGCGCGGCTTCGGCCAGTTCGACCCGCTCGACCTTGACGATTTCGAACGCTTCCTTGCATCCGAGCTTTCTTCGCCCGAGGCCGGGGGGCTCACCCCCCGGACCCCCGAGGATATTTAGACGAATGTGAAGGGCAAAAGGCCCGCTCCCCTTCACCTTGGAGAAATACTCTGGGGGGCGCGGGGGGCTGGCCCCCCGCTGTTTTAGCGTGGTGCGGGGACTGACTCAATCGAACCAGCCCTTGTAGGTCTCGCGCAGCAGGTTCTTTTGCACCTTGCCCATGGTGTTGCGCGGCAAGGCTTCGACCACAACCGCCGCCTTCGGTTGCTTGAACCGTGCCAGATCGCCCGCCACCGCCGCCAGCACCGCACCTGCCTCAGGCACCGCGCCCTTTTGCGGCACGATGACGGCAAAGACCGCCTCGCCGAAATCGGGGTGCGGCACGCCGATCACCGCGCTTTCCAGCACGCCGGGCACGGCATCCAGCAACAGCTCGACCTCTTTGGGATAGACATTGTAGCCCCCCGTGATCACCAGATCCTTGGCGCGGCCCACGATGGTGATATAGCCGTCAGCATCCCGCATCCCCAGATCGCCGGTGATGAACCAGCCATCGGGGCGCAGTTCTTCGGCGGTCTTTTCCGGCATCTGCCAATAGCCCTGAAACACATTGGGCCCCCGCACCTCGATCACGCCCACCTCGCCCACCGGAACCGCGCGCCCTTCGGCCATGATCCGCACCTCCACCCCCGGCAGCGGAAAGCCCACCGTCCCCGCCCGCCTTGCGCCGTCATAGGGGTTCGAGGTGTTCATGTTCGTCTCGGTCATCCCGTAGCGTTCAAGGATGCGGTGGCCCGTCCGCGCCTCCCATTCCACATGCGTCTCGGCCAGCAGGGGGGCCGAACCTGACACGAACAGCCGCATATGCGCCACAGCCGCGCGCGTCAGCGCAGGCTCGTCCAGCAGCCGGGTATAGAATGTGGGCACCCCCATCAGCGCGGTCGCCCGCGGCAGCGCGGCGATCACCGCCCCGGCGTCAAACCCCGCCTGCCAGATCATCGCCGCCCCCGACAACAGCGCCACGTTCGACGCCACGAACAGCCCGTGGGTGTGAAAGATCGGCAGGGCATGCACCAGCACATCGGCAGGCGTGAACCGCCATTCCCGCACCAGCACCCCGGCATTCGACAGCAGGTTGCCATGGCTCAGCATCGCGCCCTTCGACCGCCCCGTCGTCCCCGAGGTGTAAAGCAGCGCCGCCAGATCGCCCGCCCCGCAGGGGGCCGGTGTCACCGTCTCGGCCATCCCCTCGGCCAGATCGGCCAGCGTGCCGCGCCCGTCGCCATCCAGCGTCACCAGCGTGGCCCCCGCCTGCCCCGCCACCCCGGCCAGTGCCACAGCCCGCGCCCCGTCGCAGACAAAAACCCGCGGCCGCGCATCGGCCAGAAAATAGCCCAGCTCGGCCGGCGTATAGCCCGTATTCAGCGGCAGGAACACCGCCCCCAGCGCCATGCAGGCGGCATAAAGCGCCAGCGCCTCGGGCGATTTGGCAACCTGCGCCGCGACACGGTCGCCCCGTTCCACCCCCAACCCGGCCAGCGCATGGGCCTGCCGCGCGGCCATGCGATAGAACGCATCCCCGCTCAGCCCGCCCTCGGGCAACAAAAGCAGCGGCGTCTCGCGCCCCCGCAGCGGCGCGAACAGCGCGTCGAATATCAGGTTTGCCATGGCCATTCCCCCCCCTTGCCCGTATCGCGGCCCTGCCCGCGATATGCCGCGCCCGCGCCCCGATCCTGCCGTTCTTTGGCGCCACCCTCGCCCTGCGCCGCAATCGCAACCCGGGGTCCGCGATGAAACACCTGCTTGCCCGCCTTGCGCGGATCGCCCTGACCGGCCGCAGCAAGCCGCCGATCGACCCCGATTTCGACCGCCGCCTGCAACGCTGCGCCACGCGCGAAACGCTGCGCCCCGTGCGGTCAGGCCCGTTCAGAACTCGGCCCGCACCCCCGGAAGCCTGATCTCGACCAGCAGATCGCGCACCTCTTGCCGGGCGGCGATGTTGGACATGTTCATCTGGTCCACCCCCGTTTCGCGCAGGTCCAGCAGCGTCAGCCCGCGCGGAAACAGCTCGCGAAAGATCACCCGCTCGGAAAAGCCCGGCGCCACGCGGAACCCGATCCGCTTGGACAATTCCTCAAGCGCGGCCCCGACCTTTTTCTTGTTGTGCATCTGCTGCGCGCCCAGACGGTTTCTGACCACGATCCAGTCGATCGGCTTCAACCCCGCCTGCGCCCGCACCTGACGCGCGTTCCACACCATTTCCGAATAGATCGACGGCCCCTTGATGCGGTTCGTCTCGGCATCGATCCGCGCCAGCAGGTCGAAATCGACAAAACTGTCATTCATCGGCGTGACCAGCGTGTCGGCCAGCGTATGGGCCACCTGGCTCAGCCGCGTATGCGATCCGGGGCAATCGATCACGATGAAATCCGACACCGGTTCCAGTGCGGCAATGGCCGCCGACAGCCGCGCGTCAAACAGGTTCTCGCCCGGCTGCACCGCTTCGGGCGGCACGTCGGGCAGGTCGCGGTAATCGGGGGTGGGCAACTCCAGCCCCGCCCGCGCCAGAAAGGCGCGGCGGTTCTCGATATAGCGGGCAAAGCTTTTCTGCCGCAGGTCCAGATCCAGCGCGCCCACGCGAAAGCCCAGCCGCGACAGCGCCGTGGCCATATGCATGCAGGTGGTCGATTTGCCCGACCCGCCCTTTTCGTTTCCGAAGACAACGATATGCGCCATGACCGATATTCCCCCACGCGGCAGCGTTGCCGCGTTCATCGCAAGGACCGGCGCAAAGGGAAAGGGGGGCGCGGCCAATTTTCCGCCGCTGTGACCGCACCGCGCCGGGTTTTGCGCCCCGCAAGAACGGCACGGAACGCGGGGCGCATATCCCCCGCGTGCCGTGCCTCTGCCCGCCGCAGCGCCGGGTTGCGCCCGCCCCGCAAACGCAAAAGGGGCGCGCCCTGCGGCACGCCCCCCCGGTTTCGCAGCGGTCGGGATCAGAAGCCCAGACCGGCGTATTTGTTCTTGAACTTCGACACGCGGCCGCCGGTATCCATCAGCTTGGCCGACTGCCCCGTCCATGCGGGGTGCGCCAGCGGGTCGATGTCCAGCGCCATCTGGTCGCCTTCCTTGCCCCAGGTGGATTTGGTCTTGAACACGGTGCCATCGGTCATCTTGACGTCGATGCTGTGGTAGTCGGGGTGAATGCCCTGTTTCATCGGTCCAGACCTCACTCGGCTTTTTCTTTGTAATTGACGACTTCGGCGATACGGGCCGATTTGCCGCGACGGGTGCGCAGGTAGTACAGCTTGGCGCGGCGCACGCGGCCACGGCGCACGACCTCGATCGAATCGATGTTGGTCGAATAAAGCGGGAACACGCGTTCCACGCCCTCGCCAAACGAAATCTTGCGAACCGTGAACGACGCCGAGATGGTCATGCCGCCCTTGCGGCCGATCACGACGCCTTCATAGTTCTGCACGCGCGAACGCGTGCCTTCGGTCACCTTGTAGCCGACGCGAACGGTGTCGCCGGCCTTGAAATCCGGAATGGTCTTGCCAAGCGCAGCGATCTGCTCGGCTTCGAGTTGCGCGATAAGATTCATCCGCAATCCTTTCAGCTTGCACGGGTTGGCCCGTGACATGTGACGCCGCCTCAGAGCTCTCGGTCCTCGCCCGGGTCCGCCGCATGGCGCCCGCCAGAGATCAGGCCTGCTTCCTTGTGCATCCGCCCCTTGGCCCGCGATCCTGCCGAAGAAAGCAGAAGGCAAAGGGAATCGGGTCCGGCAGGCAGAAACCACCCCGGACCGGGGGCGTATAGGGGCAAAGCAGGGGCCGGTCAAGCGCGCGCATGGCGCCTTGGCCGCGGCGGGGAACAGCCCGCTTGCCTTGCCGGCAAAAGGCGCGAATGCTCGCCCCATGTCCAGCGCCGCGCCCCTGCCACCCGAAACCGCCCCCGCCGCCCCGCTGGCCACATCCGGCCTTTCCCCCGTCTCTGGCCCCGCCTCCGCCCCCGCCTCTGGCCGCCCCGCGCTCGGCATCGCGCTGGTTGTGGCCGCGACCTGCCTTTTTGCCGTGGCCGATGTGATCGGCAAATATCTGATGACCGCGCATCCCGTGGCCGTGGTGCAGGGCGGGCGCTATCTGGTGAATGCACTTCTGCTGGCGGCGTTCCTCTATCCCCGCCACCGCGCCGCGCTGTGGCAGACGCGCCGCACCGGGCTGGTGGGCCTGCGCGCGCTGATGCTGGCAGCGGCCAGCCTGACCATGGGCTTTGCGCTGCAACGCATGCCCGTGGGCGAAACCGTGGCCATCGTCTATCTCGCGCCCTTCCTCGTGGTGCTGCTGGCAGGGCCGCTCTTGGGCGAAAAGGTCGGCCTGCCCAGCTGGCTCGGCGCGGGGCTGGCCTTTTGCGGCGTGCTTCTGGTCGCGCGCCCCGGCACGGGGCTCGATCCGCTGGGCGTGGCCTTCGCGCTGGTCAATGCGGGCTTCGGCGCGGGCTACCACCTGCTGACCCGCGTGCTGGCGCGCACCGAAACGATGATGGCCATGCTATTCCATGTCGCGGCCATCGGCTTTGCCGTCTTTGCCGTCCTCGCCCTGCCCGACCTCGGCAGCCTTGCCATGGATGCGACCGACTTGGCGCTGACCCTGCTGCTGGGCCTGCTTGCGACGGTGGGGCATGTCCTGCTGACCGCCGCCTATCGCGAAGCGCCCGCCTCGTTCCTTGCCCCCGTCAACTACCTGCATATCGTCTGGGCCACGCTCCTCGGCTGGGGCGTCTTTGCCCATGCGCCCGATCCGGTATCGCTGTCCGGCATCGCCCTCGTGCTGGTCGCAGGCGCAGGCGTGGCGCTTGTGACAGCCCGCCGCTAGCCCCCCGCCTCGGGGCGCGATGATCTGTCCGCAACCAAGGTCGCACCCGCCACAGCCGGAAAGACCGAGTATTTGGGCAAGGGTGAACCAAAATCCCTTTCACACTGGTCCAAATATCCCGGGGGGAAATCGGCCAAGGGCCGATTGGGGGGCTGGCCCCCCTTTTTCCCGCGTCCCGCCGCAGCGCGGCACCGAAAGGCCAGCGCCCGCCCCCCGCTAGCCGCGATCCTTCAACAGGTCCGGCCGCCGCGCCGCCGTCAGCGCCAACCGCTCGGCCCGCCGCCACCTGGCAATCTCGGCATGGTTGCCCGACATCAGCACCGGCGGTATCCCCCGCCCCTCCCATTCGGCAGGCCGCGTATATTGCGGATGCTCCAGCAACCCGTCCGAGAAACTTTCCTCCTCGGTCGAGGCATGGTTGCCCAAAACCCCCGGAATCAGCCGCACCGTGGCGTCGATCATCGCCTGCGCAGCAATCTCGCCCCCCGTCAGCACGAAATCGCCCAGCGACACTTCCTCCACGCCCCAATGGTCCAGCACCCGCTGGTCCACCCCCTCGAACCGCCCACACAGCAGCGTGATGCCGTCCGCCGCCGCCCAGCGCTGCGCGGTCGCCTGATCAAAGGGCCGCCCGCGCGGCGACAGGTACACCACCGGCCAGCGCCCCCGTTCCGGCGGCGTCCCGACCGAGGCCCGCGCCAGCGCCGCATCCACCACATCGGCCCGCAACACCATGCCCGCCCCGCCACCCGCAGGCGTGTCATCCACATTGCGGTGCTTGCCGATGCCAAAGCCGCGCAGGTCGATCGCCTCCAGCGCCCAAAGCCCCATATCCAGCGCCTTGCCGGTCAGCGAAAGGCCCAGCGTGCCGGGAAAGGCATCGGGAAACAGCGTGATGATCCGCGCCCGCCACGCGCCCTTGGCCACCAGCGGCTCTTCCATCAGGTCGCGCGGCTTGGCGCTTGCCGTCACCCCGATCCGCCCGTGCGACCGCAGGGCGCGCGGCGGCGGCAGATCGCCCTCCCCGCTCATTCCAGACCTTCGGGAATATCGGCCACGATCCGCCCCGCCTTGAGGTCAACCGTCGGCACGATGGCCAGCGTGAACGGCAGCAGCAGCGGCGCCTTCAGCCCCGGCCCCGCCACCTCAAGCAGGTCGCCCGCCCCGTGGTTGTGCACGGCCTGCACCGTTCCGATCACCGCGCCGCCGGTATCCTGCACCGTCAGCCCGATCAGATCGGCATGATAAAACTCGTCATCCGGCAAGGCAGGCAGCCGGTCACGGTCGGCATAAAGGCCGGTGCCCTTCAGCGCATCGGCCTGTTCCTTGGTCGCAACCCCCGACAGCCGCGCCCCCACGCCACCCGATACCGCAGCGCGGGTCAGCCTGACCGTGAAAGACCGCGCCCCGTCCTCGGTCCAAAGCGGGCCGTAGGCGGCAATATCCTCGGGCGCCGTGCAAAAGCTTTTCAGCCGCACCTCTCCCGATACGCCGAAAGACCCGGCGATAGCTCCGACACAGACACGGTCTGGGCGCGACATGGCACGATCCGGTTGGGAAAGGGGGGTGGAAGGGGGGGGCCGCAACCGGCCCCCCCCCCGAAGGCCTCTTATTCTTCGGCCGGGGCAGCGGCGCGCGCGGCCTTCTTGGCGGCACGCTCGGCCATCATCTTGCCGGGGACGGCGGCCTTGGGGTTGGCGCGCACCTTCTTTTCCACCACACCGGCAGCTTCCAGCATGCGGCTCACACGGTCGGTCGGCTGCGCGCCCTGACCCAGCCAATGCTTGATGCGGTCAAGATCCATCTTGATGCGGTTCTCGTCATCCTTGGCCAGCAGCGGGTTATAGGTGCCCAGCTTCTCGATAAAGCGGCCATCGCGCGGCATGCGGCTGTCCGAGGCGACGATGGAATAGAACGGGCGCTTCTTGCTGCCGCCACGGGCCAGACGGATTTTCATCGACATGGGATAGTCTCCTTGGGTTGGTCGGGTGCGTCATGCACCGATGGGTTATTTCTGTAGCTTCTCGTGATGCCTGATAACTTCACCGATGATGAAGGTCAGGAATTTCTTGGCAAATTCGGGGTCAAGGTCGGCTTCCGCCGCCAACCGTTCCAGCCGCGCGATCTGGCGCTCTTCCCGCGCGGGGTCGCTGGGCGGCAGGGCATGTTCGGCCTTCAGCCTGCCCACGGCCTGCGTGCGCTTGAAGCGTTCGGCCAGCGTATAGACCAGAATGGCATCCAGCCGGTCGATGCTGTCGCGGTGGTCGCGCAAGATTTCGGCGGCGCGGGCAGTGGCGTCGGTCATAGCGGCACTCCGGTATGGCGGTAAACGTGAAGCGTGGCATCGTCGATGGCAGCCTCGGCCGCCGCATCGCGCCGCGCGCCCAGACGCGTGGCCAGTCGGGCCGAACCCGCATTGCCCGCATCGATATAGCTGACAAACCCGCCCGCGCTGAACAGCGCCACGGCATGCGGCAGCACGGCCAGCGCGGCCTCGGTCGCATAGCCCTTGCCCTCGGCGGCTTCGGTCAGGATCCAGCCCAGTTCCGGCGCGGCATCGCCTCGCTCGTGCCACAGGTAAATCCAGCCCAGCGCGGCATCATCATGCCGCGCGGTCACGGTCCACATCCCCGCCCCGCGCAGCAGCCAACCCGCCACGCCCTCGCAGAAATCGCTCCACGCCGCTTCGGGCGTGAACGGCCCCCCGATGAACCGCGCGCGGTCACTGGTGAACACCGCCTCATAGGCCGGATAATCCGCCAGCACCGGCAGGCGCAGCGCCAGGCGTTCGGTCGCGAAAACCGGCGCCGCGGCCCGCAATCCTGCCGCCACCGCCGCCGCCCGCCCCTCGGGCGCCTGCAACCAGGCCGCACTCACAGCACAGCCCCCGGCGCCGGATGGCGAAAGACCAGACAGGGCGGCGCGCCGATCGAGGGCGCATCACCGTCAACCACCGCCCCCAGCCGCCGCGCCAGCGCGGCCGACCGCGCATTGCCCGCCGCCACATAAGACACCGCCGTCGTCCAACCCAAACTGCCATAGGCAAAGGCGCGCGCCGCAGTCGCGGCTTCAAAGGCCAGCCCCTTGCCCTCGGCAGCAGGGTTCCAGACCGACCAGCCGATTTCCCGCTCGGGCCATGTTTCCGGAAACCACGGCCCCGTCATGCCCAGCGGCGTCGCATCGCCCTTGGCATGAAACACGAACATCCCGAACCCCCGCGCCACCCAATGCCCGATCAGATGGCAGAACCCGCGCCATGTGTTCGACAGGTCATACCCGCCCGAGCGGATGAACTCCCCCCGGTCCGAGGCGAGCATGGCATCGAATGCAGGCCAATCCCCCGCCTCGGGCGCGCGCAGCACCAGCCGCTCGGTCGTGATCACCGGAATACCCGACAGCGCGATCATGCCGCCCCCCGCAGGTCATGCACGATCACCACATCGCCCGGGTCGATCCCCCTGCGCGCCGCGTCGATCCGCCCGCCCAGCCGCAGGCCCAGCGCCACCGACCGCGCATTGCCCGCATCGATGATGCTCACCACCTCGTCCCAGCCGAAACGGCCCCGCAGCCAGCCCATCACCGCCCGCGCCGCCTCGGCGGCATAGCCGCGCCCCTCGGCCTCGGGCAGCACGAACCAACCCAGTTCCGCCTCGGGGTAATCGGCCGCCTGATAGATACCCACCTCGCCCAGATAGGCCCCGTCCGACAGCACCGTGAACGGCCCGTAACCGCGCAGCGCCCACAGCCCGACATCCGATGCCCAGACCCGCCACGCTTCCAC
Organism: Rhodobacter sp.; assembly: GCA_027484985.1. GTDB lineage: Bacteria > Pseudomonadota > Alphaproteobacteria > Rhodobacterales > Rhodobacteraceae > Paragemmobacter. The sequence continues at coordinate 25,501 of JAIXRW010000057.1, read as the reverse complement.
CCGCGACAGCGGCCCCCCCTCCCAGCGCGACCGCTCCGACGCATAAAAGGCTGCGCGCGGCTCGAAATCATCAAGCTGCGGCATCCTCAGCGTCAGGCGCCCGGTCAAAAGGGTCGGGGCCAGCGTCATTTCTTCTTCATCAACCCCGAAAGGCTGGGCGGCAGCGAAAGCCCGCCCCGCGGCATGCCCGGAAAGCCCCCGCCCTGCCCCATGCCCTGCTTCATGCCGCGCGCGGCCTCTTCCAGCTGCTCGGGCGTCATCTTGCTGGGGTCGGGCAGACCGCCCTTGCCCATCATCTGCTTCAGGGCCTGCTTCATCATGCCGCCCTTGCCCATCTTCTTCATCATGTCGGCCATCTGCTTGTGCTGCTTGAGCAGACGGTTCAGATCGGCCACATCCATCCCCGCCCCTGCCGCGATCCGCTTCTTGCGGCTGGCGGCCAGCAGGTCGGGATTGGCGCGTTCCTTCTTGGTCATCGACTGGATCAGCGCGATCTGGCGGCGCAGCATCTTGTCATCCAGCCCCGCCTCGGCGGCAGCGGCCTGCATCTTGCCCATGCCGGGCAGCATGCCCATCAGGCCCTGCATGCCGCCCATCTTGATCATCTGCTCAAGCTGCATCTTCAGGTCGTTCATGTTGAACAGACCCTTGGCAAAGCGCTTGGCCATCCGCTCGGCCTGCTCGGCCTCAAAGGTTTCCTGCGCCTTCTCGACAAGGGCCACGATATCGCCCATGCCAAGGATACGCCCCGCGACCCGCTCGGCCTCAAAGGTTTCCAGCGCATCCATCTTCTCGCCAAGCCCGACGAAACGGATCGGCTTGCCGGTGATGGCCCGCATCGACAGCGCAGCCCCGCCGCGCCCGTCGCCATCCATCCGCGTCAACACCACGCCCGAAATGCCGACCTTGCCGTCAAACTCGGCCGCCACATTCACCGCGTCCTGACCGGTCAGACCATCAACCACCAGCAGCGTCTCGCGCGGCTGGGCGATGTCGCGCACCGCCTGCACCTCGTCCATCAGCACTTCGTCAATGTGCAACCGGCCCGCAGTATCAAGGAACAGCACGTCATAGCCGCCCAGATTGGCCTGCGTCTTGGCCCGCTTGGCAATCTGCACGGCCGTCTCGCCCTTGACGATGGGCAGGCTGTCCACCCCGATCTGCGCGCCCAGAATGGCCAACTGCTCCATCGCGGCCGGACGGTTGGTGTCAAGCGATGCCAAAAGCACCCGCTTGCCGCCCCGGTCCTTCAACCGCTTGGCCAGCTTGGCGGTGGTGGTGGTCTTGCCCGACCCCTGCAAACCCACCATCAGAATCGTCGCCGGCGGATTGTCGATCTTCAGCGCATCCGGCTCGCCGTCACCCGCCAGCACGCGGATCAGCTCGTCATGCACGATCTTGACGACCATCTGCCCCGGCGTGACCGATTTGGTCACCGCCACACCCGTGGCCTTGTCCTGCACCCGCTTGATGAAATCGCGCGCCACCGGCAGCGAGACATCGGCCTCCAGCAGCGCCACCCGCACCTCGCGCAGGGCGGCAACCACATCGGCCTCGGTCAGCGCGCCCGCCTTGGTCAGACGGTCGAACACGCCACCAAGGCGTTCTGACAGGCTTTCGAACATCGGCGCACCTCCAAGGGGCAGTCACGGGCAGTTTCGCCCGACCCCGATATGGGGCCGGCAATCGGCAGACCCAAGCCCCAAAGCCGAACGGCACCTGCGGGCGCAACGCGCTGGCAGATGGCGATCCCGGGCATGGGCCAAGGGACCGGAAGCGCAGGCCTCCGGGGAATTCCCGCAGCCCCTACGCCCATCCCGCGCCCTAGTCAAGCGCCGCGCCGGAACCCGCCGTCGCAAAGGGGGGCTGTCTGCCCCCCTTACGGGCCGCAAGCGGCCCTCTCCCCCCGAGGATATTTCAGGGGCAGAAAATGCAGCACCCCCATTTTCTGCCCTTCAAATATCCTCAGGGGGAGTCGCCGGAACGGCGACGGGGGCAGAATGCCCCCACTTCTTGCGACGTGTCGCGTGAACAGCGACGGGGGCAGAACGTCCCCGCTTCTTGCGACGTGTCGCCGGAACAGCGACGGGGGCAGAACGCCCCCGCTTCTTGCGACGTGTCGCCGGAACAGCGACGGGGGCAGAACGCCCCCGCTTCTTGCGAAACGCCGCGACGGGCCGTGCGGCGCCTTGCATCCCGCCGCACCTTCTGGCCTGATGCGGCCAAACCCGTTCGGGGGCGCACAGATGACCATCGACACATGGGACGAGATCCGCACCGCCTTTCAGGTCGCGCGTCTTGGCACCGTTTCGGGCGCGGCCGAGGTGCTGGGCGTGCACCATGCCACCGTGATCCGCCATATCGACGCGCTGGAAAAGCGGCTCGGCACGCGGCTGTTCCAGCGCCACGCCCGCGGCTATACCCCGACCGAGGCAGGCCATGACCTGCTATCGGTCGCCCAGACCACCGACGAGCAATTCGCCCAGCTGGCCAACCGCATCAAGGGGCAGGGCGAAACGGTGGCGGGCGAGCTGGTGATCACCTCGATCGTCGGCGTCTCGGATCTGCTGATGCCGGTGTTTTCCCGCTTCCAGCACGAACACCCCGCGGTGACCCTGCGCTTTCTGACCGACATGCGCGTTTTCCGGCTGGACTATGGCGAAGCCCATGTCGCCATCCGCGCCGGCGCCGCGCCTGAGGAACCCGACAATGTCGTCCAGCCCCTCACACGGCTCAGGACCGGCCTTTACGCCACCCGCGCCTATGTCGCCCGCCACGGCATGCCGAAATCCGAGGCCGACTTTCCCGCCCACCGCTTCGTCGTCACCGATGCCCAGGACAGCCGCGCCCCGTTCAACCGCTGGCTCCGCAGCGTTGCCCCCCCCGATTGCCTGACCTACCGCGCCACCGAACCCGCCACGCTGGAGGCGGCCGTCAAATCCGGGCTCGGCATCGGCTTTCTTGCCGCCTTCCGCGCGGCTGCGAACCCCGATCTTGTCGAAATCCTGCCCCCCCGCCCCGAATGGGACGCGCCGCTCTGGATCGTCACCCATGTCGATCTGCACCGCACCCGCAAGGTGCAGGCCTTCCTGACCGTGCTGAAAGACGCGGCCAAAGGCTGGACCCTCTAGCCCGACGAAGGCCCCGATGACCCTGACAGACCCGCAGCGCGGACATATGGCGATGCTCGCCTTCTCGGCCCTTGTCGCGGGCTCCTTCAGCCTTGGCGCGATGGCGGCCCACTTCATCTCGCCACTGGCGCTGACCTCGGTGCGCTTCCTGCTGGCCGGGGCCATCGTCGGGGCGGCGGCCTTTGCCATGGGCGGGCTGACCCGCAGCGCCGCCCGCACGCCGTGGCGCTATCTTCTGCTCGGGGCACTCTTGTCGTCCTATTTCGTCGCCATGTTCCAGGGGCTCAAGACCGCGCCCCCCGTGTCATCCTCGGCCGTCTTTACCCTCACTCCGGCCATGGCGGCAGGCTTCGGCTGGCTGACCCTGCGCCAGAGGGTGACGCCGCGCATGATGCTGGCGCTGGCCATCGGCGGGGCGGGGGCACTTTGGGTGATCTTCCGCGCCGACCTGCACGCGCTGGTCAATTTCCACATCGGCAAGGGCGAGGCGATCTTTTTCTGGGGCTGCATGGCCCATGCGCTCTATGCCCCCCTCGTGCGCAAGCTGAACCGCGGCGAAAGCCCCGTCACCTTCACCTTCGGCATGATGGTGGCAGGCTGGGCGCTGCTTACGCTGCTGGGCCAGCACGACCTTGCCGCCACCGACTGGGCAGCGCTGCCGGGCATCGTCTGGATCACGCTTTTCTACACCGCCATCGCCGCCAGCGCGGCGACCTTCGTGCTGTTGCAATACGCCACGCTGCGCCTGCCCGCGGCCAAGGTCATGGCCTATACCTACCTTGTGCCCACCTGGGTGATCCTGTGGGAAATCGCCCTCGGCCGCCCCGCCCCGCCCCCCGCCATCCTGATCGGCGTGGCGCTGTCGGTGCTGGCGCTTTTCCTGCTGCTGAAGAACGAACACTGACCGGCGCAGGGGGGCTGTCTGCCCCCCACGGGCCGCAAGCGGCCTTTGCCCATTTTCTGCCCTCAAATATCCTCGGGGGTGAATTGCCCGGAACGGGCAAGAGGGGGCAGACAGCCCCCTTTCTGCGGCTGGCACAGGGCGCGCCGGACTGGCAGGGCGTGATCAGACCGCGCCGTCATCCAGCAGGGTCAAGACCGTGCCGCAGGCTTTGGAATGCACCGCATCAAGCTGAGACCACCAGGTTCCGTCAGCCCGAGCGGGGTGACGGAGAAGGAAAGCGCATCGGCATCGTCGCGCAAATCCGCGTTTCGGCCCGCCTGCATGTCGCAAACGATGCCGGTCGCGGGCCCGCATCACGGCCCGCGACTGGCCTCTGCGACTGGCCCCCCGCGTTACTGCAACTCGTCGGGCAACAGGGCTGCGGGCATGTTCTGATAGGATACCGGCCGAAGCCAGCGGCGGATTGCCAGCGTGCCCACGCTCGTCGCGCCGAAATTGGTGCTGGCAGGATAGGGCCCGCCATGCACCATCGCCTCCGACACCTCGACCCCCGTGGGAAAGCCGTTGGCCAGAATCCGCCCCGCCTTGCGCTCCAGCACCGGCATCAGCCGCGCGGCCAGCGCCGTATCGCCCTCGTCCATCTGCAAGGTGCAGGTCAACTGCCCCTCAAGCCCCCGCGCCACGGCGATCATCTGCGCCGCGTCGCGCAGCCGCACGATCACGCCAAGGGGGCCGAACACCTCGTGCCCCAGCGTGTGATCGGCCAGCCAGTCATCGCCCGACACTTCAAACACATAAGGCGCGGCATTCCGGCGGTCGCAGGTGCTGGTCAGCACCGCCCGCACGCCCTTGGCGGCCGCAATCCGCTCGGCCCCCTGCCGGAAGGCCGCCGCGATCCCGTCGGTCAGCATCACCTGCGGGCCGACCGCTGCCACCGCCTCTTTCGCCGCCGCGACAAAGGCATCGCCATCTGGGCCTTCCATCACCAGCACCAGCCCCGGATTGGTGCAGAACTGCCCCGCGCCTTGGGTCAGCGACCCCGCCCATCCGGCCGCAATCGCCGCCCCCCGCGCCGCCACGGCGGCAGGCAGCAGGAACATCGGGTTCACCGACCCCAATTCGCCATAGAACGGAATCGGCACCGCGCGCCGCGCGCACAGATCAAACAGCGCCCGCCCGCCGCCCAGCGACCCCGTGAAACCCACCGCCGTAACCAGCGGGTGCTGCACCAGCGCCGCCCCCAGATCATTCCCCACACCCTGCACCAGCGAAAACACCCCCGGATGCACCCCGCAGGCCCTGATCGCCGCATCCACCGCCTGCGCCACAATCTCGCCCGTCCCCGGATGCGCCGGATGCCCCTTCACCACCACCGGACACCCCGCCGCAAGGGCCGAGGCCGTATCCCCCCCCGCCGTCGAGAACGCCAAGGGAAAGTTCGACGCGCCGAACACCGCCACGGGGCCCACCGGCCGCTCGATCATGCGGATATCGGGGCGCGGCAGGGGCTTGCGGTCGGGCAAAGCCACATCATGCCGCAGATCAAGGAAATCGGTCTTGCGGATATGGGCCGCAAACAGCCGCAACTGCCCCGTCGTGCGCCCGCGCTCTCCTTCCAGCCGCGCCGTGGGCAGGCCCGTCTCGGCGCTGCCCGTGGCCGTCAACTCCGCCCCCCGCGCCTCGATCTCGACGGCGATACGTTCCAGAAACGCCGCCCGCGCCGCGCGGTCCAGCGCGGAATAGGACCAGAACGCCTCTTCCGCCGCCTTTACCGCACGGTCCACTTCCGCAACGCTCGCGCTGGAAAACGCGGCCCCCTCGCCCGTCGCGGGGGACGAGCGGAAGAAACCTGGCCCCGAAACCCATTCCCCGCCGATCAGATGTTTTCCGGTCAACATGGCAGCGCCCTTCCGCGATTGTTCCCGCGCTGACATGCCAGTTTAGCGGCCCAAGGTCAAAGCCTCAGGCGACCGCAGGCGGAAAACCGGCCCCCATCCGCAGCCCGAAACCGCCCCGTCGCGCCTGTCCTGCAACCGCAGGCAGATCGGCACCGAAGCACGGCCCCCAAAGGCATGCGTGCCCGCACCTCGGCCTCGATAATGGCCCCGGGTGGGGCGGTTTCCGGCCGTCACGGCACAACATTCCCACCCGTGCTGTGCAGCCAATGCTGACCTCCGACAGGGTCCATTCTGCGATGCCAAAGGCGATCCCCTACGCCGCAGACGCGGCAAAACCGTATGGCCATGGGCCTGCGGTCGATCTGCGCCTGCCAGAATGTCCGGTGCGGGCCGTGCTGCGGGGGGCTGCCGCCCTGCCCGCGCGGTGGCGGTGGCGGCCGTTCCCGTTGCGCGGGAACAGGGGGCGCGCGGGCGGTTACGGGCCAAGCGTATCGAGGTCTGACGGGGCGAAAGCTGATCGCAGCACAGGGTCATCCCTTCGCCCCCGCGGCAGCACCGAAGGAGGGTGGCAGTGCCGGGCATTTCCGGGCAGTGCCGGGCAGGCCCCAGTCGGACGGCGCGCGCACAGGGTTCCCTTATCCAAAAGTTCCCAACCGCATCGCCGCCCTGCTTGCGGCGCGTGGTCGCTTGGCAGGGTGAAAGCCATCAGCTGTTCCAGCATCATGCCATCCCCGGCAAAAATCTCCATCGGCGCCGGGGCGACAGTCGCCAGCCGCAGGCGCTGCCTTGCAACCTTTGCATCGACGACAAAAGGTCGTGGCGGTGGCCTTTGGCCTCACGCCCTTCGCGCGCAGGGGCGCAAAGCCGCGAAACCGGTCCAGCGGCGCGCGCCCGGTCTGCGCGGCCACCAAGACCGCGCCCCGCAGCACCGAATCATCGACGGCGCGGACGTTGCGGGTCAATCGCCCATGCCGAACAGGGGCACCCGTCAGACTGTCACGACATGTCCGGCCAAACCGGCGCCCGCAGCGGCGCGGCCCCGTCAGCCCAGCGCGTAACCCGCGCCGCGCACGGTGCGGATCGGGTCTGTCCCGCCCCCCTGCGCCAGCGCCTTGCGCAACCGGCCCACATGCACATCGACCGTCCGCGTATCGACATAGATGTCGCGCCCCCAGACCCGGTCAAGCAATTGCTCGCGCGTCCAGACCTTGCCCGCCTTCTCCATGAACGCGGCCAACAGGCGAAACTCGGTCGGCCCCAGCTTGACCACCTGCTCGCCGCGATAAACCCGATGCGTCTCGGCATCCAGCCGGATGTCGTCAAAGCTCAGCACCACCCCGATGGTCGAAGGCCGCACCCGCCTGATCTGCGCCCGCGCCCGCGCCATCAGTTCCACCATGGAATAGGGCTTGATCACATAATCATCCGCGCCGGTTTCCAGCCCGCGCACGCGGTCAACCTCTTCGGCACGGGCCGACAGGATGATGATCGGAATGGCGCGGGTTTCAGGCCGCAGTTTCAGGCGGCGGCACACCTCGATCCCCGAAACCTTGGGCATCATCCAGTCAAGGATAATCATGTCCGGCGGATCTTCGTCCACCAGCAGAAGCGCATCCTCGCCATTATCGGCCTGCGTCACATCAAAGCCTTCGGCTTCAAGGTTATAGGCCAGCACCTCGCGCTGCGCCGGTTCGTCCTCGACCAGCAGCACACGGGGGTGTTGTGTCGAAGACCGCTCCGGCGCCCGCATCAGCCGCGCCCTCCGGCGCCCTGCACGACCTCGGCCTTGGGCCGCTCGTCGCTGGGCATGGCGCCCGTCACCAGATAGATCACCTGCTCGGCGATCCCGGTCGCATGGTCGCCCACCCGCTCGATATTCTTGGCGATGAAATGCAGATGCATCGCCGCGGTGATGTTGCGGGGGTCTTCCAGCATATGGGTCAGCAATTCGCGGAACAGCGCGTTGTACATCTGGTCCACGTCATGGTCGCGGCGGCGCACATCTTCGGCCGATACCGCATCGCGCGCGATATAGGCGTCCAGCGCATCCTTCAGCAGCACCACCACCGCCCGCGCCATGCGCTTGACCGATCCCGTCGCCCCTTCCAGCGGCTGCATCTGCGACAGCACCGCCGTCCGCTTGGCAAGGTTCTTGGCATAATCGCCCGCCCGTTCCAGCGCCGCGGCGATCCGCATCACGGTCAGCACCGTCCGCAAATCGCTGGCCGCAGGGGCGCGCAGCGCGATCAGCCGCGCACATTCGGTCTGGATTTCCAGCTCCAGCGCATCGATCGCGCGGTCGCCGTTGCGAACCCGCAGCGCCAGTTCCTCGTCGCGGTTGTCCAGCGCCTCGGCGGCGTCCAGCAGCGCGGCCTCGACCAGCCCGCCCATCCGCATGACATGGGCCTGAACCGCCTCAAGATCGCGGTCAAAGGCCGAAAGGATATGGGTCGTTACCATGCTCTGCTCCCTCAGCCGATCCGGCCGGTAATGTAGGATTCCGTCCGCGGGTCCGAAGGGTTGGTGAAAATCGTGCCCGTCTCGCCATATTCCACCAGATAGCCAAGGTGGAAGAACGCCGTCCGCTGGCTGACCCGCGCCGCCTGCTGCATCGAATGGGTCACAATCACCACCGAAAACTGCGACCGCAACTCGTCGATCAGCTCTTCCACCTGCGCCGTGGCGATGGGGTCCAGCGCCGAACAGGGCTCGTCCATCAGCAACACCTCGGGTCCGGTCGCCACCGCCCGCGCGATGCACAACCGCTGCTGTTGCCCGCCCGAAAGGCCGGTGCCGGGGGCGTTCAGGCGGTCTTTCACCTCGTTCCACAGCGCCGCCTTGCGAAGCGAGGTTTCCACCACCTCGTCCAGTTCGGCCTTGCTGCGGGTCAGACCGTGAATCTTCGGCCCGTAAGCCACATTGTCATAGATCGATTTCGGAAACGGGTTCGGCTTCTGGAACACCATGCCCACCTTGGCGCGCAACTGCACCGGATCGACGCGGGTATCATAGATGTCATGGCCATCCATCTCGATCTTGCCCTCAACCCGGGCCGAGGCGACCGTGTCGTTCATCCGGTTCAGGCAGCGCAAAAAGGTCGATTTCCCGCAACCCGACGGCCCGATGAACGCCGTCACGGTCTTGTCAAGGATATCGACATCCACATCCTTCAGGGCATGGTTCGATCCGTAATAGACCTGCACCTTGCGCGCAGACATTTTCGCCTTTTCGGTCACGGCTCTCTCCGTCAATCGCATGTCGTTCATGGTGGCCCCCTTCTTACCAGCGGCGTTCAAAGCGGCGGCGCAGCACGATGGCCAGCGCGTTCATCGTCATCAGGAACACCAGCAGCACGATGATCGCCCCCGAGGCCCGCTCGGCAAAGGCCGGATCGGCGCGCTGTGTCCAGCTATACACCTGCACCGGCAGCGCGCTGGCCGGATCAAAGAACCCTTCGGGCGGCGACGAAGGGTAATCCTTCACGAAAGCCACCATCCCGATCAGCAGCAAGGGCGCGCTTTCGCCCAGCGCCCGCGCAAGGCCCAGAATGGTCCCCGTCAGAATCCCCGGCATGGCCAGCGGAAGCACATGGTGGAAGATCGATTGCATCTTCGACGCCCCCACCCCCAGCGCCGCATCGCGGATACTGGGCGGCACCGCCTTAAGGCTGGCGCGCGTGGCGATGATGATCGTGGGCAGCGTCATCAGCGTCAGCACCAGCCCCCCCACCACCGGCGCCGATTGCGGCAGACCAAGGAAGTTGATGAACAAGGCCAGCGCCAGGATGCCGAACACGATCGACGGCACAGCGGCCAGATTGGCAATGTTGATCTCGATGATGTCGGTCCAGCGGTTCTTGGGCGCCAGTTCCTCAAGATAGATCGACGCGGCCACCCCGATGGGCAAGGACAGCACCAGCACGATCACCATCATATAGGCCGACCCAAGGATCGCCACGCCCAGCCCCGCGCTTTCAGGCCGCAGTTCCGACGCATCCGGATTGGTCAGGAACGCCCAGTTGACCGAGGTCTTGATAACCCCCGCCTCTTTCATCAGCACAGCCACTTCCAGCTGTTCGGGGCTGATATTGCTGTCGCGGGCGGCGCTTTCCATCGTCACGCGGCCCTTGAAGAACCCGTCCACCCGCCCGTTGGCCAGCGCCGGAAAGGTCACCGTGGTGCCGATCAGATCGGGCTTGGCCAGCACCATCTGGCGCAGGTCCGACGCGGCCTCTTTCGACAATAGCCCCATCAGTTGCTTGGCGGTCTGCCCCTTGGTGTCCACACCACGGTCGGCCAGCATCTGTTCCAGCGATGCCTCGATCAGCTTGCCGTAACCCAGCGTTGTGACCTTGGCCAGTTTCTCGGGGTCGCGGTCGCCCGCCTTGTCCAGCACCGCCGCATCCAGCGGAATGGCCATCTCGATATAGGTCTGGCGGAACGCCGACAGCCCGTTGCCCAGCACCGAAGCCAGCAGCGTCACCAAGGCCAGCAGCCCGATCAGAATGGCGGCAATGCCCATCATGCGGAACCGGCGTTCGGCGGCGTTGCGCGCACGGGTGCGGGCATCCGGCTCGATCAGCGATTTCGCGGCCGGCACGGCCCCTGCAATCACGTCGGTCATTCGTACTGCTCCCGGTATTTGCGCACGATATACAGCGCCAGAATATTCAGCCCCAGCGTAAAGACGAACAGCGTCAACCCCAGCGCGAATGCCACCAACGTCTCGGGGCTGGCAAATTCCGTATCGCCGGTCAACTGGCTGACAATCTTCACCGTTACGGTCGTCATCGCCTCGAACGGGTTCAGGCTCAGCTTCGCGGCCGCCCCCGCCCCCAGCACCACGATCATCGTCTCGCCGATGGCTCGGCTTGCCGCCATCAGCACAGCACCCACAATGCCCGGCAAGGCGGCCGGAAACACCACCTGCTTCACCGTCTCCGACTGCGTAGCCCCCAGCCCGTAAGACCCGTCCCGCAGCGCCTGCGGCACCGCGTTGATGATGTCATCCGACAGCGACGACACATAGGGGATCAGCATGATCCCCATCACGATACCCGCCGTCATCACACTCGACGACGACTCGCCCAGGCCCAGCGGCTGCGAGAAATAGTCGCGCAGGAACGGGCCCACCGTCATCAGCGCGAACAGCCCGTACACGATCGACGGGATACCCGCCAGAATCTCCAGCGCGGGCTTGGCCACGCTTCGCACCCGAGGCGAGGCATATTCCGACAAATAGATCGCCGCCATCAGCCCCACAGGCACCGCAACCAGCAACCCGATGAACGACACATAAAGCGTCCCCCACAGCAGCGGCCAGATGCCAAGGTCGGACCCGCCGCCAAACTTGGGCGACCATGTCAGCGAAAAGAAGAAATCCTTGGCCGGATAGATCTGGAAGAAATGCCAGCTTTCGAACACAAGGCTCAGGATGATCCCGATCGTGGTCAGGATGGCGACCGACGATGCCCCGATCAGCAACACGCGGATAAAGCTTTCCACCACGTTGCGGGCGCGGAACTGCGGCGTCACGCGCAGCGCGGCGAACAGAAAGCCCGCCACCGCCAGCGCCAGCGCGGCCACGCTCATCATCGTGCGGCCCATTGCCACTTCGCCCCGATAGGCGGCCGATGCGGTGGCGACATGCGGATTGATATCGGCAGCCAGCGCCACACCCGCATCACCCAGCCGCGCCTTCAGCGCCACGGGGTCGGCCACCAGCGCCGCAATCTCGTCACCGGTCGCGCCATTGGCAACCAGAACGTCAATCCCCTCCGCAATGCGCCGCACATCCGACATGACCAGTTCGCGCGTCGATCCGTCGCCAATATCCTCGGGCAGGATCATTCCGGTAATCGTGGATTCAATCACCACCGGCTGCACGATCAGCCAGACCAGCACCAGCAAAAAGGCCGGCACGGCGGTGAACAGCGCCACGCTCGACCCGTAATATTGCGGCAAAGAATGTAGCCCGCGCGCATCCCCGTTGACCGAGGCGATGGCCCTCTGGCGACCCAAGCCGAAACCCAGCGCGGCCAGACCCAGAAGAAGCAGCGATAAAAGACCGACGCTCATGTCACTTCCTGCAAAAGGGGTTGGGGGGCGGCACCCTGCCGCCCCCCGCGTTTTCGTCTTATTCCAGCGGGCCCATGACCGTTTCGGCCTCGACCGCCGCCTGCGTGGCCGCCAGTTCCGGATCGGGAACCAGACCATACTGCGTCAGCTCGCCTTCCGGCCCGACCATATCGTCCGACACGAAGAACTGGACGTATTCCTTCAGGCCGGGGATCACGCCGATATGCTGCTTTTTCACATACATATACAGCGGGCGCGACACCGGGTATTCGCCCGAAGCGATGGTTTCAACCGACGGGGTCACACCCGACATGGTCGCAACCTGCAACTTGGCGGTGTTGTTTTCATAGAAGGACAGGCCGAACACGCCCATCGCGGTCGGGTTCGCATCCATGCGGGCCAGCGTCTCGGTATAGTCGCCGTCGATATCGACCGAAGCGCCATCGGTGCGGGTCTCGAAGCAGGCCGTCTCGGCCTCTTTCTTCTTGGCGTCATCATCCGCGCCGGTCGAAGCGGCCAGATGCAGATCATAGGCGCCGGTGGCCTTGCAGCCTTCCAGCAGAACCTTGGTGTCGAACACTTCGCGCGTGCCGTGCTTGGTGCCGGGGATAAAGGCCAGAATGTCCTGCGCGGGCAGGGCGGCATTCACTTCGGCCCACTGCTTGGCGGTATTGTCCACCAGCGCGCCGTCCTTGGCGACCTTGGCCCCGATGGCCAGGAACACATCCGTCGGCGTCAGCGCGAAAGCCGGGCCGCTGGCGGCCGTGGCAAACACGATCCCGTCATAGCCGATCCGCACTTCCATGATGTCGGTCACGCCATTGGTCTTGCACTCGTCGATATCCGACTGCTTGATCCGGCTCGACGAATTGGCGATGTCGATGGTGTTTTCGCCCACGCCTTCGCACAGCTTCTTGCGGCCCGCACCCGAACCGCCACCTTCCACGACCGGCGTCGCGAAATCGGTGTTCTCGCCAAAGGCTTCGGCCACGATGGTGGCATAGGGCAACACGGTCGAGGAACCGGCGATTTGCAGGTTGTCACGGGCTTCGGCCACACCGGCCATCGCGCACAGCGCAACCGCCGAAACCGAGAATTTCAGAAAGGTCATGGATCACTCCTTTTGACACCAAGGCAAGATCAGCGCCTATCGGCCCTGTCTAGGTGCGGTCTATGACCGTCGTGTAATAGGTTTATGACAGTCTTGTTGCAGTGGCTGTTACATTTCAACAAATCACCCAACCTACGGAAAATAAATCACAAAAACCCACCCCCCCGCGCGCCCGCCTGCCCTGCGCCCCCCCATGCCCCGCCGCCAATGTGACAGCCCGCCCCCGCCCCCGCCCGAATCGTCACGCTCACTTCGGCGCGAGCGTGGCATCCTTTCGTCACCCGCCGCTTTGCCCTGCGGAAAAAACGCCCCATCTGGCGACGGAATGTTATGGCTGGCGCGTATCGTGCCCAGCACCGCCCCCGCATGGCCCCGCATGGCCACGGGGCCAACCGGACGGACCAGAATGACCGACGACACCGCCGATATCGACCGCCTCATCGCCCGCTCGGCCCGCCGCCGCGGTCCGGCGCGCTGGCTTTGGGCCCTGCTGATCGTCGCGGCACTGGGCGCGGGGCTCTGGTGGCTTTCGGCGCGCAACACCGCGCCCGCCGTCAGCTATGACACCACCCCCGCCCAGCGCGCCGCCCTTACCGTCACCGTCACCGCCACCGGCACCGTGCAACCCACCGTCAAGGTCGATCTCTCGTCCGAACTTTCGGGCACCCTTGTCGCGGTCGATGCCGATTTCAACGACCGCGTCACCACCGGCCAGCCCCTCGCCCACCTTGACGACACCAAGACCCGCGCGCAGGTCGCCAATGCCACCGCCACCGTCGCCGCCGCCCGCGCCCGCCTGACCCAGGCCCAAGCCACCGCGCGCGAAGCCGCCGAAACCTTCCGCCTGCAAAGCCAGCTCGAACAGCGCGGCATCACCGCCCGCCGCGACATCGTCGCGACCGAGGCCGAAAACCAGCGCAGCCTTGCCGCCGTCGAAATCGCCCGCGCCGATCTGACCGTCGCCGAAGCCAATCTCGAACTCGCGCAGGCCGATCTTGAAAACTCGGTGATCCGCGCCCCCATCGACGGCATCGTGCTGTCGCGCACGGCCGAGGTGGGCCAGATCGTGGCCTCCTCGCTCAACGCGCCGGTCCTCTTCACCCTCGCGGGCGACCTGTCGCAAATGCAGTTGCAGGTCGATATAGACGAGGCGGATATCGGCCGCATCAAACCCGGCAATGACGCCACCTTCACCGTCGATGCCTTCCCCGGCCGCAGCTTTCCCGCCCGCATCGCACAGGTGCGCTATGCCCCCGAAACCACCGACAATGTCGTCACCTACAAGGCCGTCCTGACCGTCGATAACCCCGACGCGCTCTTGCGCCCCGGCATGACCGCCACCGCCACCATCACCGTGGCACAGGTGAACGATACCCTTCTCGTCCCCAATGCCGCCCTGCGCTACGCCCCACCCCAGACCGCCAGCGAAAGCCGGGGCGGCAGCGGGCTTCTCGGCCTCATCATGCCCCGCCGCAGCAGCGCCGGCCGTCCCGGCACCGCCGATGGCAAGACGATCTGGGTCCTGCGCGACGGCGCCCCCGTGGCCCTGCCCGTCACCCTTGGCGAAACCGATGGCCGCCAGACCGCCGTCACCGCCCAAGGCCTGGCCCAAGGCGATGCCGTCATCACCGACCAAAGCACCGCCCGATGACCGCCCCCCCGCTGATCGACCTGTCCGCCGTCACCCGCAGCTATGGCAAAGGCGAGGCCGAGGTGCGCGCCCTAGACGGCGTCAACCTTGCCATCGCCAAGGGCGAATTTGTCGCCATCATGGGCCCGTCGGGTTCGGGCAAATCAACGGCGATGAACATCATCGGCTGCCTTGACCGCCCCAGCAGCGGCACCTACCGCTTCAAGGGCGCCGAATTGCAGGCCTTGGGCAATGACCAGCGCGCGCTGATCCGGCGCAACTACCTTGGCTTCATCTTTCAGGGCTTCAACCTTCTGCCCCGCACCACGGCGCTGGAAAACGTCGAACTCCCCCTCATCTACAAGGGTCTTCCCCCCGAAGCCCGCCTTCCCCTCGCCCGCGCCGCGCTGGAAAAGGTCGGCCTGTCGGGCCGCGAAGCCCACGACCCCGCACAGCTTTCGGGCGGCCAGCAGCAGCGCGTCGCCATCGCGCGGGCGCTGGCGGGCAACCCCAGCGTGATCCTTGCCGATGAACCCACCGGCAACCTCGACAGCCACCGCAGCCATGAAATCATGCAGCTTTTGCAAACCCTCAACCGCGACGAAGGGATCACCATCGTCATGGTCACCCATGAAGAAGACATCGCCGCCTATGCCAGCCGCCTGATCGTGTTCACCGATGGCCGGATCACCCGCGACGAAACCACGGGGGGGCGCACCTGATGCTGTGGGAAACCGTCCGCCTCGCCTTTCGCGCGATCATCCGCAACAAGCTGCGCTCGTTCCTTACCGTGCTTGGCGTGGTGATCGGCGTGGCCTCGGTCATCGCCATGGTCACGGTCGGTCAGGGGTCGTCGGCCCAGGTTTCGGCCAATGTCGCCAGCCTTGGCACCAATGTGCTGATCCTGCGGCCGGGCAAGCAGACCATGGGCCCCGGCCCGCGCGACAACGCCACCCCCTTCACCCTGCGCGATGCCGATGCGCTGTCCACCCTCTCTGCCGCCGCCGCCGTGGCCCCCACCGCCAACACCTCGGCCACCGTGGTCGCAGGCAGCGCCAACCGCGCCACGCAGGTGACAGGCACCACCGCAGGCTACCTTGCCGCCACCAACTGGCCCCTCGTCACCGGCCGCAACTTTTCCGAGGCCGAGGAACGCGCCGCCGCCCCCGTCTGCATCATTGCCGAAACCGTCCGCAAATCGCTGTTCGGCGCGACCGACCCCGTGGGCCAGCCCATGCGCGTCAAATCCGTCTCCTGCACCGTGATCGGCCTTTTGGCACCAAAGGGCACCGGTTCCTTCGGTCAGGATCAGGACGATCTGGTGCTGATGCCCATCCGCACCGTGCAAAAGCGGCTCGAAGGCAATGACGATGTCGAACGCATCACGGTCGCCCTGCGCAAATCCGTCACCGCCGAACGCGGCATCCGCGACATTGCGGCGCTGATGCGCGACCGCCGCCGCATCGGCATCGGTCAGGAAGATGATTTCAGCGTGACCAACATGGCCGAAGTCGCCTCGATGCTCACCTCGATCAACTCGGTGCTGACGGGGCTGTTATCCTCGGTCGCCGCCGTGTCGCTGCTGGTGGGCGGGATCGGCATCATGAATATCATGCTGGTCTCGGTCACCGAACGCACGCGCGAAATCGGCATCCGTCTGGCCGTGGGGGCCACCTCGGCGCAGGTGCTAACGCAGTTCCTTGTCGAAGCCGTGGTGCTGTCCATCCTCGGCGGCACGATCGGCATCGCCCTTGGCCTTGGCCTTGCCTTCGCGGCGGCGCAGTTCATGGCCATCCCCTTCGCCCCGCAGGCGGGGGTGATCGCGCTGGCCTTTTGCTTCTCGGCCGTCATCGGCGTGGTGTTCGGCTTCTTCCCCGCCCGCCGCGCAGCAAGGCTCGACCCGATCGACGCCCTGCGCCACCAGTGACGCGGCCCGCCGCGAAGCGCCCCTCAGGCCGCCGCGTCCCGCGTCGCCACCAGACACATCACATCCTGCTCAAGACAGGAGTCGCGCAGGCGCGTTTCCGCAACGCCCATATCCTCGACCACATAGCCCAGCCCGCGCAATAGACCGGCAATCGCCTCGGTCGGCGCGCCCAGAAAGCCATGCGTCTCGACAATCACCACCCGCGGACGCTGCGTCAGGCACGGCAAGATCACCGCCTCGGCCCCCTCGCAATCCATCTCGAGCACATCGCAGGGAGCGATGTCCTCGGCCGCGATGGTCCGCACGGCCTTGTCGCCGGAATAGACCCCCAGATCCGCGCCGACGATGGCCTCGACCACGGTCAGATTGTCCAACCCGTTCAAATGCGCCGTCTCGGTTACGATCCGGGCAAAGGCGCGGCTTCCCTCATAGCAGGTCACCGCCCGCGCCTGCCTTGCCGCCACGGCCGCCGTCACGCCCAGCCCGCCGCCCACGACCACCACACGGTCATCCGCCCGCACATGCCGCAGCAGCGCCGCGACAAGAGCGGATTCGTAATCATCAGCAGAAACGATTTGCCGCGTATCGGGGAACATCCCGTCAGGCCGCTTGCGCCCCACCAGAATTCCCGCACAGGTGACGGTGCGATGCGTCGGCAAAAGATGCCGCACCCCCAGATACAAATCCGTCGCCCGGCGCCGCACGCGCCGATAAGGCTGCCGCAGCCGCGATTTCGCCGCCCGCAGGGCACGCCGTGCAAATTTCCCGTCCATTCAAGACACCAATCAAATGGATCAAAACATCCCGCGGCACGCCGCCCATGACCATCACTGTCACGCCCGCCCCGCAAAGGCCATAGCCCGCGCAGACCCCAGACGAATGGCCCGAGCCACCCGCTTTCGATACCGATCTTTGTGCAAATGGCGGACCCGGAGCGATTCGAACGCCCGACCCTCAGATTCGTAGTCTGATGCTCTATCCAGCTGAGCTACGGGTCCGTCTTGGGGCTGCGTTTAGCCCCCCGCGTCGGGGGACGCAAGGGCTAATTCACACAGTTTCCGCATCTGCGTTCACCACCCGCTTGGGCAGGCGCAGGATGAACTCGGTCCCCTCGGAATCGCTGCGCGCCAGTTCCAGCCGCCCGCCATGGCCGCGCACCAGTTCGGCCGCGATGGCAAGGCCAAGCCCCGTGCCGCCCTTGCGCGCCCCGCCCTGAAAGGCCGAAAACAGATGCTCGCGCGCCTTGGGCGGCAGGCCGGGGCCGGTATCGCCCACCTTGATCCACCAGTCCTGTTCGTCCTCGCCACCGCCGATTTCGATCGTGCCGGCCTCGCCCGTGGCCTCGATGGCCTGCCGCGCATTGCGCACCAGATTGGACAGCACGCGGTACAGCTGTTCGGCATCGGCGCGGATGACCAGCCCCGCGGGCACATCGACCAGCGCCGTCACCAAGGCCCCCGCCTCGGCCGCCTCGCCGGTCAGGCCCTCGCCCTCGAACACCTCGTCGGCCAGCACCCGCAACGGCAGGCGCTTCAACTGCGGCGGCGGTTCCTCGGCCTTGCCGAAGGCCAGCGTCGATTCGCACAAGCTGACCGCACGCGAGATCGACCCCACCAGCTTGGGCGCGGCCCGCGCCACCGCCGGATCGGCACTTGCCCCCAGCCGGTCCGCGAACAATTGCGCCGTGGTCAGGATGTTGCGCAGATCGTGGCTGATCTTGGCCACCGCCCCGCCCAGCTGCGCCAGCCGTTCCTTTTGCCGCAAGGCCCCCGTCAACTGCGTCTGCATCGAGGCCAGCGCCTCTTCGGCCACCCGCAATTCGACCACCCCCGCCGAAGGCGTGATCACCCGCCGCGCATCTTCGGGCGCTTCGGCATAGGCCGTCATATGCAGCACCACGCGGCGGATCGGCGCCACCAGCAGCCGCTGCACCGCCAGAAACAGCAGGAACGCCGTCACCGCCGAAATCAGCGCCGACAGGAACAGGATCCGCAGCCCGTAATCCACCATGGCATGGCGCAACGGCCCCGTCTCCATCGTGATCTCGATCAGCAGCCCCGCATCCTGCACCGGGTTGCCGATCACGCGGATCACCCGGTTCGCCGGATCGGCCAGCACGCCCATCGCATCGCGGATCAACTGCCACGGCCCCGCCTGCCGCAGATCGTAGGTCGCGCTGATCGGCTGCGGAATGGTCGAGGACAGCACAAGCTGGCGCACCTCGTCGCGGCGCAAGACCACGTTGAACACCTCGGCGTTCTTGAGCAGTTCTTTCTCCAGATCGGCGCTGACCGTGGCATCATCCGCCGCCAGCAGCGCCAACGAAGCAATCTGCGCCTTTTCCAGCCTGAGCAGCAGGTAATCGGCCCGGAACCGCGCGATCGAGGGCACGAAGATCAACACCTCGGCCAGCATGACAAAGCCCATCGTCAGAAGCAGGAACCGCCCCGACAACGTCTTCAGGAATGCGCCACGCCGCAGTGTCACTGCCCGCCCCCCGCCACAGGCACCCGATGCGCCCGTGGCGCAGGCTTAGCAAAGACAGGACCGGAAAAACAGGCCAAAGGCCCGCCCCTGCCCGGCGGCGCAGCGGGGGTTTTGCACCCCCGCACCCCCGCAGGATATTTCGGCGAGTATGAAAGCCGCGTCAGGGCAGGCGCTGCACCAGCCGCACCCATGCCTTCACGCGCGGCCCGAACAGGGTGGCCGTGTAATGCGACCCCGCCGCCCGCTTCACCGCCTCGGCCAGCGTGGGATAGGGCAGCACCACCTGTGCCAGCGCCGACAGCTTCACCCGCGCCGACACGGCAAGCGCCAGCACGGCTAGAACCTCGCCCGCCGCATGGCCGACGACCGTTGCCCCGATCACCCGCCCCTTCACCACCATCAGCTTGACGAAACCTTCGGCTTGCCCCGCCGCTAGCGCCCGGTCGTTATGGGCGAAATCCGCCCGCAGCACCGCCAGACGCCCGCCATGCGCCGCCCGCGCCTCGTCCTCGGTCGGGCCGATCTGGGCCAGTTCCGGCGCCGTATAGGTGACGCGGGGGATGTGGCCGGTCCGCAGCCGCGCGGGCAGGCCCAGCACCGCCTGCCGCACCACGATGCCCGCGTGATAGCCCGCCAGATGGGTGAACTGCCCCTGCCCTGCCACATCGCCCACCGCATAGACCCGCCGGTTGCTGACCGACCGCAGCCCCGGCCCCACGGTGATGCCCCCCCTGTCCTGCGCGATGCCCGCCAGATCAAGGCGCAGCCCCCCGGTCGTCGCCCTGCGCCCCACGGCAACCAGCAGATGCGACCCCGCCACCCTGCGCCCGTCGGCCAGTTCCACCTCGATCCCCGGTTTCAGGTCGCGCACCCGCACAGCCCCCGCCCCTTGGGCAAAGGCCACCCCCTCGGCCCGCAGCCGCGCCAGCACCACGCCCGCCGCCTCGGGGTCTTCGCGGCCCAGACAGCGCCCCGCCTCGATCACCGTGACCTCGGCCCCCAGCCGCCGGTGCGCCTGCGCCATCTCGATCCCGATCGGCCCGCCGCCCAGCACCAGCAGATGGCGCGGCGCGCTGTGCTGCGAAAAGACCGTCTCGTTCGTCAGATAGGGCACGCTGTCCAGCCCCGGCACATCGGGCACCACCGGGCGCGATCCGGTGGCGATGACGAACCGCCGCGCGCGGATGGCGATGTCGCCCACCACCACCTCGCGCGGGCCGGTGAACCGCGCATGGCCCCGCAGCACGCGGCATCCCAGCGCCTCGAACCGCTCTTGGCTATCGACGGGGGCAATCGTGGCGATCACCCCCGCCACCCGCGCCATCACGGCGGCGAAATCCACCTGCGGCACCTGCGCCGCAATGCCATGGTCTGCCGCCGCGCGAAAACCTGCCGCCAGCTCGGCACTGGCAATCAGCGCCTTCGATGGCACGCAACCCGTGTTCAGGCAATCGCCCCCCATCTGCCCGGCCTCGACCAGCACCACCCGCGCGCCCATCTGCACCGCCCCCGCCGCGACCGACAACCCGCCCGAGCCTGCGCCGATCACGCAAAGATCCGTCCCGATCCGTTCCATCCTAGCCCCCTTGCCCGCCCCGCCGCCGCCGCCATATCCGCAGCCCCATCGGCACCAGGCCCAGCGCCACCAGGCCCAGCACCGGGGCCCAGACCGCCGGCCGCAGGAACACCGCCAGATCCGGCTCGCCCCCCGCCTCGAACACCGCCCCCAGCCCCGACCCGACCGAGGTCAGCACCAGCGCGCCGGGCACGATGCCCAGCACCGTCGTCACCGCGAATTTGTAAAACGAGATGTTCAGCAGCGCCGGCAACAGATTGGCCACGAAGAACGGCACGACCGGCGTGACCCGCATCAGGAACAGCACCTCCCATTCCGCCCGCGCCAACGCCCCCCGCGCCCAGGCGACACGCCCGCCCTGCCCCTCGATCCGCCGCGCCAGCCCCGCGCCGAACCCCGCCCGCACCGCCAAAAACAACAGCATCGCCCCCGCACTCGCGCCGCTCAGGTTCAGCACCACCCCCGGAAACATCCCGAACAGGAACCCCCCCGTCAGCGATGCAACCGTCGCCCCCGGCAGGCTGAAGGCGACGATCGCGACATAGGCCAAGACGAACAGCCCCATGCTGGCCGCATAATGGGCATCGCGCAGCGCCAGCAGATCGGCCCGATGCCGCGCCAGCGCCTCAAGGCCAAGCGCATCGCGGAACCAGATCGCCGCCACCAGCGCCCCCGCCAGCAAGACCAGCGCGGGCAACCGCCGCCACCCCGCCAAAGCGGCGCCGCCAGCATCAGCGTCATCGGGCGGCATGGCGCGAGGTTCTCGAAACTTGGGGTCCATGCCGCATAGCATGCGGCCTCGCGCCGGTTTGCGCCAGACGGGTCACGCGGGGTTGATGGGCCCGCCCCCGCCCCGCATCCCCGCAAATTCCCGCCCTTTTCCGCCATCCTTGGCGTTGACTTGGCCCCCAACCGACCGTAAGGGAAGCATCTGAATTGAAGCGGCGTTCGAATCCGACCGGATTTGCGTTGCCTGACACAACCGGAGACCCGCTATGAAGCGCACTTTTCAGCCGTCGAACCTGGTCCGCAGCCGCCGCCACGGGTTCCGCGCCCGCATGGCGACCAAAGGTGGCCGCCTCGTGCTGGCCGCCCGCCGCGCCAAGGGCCGCAAGAAGCTGTCCGCCTGATTTCGCAACCGGCCTGCGCCCATGTACGCAGGCCTGACACGCGGATGACAACATGACACCGCCGGAGGAAACGGGCCAAGGCATCAGCGCCACGGCGCCCGGGGTTCCCCCGGCGGTTTCGCTTTGCACCCTCGAAACCTTGAAGAACCGCCCCGATTTCCTGCGCGCCGCCGCGGCCCGCAGGCAAGGCACGGGCGGCTTCCTGCTTCAGGCCCGCCTGCGGGGCGATTCGTCGCCCGTGGTGCGGGTCGGCTTCACCGCCTCGAAAAAGATCGGCAATGCTGTGGCCCGCAACCGCGCCAAACGCCGCCTCAGGGCCATCGCACGGCAGGTGCTGCCCGCCCTGGCGCAGCCGGGCTGGGATTACGTCCTCGTCGCCCGCCC
This sequence comes from Rhodobacter sp., assembly GCA_027484985.1. Taxonomy (GTDB): domain Bacteria; phylum Pseudomonadota; class Alphaproteobacteria; order Rhodobacterales; family Rhodobacteraceae; genus Paragemmobacter. The sequence continues at coordinate 3,246 of JAIXRW010000057.1, read as the reverse complement.
CGAAGCCACCATCGCCCGCGCCTTCCCCGACCTTGTGGCCGATCTTCAGGGCGCGATCGCCTCGGTCCATCGCGGGGCCAGGCCGTGACTCCGCTCGCCCGCATCGTGGCCCTGCCGGTGCAAGCCTACCGCCTGCTCTTATCCCCTTGGGTCGGCCATGGCTGCCGCTACCAGCCCACCTGCTCGGCCTATGCACTCGAGGCGCTGGAACGCCATGGCGGCCTCAAAGGCGGCGCGCTGACCGTCAGCCGCATCTGCCGCTGCCACCCCTGGGGCGGTCATGGCTACGACCCCGTCCCCGGCGCCGATCCGGCCCATGACAGCGCGAAAAACCGGTCCTGATCCCTTCACCTTTGCCCAAATACTCCGGGGTGCGGGGCAGCGCCCCGCAGACGGACCAGCGGCATCGCACCGGGCACAGAGCGGGCGGCGCCGCGCGGGACGTTTCGCTGAAGATCCGTGACCGTCGCCGCGAAGAATTTTCGCCGAAAATTCTTCGGCAATCCTGACATCGCCGCCTTGCGGAACCCGCCGGGGCCCTGCCCCGGACCCCGGAGTATTTCTGCAAAGGTGAAGGGGTCAGCGGGTCTTTTCGAAACTGATCGACACATCGCCCACATCCAGACCGTATTTCTTCATATAGGCGCGGTTGAACAGATGCCGCGCGCCCTGCGCCCACATCCAGTCATCGAAACTGACCCGTGTGGTCGTGGCAGGCCCCGTGGCCGAAGGCACCGGCAGGTCGATGGTGTAGCGCCAGTTGAAACGGTCGCCCGCCTCTTGCCCGCGTGCCACGCCGATCACACCGGGGGCCGTGCCTTCCCACGGCTGGTCCGCCGTCACGGGGCCCACCTTGCGCAGGGTCCAGACCCGCTGTTCGGTCGAACCGTCCTCATAGGTGAAATCCTCGACCAGCCGCAGGCGGGTTCCGTCCCAGTCGCCGGTGATATCGGCCACGAAAGACCGCCGCACCGTGCCGAACACATCCTGGAACTGGCCCCGCGCGGTCAGTTTGCCGTTGAAGAACCGCTCCAGCGCGAAATCCTCCTTGGTCAGGGCCGCATCCGTCAGCGCGGGCTTTCCCGTGCACCCCGCCAGACCGGCCAAGGCCGCCACAACTCCCAAAGCCAAAACGCGCATATCCGTGATCTCCCTTTGCCCTTATACGCGGCCCGCCGCCTGCCGGATTGCCCAAAGCCGGATTCCCTGCCATATCCGCCGCAGTCCCCGACGAAAGCCCCCGCCATGCTGGACGAGCAAGACACCTCCCCCGACCTGCCGGATGACATCCATCCGCTGTTCCACGGCGCGCCATCTTCGACCGAGTTCAAGAAGCTTCGCAAACGCATCGTGCGGCAAGTGCGCGAGGCGATCGACACCTATGGGATGATCCAACGCGACGCCAAATGGCTGGTCTGCCTGTCGGGCGGCAAGGACAGCTACACGCTTCTGGCCGTGCTGCACGAGTTGAAATGGCGCGGGCTTCTGCCGGTCGAGCTTTTGGCCTGCAACCTCGATCAGGGCCAGCCGGGCTTTCCCGCCACCGTCCTGCCCGAGTTCCTTACCCGCATGGGCGTGCCGCACCGGATCGAATATCAGGACACCTATTCCATCGTGGTCGATAAGGTGCCGCAGGGCCGCACCTATTGCGCGCTCTGCTCGCGCCTGCGCCGCGGCAACCTTTACCGCATCGCGCGGGAAGAGGGCTGTTCCGCCGTGGTGCTGGGCCATCACCGCGACGACATCCTCGAGACCTTCTTCATGAACCTCTTTCACGGCGGGCGGCTGGCCAGCATGCCGCCGAAACTCTTGAACGAGGATGGCGATCTGATGCTCTACCGCCCCCTCGCCTTTGTGGCCGAGGAAGATTGCGCCAAATTCGCCCGCGCCATGAACTACCCCATCATCCCCTGCGACCTCTGCGGTTCGCAGGAAGGCTTGCAGCGCGTGCAGGTCAAGAAACTGCTCGATGACTGGGAAGCCCGCAGCCCGGGGCGCCGTCAGGTCATGTTCCGCGCGCTGATGAATGTGCGCCCCTCGCATCTGGCCGACCCGTCGATCTTCGACTTCCTGAACCTCGCCCCCGACGGGCAGGCCAGGGGCGCGGGCGACGACCTGCCGCCCGCACTGCGCTGAAACCGGGGCACGGGGGGCTGTCTGCCCCCCGCGCCGCGCGCGGGGCGCGCGGCTCCCCCCGAGGATATTTTCACGAGCATGAAAGCAGGCCCGTCACCAAGGCTTGACCCCGCTTGCCCACGGCGCGGGCCCCAAAGCCCTTGACCTTTGGCCCCCCTTCTGTTGAAGCACCGCAGACCCATTTTCAGGAACGGCGGTGGTCCCTATGGACGATCAGAACAAGAACCTCATCCTCGCAACCGTGCTGAGCTTCCTCGTGATCCTCGGCTGGTTCATCTTCTTCCCGCCGCCCGAGGCCAATCCGGCCGCCAACGCGCCGCTCACGGCCGTGACCGACCAGCAGGCAGCCCCCGCCGATCCGGCCACCAGCACCACCGCCCCGGCCACCGCCGATGCCGAGCCCCTGCCCGAAGCGCCGCGCCTGACCGTGGATACCCCGCGCCTTGCCGGTTCCATCTCGCTTCTGGGCGGCCGCATCGACGACCTGTCGCTGAAAACCTACCGCGAAACGCTCGACCCCGCCTCGCCCATGGTGCGCCTCTTGTCGCCGGTGGGTCAGGAACACCCCTATTACGCCGTTTTCGGCTGGGGTGCGGGTCAGGGGCTCGACCCCGCCGATCTGCCCGGCGCCAAGACCGAATGGACCCTGTCCAAGGGCGGCACCCTCGCCCCCGGCCAGCCCGTCACGCTGACATGGGTCAGCCCCAAGGGCCTGACCTTCACCCGCGACATCTCGGTCGATGACCGCTTCATGTTCACCATTACCGACACGGTCGCCAATACCGGCACCGCGCCTGCCAGCCTGTTCCCCTATGGCATCGTCGCCCGCCACGGCAAACCCGCCGGCCTGCAAAACTTTTACGTCCTGCACGAAGGCATCGTGGGCCGCGCCGATGGCACGCTGACCGAACAGAAATATAAAGACCTCGAAAAACTGCCCGTCATCGACCGCGAAGGCGCGCAGGCCGAGGTGGTCGAAGCCAAGACCGATGGCTGGATCGGCTTTACCGACAAATACTGGATGACCACGCTGATCCCCGAACAGGGCCAGCCCTTCACCGCCGTCACCAAATTCGTCCCCTCGGCCAGCATCTACCAGACCGAGACGCG
>JAIXRW010000027.1 GCA_027484985.1 Rhodobacter sp. | reverse complement strand
GTTCACGGGGGTGCAGCCGTCGCGCCAGATCGGGATGGTCTGGCGCAAGGGGTCGGCGCTGGCCGCGCAACTGGGGGCGATTGCCGATGTGGTGCGCGACTGCGGGGCGGGGTTGGGGGGGGACTAGCGCAAGGACAGGGATAGGACCGTCGCCAATCCATTGTCCGGGCGCATGCCCCATGCTGCAAAGACGCGTTACCATCTGCGCAACGGTCAGAATTGGGCCGTGGCCCAAAGCCACGGTTCGCGCACGACCCGCCCACTCGGGGTGGGTGCGCCGACCGACCGACGGAAGCTGAAAGCTGCACGCTTGCCCCGCCTAGGCGGAACGAAGCGCCCGCAAACGGATTCCACCGGGTGCCTTGCCCGTCTTCCCCCCTGTTAGCGCAACCAAACTTGCCGCCAAGCCCACCCTTGGCTAAGCCAGCGCCAACCCATCGCAAAGGACAGCACCGCCATGGCCGACAAGCAGGAATTTCAGGACCGCCTTCTTTCGCTGGGCCTCGCCCGCGTGTCCGAGGCGGCGGCGCTGGCATCGGCGCGCCTGATCGGGCGGGGCGATGAAAAGGCCGCTGATCAAGCGGCGGTGAACGCGATGCGCGACCAGCTGAACCTTCTGGAAATCGCCGGTGTCGTCGTCATCGGCGAAGGCGAGCGGGACGAGGCGCCGATGCTTTTTATCGGGGAAGAGGTCGGCACCGGCACAGGCCCTGCCGTCGATATCGCGCTCGACCCGCTGGAAGGCACCACGCTGACCGCCAAAGACATGCCCAACGCCCTGACCGTGATCGCCATGGCCCCGCGCGGCACGCTTCTGCATGCGCCCGATGTCTATATGGAAAAACTCGCCATCGGCCCCGGCTTCAAACCGGGCACCGTGACCCTTGCCATGACCCCCGCCGAACGCGTCAACGCGCTGGCCGCCGCCAAGGGCTGCTCGACCACCGATATCACCGTCTGCGTGCTCGAACGCCCCCGCCACGAGGCGATGATCGCCGAATTGCGCGCCACCGGCGCCGCCATCCGCCTGATCACCGATGGCGATGTTGCCGGCGTCATGCACTGCGCCGAACCCGAGGTGACGGGGATCGACATGTATATGGGCTCGGGCGGCGCCCCCGAAGGCGTGCTCGCCGCCGCCGCGCTGAAATGCATGGGCGGGCAGTTCTTCGGCAAATTGCTGTTCCGCAACGATGACGAACGCGCCCGCGCCCGCAAGGCAGGCATCACCAATTTCGACCGCGTCTATACCCGCGACGATCTGGTGCGCGGCGATGTGATCTTTGCCGCCACCGGCGTGACCGACGGCTCGCTTCTGGCAGGGATCAAGCGCGAACCGGGCTGGATCACCACCGAAACCATCCTGATGCGATCAAAAACCGGATCGGTGCGCCGGATGAGCTATCGCAGCCCCGACAGGTAAGCCCCCACCCCGCTTGACGCGGCGGTGCATTTGGCGCAACACTTAGCCAAATGTCTAACCATGACCCCGACCTTTCCCTGCTGTTCCACGCGCTGGCCGATCCGACGCGGCGGGCCATGCTGACGCGGCTTGCCGCCGGTCCGGCACAGGTGACGGAACTGGCGGGGCCCACGGGGCTTCGACTGCCGACCGTAATGCGCCATCTGGCCGTGCTGGCCGATGCGGGGCTGGTCAGCACGGCCAAGGATGGCCGCGTGCGGACCTGCGCGCTCAACCCGCAGGCACTGGCCCCGATCCGCGGCTGGCTCGATGAACAGCGGGCCATCTGGGAAGCCCGCCTTGACCGCATGGACAGCTATGTTCTGGCACTGATGAAGGACCGCAAGGAATGATGCCCGACCTGAACCCCGAAACCGACCTGCATTTCACCCGCCACCTCGCCGCGCCGCGCGCGCTGGTCTGGGAATGCTGGACCGAACCGCGGCACATCCCGCATTTCTTTGTGCCCGCCCCCAACAAGGTCACCGCGGTCGAGATTGACCTGCGCCCCGGCGGTCGGTTCAACACCACCTTCGATGTCGATGGCAACGTGATGCAGAACCATGGCGTCTATCTCGAGGTGGTCCCGCAGGAAAAGCTGGTTTTCACCGATGCCTATAGCGAAGGCTGGAAACCCGCGCCCGACCCGTTCATGACCGCCATCCTGCTGCTGTCCGATGCCAAAGACGGGGGCACGACCTACACCGCCATCGCCCGCCACCGGTCGGCCGAAACGGCCGAAATGCACCGCAATATGGGCTTTTTCGACGGCTGGGGCACCGTTGTGACCCAGCTTGAGGCCTATGCAAAGGGCTTGGCCCGCTAGGGCCACGCGCGCCGCAGCACGCAGCCGACAGTATGAAGGCCGTGCGAAACGACCGGCCGGATCAAATCCGGTCCGGCAGGTCGTTTCGCAACCGCGCCCTTTCGCCGCAAATTCCCGCCCGCCGCGGGCCGGAAAAGTTTCGCCCCTGCATCCCCCCGGATCAGGGCACGCCGGCGCCCTTCGCGCCCGCCCTCTCGGCCCCGCCTGCCCCTTCACCCTTGAAAAAATACTCACTCTCCTGCCGCCTGCCCAAAACGCGCCCCCCGCGATGTGTGGCCCCCACAGGCCCGCGGCCAAAAGGAAACGGGCGGCCAAGGCCGCCCGCTCCACGTTCAGATCGCTCGGCCTCGCCGCGCTCAGGCCACCGCGACGCGGATGAACTGATAGGAAAACGGCGGCAGCCCCACCTTGACCGCGCCATCCTCGACAATCGCGCCCTGCCCCGCACGCGGCGCGACATTCATCGGATTGACGCCGGTGTTCACGGCATAAAGGTCGGGATG
>JAIXRW010000040.1 GCA_027484985.1 Rhodobacter sp. | reverse complement strand
CTGCGTCAAGCGCCCAGTCTCCAAAGGGCGGATAGCCCGGCCAACGCCCTTTGAAACAAAAACAAAAAAGGCCCCAATGGGGGCCCCTATACGGATTCGGCAACTGAATGTGGCGGAGGGGATGGGCCTGCGCTCCAACCGTCTCTGCGCAAAATCAAGTATAATCAAGCACATCAGAGCGCTAGTGGAGTGCCATCACAGCTCCCCCATGGCATCCTGGATTGTGCGCACGATAGGTGCGAAGAAGTAGCTGATGATCCGACGTTCATCGGTGGTGACGTCGATTGTCGCCGTCATGCCCGGACGCAGTGGGAAACGGTCGACTCCCGCTGTCAGGAATGCTTGGTCCGGGGTGATACGCACAAAATAGGCCCATTGCTTGTCAGCCACTTCGGCAGAGTCAGCGGCGATGTCGGTGACGCGTGCCTTCAGAAACCCAAAGCGCTCCGATGGGTAAGCATCCAAACGTATGTTCGCCTGCTGTCCTTTTGCCAAAAATCCGATATCCGCGTTCGAAAAAGTCCCCTCTATTTCCACCGTAATCTCGGTCGGCACGACCCGAAGAAGTTCCTTGCTAGCTTCGGCTACACCTCCGACTGTGAACACTGACAATTGGTCAACCACGCCCGCGGTTGGGGCGAGAAGCGCGGTCGAGGCCACGCGACGCGACGCGGTTTTCTCTTCTTCGGCCAGAGTTGCAAGCCTTGCTTCGATCTGGGTCTTCCTCTCCACCAGAGTGTTTTTCAGATCAGCGACCATTCTGCGACGTTCACTTCCCAGCGCTGCCCGTTCTGCGGCTTTCTGTTCAAGTTCTGCCAGATAGACGTCGCGCTGACGTTCCAGTTCGGTGAAGGTCTGCTCAACATCCAGAAAGGCCGCGCGGCTGGTGGTCCCTTGTTGGAGCAACTGCTCGGCGTTGCGAAGGCGTTCGGCCTGGATTTCCATCGTTGCAGCCAGACGGTCGATATTGGCCACGGTCACGGCCTCGGACTTTCGATTGGCTTCTTCACGTGCGGCAAGTTGCGCAAGTGACGCCAGGTAATCTTCCAACTCGGCATCAAGAAGGCGGCGCTGTTCTGCCGCGAATGGGTGGTTGGCAAGGGGCGAAGGCAAGGAAAAGCCCGATTGTGCCGTGGAAAGAAAATCCTTGGTCGCAGGCGCCAGCGCCAAAGCGGCGACCATAGCATCAATGCGCACGCTTTCGATGGTCAGTCGGACCTGTTCGGACTGCACCTTGCCAAGCTCGGCCCTGGCTTCGGTCGGGTCGAGTTCGATTAGGACATCTCCCTTTGCGACGGTCATGCCGTTCTGGACATGAATAGCCGCGATCCGCCCGGAAAACTCGGGCTGGATGACCTGAACACGGCTGATTGGCACCAGTCTTCCCTGACCGCGCGCCACCACTTCGACCGTGAAGATGAAAGACATGACAACGATCGCGATGAAAACGCCAATCGTGAAAAGGATGGTCACATGCAGGGTGGGTGAGGCGACGCGCTCGCGTTGCAGAAGGTCGGTCATTTGAGGGCCTCAAAATCCACGACCTGATCCGGATCAGGAAAGATGTCTGGGCTGTGGGTGATGATGATCAACGTCGCCTCGGATTTGAGCGCCCGCAACTCTGCCGCCATCAATCGTTGCGCTGAAACTTCAAGCGCGCTGGTAGGTTCATCCAGAATGATGACCTTTGGTCGTCGCACCAAGGCGCGTGCGATGCCAACGCGCTGGCGCTGCCCCCCCGAGAGGGCAGAGCCGCGTTCCCCGACATGCGTATCCAAGCCCAAAGGAAGTTGTTCAACCAGCCGGTCCGCTGCAGAAATCCGCAGCGCGCGCTCGATCATTTCGTCGGTTGCGGCCTCATCGCCAAGAGTGAGGTTCTCTCGCAGCGTTCCCGAAAACAGATAGGGTTCCTGCGGCACGTAAGTGATCTTGGTTCTGACATCGTGTGGCTCGAAATGCACGATGTTCTCGCCGTCCAGTGTCACCTCGCCATGATCTGGCACGTCAATGCCTGACGCCAGGCGGCCGAATGTCGACTTGCCAACGCCCGATGGCCCGACGACCAGTGTAAGGGTATTGGGTTCGGCCACGAAGTCGAAGCCTTGCAATACCGGAACCGAAGGCTGATAGGCGAAATCGACAGCGTGGAACTTCAACCGCCCTTTCAGATTTGCAGGAAGCTTCGCCAGTGCATCGAACGGTTCCATGGGGCTGTTGACCACATCCCCAAGCCTTTGCCGCGAAACGCGGATGTTTTGCCAGGTTTCCCAGAGGTTTGAGAAATTCTCGATCGGTCCGGTGACCTTTGCGGCAAGCAGGTGGAACGCGATTAACTCGCCTAACGTCATCTGTCCCGCAAACACGAACTGCGCGCCGAAAAAGATGATGCTGATGGTGATCGCCCGATCGAGAACGAACAGCAATTTTTCATTCCAGATGTTCAGAATGCCGACGCGGTAGCCTGCTTGCAGGTTGGCATGCAGCGTTCTGTCAAGCCGCTCCAGCATCGGCCCTTCGGCACTCAGCGCCTTTACCGCGGCAATACCAGAGATGTTCTCGACCATCTGTGTCTGATGCGCGGCCCCGGCATCAAACTGCACACGCAGTCTCCTGCGCAAAAAGGGGCCAAAGCTGACGTAGATCAGGATCTGCAGCGGCATTGCCGCCAAAATGATCATGGCCAACGGAACAGAAAGTGTGAGCAGTACAGCCACGTAAACAACGACAAACAGCAGGTCGAGAAAAACACCTGTCGTAGTGCCAACGAGAAAGGCCCGGATCGAGTCTGTCTCACTGATCCTGGCGATGATTTCGCCCACCGACCATTTGCGAAAATGGCTGAAAGGCAACTTAAACAGATGGTCGAAAATCCGCGCGCCGAATTCCCTTGTGACCTGGTTCGCCGTCAGCATGCCAAGAACTTGTGACAGGACTTCGAACCCAAGCTGGAACAGGCTGACGGCCACGAAGATCGCGACGACGACGATCAGTGAGGCTTCGCGCTGAAAAGGCAGGATGCGGTCGATGATCACTTGGAAGATGAACGGTTCAACCAGCCCGATTAGCCGCAAACAAATCGCAAGGAACACCAGCTCCCCGTAAAGTGGCGTGAATTTCCATAGGGTCTTGGCAAACCAAGAAAGCGGAATCTCGCCGCCGCTGTCCTTGTTCTGCTCGTTCATCGGCAATTGGCGGCTTCCGCTGGAGTGGTGATCACGCAGGCCCCGGGCAGGGCAGACCCGTCAGGTGAAACAGCCAGAACGATCAGCTTTTCCGCCTTGGGAAAGGCTGACGCCGCGCGTGATTTAACGGATGCATCGGTTACCTTGTCTATCAGCAACGGCAAGGTCAGCGCCAGATCGGGCTCCTCACCGTCAAGGATGGCCATCAAGGCAGAGAAAGATGCAGCCTCCGGCAGCGTTGCGGTCTGTTCACCTGTTACCTTGACTGGCTGCTTTCGGACGGCCAAATCTCCCATCTCGGGCGCAGCGATGAACTCGGAATAGGCCTTGCGCACGATGGTTTCTGCCTGTGTTAGCTTATCAGTTTCGACCTCGCCGGACAAAACCAGCAAGCGTAGATTGCGCGAATAACCATCCAGACCTGCGCCAAATCCGTAGCTTGCGCGCAATCCGGTTCGGACGGCGTCGAACAATACACTTTTGTCGTCACCGCCAAGGGCGGCGGCCAGCAGCACGTCTTCGAACTCGTTTCCCTCACGGGTGGGCGGAAGAGGTCCGATGAAGACAAGCGTTGATGTTTTGGCTTCGGGAACATGCAGCAGGATGCGCTTCGGAGAAACATCGGCGGCGGATGCGGTGGTGGCAACCGCGACCCCATAAGGCAATCCCGAAAACAGCCCATCCGCAGCATTTCCCGCGGCATCCCCGCTGATTTCCCCGGCGATCACGACCTTTGCGCCGTTGCGGACCACGGTCTGCTGATGCCAGGCAAGGACATCTGCGCGCGTTGCTGTGGTGATCATCTCGGGCGGATCGATCGACAAAGCCCGACGCAGCGGCCTGTCGCCCAGGATTGCCCAGCGAAGGGCATCATAGCCAAGGTTGGCGGGTTGCGATTTCGCTTCGGCCATGTTGGCGGCAAAGCCCTGTTGAATACGGTCAAACCACGCTTGATCCATCGTTGGCTTTGCCAGATGCGCGGCCGCAATCTTGATGGCTTTATCAAGATTTTCCTTCGGAGCGATCAACTTGCCATGCAGGTGGTCCGCGGTTACCCACATTGACCCCTGCGCCTTCAGATCGGCAAAGGTTTCGACCACTTCGCCGGGCGGATAGCCCTCGGCCCCGCCCGCAAGGATCAGGTCCGTCCCGATATAGGGCACGGCCTGATTTACGTCGTCACGTAGGGCCCAGTCGGTCGGCCAAGCGATCTGGATTGCCACATCCTCGGCCCCGGGCATGTAAAGCCGCGTATACTCAATTCCGCTGGGGCTCGTCTCAAGCGTGGCGCTTGCCTTCTCTTCCCCCTTGCAGCCGATAAGAAGGATCAAGGCAAAGGTCACGGCGGCAAGGTGTTTCATGGGGCTGGATCCGTTCCGATAAAGGCGATGGCGGTACGCCCCGGGCCGACGAGGGCCGCGAGGATTTTGTTGATGGCTGCGGCGCCGATCTCGTCGTTGATTTTGCGCAATTGGCGTTCGGCCTTTGGTTCCCGCAGGACGGAGACGCGGGACAGCGTGTAGTCCGCCATCCAACGCGCGGCTTCCGCGTCGTCCGACCAGTCGGGCCAGAAGCCGTTGAAACGTTCCCGAACGCGGTCGTAGGTGGAGGGGGGCACGCCCTTGGCGGATGCGGCAAGGGCAGCCTCGAAGGCCAATTGCATCGCAGCAAAGCCGATGCCTTTGTCCGGCTCGGCCGAGAAGATCAGTTCGATATTCGTCTCGTTGACGGGATTGATCGAAATGCCGAAATTTTTGGTGATAAAGGCGTCAAAGCGAAGCGGCCCGGCAAGCCCGCCCGGCAGGTTGGTGTCGAGAATGTCGCGGGCCAGGGCAGTCTGTGCCTCAAGCAGATCAAAATCCACGGGTTCAGGAAGGGCAACGACCTTGCGCCAGGTCATGCGGGGGGCGGCGATCGGGTCGGCATGGCGGAATACGCGAATTTCGGGCGCGGCAAGGGTGAAGGGCGGGGGCGCGATGTCTTCGCGGTTCGCATCCAGATCGGGGAAACCGGCTTCCTCGATTGCCTTCGCCAGTTGACGCTTGGTCAAATCACCAACGACGACCAATCTCGCGCGCTCGGGGCGGTGGGTTTCGGCGTGAAAGGCCTTTGCGTCGTCATAGGTCAGCGCCTTGATCTGGTCAGGCGTGCCGATGACCGAGGCGGCAATGGCGTTGCCCTCATAAAGGAAGGCCTCCATCTCCTCGGCCGCCTGCGCATCGGAGTTGTTTGCCATGCGCCAGTCATATTCGCGCAGGATGATGTCACGTTCGGTCTCCGCAAATTCCGGCGGCAAGTCGATGGGGTCGAACACCACCTTCAACCGCCGCAGCATGTCGGGCAGATCCTCGGGCGGGCCGGACAGCCAGTAACCCACGGCATAGTCGTTGGTCCAAGCATTGCTGTCGCGGTCTTCGGGGCGGGAGTCTTTACCTATGTTGGACAGCCAGGCGAGGTGTTCGGTGTAATGGGCGAGCGGTCCATAATCGCCGACTATCGAGACCATGATCTGCAAGTGCAACGGCTCATCCTTGTCGGATTTTTTGGCGGTGTCGATTATTGTCACAGCAGCCTGGCGCCGAAATTGCAGCGCGACGAGCCCAACCATTCCTACGACAAGGCAGAAAAACATTGTCCCAATCGTAATTCGCACCGATGGTCTCATTGCTAGACGTCTCCGTCCATTTGAGACCAGCAGGATTGCGATGACAGCGTAATCCTTGGCATCTTGGATAGGTAGTCACAGCCGCCAAGATGATTGTTTGCCTTTGATTGGCAAAGCATCTGGCCTACGCATCCCTGACTCGTACGTCCTCTCAGTAACTTGAGGAGTGTGTTAAAGGCGCAGCTCATTTCTTTTTCTGTCTGTTCGCACGGAGCAGATAGATGGCCAAACCCAAAATCATAAATGCAGCAGTGGGAATTGCTATGTGGCCATACTCGAGTAGCATTTCTCCTCGATATTCAGCGTCTAGGCCTAATTGATTAAGGACTATAGTGCTCGCAATAGACCCAAAGATGATCCAGAGAATAGGTTCTTTCATGGATAACCGCACTACCTGTTCTGGTTGGAGGGCGACGCCACATTGATGTGGCGTCGCGGGAGACATTAGGAGGACTTCCGCGGAACCGCGTCACCCGCAATCGAGCAAGCTGCAAAGGTTACAACGCCGCTGACGACCGTCGCTGCGATCCCGACCGGGTTCTTGGTTGCAGGGGAATTTGCTAAGCCGCGCGTTACAACACCCCCGGCAACGCACACAGTCGCGGCTCCGCCGTAGTATGCAGCGTCCCTTCCTGATTTTATTGGCGTACCCGCGATCCCGCCCCCACCGCCGCCACCACCACCGCCACCACCGCCGCCGCCGCCAAAGCTGATGTTGCTGTACAGGTCACTCATCGCCTTCACGATACCTTCAGACATTCCTGTCCATCCTTCCTGTTGCGGCGGGCTTCTGATACCCTGACCGCGTTGCTGTCTGCCGGGTTTTCCTGCCCGGCTGCTCAATCGGGTGGGGGAAGCTTGATCCTTCCCTCACCCACTCTCCCGCTGATCAACCCCTGCGGGAATTTCATTTGGCGTCAGTAGCGCCAGAAATAGCTGACCGACATGTTCGGGCTGTCGAGCGCATAGACCTGATGGAACCAACCCGCAGGCTGGATGATCAGATCGCCGGGATTGAGCGTGACCGAGATGCATTTCGCCTCGCGCGCCAGCGGATAGCGGTCATAATCCGGGGCCTCGGGCTTGAACCAGCAGGGCTGATACAGGTTATAGGCCTTCATCGGATAAAGCAGGTCTGCCTGATCAGCCGAGTAAAGATCCAGCCGCTTGCGCCCCATCACCTGGAACAGAAACCCGGTCAGCGGATCACGGTGCAGGCTGGAGGTGGGGATATGCGTGGGCACTGCCCCCATCCACAGTTGCGGCGGGATGAAATCCTCTCGGTCAAAGAACAGCGGGCCAAAGTTGGCCTCCATCGGCTCGGGCAGTGCGGCTCGTTCCGTGTAGGGTTTGACGAAACCTTCGATCATCCGGTCATATGGATTGGCTTCGAACTCCTTCAACTCGCGCACGAAATCGGCCATGGTTTGCCGGTGGGTGGCCGAGCGGACGCGAACGACCGCATCCCCGAACCGTTCGACAAGGCGCTCCAGCGTCCAGTCGCGGCAGGGCGGCGTCGGTTCCAAGCCTGTCACGACGATGGGGCGGCTTTCTGCCATTGCCTCAAGGATCTGGCGCTGCGTCGGGCGGTGCAGGTAGTCAACCGTGGTCAGGTTACGATGCCCCAGCGCCGCGTGCTGACGCCCCGCCTTGCGGAACCGTGCCATGGTCCAGATGCTGGGCCGCACGCAGGACTTCGCCAGATGATTGGCGAGGGCTAGGTTGCCGGTGAAGGTGATCGTACCGATGATGCCGGGATCGCGCCAGTCGAGCGTTTCGAATTCGGCGAAGATCCGGTGAATTGTGGAAATGGGGATGGTGACATCCGTATCGGCCGCGCGGCCCATGTCATGGCGTTCGACATGCAATTCGCGGGCATAGCGTGCGATGAAGCTCTGCTCGGGGTATTCGGGGATTGTGACCCGCACAAGGCCCGTAATTCCTTCTGGATTCTCGAACCCGCCACGAAGGAGGTCGGCGAACCCCTTGATTGCTGCAACATCGGTGTCAAAGGTGTGTTGAGGATAGGCGATGTTCATGCCACGGCCTCCTCTTGTACCTTGCGCAGGTTCACACCCGTCCAGCGGTTGATGCGCCGCACCGTCCCATCCGGGTTGCGGCGCAGGCTGGTTGCGACCTCATTCGGAAAGATGTTGTGGGTCATGTCGTGCAGCACATCGCGGATGTTGTCATAGGGCGTGATCCAGTCGTTGAAGAACAACCGGTCGCCGCAGGTCCACTCATCGCGTGCGAGGGCGCGGCCAGTGCTGTGCACATCGGACTGAACATCATGAGTAAGCCACGCCCATGTGACCATCGCCGTGGGAATACCCTGTGGCGTCAGATAAAAGCGGGCCTACCCGCACCAAAGCGCTGGAAGGATTTCAACCCTGAAATAATCACCGAGCTGAAATTGGCGATGATATTCGGACTGTGCCAGCAGTTCGAGAGCATAGCCCACGCTGGCGTGGTAATCGATGTTCACCATGCCACCTGCTCCTGCCGCGCGCTGCGTGGATGCTGTGCATGCACGTCGCTTTCCTGGCCCAGGTGACGCTCAAGTGCCTTTTGCAGAAGCAGATGATCGCCAAACGGTGCTGCTTGACGCGTCAGGGTCACGGTATTGTCGCCTGCCGCCTTGCGCCAAGTCGCATAGCCGACCGGGCGGCGAACCTCGTCCAGCGCGACAAAGGCCGTGCGATTCTGCAAATGGTTCAGCAAGGTTGCATAATAGTCCTCAATCCGAAGTTCCGACTCGCCTTTCGAGAAATCGATGTCGAGCAGCGCCATCGCACCGAGAGCGCGATAGGCGTCAATGGCAGGCTGATCCGTATCTGGTAGCGGCAAAGGCGGAAGGTAGTTCTGGCTCTGCCCAGCGAGATCTGCGATTCTTGAAAGGGGGAGATGGGCGATCGCCTCCGATCCGGCTTTGAACAAGCGCTGAAGGTCTCCCCTTGCGCGCCACATCACGACCGCCGCAGCCCGTGCAAGCGGGTAGTTCATCCGGTAGGTATACGCGCTCTCGGGGTCTGCCTGTGCGGCACGCAATAGGGCGCAGTCGTCCCCAAAGTACCTCTGGTTTTCTTCTCTCCATACCCGCAGGAGCTTTGACGCCAAATCTGTTTGGGTCCGTCTTGCCCAGTCTATGAGCGCCAACTCGCCAAGAAAGGCGCAGGTTTCGCGTGCGACGGGAGGCATGAATGAACCCGCCGAAAGCTGCAACTGGACAGCATGGGCGACTTCGTGGGCAAGGCACATCAGATCGGAGATGGAACCCTGCCATGACATCCGAATCTCCGGTGGTTGCTCGACGCCGTGGTCTATCGTGTGAGGGAGTTCACCTGCCGAAACGCCGTTCCAGCCAATCGCTTGAACAAGTGCTTCAAATGCACTGCCCTCCATGCAAAGGGCGGCGGAAAAGGCGGGGATGATCACTGCAGGCAGTGCCAAATCGAGCGATTCACAGCCGGATTTGGCGGCGTTTCCATCGTCTGCCTGACTGCCATCAAGATCGAACTGCAGATGACTGCTTTCGATGCACCCGATGCAATCGGAAACAGTGTCAAGGCTTAACTCATGAAGGCGCAACCATTCGACGAACAAAACTGGTCTACCCCTTACCACTGCATGGTCGCAAAGCTTCGGAAATCTTCTTAACCTTCTGTTTACAGGCACATCTCACTTGGGGGGGGGGAGGGAAGTCAAGTGGGTAATTGCATCTTAAAGATGAGTTTTTTCACCCCAAGGTTGAATTTTGATCTTCGACCGCGGGCGGCCGCGATAGACACTGCCGCCGTTTTTTCGGGAACTGTACCCCCTGAGTTTCAATAGTCTGTCTCGACATAAACCCCTGCACAGTGAGCTGCTGCCGGTTTTGTGGACACGAAGATAAGATCGTGACCAAGGAACTGGAGAGTGGATATGACGAGACGGAAGTTCAGCCATGAGTTCAAGATCGACGCCGTAAGGTTAGTAACGGACCGGGGCGTTACGGTGGCGCAGGCCGCCCGTGACCTTGATGTGGCCGAGAGCGTTCTGCGCCGCTGGATGCGGGAACTCACCGCGACACCGGCGACGGCGTTTCCCGGGAACGGGCAGATGCGGGCCGATCTGGCCGAGATTGCAGCTCTGAAGAAGGAGGTCGCGCGCCTGCGTACGGAGCGTGAAATCCTGAAGAAAGCGGCAGAAGCTCAGAACGTGTCGAGGCCCGATCCGGCGTTCCCATTGACGTTGCCCCCTCCACCTAATCCAGTTTGAGGTAGACTCTGGCCCAATCGAAAGGACCAGAGATGAAGCGGAGCAGGTTCACCGAAGATCAGATCATCGGTATTCTGAAGGAGCACGAGGCCGGCGTTTCCGTTGCCGATCTGTGCCGCAAGCACGGCGTCAGTGATGCGACCGTTTACAAGTGGAAGGCCAAGTATGGCGGCATGGATGCCAGCGAGGCGAAGCGGCTAAAGGGGCTCGAGGACGAAAACGCCCGTCTGAAACGGCTGCTGGCTGATGCGATGCTCGACAATGCGGCGCTGAAGGATCTCATTGGAAAAAAGTGGTGACGCCCGCCGGAAAGCGGCAAGCGGTCGCGCATCTGGTGGCGGGCCACGGGATGAGCGAACGGCGGGCGTGTCGGGTGATTGGCTGTTGCCGGATGACGATGCGGTATGAGGCGGTCCGTCAGGACGACCCTGTGCTGCGCGAGCGGCTCAAGGAACTGGCGCGAGTGCGCCGCCGCTTCGGCTATCGGCGGCTGCACGTGTTCTTGCGCCGCGAGGGGCATGAGGTGAACCACAAGCGCCTGTTCCGCATCTACCGCGAAGAACGGCTTCATGTCCGACGGCGCGGTGGGCGCAAGCGGGCCATTGGCACGCGGGCCCCGATGGTGCTGCCGCTGATGCCGAACTAGCGCTGGTCATTGGACTTCGTCTCCGACCAGCTGACCGATGGCCGCCGCTTCCGCGTGTTGACCGTTGTGGATGACTGCACGCGGGAGTGTCTTGCCCTGATCGCTGACACGTCCCTGTCGGGCGCAAGGGTGGCGCGGGAGTTGGCGACCCTGTTCGAGGCCCGCGGCAAGCCGATCACGGTGGTCAGCGACAACGGGACCGAGTTCACCTCGAACGCGATCCTGACATTCGCCGACGACCGCAAGATCGACTGGCACTACATCGCGCCGGGCAAGCCGACCCAGAACGCCTTCATCGAGAGCTTCAACGGTCGCCTGAGAGACGAGCTCTTGAACGAGACCCTGTTCACGTCCCTGAACCACGCCCGCGCCACGCTCGCGGCCTGGCGCAAGGACTACAACACCGAACGCCCGCACTCGCGCCTTGGCTGGCAGACGCCTGCCGAGTTCGCCCAAGCCTTCACCCCGCAACCGGGCCTGACGCTGCGCAACCCGCAAAGCTCCGCGCCAGCCCCCGTTGCCCAACCCACCAAAAAATGGCAAAACTCAAACTCGGAGTCTTGCTCACGCTGGATAAAAGTCGGGGGCAACGTCAGATTTCCTGCTATAATATCGACAGAGGAATTTGATCGCGTCGCAAGACAGCTTGCATCAAGGAATCCGAAATCACAACCTCCTCGAATTACCACTGGATCAGTTCTGCTTACTGGAATTGTGAAATGCAGCCGATGTGGTGGGGGAATGACCACCACAACTGGGAAGAGCGGAAAATATCGCTATTACTCGTGCATGACAAAGATCAGATGCGGAGAAACTGCATGCAAGGGCATGCGCGTTCCGATGTCCCAGGCAGACACAAAGGTAATCGAAGCGATGAAGGAAATCCTTTCCGAGAACCGCATTCACGAAGTGATACGCAGGCGGGAAGACGCAGCAAACATCGAGAAAACGGATGTGAAGCGCCTCCTGACAGAGCGAACTGCCGAATTACAGGAGGCCGAAGCCGAACTTGGACGCCTCTATCAGGCCGTTTCCAAGGGTGCCATAGACCCCGAGGATCAGGTCTTCATCGCATGCCAGAGCGGCATCGATTTGCGCAGACAACGGGCAAGGAGCGCGATCGAAGTCCTCAAGCGGCGGTTGCCCGCAGAAACCTACCTGGAAACAGAACGAGTGGCCCGTCTGGTTCAAGAGGCGAAAAACATCGTGACCTCTGACGAACCAAATCTAAAGAAGCGGGCTTTAAGCAACATTCTCGACTACGTGGAAATCGATGAACGCAAGATCACGATCGTGACCAGCGCAAAGCGCCTGACACACATCGTCACCACAGGTCCAGACCAGCTTCGATCAGTGCCCACTTTTGTACGTGAATGGCGGAGGAGGTGGGCCTGCCGTCCAACCTTCTCCAGCATATAGGTCATCATGACTGCGTCGCTAGAGGAAGCTTCTAGCGACCAGACGTTTCAATGGTGCCTGATAGGAAAACAATTGACTGGGGCGCTGCCGTGCTTTGCTTTGCTGTAGAAGTGCGCGTAGCGCGTGCGGTAAGCTCTTGGACAACCTAAATGATCGAGAGATCGGGCGTTTTGTGATTTGGTGGCTTCGGCGCAGAGGTAAGGCCATGTCGATGAGTTCGCAGCTTTGATTGAAGAGCAGATCGATGGTCGCCCCCTCCATCTCTACCGCCTTTCGGAGCGCCGCTTCGACGAACTCGAACTTGGTCTTCGCAGGAGCCTCAACCGATCGAGGGACGGTGAAACGGCCGCGGCCTTTGTCCTATGGGCAGCAGAGCATTATCGACGGAATTTCGCCGGCGGATCCTTCTCCTGGGCTTTCCTCACAGATGAGCTCGGCCTCAGTCTCGACCAAGCTACACTGCGTGACCTAACAACCAGAGGACTGCGGAAGCTGCGTCGCCCGCCGCCCCGCAGCAGCGATGCAGGCGTGCAGTACCTGCGTACGCTCGCTGCCGAGGGCGGGCTTCCTGTGAGGCTTCTGGCGAACGAAGGCGGCTATCGTGCGGCGCTCGTCGGCCTCGTCGCAGATCTGGAGCGCTTCGGCGCAGGCTGTCCAGAGGAGCAGGCGCTGGCCTTCGCCCGGAGACGCGCGGAACGTCTGCCGATGGGCTATCGCACCAAGGAGTTCCACGGTCTTTTCGTGCAGTTCGCTCGCGAGCTTGTCGACTTGCGCGGCCGGGCACCGCGCGATTTGGCCGCCGCCGACGTCGAGAGCTGGCTCGACCGCGCGGAGCCGACCTGGCGCGAGCGCCTTACGCTACGCTTCGACGGGGATGCCGCCCGTGCGCTCTTCGCCGAGGCGATGACCGTGCGGGCTGGCGGCGAGGTCGATGAGCCGTTGGGCCGCCAGCTAGTGCGTGATGAGGATGGCGCTTGGCGGGCCTTCGTCGACGTCGCCCCAGCGACCCGCCTGCCCGCGCGTCTGATGGACGGTATCGATGCGGCCTATCGGCGCGTGCGCCTCGCCCCTACCGGCGCGCTGGCAGCGGCCTGCCCGGACCTGATGCTAGCCCTCGACCGTGCGGAGGGCGGCTGGAGCGCGACCAGGATCAGCGGACGCCGGACGGCCCGCTTCCCCTTCCACCTGTCGGCGCCGATTGAGTTGGTGGCGATGGCTGACGGCCGGCTGCTGCAACCTGTCTCCTTGCCCGGCGGAGGGGCGGTCGACCCAGCCGAGGGCCTGACACTCTGGACGTTGGCCGAAAGCGGTGACGACGGCGCGGCGCGGCGGCTTGCCTGGGCCGGCAGCGCATCTCTGCGGACCCACGACCCGTTCGTCTGGGCGCTCGTGGGGGCGAATGCGCGGGTGACTTGCAGCGAGGGTCTGGTCGCCCAGCCGGGAGGCGAGAGCGCGGAGGGCCGGCTTCTGCGGCTTGAGGGCAAAGGGCGGATCGGTGTGAGCGACTGGTCACTCGCGGTCGAGACGGGCGCGGACCGCACCGAGCGAGATGAAATTGCCGCTTTCGGTGCACAGGACAGCACGGTGCGCGACGGGCGAGGGGTGCCGGTGTTCCGAGGTCTACCCGACATCGCCCTGCGCCGGGCGGGTCACGGGTTCGTCGCCCTTCCGACTCGGCGCCGTCTCTACCGTTCCGGCGGGCGCGGCGCATGGCGGCGATCAGCACCGGAGGAGAACTTCCTCGGCACGCTCGACGTCGCCGCGGAAGAAGACGGGAACGTGGGCGCACGGCTTCGGCTACGAATCCTGCCGCCGGCAGCGCGCTTCTCGATGGATGCCGGGGGCGAGGCGCTGAGCGTCTCCGGCTTGCCTGCAGGCTGGACCCTGCGGGTGGAAGACGCCACCCCGGCGGTGATCAACGAGGCTGGGTCTGCCCAGGTTCCGCTGCCCGCGGGCGGGGTCCGCAAGGCGCGGCTCCGCCTGCGCGCCGCTGCGCCAGATGGGGCGGAGACGCTGGACTGGCAACTCGCGCTCCCTGCCACGCGGGCCTATCTGGCAGGGCCGGACGGGGCGATCCTTGAGACACAGCGCGAGATCACGCTGCACGATCTGCGCGACTGGCGGGTGCTGCCAGCCCACGTCGGCCAGACCGACCTTAGCCTGCGGCTGGTCGCGCCCGGTCTTGGTGGCATAACGTCGCCGCTGGCCGTCCGCGTCCTAGGCGAGGCGCCCCTGTCGAGCATTCGAGACCTTGTGGACGACTTGCTCTCCCATGGCGGGCCGGACGCGGAGGTTCGGCTTCGAGCGCTCGCCGACGGGCACGAGTCGCCCCGACTCCTAGTGCGGCGGTTCCTGGGCGAGACCCATTTGACCGTGGATGGGGTGATCTTGCGAACGCATGGCGCACCGGGTGATGAACGGACATTGCCCGACCTGGTGGCGATCAACATCGACGCGCCTGGTCCGGCGGTCGCGGTTCCCAACGCGCCGCCGGCGGCGATGGTAAACGTGCTCGGGCGAGGGCGCTGGTTCTTCCTTCCCTCTCTACACGGACAGCCGCTTCGCCCACCCCGCCCGCTCGTGGTCGAGCCTGATGCCGGACAAGTGGCGACGACCGATCAAGATGATCGTTTGCATGCCGCCGGCACCGGACGCACCCGTGCAGCGCGCGTCGAAGCCTATGCGGCGATCTTCCGCGACGGGGTCGATGTACAGCACATCATGGCGCTTGAGCGGGCCATAGACGCCCTGACGACTCATGGTGCGAGTCCTTCCGCGCTGGACCAGGTGCTGGCGCTTGAACGAGTGTCGGCCGTGGCCGTGCGTCTACTCATGAGGGCCGACGTATCGGACCTGTCGGACCGACTGGAGCTCGAGCGTCACGGCGCACGCCGCTGGGCCTTTGTTGCGCCGCGGGACTGGGGCGCGGCCGTGGCGTCGGAGCTGGCAAGCCTGACTACCAGCCTCGCTGCAATCCCCGCGCTGGCGGAGCGGGCCGAGACGCTCGCGCGCGAGCAGATGGCGCGACGCGTCCGGGAGATCCTGACGCTCCGCCCCGATCTGGACGGGCATCTCGCGCTCGGCCTCTTGGAGGCGAGGCTCGCGGCGCCCCCCGATCTAATGCACTGGCTCGGGCGTATGCCGTCAGCGTTCGGGGATCCTGAAGGGACCCTTTTGCGACTTGCAGACGCGGCCGCGCGGCGCCACGGCGAGAGCGACCTCTCCTTTCCCGACCTGCGCGTGGCGGCGCAGCCTGCGGCCTTCGTCCGTTTTGCCGATCACGTGAATGGCCTGATCGAGGCACCGCTATTCGTGTCCGAGGTCGCCTTCGGCCTGCGAGCAGCGCCGCAGGGCCGCATCGGGGTGCAGCTATTGCGCTGCATCCACCTAGACCCGAGCCATTTTGACTTGGCGCTCCCGGCCGCGATGGCCTGGCAGGCCATGCACCTTTCGCGGAAATAAGGGAAGACGGCAGAATGAAGGACGGCATTGACACCAACAGCTCGGGCTACGCCGAGGTCTTGGATCGGGTCGCGGAGCGCGCCGCGTCGGCAGTAGTGGCCAAAGGACGTGTCCGCTCGGTCGCCCTGCGCACCGCGCTTTCCGCGCGCCTGCGGGCCGAGCCAGGACAGGCGGACGCGTTCCTCGCCGACCCGGTGTTCGAGGCCGCGCGGGCCTGGAAACGCGCTGACCGCACACTGAACGATCTGGCAGGTAGACTTTTGGAAGAGGATCTGGTGGCCGCACTAGACGGGGCGCCGAACCGCCGATGGCCACGGCACGGCGCTGAGCACGCGCCCTATCTCCACCAGATGCGCGCCTGGACCGCCGCGGCCGAGGAGCGGAGCTTTCTCGTCACCAGCGGCACCGGCTCGGGCAAGACCGAATGCTTCATGGTGCCGATGCTAAACGACCTCCTGCGGCAGTCGCCGGCCGGGCGGCGGCGGGGCGTGCAGGCCATCGTCCTCTACCCGCTGAACGCTCTGATCGACAGCCAGCGCGAGCGGCTCGGCGAGTGGATTGCGCCCCTGTCGGGTAGGATCACCTACGCGCTCTACAACAGACATCTCAAAGAGATGCTGCCACCCCATGAATGGCCCGGTGGCGGGATGGTGCCGGACCGCAAGCGGCTGCGGGAGGATCCACCCTCGATTCTCGTCACTAACACCACGATGCTCGAATACATGCTGATGCGGGCTCAGGACGGACCGATCCTCGAGCGTTCGCAGGGCACGCTGCGTTGGATTGTACTGGACGAGGCGCACAGCTACGTCGGCGCGCAGGCGGCAGAGATGGCGCTGCTGCTGCGCCGGGTGCGGGAGGCGTTCGGGGTCGCCCCGGAAGACGTTCGTCTCGCTGCGACCTCCGCCACCATCGGCGAAGGACAGGAAACGGCGGCGGTGCTGCGCCGCTTCGTGGCGGACCTGGGCGGCGTGCCGGAGGATCGCGTTGAGATCATCGCCGGCGAGGAGCGGGAGCCCGATCTGCCGCCCGAAGGCGCTCAAGCGGCGCTCGACCGAGAGGCGCTGGCGGTCCCAGACGAGAGCCTCTGGCAGATGCTCGCGCCCGATCCGCGGATCCGTGCCGCCCGCGCCCGGATGCGCGACAGGGGGCTGACGCTCGGCGCAGCGACGGGGATCCTCGGGCTCGGGGATCCGGGCGATCGAGGGGCCCGGCATCAGGCTTTCGCGGTTCTGGAGGCTGCCGCACGGGCGTGCGCTCCCGGATCCGATCTCCGCCTCGCGCCGTGGCGGCTCCACGTATTCCACCGGGCGCAGGCCGGACTCTGGGCCTGCATCGACCCAGCATGCCCGGATCGCCACCCGGCGCTTTCCACCGAAGGCTCGGACTGGCCGTACGGCCAGGTGCATCTTGAGGAACGAGAGCGCTGTACCTGCAGCGCGCCGG
Source organism: Rhodobacter sp. (assembly GCA_027484985.1). Taxonomy (GTDB): domain Bacteria; phylum Pseudomonadota; class Alphaproteobacteria; order Rhodobacterales; family Rhodobacteraceae; genus Paragemmobacter. The sequence continues at coordinate 12,447 of JAIXRW010000040.1, read as the reverse complement.
TATTCGAGATCGGCGCCTGCGACGAGTGCGGAACACCCTGGCTCATCGCTGAACGCTTCGCGCAAGGGGCCCACGAGTACCTGACGCAGGCCCGCAGGGGTGACGACGAGGACGAGTACGTGCTCGATGTCGAGCCCGAACCAAGCCCCGAAGAGGGCGCTGCGGCGACGCCGTCACGCGAGGTTCTGCTCGGCCCTGCGCGCGATAGTGAGGACAACATCGCTGTTCGGCTCACGGATTGCGCGTTGCTAAACCTGCCTGAGCTAGAAGACCGATTCGCGACGCTCCGGATCGTCGAGGAGCGTGTCGATCGGGCCTGTTGCGTGCGGGCCCACGAGCCACGCACCGCCGTCCGGCCGCAGACCTTCGGCGCACCGTTCCTGATGGGTAACGCGATGCCCGTGCTCCTTGAGGCCGTGCCGCGCGTCGAGGGCGCGGGGGCGGCGCCCTTCGGCGGACGGAGGCTCTTGTCCTTTACCGACAGCAGGCAGGGCACCGCGCGGTTTTCGGCAAAGCTCCAGCAAGAGGCCGAGCGCAACTTGACCCGCGCCGTGATCACCCATGCCGTGCAAGAGTCCGGCGGGGGCGATCCGGGTAGAGCGGCCGCGCTGCAGGCCGAGATTGAAGGGCTGGAACAAGCGGTCGTTGCCGTGCCGTCGTTGCGCGGCCTTCTCGAAGAGAAACGGGAGGCGCTCGCCGCGCTGATCGACGGTGCCGGCCGTATCTCTTGGACCGATCTGCGCGGTACTCTCGCCGCCAACCCCGAACTGTCGGACTTCGCCGCTGAGGTCTGGCGCGGCCGCCCGCTCGGGGGTGCGCATCTTGCCGACGCGCCCGCCGACCTCGCTGAACTGTTCCTGTTCCGCGAACTCTTCCGCCGGCCACGGCTCCAAAACAACGTCGAGACCATGGGCCTAGCCCGGCTCGTCTTCCCGGGACTTGACGAGCATTCGCGCCTCAAGGTGCCGGCGCCGCTCGCCGAGGCCGGGCACGATACGAACGTCTGGACGGACGTCCTCCATGCTGCGGTGGACATCGTGTTCCGCGCTACCCTCGCCATCGACCTGCCACAGGATCCGGTGGACATGCGCCACTGGATTTCGCCCCGCAGCGCGCTTTCGGCCGTCATGGAGCCGGGTACGCCGCCTGACGCCGAGAGCCCGGTACGCAGCCCGTCCCGCTTTCCCACTGCCGCCGCGACGCGTGGCAGCCTAGTGCGGCTGCTCTACCGCCTGACAGGCGGTGCCCCCGACAGCGCGCTAGACGCGGAGCGTGTCGACACCGTCCTCGCAGCGATCTGGACGGCCTTTCGCGGCGCGCGCCTGCTGAGGGCGGCTGGCCCCTATGCATGGCGGCTCGACCTTCGACAAGCGGAGGTCTCGCGGCTCGACAGCGCCTGGCAATGCCCGCAAACTTGGCGGCTTCTGCCCTTCGCGCCCGCCGGCGTCTCGCTCAACGCAATCGAGGCCGAGGCCCTTGCCACGCCCGTCGACATGCCGCGCCTGCCAAGGGCAGCGCCTACGGGGCTAACGGCGGAGACGCGGGCGGAGATACGGCGCTGGCTCGAAGAGGACGGGCGTGTGGCTGCGCTCCGCACGCGGGGCCACTGGACCGACATCCACGACCGGATCGCTGAGTTCGCGCCCTTCCTGCGCGCGCAGGAGCATTCCGCCCAAATCGACCGGGCCAGCCTTCAGACGTATGAAGAGGCGTTCAGGAAAGGACGGATCAACATCCTCAACTGCTCCACCACCATGGAGATGGGCGTCGACATTCCCGACGTGGGCCTCGTGGTGAACACGAATGTGCCGCCGGCGCCTGCCAACTACCGCCAGCGGGTCGGCCGAGCCGGGCGCCGAGGCGAGCCATGGGCGCTGGCTTTCACCTTCTGCAAAGACCTCCCGCTCGACCGAATGGTGTTTCGCGAACCCGCGCGCCTATTGAAGGGTGCAGTACGCGCGCCGGCGGTGCGGCTCGACGGGCCGGTCCTGGTGCAGCGCCATGTCAACGCGCTCCTTCTCGGGTTGTACCTGCGTGGCGCAGGCGGTATCAGGGTTACCACGGGTATCGGCACCTTCTTTGGCGCGACGCCCGATCCGGCCGCGCCGTGGCTCCCCGACAGCCAGGCCGAAGGGTTTCTCGTCGCATTGCAGGGAGAATGGGCCGACAGCCCAGCCGTAGCGGAAGCCCTGCAGAACCTCGTTCGCGGAACCGTGCTCGAAGGCAGCACCGGAGTGACCTTACGCGCAACGGAGGCGTTCGAGCGGATGCGGGAGCGCTGGATGGGAGAGTACGGGCAGCTCCTGTCAGCGCAGGCCGCCCATCCGGAGCGTGACCCGGCTTATGGCTTCTACGTGCGGCGCGCGAAGCGGATGCGGGAAGAATTCATGATCTCCGAACTCGCCCGCCGTGGCTTTACGCCGGCCTATGGTTTTCCAGTAGATGTGGTCGCCTTCGACCATGTCGGGCGGACAGGCGGCGAAGGTGGTCCCTCGCGCCCACTCGACATGGCGATCCGGGACTACTCGCCCGGGGCTGAGGTGGTCATCGACGGGCTCGTGCACCGCTCCGACGGCATCCTGCCGACTTGGGGCAACCGGAGCGAGCCGGGATCGGTCGAGGACCTGCGCACGCTCTGGCGCTGTCCGTCCTGCAACGCCTTCGGACTGTCGCGCCTGCCCGTCGAGACCTGCCCCGACTGTGGCAGCGGGACACGGCGGGAGGAGCTGCTGCGGCCGTCCGGCTTTCTCGGCACCAGCAAGCCACATGCGGCCTACGAGACCCTCGCCTTCGTGCCGCCCGACCGCGCCCGCGTGTCAGCGGCCGGCGCGCCATGGATCTCTCTCAGCGATCCCGCCACCGGCGCGCTGCGGACCAGCCGAGAAGGCAAGGTGCTTGTGACCTCCTCGGGGCCCGGCGGCGCGGGCTACGCGATTTGCATTGCCTGTGGCCGGGCCGAGGCGGAGACCGGCGAAGATAGTGAGGCGCTGCCGGCGGGTATGCGCAATCACCGGCCATTGCAGAAACTCCGTGACAACCCGCGTGACGACGGGCTTTGCCCGGGCAACGACACGGGCTCGCGCCGGATCCGGCGCAACGTACGGCTTGGCAACGAAGTTTCCACAGATGTGTTCGAGCTGCGTCTCGATGCGCTTCAGGCAACCGAAGCGGACCAGGGCCGCGCGCTCGCGATCGGCGCGGCTGTGCGAGAAGCGCTGGCGGAGCGGTTGGGGATCGATGCCGAACTCATGGGCGTAAGCGTCGCGCCGAGCATCCGCGCGGATGGCGGGCGGCGGTCGTCGTTCTTCCTTTACGATAAGGCGACCGGCGGCTCCGGCTTTGCCAACACCGCCGAGACGGATCTTCCCGCCCTGCTGACCGCTGCGGCTGGGCGGCTCGACTGTCCCTCGCGCTGCGCCCATGGCTGCCCCGACTGCATCCTGCGCCGCGATTTGCAGTTCGACCTCGGCCCGGTCGACCGGCCCGGCGCGCTTGAGGCGCTGCGCCGCGAGGTTCTACCGCGACTTTCCCTGCCGGAGGATTTGCAGGTCTTTGGCCCGGTGACCCGGGTGCTCACCGAACCGGTCCCCGACTGGATACGCCGCGCCCTCGCCCAAGGCGGTCTGACCCGCCTCACGCTCTTCCTGCACGGCGACGCGACCGGCTGGGACGCCATCGACTGGACTGGCCCCGACCTTCTCGCGGCGGCGCAGCGGGGCGGCGCCGAGGTCTCGCTGGCGCTGCCTGCTGGGGAAGTGCCAAAGCTCGACTTCGCGCAGAAGCTCGACCTGGTGCGGGCTGTCGCCCGCTCCGGTGGGGCGTTGCGCTCATGCGCAAACCTGCCGATGGCGGGCAGCCTTCCCATCATCGCCGAGCTCGAGGCAGGCGGACGTCTTCAGCAGATCGCGACCCCGTCAACGTCCGCTGCAACAGTCGGGCCCACTTGGGGCGACGTCAGCGTCGCGCCAGCCCTCCTTGGCGTGCACGCTCCGGCCGAGATGGGCCCGACACTCTCGCTCGCGAAGGTCGCGGCCTTCGGCGAAGGTAACAGTGCCCATGTGGACATCCGGCACCAATTTGACGGCCCGGTCGCCGGTTTCGGCAAGGCTTTCTGGAAGGCGGTGGTGCCCCTTCGCCCGCAGGCCTTCGCGGGCAAGCGCCCGGTGGCGCGTGTTGCGTACAGCGACCGCTACCTGCGCACGCCCCTATCCGTGCGCCTTCTCGCGGGGATCCTGAATGCCATGCCAGGCCGGAACGGGGCGACAGCGGTCGAGGTCGTCTCTGAACAGGGCTCCGGGGCCGACCGGGAGCCGCCGCGGGCCCTGCACCACACCTGGCCGGAGGATACAACGCGCAGCGCCGTCCTGCGCACGCTGCTGCCCGGCGCCTCGGTGTCGCTCCGACCCAAGGACGCCTGTCCCCACGCCCGGAGCCTGCGGCTCGACTTTGCCGACGGCACGGCGGTCACGATTCATCTCGATCAGGGCTTGGGCGCCTGGCGCACCCCGGGACGCCCGGTGCGCTTCGACGGCGAAGCCGAGCCAGCGCGTCAGGCTGCCGAGTTGATGCGGATCGAGACCGATGTCGTGATCCAGGGAGAAGGTCAACAGCCCTCGCCGCTCTGGGTAACTTGGTAGGGGCTTGATAGGCAGTGAGACAGAACGACTACAAGGCGCGGAGCCTCTTCGATCAGCCGATCCCGAAATCAACGCATCAGGCGATCGGCCGACAATGGATGATCGACAGCGAAGGTTGGTCGACCAACCGACCGAAGCCTCGAAAAGCGGCACCGCTCCGTTCTGGGCTCGGCCATACAGGGTGCGAAGCGAAGGACCGGCGCGAAGACAACCAGGACGTTCGACGCATACGCGGGCATCTCGACGACCGGGACCGGTGCCTGCTACACATTACTCTCACGCCGGATACGCATCGGAAAGCCGTGTTCCAGATTTTTCCTCTTGGAAGCCATGTAAGATTAATCGCTAGGCGGACGATGCCACCTCATCTCTCTTCGGCAATGGAATTAGTTCACCGGCGGCCTTCATCTACCCTGCTCGAGCAAGTATTTGGCACTTGGAGGGTTGAGGATTGTTCGCGCCATGATTTCACCGCGAACCCGCCTACTCAGGCACGCCGTCTGAGAGACGCAACCTTTCGCATCGTCGAGCGCAAGGCCTCTTGTGCTCCCATTGCGAAAAAACTTGAGTGACGCGAGGCTCCGATGGACGACAACATTCTACCCAATCCGATGGCTAGCGTGAACGCAGATCTCGCACAGGAGATATTTCCGATTGCGAGGAGCGACCGGCGAAAGAACAATGATCTTTTTTTCGATATAGTCCCGGAGGATCGGCTAAAGAACGACGCTGACTTCTACGACGGACTCCTGCGCATCATTGCCGCAGGAGACTATGCGCGCCTGCGTCGCTATGACGACCGAATGAAGCGGTCCGGGGATATGACCAAGACCTTCGGATTTCGCGCGCTACGTTGGCTGGTGACCCGATCCGCAGGGGAACTGACTTCTGATGAGATTCACGACATTCCGGAGGACCATTTCCCCTTCGGAACACCAGAGCGAGCAGTGCACCGGATCTATCTCGGTCTCGTAGGGATAGATTCACCCACGACGCCGGTTTCGCCTGCGGAGGCGGGAGCAAAAGAAGCTCCGGCGGCTCGCGACTGGACTGCTCTCGCTCAAGGTCTTGCCGAGGGTGCGCAAAGCTTGGATCGGCCCGACGTCGAAGCGGCCGCGCGCTTGGTAGAACTGGCCGAGGCGCTGTTCGAGGCTTGTCGCACCGCTGCTGAAGCTGACGCTGCGGAGGAGAACATACGTCTGCGAGCAGACGCTTTGCGTGACCGGCTCAATACACTCGACCCGGATCTGGCCGACGCTTGGCCCGAGGATTCTACCGTCGAGAGTCTGGACCGGATTGCGGAAATGCTTGCAGTGGCAGAGATCGCTCATCAGGCTGCCGATCAGGCCGACAATGCCTTCATAGCGGCAGATGCTGAAGTCCGCGCCGCTTCAGAGGCCCGGGCCTACGAGCGCTTCGCAGATCTGACTTCGCGCCTTAAAGATGCAGCGTTTCAGGCAAATTCCGCTCGCACTGATCGGGATAAGGCATTCGCGTCACTGCGTGCGCTTCTATCAGTCTACAAACCTAGGGACACACTGGCCGCAATCGGCGCCGGACCTGATTCGATCAGGGACGAACCCGAGCAGGGATCAACTGCAGAGGCGCATGGACCTGAACCTGAACTCACGACGCAGACTGCAACCGACCCCGACGACACCTCGCTGGACGACTACTTGCCGGAGACACCGGACAAGATAGCGACGCATGTTGATGCTGCTCCGCCAGAGGTCAGTGCAGAGGTAGAGGTAGAGGTAGAGGTAGAGGTAGAGAACAAAGCGGAGCCAGAGCCGGCCATTCCGTGTAAAGGTGATTTGACGCAGAACGCCTTGCCGGAAACGCCTTACGTTGCGCCAGACTCATCGCCAATTCCGGAGGGAACCGATCCGGAGGAACTGCTTGCACAGTATCTTTCTGCGGGCGAGATCGCCATCGCTTGGCATCTGTCGCGGCTTGTAAAGACACCGGTGTCGGCACCGATCCTGCGGACGTTGGCGATCCTTCCCGCCATACATCAGCCCGAGGACATGGCGGATCCGAGGCGCAGCAGTGCGCTTGCCGAACTTGCGGCCGCTTTGCCCGAAGCGGCCGATCCCGTCGCCGCGGGGCGGCTCGCCCTTGCGGCGCTGTTGCGCCCGGCCCTGTTCGATCCCGATCACGGAGCCCGCGGTATTATCGAAAACCTCGTTGGCTTGCCGGGGCTCGAGACACAAGTACCGCTTATCGAGGCGCTTGCCAGTCTCGGCTACGATGTGCGGCTGTCGGCTGGACTCCTTGCCGAACTTGCCGGGAATCGACCGCCGTCGGCGGAACCGGCCATGCGCAAGCGCCTTGAGGGGTGGTTGGCTGAAGCACGCCACCGCAAGACGGTGCATCAGCCGACTTACGCGATATTCCACAGAGAGCTTCACCAAGAGGGTGAAATTGGACGTGTCGCAGAGGCTGTACTGGCCGGGGCCGAAAGCGCAGAGGCGCTCGCGAAGGATCTGATCGATAGACTCGCCTATGATAGGAATGCGCAGGAGGCTTTCGTTTCAGAAGCCGAACGGCGCAGCGGCCGCCCAAGGCGTGACAGGATCGAGGGCATGGCGCTCGATTGGTTTTGTCGAGGGATTCAGGAGGCGTGCGATCAACTCCAGGACTGGCTTGAAGCGCGGCGCCAGGATACTTGGCAAACGCAGGATCACAGCCGAGAACGGCTACTGCGCGCACTTGGCCCCATACGCAAGGCCCTGCACAATGACATCGGCGGGCCGACTGAGGGCGAAGGAAGACTTGCCGAAGCTGCTGGTCTCGTTCTGGCCGCGAAGCTCGATGATTTGCGGAATCTCATCGACGGTCGCGCGGCTCTTTCGGTCACGCCGCGCATCCAAGATCTGCTTGAAGCCCCGCTACTGCGACTGCCCGGCGGCTGTCAGGACTGGACCGATGAAGACGGTCCTGTCTTTGATGCCGAGCGTGCGTTGCGCGATCAACGACTTGCCGCCGCTCTCGTCAGGCCGGGATTGATTGCACCGAACGCTACCCTCGCGTTCGACGCGAGGCTTAAGGAGCCGGCGGTGCTCGCCGCGCAACGCCTCCTTGACCGACTGCGTGATAGCGACCTACCGAAAGATCAATGCGACGCCCGACAGCAGCAACTCGATGAGGTGCTTGAAGCAGCCCGGCGAAAGGCGCGCGAGCGTTTGGCGCGTCTTCGGCAATCCTTGACGACGATCGGTTACCTTGACCTCGAAGCCGCAACGGCGCTACCCGGTGATCTGTCGCGTCTCTCCCTCATCGACTCCGCCTTAGTCGCCTCGGAAAAGGGTGACGACGTGATGTTGCCGGCATTGAACAGAATTCGCCGGCCTGATCTGCCACCAGATTTTCCGGAACTCGATTCTGTCCTTGCCGAGATGGAAGTGCGCAGGGACCGTCTGCAGGCGCAGATAGCCGAGCGTCAGCGGCAGGAACTGGAACGACTGATGGCCTTGCCACAGGGAGCTTCGGCGCGGGAGCTGCTTGCGGTCTTCGACCGCTTGGATCCAGTCACGGCTGACGACGCGATCGCCGAGATCAAGGCGGGACGAGCGGTCCCGATGCCGGAAGTCGCGGTTCCCGACGTTTTTGCCCGGTTCTTTCCCGGCTTTGTCGCTGCCATCGCAGCAGAACCTGAAGAGACCAAGCGAGGGCGGATTCAGACTGCCTTGGAAACGCGAGGATCGGTTGGACCAATCGACGTGGCAAGCATCGAAGAGCGACGTGCCCGCAGGCTCAAGCAGCTTCTAGAATACTGGGGTCAGGGAGAAAACGCGCTGCGGCAGAGCCAACCTGCGCGACTGCGCGAGGCGCTGTCGAAGCTGTTCGAATTGATCGGGTTCAGTGGAGTGCGGCTTAGCGATGGGCGCGAAGCCTTGCCCGGACGGCTTCGGCTGCTGACGATGAACTGCGACGTACCGCGCCGGGCAGAAGGCTTCCTCCCTCCCGCGTTCGGCAGTGCGGCCGGCGGACGCTTTCAACTGCTGGCGGCGCGCGCGGATGTTCCCATCGACCAACTCTTGCGCCAAATAGGAAGCGAAGCCCCCGATGCGCCCTGGATCGTGGTGATATTCAGCAGGTTTGACGTCAAGGATCGTCAACGCCTTGCACGCCAGATGAGGGCCGAAGCGCGTTCAGCTGTCTTCCTCGACGAAGCACTTCTGCTCTTCGCGGGTCTTGAAAGCGACGACACGCTCGCAACTCTTTTCGACTGTGCGATGCCTTTTGCTTGGGTTCAGCCGTACACGATCAGTCCCGGGCAGATTCCCCCCGAGATCTTTTTCGGTCGCGAAGCCGAGATCGACAGGATCGTCTCTCGAAACGCCGAAGGTTGCCTGATCTACGGCGGTCGGCAGTTGGGCAAGTCGGTTCTGCTCAACCACATTCGCGGAGAGAGGCATCGGCCGGAGCGCGGAGAACTTGCGCTCTATCTCGACATCAGGTCGATCGGAGGGCCGGGAGTACCGGCGGAGAGCATCTGGCAATCACTTGCGCATGAGTTACGCAGGTTCTCGGAATTTCAGGAGATCGGATCCGGCTCCAAGGAACTGATTGCTGCGATCGGGACTTGGCTCGATCGCGACCCGGCACGACGTCTGCTGGCAATGTTCGACGAAGCCGACAACTTCCTTCGCACCGAACATGCCGCAGGATATCCCCATCTTCTGCCGCTGAAGGGGCTTATGGAAAGGACAGGACGGCGCTTCAAGGCGGTATTCGCGGGCCTGCACAATGTCCGGCGGATGGCGCGGGCACCGAACTCGCCGCTGCCGCATCTGGGCGAGCCGATCTGCATTGGTCCCATGAACCAAAGCCCCGCAAACCGTACCGCTCTGCGGCAGCTCGCGGTTGAGCCGATGCGCGCTGCCGGTCTTGACTATTCCGAGCAGGAACTCGTTTCGGACATGCTGGCGCGAATGAACTATTATCCGTCCCTTGTGCAGGTCTTTGGTCGGCAGATCGTTGAAAGTTTCGGCAGGCGACCACGCGCAGGCAACGTTGGACCTCGCTGGAAATTGGACCGAGAGAGCCTTTTCGAGGGCGCCGCTGCGGAGCGGATAGCCGATCAGATTCGCGATCGCTTTCAGCTGACGCTGAATCTCGATGTCCGTTACGACTGTATCGCCCGTTCAATCGCGCTGCACCGGCTCGAAGCTGCAGGTGGCGACGGCAAGGTTCTGGCACAGGGGCTGACGGCAGTCGAGATTCGTCGGATCACACATTGGCCGAAAGCGCTCGCTCAGCCAGCGATGACCGATTTCGAGGAACTCCTGGAGGAACTGGTAGATCTTGGCATCCTGAGCCGCTTTCCCGACAAACGCTACGGGTTGCGAAACGCCCAAGTAGCACAGTTGTTGGGACGGCAAGAGGAACTGGAGGACGCGCTTCTTCGGCTCGACGAACGTGAGGACGACCCAGCATACGATGCGGCGCTGTTTTTTCGATTGCTCGCGCCAAAGATGCCAGGTGCACGTGCCCCTCTCTCTGATCGGGACCTCGACCGACTATTTGATCAGAAGGTTCCCGGTTTACGCCTGGTCCGATCTTCTGTTGCGATTGCCGGTGGTGATGTCGCCGGCCGTATTCTTGCCGCAGCACACCTCTGGCTGTCCGAAGGGGACCACATACGAACCAAGAGTGACGACGCGCAACTGCGGCGCGCGCTTGACAGGGTCAAGACGGGACCTGCGGTTCTTGTGATTGAGGGTGACTGGTCGCCTTCTTCCGCGGCGCAGCTCGCCCGCCAACCGAAGGTGGAGCGGGGAGACGTGATACCAATCTGGTGCGTGTCGCATGTCACTTCACCTGTCGATGGGATGATCGTGTTCGATGCCGGTGCGTGGTCCGAGGCGATGCTGCGGCATTGGCTGGCAGACGAGGGCTTCGTTCCAGCTCTGGACGATGCGCCAACGCGAGCTGCGCTCATGGCCGCAACGGGCGGAGCGCCAGCCCGTCTGGAGGCGCTTCGGCATTTCCTTTCCGATCTGGCGGTTCGACCGAGCGCTGGCCGTGCCGAGGACCTTGCAGACTGGGCTGCGAAAACACCGCTGTCAGCGGGAGCTTTGGATCTTGCTCAAGCCGACTTGAATTGCCTGAACATGCTGAAGGATCTTGAGGACCTCGATCCGTCGCTCGCGGATTTCGTGGGCGAATGTCCCGACGCGACTGCGCAAAGGCTCGAACGCCTCGCCAGCTTCGGAGCACTTCGCCAAGGGCGGACACCCGACGCTGCACCGATCCTTACCCCGCTGGGCAGACTGTTCACTGAATGACAGCAGATCCGGAACCGTGGAGCCTGCCAGGCCTCGGCAGGTGGCTTGATGACTTGGCACGGCGGCTCGATCATGGAATCGCCGTGCTCCCTTCGGACCCGAGCCGCCCGCCCGGCGTCGAGGCAGCGTTACGGGTTCACCTTCGCCATCCGCCCGTCGAGTTCCGCGCGGATATTGGCCAGTCCCCCGCCGCCGCCGTAGCTGATGCCTTCGGTACCGCGCCGACGCTCGAGGCGCTGCTCAATCCGGTGCTTGACGAGGAACTAGCAATCATTTCGCTCTCGGAAATCGGACCAAATGACGTGGCAGCGTGGTCTGTGTTCCTGGAGCGTTTCGCGGCTGCCCGTGCATCGGGGCGCGCCGGCCCGGCGTTGCTCGTGACCGACATGCCGGCGGACCTCGCTATTCCGGCCGAGGCAATGCCCAAGAACTGGCAGAAAGGGCTGCGCCGTGGAGACAGAGTGATCTGGGCAGAAGAGCATCTTCCCGCAACGCGCGACGGCTTGGCAGGAGAATTGGCGGTTGTACTCGCAGTGGAACTGTGTGCCTGGCGGCTGGACCTTGCAGCGTCGCTGGTACAGGCTAGTCTCGATGACCTGGCCGATCCGGTCGCGTGGCTTTCGCGCCGCGCCGAGACTCCGATCCTTGGGCACGAGACCCCGTGCCCACTAGCCATGCTCGCCGGTTGGCGAAAGGGCGAGATACAGCAACGCGTCTGGAAAGCGCAGTTGACAGCCTTGTTTCCCGAGATCGAAAATCGTCGTCTTGAATTCGTTGCAGAGCATCGGAACCGATTGCGTCTGGACGATCACTTGCGCAAACTAGGTGTCTCATCAATTGAAGAAATCGAACTAGGCGCGCTCCGTTTCCAATTGCGCGGGTATCTGACAAGACCCCAAGCCGAGAGGCTAGACTTGTTGGTACGCGCGCGCAACGCACTCGCGCACCGTCAACCTGTAAAGCCGGAAGACGCCCTCCATCTCCTCCGGACCTGAACTAGGTCGGCTCTAGGATGTTCCGATTGGCCCAATCAAGTTCCGGCGTTTCATTGTATTCTAGAAATCGGTTTCGAGGTAGACCCCGGCGCAGTCGTAGGCGACGGCAGCGGCAGTCGCGCCGGTGTTCAGGAAGAGCCGCGGCGACAGGAATTGCGTCGCGGCGGGCAGGTCGGCGCTGATTTCCTGCTCGAAGATCGCGCCGGAAACCTCGTCCACCACCCGCACCCAGACGGAACTGCCGTTCGGCGGGGCGGCGATGAACAGGGTCAGCACCCCGCCGGTGGCGATGGCGAAGCTCGCCCCCATGTCTGTCAGCGCGGGCGCCCCGGTGCTGTCGTTTGCAACCAGCTGCCACCTAGTGTGCGTTCCACGTTGGAAGCCGATGCCGATGCAGTTGATTGTAAGCGCTGTTCTTCCCCCACCTTCCTGCTGAATCTGTAAGCTGCGATGCGGCCCGTGCGGAGATTTGCAGGGGAGGCGTCATTGGGAGTCCGTCGGGAGCGCAGTATGGAGGCCGTT